>JBIIMS010000012.1:0-142440 GCA_044337875.1 Gemmataceae bacterium
GATGGATGGATGGATGGATGGATGGATGGATGGATGGATGGATGGATGGATGGATGGATGGATGGATGGATGGATGGATGGATGGATGGATGGATGGATGGATGGATGGATGAGTTTTATAAAAGTTTTTAATGCTTATAGATCTAGTTTGCAAGCGAAGGATGTTTCTTTTCAGTAGCCGCATATTAATCCAGTGGTTTTCACTATTCGCCTTTGCAAATGTAATATTGCTTTTAAGCGCCACTGCGGTGCCTATTCTTACCCACAAATAATTTATTATACCGTGTGCATTAATGTCTTTCTGAACCGGAAGTGATTACGACGGTAATAAATGATCTTCACTTAACACCTTCAAGTTAGAAAGGCCAAGGCAGGAAATCAAAAGAGCAATCTATCTGGTGTTTCTTTGCTGTTTAAAAGCATTCTTACCGCCAAGACGCAAAGAGCGCAAAGGAAGACAAGAAAGCCGGACTTGTCTGGTGGTTCTTAGCGGACTTTGCGTCTTAACGGTACAAATGCTTAGTTTTGAAGTTTTTCAGGGAAGACTAATTTCGGATGGAGGAATCAGGTCAACAATCGCTGACGCCTCCGGTTCTGAAAGATATGTGGGTAAGAGTAAGCATTACGCTGGAGTAGTCTGCTTTTTCTTCACTGGTTGTATTTCAAGATTCCGTATTTTCGCAGAGAATGATGAAAAAGGTTATTACCCGGGAACGGTGATCTACTAATTGGTGGGATTAAACCAATCCCTGAGCAACTAATAACGGCCATTTCGATAAGCTCACTGACGGGATAAGGAAAACCGACCCCTGATTTCCCGAATGGCCCAGCTTCGTCATTGTTAAATCTGGTCCCTGAGCTTGTCGAAGGGGCCTGCTTCATGTGTATTCGTTATTTTCGCCGTACGTTCTTTTTCAACTTCGCGTAGGCGGGGTTCCATTCTTATTTTTTCTTTCACTGCCCGTTTTACAATCAGGAATTCTTACTTCGCTGGCGCTGGTATATATTAATCTTATCTACCTACTTGATGCCCATTGGTTAATGGGAGTAGCAGACGAAGCCAATGCGGGGACGAGACCGTTTTGCGCGAGGATCTCTTGTAGATTCCTGCCTTAAGTCTGGGTCTGCCTTGCGCCGAATTTTCCTTAGTATGAATGGTAAACTGTGCGCGTTTTCCGATTATATTTAGCGGCCATTCTTTTCCTTGCTATTGGGAATTTAATTTGTCTTCAGGTTGCTGGTTTGTATTTTTAAAGTTTAGGCATTGGTATTTATGACACCCCATCAAATCGTTCTTATGATTTTTGATGTCTATAACAATGTTGGGCATCGCCAGTATGGTGAATCGGTAACCGAATTGGAACATGCTCTGCAAACCGCGACCTTTGCAATGCAGTTCAATAGTTCAGATGCTATTGTGGTTGCATCACTTTTGCATGATTATGGGCATCTTCAACATGATGAAGGTGAAGATGTTGCGAGCCATGGTGTAGATATGCGCCATGAAGATCTGGGTGTGATAAAGCTGAAAAGGTTTTTTGGACCCGAGATATTAGAACCCATAAGGTTGCATGTTGCTGCGAAAAGATATTTGTGTCATAAAAGTAAAGCTTATATAGATGGCCTATCGCCTGCATCACGTCTTAGTCTTCAAATTCAAGGTGGGCCGATGTCTGCTGATGAAAGTGCTGAGTTTGAATCGAATCCTTTTTATAAATCTGCAGTCGAATTAAGGCGATTTGATGACATGGGCAAAGTTTCTGGGATGAAAACTCCAACTCTTGATAACTTCTTTTCCTTGGTTTTATCGTTTGTCAGATAGTGATTGCCTTCTAAACTACAATGCGTCTTGTTTTATCATTTAGTTGCCAAGCAGAGCAGTTGAATGTTGTTGGTTAGTTTGTTTTATAACATTTACAGTATGTTTCTGTTACTATTGGTTCATCGCTTTTGATAAAGAATAAATTTTTATTGGCGGGATTATGAGCGTGATGGGTTTTAAAAAGAGTGTTGTTCTTCTTTTTGCATTTGCAATTTGGTTCTTGATTGCAAGTCTTCATGCGTTTGAGGTAAAAGCACTTGATTCTTCTTTTTTTAAGACAAAACTAACCCGTGTTTCTTCAGTTATTGATTTGGCTTTTTCTAATTCTGTTACGAAACTTGATTTTCTGCTTGAGTGGTCGGATAAGGTTGAGCCCATTTTAATTAATACCGTTGCTTATGAAATTGAATCCAAATACGACGGGAAAACCCTTGCTCCTATATCCACTATGGGAAAGTCGTTTGCTCCGGTGGAAGGGGCTAAGAGTTTGCCTTTTGTGATAAACATCCCTTATTTGAAAAGGGGCAAGGGTGATACTTTTTCTATCCAAGGGAAAATCAAAGCTATAATCCCAGAGGGTTTTGAGCAAATCGAATTAGGCAGTCTTTCTAAATTGGTTGCAGAAGGTGTGAAAGATCAACCTGGAGTAATTAAAAAAGGTTCTTCTTCCAGTCTTAAAAAAGTAATAACAGGAACTACTAAAATTTCCTTTGGTATTCAGACAGAAATAGGGGATCAAGGGCCAGAGTTTGATACGAGCCAGAATTGGGCAGTACTCAACCAGTTAAAACTTGTTAACAAAAAGAATCTTAAAGAATGGCCAGCGGATGGTTACATTGTTGAGATGATGGAAAATAGGACTGCATCTATTACGTATCACTTCTTGCTAAAAGATAAGGCATTGGGAGATTTTTCAGATTGGAACCTGATTTATAAGTCTGTTACAGCCATGAAGTATAAAGATATACCATTTCAATTTGATATGGTTCCAATCCCGTAGATAAATAAATTGTTTTAAAGATTAATAAGCAATCAAGCTGGGAGCAATTATTTGTTGAGTTGCTGGTTTTGCTTTTTGAGCAGAGTTCTCAGGAAGATTCCAAAGCCTGTAACAAGAGCGAAGGGCATGCCAGCCATTAAGTAAATACTTTTGTTAAAAGCTTTGGCCTCGTTGTATTGTTCTTCTTGGCTTGCTTCTGGGGAGTTTCGTGTTGCATCCCTGCAGTTGGGGCAAGCGTTTGCATTAAGATGTAATGCAAGGGCAAGAAAACCCGCAAGGCTTATTTTTAAAATGATTGATTTATTGATGTTCATAATTTTTTCTCGCTTAATACATTCTATAGAGCATCCAATAGACCACAACACCAGTAATAGAAACATAAAGCCAGATTGGGAAAGTAATGCGGGCGAGCCGCATGTGTTTGGAAAGATTATCTGTAATGCCATGGTAGGCGGTAATTAGGATCATGGGGGTGACAATAATTGCAAGGATGGTGTGTGAAATGAGGATGGTGAAATAAAGGTAGCGGATGATATCTGGGGCCGCAGGGTTTTTGTCACGAAAACTGGTTGCAACCCCGCCTTTGACAACCAGATGGTAGTAGAGGTAGGAGGCTAGAAAGATTGCGGATACTGCAACAGCGGTCAGCATAAAAGCAGAGTGAAGCTTTTTGTTTTTGCCTACTTTGATTGCTAAAAAGCCAGCGATGATTAATAAGCCTGCCAAGCCGTTAAGGCTAGCATTCCACCCTGGGCAAATGAATTGGTTTAGGAACTCCACGGTCTTATTTCTCCAGGGAAAGTGTAACAATATGAGCTTCAAGAGCTTTGATTTTATCTTCGAATTTATCAACCGTGGTGCCTTCAGGCGTGGTGGGTGTGCCTTCAAAATAGCCCCTGATATGTCCAGCCTTGTCAATGAGAACGATTCTAGGGCTATGGATGAACTCATTGCCGGGTTTTGACTGCTCGGCTGAGTTATGGCCGACCGCGAGTCGGAATTTTTCTTTAATTAATTTATGTAGATCGTCTTCTTTGCCTGTAAGAAAGAGCCAGCGTTTGGGGTCTGCTCGGAAGTTTTCAGCGTAAAGGTTTAATTCTTTGGGGTTATCGCGTTCAGGATCAACGGTGAAGGTAACAATTCGCAGGTCAGCAATAGCCTTTAGTTTTTCCTGTAAGCGGGCAAGGGTGGCGCAAACTTGAGGGCAGGGGCCGGTGCAGCGGGTGAAAACAAAAGATGCTAGCCATACTTTGCCTTTAAGGTCGTCTTGAGAAATCTGTTCACCATTGCGTTCAAGGAAAGAGAAATCTCCTACGGTGCCAAAATCTTCAAGTTTTTCGGTGGTGCTCTTTTTATTAGTACAGCCGAGCACAAAGATGAGTGAAAAGAGAATCAAATAAGAATAAAGGTAAGACTTCATGGGCGTTACCTTTGGCGATAAAAAATTGTATCTGGGAGGAGGCCGGCAATCAAAAAGCAGCAGAGTAAAGCCGTTGGAAGGATGATGAACCAGACGTTTTTAACATCGCGTTTAAGGTGCATGAAGTTTAAACCTGCAAGGACGACTTGAAAGCAGATGACTCCAAGGATTGCAAAAAGCCTGGTCTTGTTTTCAAGATAAGCCCCGATGATAGGAAGCAGTAGCGCATTGAATGCAAGAACAGTCGCGGTAATAAACAGCAGGATTTGGCTATCAGAATGTTCTTTGTGTTCCATGTTTGTTGCCTAAAGGAAATAAATAATCGGATAAAGAACAAGCCACACGAGGTCGACAAAATGCCAATACAGGCCTGTGACTTCCAACGTACCTTCCATGGATTGCATATTGCCAAAAAGGCCTTTTACAAAGATTCCTAGCATGAATGCCAACCCAAATAATACATGGATTGCATGTACGCCTGTAAGTGCAAAGTAGCAAGAAGCCCATAAATTCCCATTAGGGATTGCGGGGGGCAGGTGCAATTGGGGGTACTCTGCCAGTAAAATATTTACTTTTTCGCCGACTTGCGCAGGGGATAAAGGCCTCATGTAATCGTTTTGGGAATCTTTCCCATCGAGGGTAAGTTGATAAAGTCCGTAAGCATTTTTTATGACATCGGATTGATCTTTTAGATTGTCATTGTTGACCCCTGCGCAAATGATCCGTAATTGTGCCTGTACTTTACGAACATAGGCGAGGCCATTTTGCTGAAGTAGTTTTTCTCTTTGTATAGACATCCCCGGCAAGCATTCCCCGATATTACCTGGGATGATGCCGTGTGAGAATTTTCCTTTGTATTCAAAACCTTTGACGCCAAGAAAAACAGTTCCAAGGATAAGGGTTGTGCCAAGGAAAAATAGGGAAGAGGAAACTTTATGAGCTTTTAGGGCATTGATGGAAAGAAGAATAGCAAGGCTACTGCAAATCAAAATAACGGTGTTCATAGCACCAAGCCAAGGTTCCACGTGAACGGTTTTTTGGTTGGGCCAGTGAGGAATTCCAGCACCAGGGATTGGGGCACTTTCTCTCAAGAGCATGCAAGTTGCGAGTAACCCGGTAAAGAACATGACTTCCGTTGCAAGAAAAAGCCACATGGCTAGCTTGCCATTGCTTATAGGAAGATTGGTTGTGGTGTTCTCGCTAACAATCATGATGAATCCTTACCGGCGGAACAAAAGATTAAGGGTGTGGTCAATAAGGAGTAAAGCCCAGATACCCGGGAGGTAAATTAAGGAAGCTCGCATGACACTTCTGGCATTTTGCATGCTTCGTTCTTTATGAAATTTTAAAGTGGGGATTAGGAAAAAGATTCCTAATAGAACAGCGCCCATGAGATATAGCGGACCAGCAGCTTGGATCAATATCGGGAAAAGGCTGACAGGGATAAGAGCCAGGCAGTAGGCACGCATTTGAAGGGATGTTACATCGCCTGATGGATCAAAAGAGGGAAGCATTTTGTGGCCGCCCTGCGCGTATTGATCTCTATAAAGCCAAGCGATGGCGAGGAAGTGAGGAATCTGCCAGACAAAAAGAATCATGAAAAGTGCAAGGCCCTCAGGGTCGAGAGTGCCCCTAACGCCAACCCATCCAATAAGTGGCGGCATAGCCCCGGGAATAGCACCGATGAGTGTATTCCAAGTGGTGAGTTGTTTAAGTGGTGTGTAAATAAGCACATAAGAAACCAAGGTGGAGAATGCGAGTATTGCGGTAAGGATGTTAGGTACGGTGACCAATAGATAAGCTGTGCCACCCAAGCCAAGAAGCATACCGAAGAGAAAAGTTTCAAGGGGTTGCAATCTGCCTGCGGGTAGGGGCCGATTTTGGGTGCGCTGCATAAGTCCATCGGTGCGTCGTTCCCAAAGGTGGTTCAAAGCACCTGCACCTGCAGAAACCATGGTTGTACCGATGACGGTATTTAAGACGACAAGAAGTTCAGCGCCTCTAGCGCCAGCGTAAAGGCCTCCAGCAGCTACTGAAAATAAAACCATAGCAGAGATGCGAGGCTTGGTCAGGTCGAGAAAATCCATGGCCCGGGATTTGGTTCGGGCAGGGAGTTTCAATTCTAAAGTCGCACTAGCTTTCATTCTGTAGCCCTTTGTATTTTGCAACCTGACTTATTCTTAATGCTGCGGCAAAGGCGATGGCTAAAAGCAAAGCGCCGGTCAATGCATGTAAGGTGCGAACGGTAGCTTGTCCAAAAGAAACAGCTTCCTGAATCAAAGGTTTACCAGTTGCGAATTTGCCAAGGTAGGCCTCAACACCCAAAATCACCTGAACAAAAACAACCAAGCCCAAGAGTATGGTGTAGGGTTTGAAAAAGGCGCGGGCATAGGTTGAACCAGCCATCCTGAGCGAAAGCCAAGCTACAATTCCAAAAACGATGAAAGCGCCAATCATGTGTAATCGTTGCGCCCAAGGTTGACCTCCGTGCCTTACGATTACAGCCCATGCAAGCTGAAATAAAAGAGCGACTACAAGTGCCCAGCCGATGAATGGGAGGATTCGTTTTTCTTTGTCTTCAAGTTTTGGAAAACCACCAGGGAAAGTTGCAAGGATAGCTGTACCAGCAACCAGTGCGAAAACCATCTGCCCGGTTGCGCCATGAATAGTTGCAAGTTCTGGGCCGACCAAAGCATGAAGGTAAACTCGGAGTCCGCCTAGCAAACCTTGGCTAATAACCCCAAGGTAGGAAAGAAGTGCGAGGAGCTGTAAGCCTGCGTGTTGCTGGTTGTTTCTAAATGCGTTGATTGATTGAACCAAAAGAAATACCGCAGATGCTAAAGCGAGGCCGAGGCCGATTCGCATTTTCATCTGGTTGACTGCGCCTATTGGATCAGCCAAGGCTTTGGTTCGATCAATACTTGTCATAGCAATAGCCACGCCCAGAGAAACCCCCAAGATGCAAATTACTGAAGCGACCTTGCTGATTGTAGTTTTATTTGCAAGGAAAGATGTCAGCATCATTCCTAGAATTGCAAACCCACTGATGTAGCCCACGACTCTATGAATGTGTTCGATGAAATATCCAGCAGAAGGTTCAGACCAGCTTTGGCTCAACAGATACCAAGGTTCGGTAGGCCAGATGGGATCAACCATACCAACCCTATAGGTGGTGATAAGCGTTCCTAAGGTAAGGAGCGAAAGAACTAAAACTGCAGAAATCCAACTACAAACTGCAATGATGGGTGTTTTCGATGGTGCTAATGCCATGATCTTATTCATGGTGTTTTACCCCTTCGACTTTTGGCGATGATTGGGTTAAATAATCCATTGGTCCATCAATTGCGTATTCGTAGGGGCCTCTTTGAACCACGGGTATTTGCTCGAAGTTTCCATGGGGTGGTGGTGATGGTGCATCCCATTCAAGGGTGTTGCTATTCCAAGGGTTCTTGCCCGCTTTTTCACCAAACCATAAAGAGTAAAAAATATTGAATACAAAAAGAAGCTGAGTCAACCCTAGAAGCATAGCGGAAATCGTCATGAATTGATTGAGGGGCTGAAGGTTTTCGAGATACTGATAAATTGTAGGGTCATAGTATCGCCTAGGATGCCCCCCGATTCCCAGAATATGCATTGGGAAGAATGTCAGATTTCCGAAAATGAAGGTGAGTGCGAAATGGACTTTGCCTAGTGGTTCGTTCATAAGTCTGCCAAACATTTTGGGGAACCAGAAGGTGATGCCCGCAAAGATGCCGAAAATACTGCTCATGAAAAGCACATAGTGGATATGAGCAACAATAAAATAAGTGTCATGGAAATAAACATCAACAGGGGTAGCTGCCATGAATATTCCGCTCAACCCACCGATCACAAACATCGATACAAAAGCGAGAGCATTGAGCATTGCGGTAGTGTAAAGGATGCTAGCTCCCCATAAGGTAGCAAGCCAATTGAAGGTTTTAATTGCACTGGGCACAGCGATGAGAATAGTAGCAAGCATGAAGCCGGTGCCAAGTCTGGGGTCCATACCACTTTGAAACATATGATGGCCCCAAACGATGAATCCCAAGGATGCAATCGCAGCCATCGAGAACACCATGGGTTTGTAGCCAAACATCGGCTTTCTAGCGAAAGTTGAAATAATATCAGAGACGACACCCATAGCTGGAAGGATCATGATGTAAACAGCAGGATGGGAATAGAACCAGAAAAGGTGTTGCCAGAGCAGAGGTTGACCGCCCCCTGGAGTGGTATGCCAATTACCGAAGCTAAGCCCGCCTGGCGGAAGGAAAAAGCTGGTAGCAATAAGTTTGTCAAGCAATTGCAGCATTAAAGCAACAGTAAGAACGGGAAGAGCAAGTGCTTGAAGAATGGCAGTGATAAACAGGGACCAAACCGTAAGGGGCATGCGCATAAGATCCATGCCCGGGGCACGCATATTAAGAATAGTGGTGATGTAATTAACAGACCCCATCATTGAGCCAATGCCCACGAAGATAAGAGAAACAAGCCAGAATATTTGCCCCATGCCTGCACCAGGCGAAGAAGGAGAATTAAAAGAATCATCTTTGAATACGGTGTAGGAGGTTGCAGGCTCGCCTGGCTTGGCGGGGATTTTTTCAAGGCCCGCTTCTGCGCCAACATTTGATAGGGTGGGGTAGCTAGTCCAGCCTGAGCTTGCTGCTCCACCATCCACAAAAAAGCTTGCCAAGATAATGATAAAAGCAGGCCACATCACCCAATAAGAAAACATGTTGAGCTTGGGGAAAGCCATATCCCTTGCACCAATCATAAGTGGGATAAGAAAGTTGCCGAAGGTTCCTGTCAGCCATGGAATGATGACAAAGAAAATCATGATGCTGGCGTGCATGGTGAAAAGCATGGTGTAAAACTCGGGAGACATTTTGCCCCCCCAGCTTTGCGGGAACCACTTCCCAATGTAGGGAAGGTTGCCATCAGGCCATGCGAGTTGCAATCGAATAAGTAGAGCTAGAAGCCCACCTATTCCGAAAAAGATCAGGCCAGAAAACAGGAACTGTATTCCTATCATCTTGTGATCTTGAGAGAAAAGATAGGTGGTCAGGAATCCCGACTTTGTTTCAGTGGTGTGGTTAGAATCATGGTTCATGGGGTGACTCCGTTGCTTGAAGCGACGACGGGAGTCAAGCGGGTTGATTCATGAAGGCGTTGGTTTTTTAAAGCATCTGCAAACCATAGCTCGTAATCTTGTTTCGACTCATGAACGAAAAGTTTTCCCCTCATGCGATAATGGTTTCCCCCACATAGTTCCGCACAGGCGATTTCCCATGTCGAATTAGGGTTAAGCTCTTCAAGTATTCTTGTTTTTGGATTGTATCGAACATTCGACTCGATGGGCGAAAACACCATGGGCATTACTTTACCTGGAAGAGCATCTTGCTTAAGCCTTAAATTTGGCATGAAAAAACTGTGGATTACATCTTGGGTTTTTAAATGAATCTTGACCTTTGCATCTTTCCAAACATGAAGCTCGTTAACCATGTGAAGGTCATGAAGATTCCCTAGATCAGCCCATGCTTGAGGATCTGCGGGAATGTGCCCTTGTGGATAGCGCATGCGCCATTCCCATTGCCTGCCCAACACGGTTACATGCAGGTCAGATTCGATATTGGTTCCTTTATATCTTATAGGGAACCATGTGTCGATTTCGATGTATTTCATTTTTGCCCAAGTGGGTGTCTGAGCAAAACCAATGTAGAGTAGAATAATAGCTGGGATTGCAGTCCAGATGATTTCAAGTTTTGTATTGCCATGAATGTGTTTTGCTTTAACCCCGTCTTTTGCATTAAAGCGGAACATGCAATAAACAAGCGTGCCTTGGGTAATAACAAAGAAAAATCCGGTTGCAACCAGGATGAGGTAAAACAAATGGTCAATATCTGCACCATAACTGGCGATATTCTTGGGCAACCACCAACCCATAGCGGGGGAAATTGCAAATAACCCGATCGCTGCGAGGTTTACTGCTGCAAATAATAGGCCCCAGCATCTATGCACTGAATCTGCTCCTGCTAGTTTTACTTCTTGTTTTCGGGAAGCGCTGCAACCCCGCGGGTTGCCTGACCATAAACTTTTGAACGAACATCATCAGGCAATAACCCTGGAAAGGGAAGAGCTTCGATGAAGTTGACGAGGTCCCATATTTTTTGGCTTTCTTCACTTGCTGGAACTGTAACCGCAGGCATTTTTGAAGGCGGAATTCCCCTCTTAATGCGCCAGTAAAGATCAACAGGCCTTCTGCCACCTCGATATACGGATAGCGTAAGGTTAGATGGCCTTACTAAAGTTCCCCAGTCATCATACTGGTATAAGGTCTGTCGCCCGAAATCTTGATGGCAACTCACGCAGCCAAAAGCATCCGATGCACTGCTGCTAAAAAGGTGGTACCCACGTTTTACGGATTCAAGCATTTCGGCATCAGAAAAGTTGGGATATGATGCTGGTTCAATTCCTTTAGCATCAGCTTTTTGATAAGCCTTAAGAAGATCTTTTAGATAAAGCTTTACGAATTCTTGCACGGTTTCCTTGGCTGGCTCTTCGTCTGGTAGAAGTTCGAAAAGCTCTGTCACACTGTTTTTCTTTTTTAGCAGGGTGCGAGTTGTTTCAAATTCCACTTCTCCCCTTAGGGATAAATGAATCACATAGCTGGTAAGTTGTTCAAGCGCCTGCTCGCCTAACAAGCCAAAAGCAGGCATAGAAGTTCCTTCAACCCCGGCTTTAAGGCTGCGGAGTATATCTTCCCTTCGAGGTTTGATTTTGTTGCCACCCGGGTTGGAGGAGATAAATTTAAATTTACCCTGCCTAAAGTCTCTGGGGTGCGGGTTAACCCACGGGCCGGTGGGGCCTCGGCCATCGCCTGCTAATCCGTGGCAATGCAAACAATTCCTACGATAAAGCTTGCTACCTGCTGCAAGTGTTTCGTCATCGAGTTTCAAGGATTTTGCAAGTGCGATGGTTTCCGTGTGGGTTGATATTCCCACGGAGGGTTTGTAGGGGGAACCAAAAGTAAGTTGCAATTCAGTATCTAATTCGGTTCGAAGGTTTTCTGGAAGATCTTTCGGGCTGAATGTTTTGCCACCCAGTTCTTTGATTTGGCCGATGGCTTTATCCAATTGCCCAGGCCCAGGAAGGCGATCGTGGGTTAGTTTTGGAACTTCGTCAACAATTAGGTCTGCACGGAACGGGTATACTACATCATCAGGGTAGGCATCGTTATTGTTGCTGCAACCCGAAGTTGTGAAAATGCAAACTACAAGGGTGAGGGTGACAAACCCGATCAACTTGGGGAGTGCAGGAATCAAACTTGAGGAACACTTTGCCATAAGTTCGGCAATCCTTAAATTCAAAAGGGAACTAATCCAATCAAAGCACTTTAACATTTAATCGATTCAAAACTAATCGAGTAAATACTAAACCGAGCAAAACTAATGCCAACTAACATTTTATTTACTATTTGGAAAGATGGGAGAAGAAAGGCGGAAAAAACTTAGGAAGTCCTAATGTTAAGAAGTTTGGGGTTTGGTTTCTTAAAATTAAGAAACTTAGCGGGGTGGAGTAGGATTTGTTTTTTGAATGTAGAAACAATTAAACTTTTATCCTGCTTGCGACTTGGTAACATAGGGCATTAATAATTATGGGGTTCAAATTAATGCTTAAAAGCCTTGGTATTGCAGCCCGGCTAGTAATAATCCTCAGCGCAGGACTATTCAATTGTTTCCTTTTTGCCCAGCAATCAATTCAACCAGATAAAGAGTTAACTTCAAAGATAATTCAATTGGCAGGGGGCCTGGCTGGAAAAGACTCGAAAGTTTCTCAGGAAAACCTTTTTAAAATTATTGAAACAAATCCAGATGCGATGGTGATGAATACCAAAAATCACCTAATTAGGGCCTCATGGCTTTGTCAAGTGTTCCTCTTAGGAAGTGATAAGAACTCGGAGGAATTTAAAAAATACGAGGCTAATTATAAAAAGCAGTTTGATGTAGCTAAAACGCAAAAAGATTTGCACGGGCTTTATGAAATTGTTCGGAACGGGCTTTATTGTAAGAGTGGGATTGATGCAAGCCTTCTGCTGGGTGACAGGGCCTTTGAGCAATCGAAAATTGAGGAAGCTGAATACTGGTGGAGCCTGCCCCTAGCGCTTTATTCCGAGGCGCAGCAAAAGTCTAATCTTGATAAACCTCTATTTTTTGAGACGCTTCCATTGTTTAAGGCCAGATTGGTTGCTAGCTCTTTAATCAGGGATGGTTTGGGTAAAATTACAAAGGAAAGATTTGACCAGTTTGCATCAGAATTTCCAAAAGAGGAAGGAACTCTAGCATCAAAAATAGGCAATCTTGTTAAAACGCTTGAAGAATTTTCACAATCCAAATCATTCCGATTGAATCGCACCGACTGGACTTCCTACGCCATAACTAATGAACGAAACCCAATTATTGCGCAGGGTCCAACGGTGCACGAACTAGGAAACTGGTGCGCCAGCCCCCCAACTTGGAAGACCTCGATTGCCACCATAGATAATGATGAGCCAGAAGCTGTTTCTGCAAAAAGCCTTTTGGCTCCACAAAAATCTCCTGAACTTCCATGCCATCCGTTGCGGGTTGGTTCGCGCATAATGTTTCAGGATGGTTCCAAACTGATTTCTTTCGATGTAGTTTCTGGTGCCAAAACTATCGTGTACGATCCTAACGCGATGTTCCCAAAAATCAATTTAAACCAGCAATTACGGTTGGGTCGAAGCATGGCCCTAACCTTTTGCCCGCCTAACAGGGTGCTGGTAACCCTTGATAAACCGATTAAAAACAAGGACAGAATCTTTGACCCAGTTGCAAATGATATTTTAGATTGCGAAAGCTTTCTTGCTTGCCTGGAAGTTAATCCCGGTGCGACCCGGCTGCTTTGGGAGGCTAAGCTTCCCACGGGGGATAACAGCAGATTTGAAAGTGACCCGTTGGTTCATGAAGGTAGGGTTTTTGTTCTTGCTAGCCAAAAGGTAAGTGGTAGAGAGGTGTCTAAAGTTCATTGTTACAACATTAATGCAGGTACGTCAGATTTGCTTTGGTCTTGCGAGGTCGCTTCTGAAACTACAGCGGTCCAATATCAAGAAAACAAGCAGTCGTTTTTGACCCTTGCAGGTAGCCTAGTGGTTGCAACCAGCAGGGGCGGTTCCATTACTGCGGTAGATCAAAAGACAGGAAAAACTGTATGGATAAGGTTGGTTTCGCCAAGTGAAAATGCACGCAGCATCAAAACACCAACACCTCTTCGGGCTATTTTTCATGAAGCCATGGTTTATCATCTTAACCCAAGAAACAGAGTGGTTCAGGCATTAGATAGTGGGAGTGGCGCCCTTGTCTGGACTCGTGATGTTGAAAATGTCAACCAATTGATTGCGGTCAAAGATGGTGTTTTGTTGTTAGGGACTGAAAATGGGTTGCGGGCCTTAAATGCCACTAATGGTTTAGATAGTCATGCTTGGAGTATTCCCGCGGATGGTAGTTCCCTTCCTTCTGCGGGGCGTGGGTTTATTCTTGGTGATAATTATATTTGGCCTACAGTCAAAGGGGTATTTGTTGTTGACATGAAAACTGGTTTGCCCGCTGCAGATCTTTCTTTATTTCATCGTTTACAGCCAGGCAATCTTTTTCTCTTTGATGATTTTTTATTGAGTGTTGATCGTAATGCGATCCGGATCTATCCGGGAAATAAAGCCGGGAAATCTAAGAAACCCGATGCGGCATTTTTAGCCCCACAGGCGAGGATGAATGAGGAAATCAAGGCGCAACTTCCTAACGAAAAGAGTGTGAAACAAGATTTGAAAGTCGGAGATGTAAAGTGGGTATCAAGGCAAACCGGGGCCGGGAAGCTTTTTGATCAGGGCTTAGTTCAAATTGCTAAAACCTTAAATTTAACAGCAATAGCTCGTTCTCAAGATTTTAAGGTTGTTCGGAATTCAGATGGGTCTTTACTTTGGGACTCGAAGTTACGAGAAGTTTGCACTTGGATGAAAGCTCAGGGCGATACTTTGTTTCTCGGTTTTGAAAAATCGGTCATGGCATTTGATTTGGAAAAAGGCGCAGAGTTGTGGCGTTTTACACCAACCAACAATAGTGCCAACCCTTTCGGATTTGTGATTTTAGGCGATAAACTAATTTGTCACGATGGCTCTTGGAAAATCTATTGTCTTGATTCCAATAATGGGAAAGTTCTTTTCGAATCCCAGTTTCCTTTCTTTGAAAATGATTTTTCTGATCATCATCTTATCTTGCAAGAAATGGTTTCGATTAATCAGAATGCGTTCATTGTCCCGGATAACAAAAACAATTACTGGTTTGTGAAGAAGGATGGTTCGCAACCCAAATGCGTGCCTAGGTTGGATGATTCTCCTTGGGAAACCATGGCGCCTGTTCGAGATAATATTCTTGCGCTTAATTCCGATGGAAAGCTTTGCTTGCTGGAATCAAAGGGTTTTCAATGTATTATGAAAATCCCATTGCTTCCTGCATCACTAAAATCGGGGAAGTCAGGGACGATTTTTACCTTTAACAATCAAGCTGTTGTTGGTGTTGAAGGTAATACCGCAACCTTTTTGTTTTTTATCGATCTGACCAAGGGCAGCCATATTTGGGACAAGCCATTTTTAATATTCGAGAAAAACCTAAACCTTGATGCTTGGCGTCTTTTGGGTGATAACCTTTACGGGTTTGCAGGCAGCTATTTCAAATCGTGGAATTTGAATACGAAACAAGAAACTAAGTATTTTAAACTATCTCCCGACTTTTTGCTTTACGATTGGCATATGAATGTGCAGGAGGGGAAAATTCTTGTTTGGGTATCACCGCCTTCGTGCACTAAAATTACCATAAAGCTCGGCGCTTGGTTTTTAGCTTGGAGTTCCGATGGTATTTATCCCAAGGGGAAGGGAATGCCTTTGTATTTTCTTTCACATGGCGATGTACAAAAGACGGTGTTTTTAGAAACCTATGCGGGAGGCGCCCACTGGGTTTTTAAAGCTATGAATGATTTTTGTCTTTTTCCTGAAGTTTCATTTAGTAAGGAAACTCTTGCTATTCATTCCCCGGTAATATTGCGTGATAAAAAGGAGATATTAGTGGGTTTGGCTTCTGAAGTTTATTGCATAGCCCATTGATTTATAAGAAAGGTTTGGTTCCTGTGCCTGATGAACAAAACATGATTGAAATATTGCTTGATAGTGAAAATGAAAAATCCAGTGATCTTGAAGCTCTCAAGAAGATTCAGGAAGCTGGAGTTAAAATACGGGAAGAAATTTCCAAAGTGATTGTGGGCCATTCCGAGGTGGTTGAACAACTCCTCCTTGCTCTCTTTGCAAAGGGGCATTGCCTTTTGGTGGGTGTGCCTGGGTTGGCAAAAACCCTGATCGTTAAAACTTTGGCATCAAGTTTGGGCCTTATATCTAATCGCATTCAGTTTACACCGGATTTAATGCCCTCTGATATTACTGGAACTGAAATTCTTCAAGAGAATAAGACTTCGGGTGAAAGAGTCTTTCGCTTCATTAATGGCCCGATTTTTGCCAACCTTGTTCTTGCCGATGAAATCAACCGTACTCCTCCCAAAACTCAGTCCGCTCTTCTTGAAGCTATGCAGGAACTTCAAGTCACGGTTGGTGGCCAGCGCCATATATTGCCCAAACCTTTTTTTGTGCTTGCAACCCAAAATCCCATCGAGCAAGAAGGCACTTATCCTCTTCCTGAAGCGCAGTTGGATCGTTTTATGTTCATGATTCTGGTGGGTTATCCTTCCGAAGCTGAAGAACTTGAAATCATTTCTCGCACGACTTCAGGGCATATGCATCCTGTGCAGCGGGTTCTTTCCGAGGCTGAAATACAGGGTATGCAAGAACTCGTTTGCAAAATTCCCGCTTCACCCCATGTTGTTAAATACGCCATGGATATTGTTCGAAAAAGCAGGCCCGAGCGGGATAAAGAATCATCTGCTGCTGTTCCTGATTTTGTTCGGAAATATATTTCTTGGGGTGCAGGCCCCAGAGCCGGGCAAGCCATGGTGATGGCTGGTAAGGCGCGGGCTGCGCTTGCTGGGCGCTTCTTTGTTTCTCGTGAAGATATCAAAGCCGTTGCCCTCCCCATTCTAAGGCACAGGATAATTACAAATTATCATGCGGAATCGGATGGCATGACTGCGGATAAAATAGTTCAAAAACTGATCGACTCCGTGCCTTTAGCAGAAATCTAGCCCAGGGAGTTAGGCTTGAGCAATAATCGGAAATACCTTGATGCTGATGTTTTGGCCCGGCTTCGGCTTGTCGAACTCGAAGCCAGAACCATCGTTCAAGGTATTATCTCTGGCAAACATCGCAGCCCAATGCGTGGATTCTCTGTCGAGTTCGCGGAACATCGTGAATACTCCGCAGGCGATGATCTTCGCAGGCTGGATTGGAAAGTCCTTGCTCGAACCGAAAAACTTTACCTCAAGCAATATGAGCAAGAGACAAATCTTGCATGCTCTATGCTGGTGGATTGCAGTGAATCGATGTCTTTTGGCTCTGTCCCTTGGCAGAAAACCAAATCTGGGATCCGATCTAAATTTGATCATGCTGCAATTGCTGCAAGCGTTCTTGCGTACCTTTTGCAACACGATGGAGATGCCATCGGGCTTTATACCTTTAACGACAAAGTGTTAAACAGATTATCCCCCTCGGGAAGGGTATCGCAATTAGAGGCGATATTCGAAATACTTTCGTTGGGCCCCACCACCGGGAAAACCAATATCGCTCCATTGCTTCATGAAGTTTGCGAGCGAATGACCCGCAAGGGCATTGTCTTTATATTCAGCGATTTTCTTGACGATATGGATTCCTTGATGGAGGGCATCAAGCACCTGAATCATCTTGGCCATGAAGTCGTTGCTTTTCATGTGATGGATCCGCAGGAGATGGATTTTCCTTTTCAAGACCCGACTTTGTTTCGCGGTTTAGAGGGCGAACCGCAACTCGATGCAGATCCCGTTTCACTTAGGCTGAGTTATCTTGAAAATCTTAACCGATGGCGCACAAGCCTACGTGAAGAATTAAGAAAGCTGGATAGTGATTATGTTTTGCTAAGGACAGACGAAGTGCTTGGCGAAGTGTTGTCAGAATATTTAAGGGGTAGAAAGTCGCGGACAAGGAAAGAGATGCGGGGGCCACTTACTTGATTTTTCCGCTGTTTGCATTTCTGTTTGAAACCCCTATTGCTGCGCTTCTTGCTGCTGCAGGCGCTGTTGCAATTCCTGTTGTCATTCATCTTCTGCGCAGGTTTCGTAGGCAGATTGTTGACCTGCCCACCATTCGTTTTCTTTTAGAAGCAAAAAAAGTTCAGGAGAAACGCTGGCGCATCGAACAATGGTTGTTGCTGGTACTACGTTGCTTGATGGTTTTCTTGCTGGCTTCCGCTTGCGCTGCTGCAATGCCTTGGGCGGAACCCTATTGGCGCAAGTTATTCCCGGAGATGCGCGGGCAGCGAATTGCTGGTGTTTCTCGTGTGCATACTATTATTGTTCTGGATGCTTCCCTTAGCATGCTGGCGCAAAAAGATGGCAAATCTGCATTCGAAAAAGCCAGACAAAATGCTGATCGTTTTGTTCAAGCATCTAACCCAGGCGATGCCATTAGTTTGGTGCAGATGTCGTTTCCTCCGAAGATAATCATTAACGAAGCTGCTGAAGATTTCGATAAGGTGCGGGAGGAAATTTCCGCGATCGCCCCCACTCATGGGTGTGCAGATCTTCCAAGTACCCTTGCCTTGGTCGATGCTATTTTGCAGAGATCCCCCCCACGGTTTAAAGACCGCAAAGTTCTTTTCGTTTCTGATCTTCAAAAGAGTTCCTGGCTTGGTAATGGCGCAGGCCCTGCTAATGCCCTGTTCTCTAAAATGCGAACCAAGGCAAATCTTGGAGTTTTTGATGTTGGTGTTGATATACCTTCCAATCTTGCAATTACAAATCTCGAAATAGATGGGCAGATTGCAGGGGTTAGTTCCGAAACTAGATTTATTGCAAAGCTTCAGGCGTTTGGCGATAAGCCGCAAAGCCGAGTTAAAGTTCGATTGCTTGCAGGTAAAATCGCTCAGGGATCAGACTCTGTTTCTCTTGCCCAAATGCTTGAGGAATCGGTCGATATGCAGGCTTCTTCGCAAGCTACGGTGTTACTCAAATACAAGTTCAAAGAACCGGGAGATTATGCGGTTCAAATGCAGTTAGATCAGGATAATCTTGCAGTTGATGATTCCTGCAGAGTGATTGTTCGGGTCAGTAAAGAGCTTAATATTTTGCTGGTAAATGGTAGGTATTCTGCGCGTGAGCTTGAAAGATCGACGGGGTTTTTGCAGATTGCCCTCGATAACGAGGGCGTTGATTCTATTCCTTTGAAGTTCAAGGCACGATCAATCGATGAACCAAGATTGGCTGATGAATTAAATAAAGGGCTTACCAATTATGATTCTGTTTTCTTTTGTGATGTCGCCCGATGGAGAGCTTCAGAATCGAGAATGGTTGCGGAATTTGTGCGAAAAGGGGGCGGCGCGGTTTTTTGGTTGGGTGAGCAAGCCGAACCCGCTTCTTACAACGATAATCTTTTTCAGGAAGGCAAGGGGCTTTTACCTGCGAAGTTGATCAAGCCGTTGTCTGCGCTACAGGGTTCGCTCTTTCAATTTCAATCCGATCCTTCTGCTTTTCAATATCCACCTCTTAGCGCATTTCGTACTGCTGAAGATAAGCAATCTTTGCTCGCCCCGAGATTTACCACTGCTTTCCAAACTGAACCCTTGCCAAAATCTCTTGTCCGAAATCTTGCGAATTTCAAAAGCGTTATTCCAGGTTCGAATGTGGATGATAATAAAAATGCATCCTTGACTGTTCCAGCATTGTTGAGTTGGCAACCTCCCATTGCTTCCTTGCAAAAGAATTCCAAGGCTACCGATTCCCGATCCAAAGGTTGGGTTTACCTTGCTTGTACCAGTGCTAATACAGAATGGAACAACTGGCCTGCATATCCCAGTTATCTGCCTTTTGTTCAAGAGCTGATGTTGGCAAGTTGTGCTGGGAAATTAAAAGAGCATTCGCAACTTTGTGGAACCACGATTGAAGATTACCCCACACAACAATCAGGCGAAGTTAAAATTTCGCTCCCTGATGGCACTTCAGAAACATTGACTTTGATTCAGGATCAGGACTTTTCTAGGATGAACTTCAGCAATACTTTCAGATCAGGGTTTTATTTTGCAAGGTACCTCACAACACAGGCCAGTAATTGTTTTGCGGTAAATCCGATGTTAAGCCCTATGGGCGAAGCAGTATCCGAATCAGATCTATCCCGGACTTCGTTGGAGGAGATCAATCAGTTTTATCCGGAGGCAAATTTTTCTCTTGTGAAAGATCCTACGTTTTTCATGGATGAGAATAGTTCGGGTAATGCTACTGATAATGAAGAAAAAGGGATGTTGAGGGAGAAGATTGCAGGTGTATTTCTTTTGTTGTTCCTTCTCTTTTCGATAGGGGAGTTTTTGTTTTCTTGGTTGATGGGATTGGGGAGATCGCTTACGCCAAGCCTTAAGAAACCATGGTTGATCATGGGGTTAAGTTGGCTTGTTTTAATTCCTGTTGGGTTTTGTGTGGTTGGAATACTTGGCAATTCTTCGGGTGCGAATGCGCTCTCATTTCTTCCTGCTAGTGTTGTTGAGAGTTTTGAATCGGTGCGTGGTCGGATCGAAGTCGGGGAAGGCGAAACATTACAAACCAGATTGATAACTCAGAATGAATTCACGCCTGCAATTAACACTAAAGCGATCAGGCTTTCAATATTTGGGATTCTAGCTTTTTGCAGCGGCATGGCCTTTGTTCGGTTGATTTTTAATCGCAGTGCTTTGGGGGCGATTACTCTTACTGGATTAAGGTTGGGTTTTTGGTGGGTTCTGCTGTGGATACTCCTGCCTCAGATTGGCCTTGGGTTTGAAAGGTTTACATGGCCCGATATTGCAATTTTGATTGATGATTCTCAAAGCATGTCGGTTGCGGATAAATACCAAGATGAGTCGCGGGATTTGTTTTCGCGCAAAATTGCAGATGCCTCCAGCCAGCAAGTTACTCGAATCGGAATTGCCCGTGCCATTCTTACAGAAAATCAAGGCAAGTTTCTTGCAAACATACTTGAAAGAAAGTTCCGCATTCACCTTTATCATCTTTCTGCCCGGGCAGAGAAAATTGCCCTTATCACCAAGCCTGAAGAAATTCCTGAAGCCCTTGTTTTAATCCGTGCCTTGAAACCAGATGCCTCTCATGACAGTAGCAAAATCGGTAATGCCTGCAGGCAGGTGCTCAATGATTTTCGGGGCACCCCCCTTGGAGGCGTGGTTCTTTTTTCTGATGGAGTTGTTACCGATGGCGAAGAATTGTCGAAGGTAACAAAGTTTGCAGTCCAGAGTGCGGTTCCCTTTTTTGCAATCGGGTTGGGTGAAGAAATGGAACCCAAAGACCTTGCGGTTTTAGATGTTCAAGGCCCTGATGAAATTGCTTTTGGAGACCGGGTGGTTCTTGATGTAAGGGTTTCTTCTGCAGGGTATAAAAACTTTCGAACCTCGGTGATTCTAAAGGAAAAGGGGAAGCCTGATATTATCGATAAGCAGGAAATAACCCTTGATGAAACAGGTATACCCTCCGTAATACGCTTGGTCGACAAACCAAAAACGGAAGGATTGAAGCTATATGAAATTGAGATCCCTATACAGAAGGAAGAATCGCAAGCGACGAATAATCGAATCGAAAAAAATGTTCTTGTTCAGCAAGCCAGCACGGTAAGAATTCTCTTTGTCGAAGGTTGTAGGCGTTATGAATATCAATACTTGAAAACATTGCTGGAAAGGCAGGCAGAAGTTCCGGGTGGGAGAAAACTTTTCTCGTTGAATGTGCTTTTGCTGGAAGCAGATCCAGATTTCCCATCACAGGATCGCACTGCGATTGCAGACCTTCCCACTCGAGGTGAGTTGTTCCTTTACGATGTTGTAATCTTTGGTGATGTTGATCCCAAATCGCGGGAAGCTACAAAATTCAAACGATTCCTTACAGACCTCACTGAATTCGCACGCGAAAAAGGAGGAGGCGTACTTTTCTTGGCAGGGCAAAGATTCTTCCCCGCAGAGTATGCTGCTTCTTTGCGCGATTTGTTGCCTGTAGAAATTAATGCTAATCCATTGGTTGAATCGCCCGAAGGAATTATTCAGGGGTACAGGATGATTCCCGCTGCTTCTGCGAGTTCGCACCCTATTTTTAGATTTCATTCAGAGGAAAAAGAAAATAGTAATCTTTGGAATCACATGAAGGAAATGTATTGGTGTTTTGAAGGTGTGTTGCCTAAGAAAGGTGCTGAAGTGCTTGCGAGTGCGGAGGGAGGGAATCTCGGGGTATCAGGCAAAAATGTGCCGCTCATGGTGCTGCAGTACTATGGCGCTGGCCGTGTTTTGTTTTTTGCATTTGACGAATCTTGGCGCTGGGCGTACCGAGAGGATCAGGCCTATTACAATTATTTCTGGCTGCAGACTCTGCGTTTTCTTTCCCGAAATTCTGTCTCCAAGATTTCGCTTAAACTCGATAAATCGGGTAACTATAGGCGGGGCGATTCTATTCGTATTCTTGTTCGACTTCCTCTTGATGCTTCAGGTGCGGAAGCTAATTCCACAGTTCGCGTATCGATGGAAAGAAAAAATATACAAGATGGTAAAGGGAAAGAAATTATCACCCTTGATCTTGCCAAAGTTGCGGGCAGCAGGGGAGCTTTCGAAGCTGTTATCGATAATGCCCGTGAAGGTAAATATCTTTTTCAGGTGTTGCAACCACTTAAGCAAGATGCTGTGCCTTTTGTTGAGTGCATTGTTCTGCCACCACCGGGTGAAATGGAAAAGCTGACCATGGCGCAAAATGATTTAACGAAGATGGCGCTTACCACCAAGGGCAAATTCTATTTCCCGGACCAAGCCGCATCTTTGCCTGTTGATCTCCCCAGCGGTTTTCAAATTTCATCTGGTTCCCCTTCGCCACCTTGGGATTTATGGAACCATCCAATTGTTTTTGTCCTCGTTTTATTACTGTTAACTTTGAATTGGTTTTTGGGAAGGCGCTTGCAACTGTTATAGTTAATCAAGCAACTTAAAAGGACTGGATACACAATGACTTTGCTTACCAAAGAGATTGAAGCTTCACCGGATGCAGAGCGTTTGCAACGTCTTATGTCTTCCATTTTGTTACAGAACAAAGTCTATGGTTTTTTTCGGGCTATCTTTCTTTGGGCATTATTCACCAGCTTGGTTTTATCTTGTCTGGTTGTCTTGGAGTATCATTTTCATTTAGACTCTTGGTTACGTGCAGTATCCTTGGTTTTATGGCTTGCTAGTTCCACTTTTGCATTCTTGTTCTTGTTTAAACCCATTAACCGTTGTTCCTTGACTGCAACACAGTTGGCTTTGCAAATGGAGGGTATTGATCCGCAATTAAAAGATTCCCTGGCCAGTGCCATTTATTTTCTTGAACAGAATAAAACCTTGGAAGGGGCCTCTGCAGAATTGGTGGTAAAGGCGATAGCAGATGCCTTTGACAAAGTGATGCTTGCGGACGTTTTTTTCAAGGTTCATGTGCGCTGGGTAGGTGTAAGTTTTCTAGTATCAGGTGCGTTTTTATTTACGATGCTTTTAGTTTTTTTAGGTTATATGCCTTTTTCTGGGGTGGCTCTGGCTCGGGTTGTGTTGCCGTATGAAAATATAGCGTGGCCTACTCTTACGCAAATTGAAGTGGTTGCCCCAAAGCCCAAAGTTGGGAAAAATGAAACCCTGCGAATCGTTGCAAGGATCAAAGGTAAAATCCCCCAGCAAGCTACGGTTCTGGTTCATTGCGAGGGCGCTTTGCATTCTAAATTAATCGCAGATATACAGACTAACGATGGTAATGTTTCGGAATTAACAGGGAAAATTGATGTCTCTGCAATAGGCCGTGATTTTGTGTTGCAAATATTCGCGGGTGATGCAGTTTCAGATGTTTATCAGATAACGGTGCTAGCCCCGCCTGTGTTTTTAGATATCGAGGGAAATCCATCACCTAAGGTAACGTGCCTACCGCCAATGTATACGGGATTGCCTTCGCCTTTAAAAATCTCCCCTGGCACTTCGCAATTGGATGTTCCCCTTGGAAGTAATTTAGTATTTAAAGGGCTTGCGGATCGCTCGCTTAAATCTGCCCGCCTAGAATTCCAGCCCGAGAATAAAGATCTTCTGCCAGGTATTGTGGGGGCCTTATTTTCTACAAGCGATCAGTGGGCAGCTTTATTATTGCTACCGATTGCCAAAGTTTCTGCTGCAGAAACTGCAATTTCTTTAGATACCTTGAATACTGGATTTGAAATTTTAGTTACCCCAATAGCTTCGGGGATTTATTCGGTTGTGATTGAGGATGAAAGCGATTTATTTGCGATTCGCAGTTTTGATCTGCAGGTTCGTGCTGACCCTTCGCCTTTGGTAAAAATGGATTCTTCGCTTGCGAATAGCGGGTATTTACAATTGTTTTCCGAAGCTGAAGTTGCGCTTAAAATATCTGCTGAAGATTTGCTTTATGGGTTAAATACCGTTGGTATTGAGTTTAAAGGGGCGCAAGATGCCTTTAAAAATTCGGGTGCAGATTTTTGGAACCAAACTTTGGTTGACAAGAATGGGATTAGGACCAAACCCGTAAATAATCTTTTACTTGATCATGTGGTCAAGTTAAAGGACTTGAAAAACGCAAATGGTTCTTCTTTTAAGGCTGGCGATCGCTTTTCATTTCGTTATGTAGCCAGTGACCATGATGATATTTTGCCTCTGAAACCCCGGGGCGGTTCTGAATGGTTGGAAATCCAAATTGTCGATCGCAATGGAATTGAATTATCACTGGAGAAAGCCCAAGAGAAGGCTAGGCAGGAATTATTGAAGGTCAGGGATGTTCAGCGCAAGGCGACCAAAGATATCCAGTTTGCCTTGGATGAAATTAAATCCAAAGAACAGGGTATTCAAAAAGCAATGGAAGCTGTTCAGTCGGCAGAGCAGGGGCAAAAAAATGTAAGTGAACGGCTTGGAGAAAAAGAATCAGGGATTCTAGGTAGCATTGAGAAAATTAAGAAGCTTGCGGAAGCTAACAAGTTGAAATCTTCTGCTTCATTGAGTCGTCTAAATGAACTGGGAAAAGAAATCAAAAAAATCGAAGAAGGAGAGTTGGCGCAAGCAGAGTTGCAATTGTCGGAAGCTTCCAAACGATTGGAATCTGCAGATGCAGGTAAAGGTTTGGAAGAAGAAAAATTGACTGCTGCGCTTGAGAAGTCGTTGAAGAATCAGCAAGAGGTTGAGAAAAGCTTGGATGGGTTACTTAAAAACCTTGAGCCTTGGGCTGGCCTTGCCGAAATGCGTTCTGATGCTCGGGAGACACTGCTTGAACTGGAAGATTTGAAACGGAAGTTGGAGGATACGCAAAAGCAAGATCCCTCCGCATTAGGGAAAAAGACAGACGAGCTTACTCCGATGCAAAAGGAAAAGATCGAGAACCTGTCGGCGCAGCAAAACAAGGTGGCTCGGAAAGCAATGAACCTCGTTGATAAAATGAATAAATCAACGCAGGAGAAAAAAGGCCTAGAGGAGTCGGTTGCTAAAAATATCAAGGATGCCCTCGAGTTGCCTGATGTTAAGGAATTGAAAAACAACCTTCGCTCTGCAAAAGAAGAAATTGAGTCTAACCGATTGACCGACGCATCAAAATCGCAAGCTAAGGCCGTGGAAGGGGTACAAGAGATATTGGAAAAGCTTGAAGAAAACCCGCGGGAGATGAATCAAAAGTTGGCGAAAAAATTGCGTGAGGTGCAAAAGCAACTCGAGGAGATGAAACAAGAGATGCAAACCCTGCGTAAAAAACGCGATGAAGCGCAAAAGATCAAAAATGATGATCAGAAAAAAGATGCACTCCAGAAGAACAATGATGAGATTGAAAAACTAGCTTCCAAAATGGAAGAGATGGCTAAAACTCTGAGCAGGTTAAAGAACGAAAATGAAAGCAGTAATCTCGAAGATTCAGCCAAAGAATTAAGGCGTATAGCTCAAGATCCGCAAGAGAACCCAGGTGTTAACCCAGAAGTAAATCCTCTTGATAAAGCACAGGAAAAATTGCAGAGGGAAATACAGGATGTGCAACAGTTGGCAAAAGAAACCGAAGAGAAATTGCAAAGAGAGCGCCTAGAGAAGATTGCTGAAAGTATAAAGCTGCTTTCTGAAAGGCAGGAATCTTTGGTAAAGGAATCCGAGAGATTCGATATTTTGCTGAATGAAAAAGGAGCATGGACCCGTGCCCAGATTCTTTCACTTACTGGGTTTGCACGATCCCAAAATGGCCTTGCTGAGGAAACCGAACTCGTCGCTTCACGCGATCTTGATGGTTTGCCTGTGTTTATGAAAACTATTGGGATGGCGGGTAGATCGATGCGCAATGCCGCAAAATTATCGGAGCGAAATTCTCGAACTCAAACCAAGGGGCCGCCACTTTCAGAAAAAGTCGTGCCTGTGCAAAAAGAAGCTTTGCAACGATTGATGCAATTTCAAAATGCACTCAAGGAAGAAATTTCCCAGCTCGCCTCTGCAGCAAAGGATAATGAAGCAGAAGAAAAACAGGAGAAAAAAACCGAAGAAGGTAAACCAAATCAATCAGGTGGAGGAGCGCAAGATCGTAAGCCACCATCGATTGCCCAGCTTAAATTGTTGCGTAATTTACAGGCGGAGTTGTATGATCGAACCGAGCAACTTTCTACCAAGTTTCCCGATTCTAAAAAGATGCCTGAAGATAGCAGGCGGGAAATGCTCAATCTTCAAAAAGATCAACGAGAAGTAGGAGAGTTGTTGGAAATCCTTCTCGAGTTCAATCGAAAAAATGCACCCCAGGGAGATTTGCAATGATGATTAGGGTTATCATGCTGTGCTCTCTTTTACTTATTTCGGGGGCAATGATTGCTCAGGAAAAAGAAGCTGTTCCCACTCAGGAAAAATCAGGCGATGAAGGCCCTGTTAAGTTGAAAAAGAAGAAAGCTATGCCTGCGGAACCTCAGGAAAAACCAAAAGATTCTGCGATTGTTCCAAGTGATAAAAACAAACCTGAGTCTAACCCTGAAAAGAAAAAAGATAAGGATCAGGGAACCCCACCACCAAAAGAAATGGATCAGCCGAAAGATAATCTTGAAGAAGAAGAAATTTTTGGACGAATTGGGAAAAATCTCAAAGATGTTGACGACAGATTAGGAAACCTTGAGTTAGGGGAAACTACTCTGCAAAAGCAGCGCGATATTCTTGAAGATATTGATAAGTTGCTCAAAAAGAATCAAAGCAATCAATCCCAGTCGAATCAGTCTCAATCTAAATCTTCATCGAAAAGCGAAAGCTCAAATAAACAACCAAAAGGCTCGCCTGATAACCAAGATTCCAACTCGAATGATTCAGATAAAGGGCAAGGGCAGGACAAACAGAAACAGGGTGGGCCGAAGCAAGGGCAGCAGGGCGCAGAGAGTGGGAAACAACAAAAACAGGGAACCCAAGGCAAAGCTGATCCCGATGGAAAACCCGATGCAGGGAAAGGGCAGACTAAAGATATGCAGGGTAAAGGCGACAAAGGTGCATCTGAAAAACCAGAGGCCGCGAATCAGGGCAAAGGTGATGACAAAAATTCCAAGTCTGGTGATGGAGGCAAAAGCGATCCTTCCAAAGATAAAGTGAATCCTTCTGCGGATGTTTTTAAAGAGGCTTGGGGGCATTTGCCTGAAACTTTGCGGGCAGAGCTTAATGCTTATGGTGTGCCCAATCAATTCATGGATCGTTATGATGAGATGATTCGAAAGTATTATGCTAAAGTTGCTGAAAAGGGTGCCAGGAAAAAGTGATGATATTTAATTTTCAGCGTAGAGAATGTTTGATTGCAGGGCTTGGTTTGCTAACCATTCCCCATTCTTCTTTTGGCTTTCAGGAACCAAAAATTAAAAAAGGCCCTAGTCTACCTGATGGTTCTCAGGCCAAGGGCATGATGACTCCCCAGTTGGATAAAGCTGTGGAAAAAGGACTCGAATTTCTTGCTACCCGTAGAAGGCCTGATGGTTCTTTTGGTACCGGGGCCTACACCGGTAATGTTGCAATCACCAGTCTTGCAGCACTGGCATTCATGGCTGGTGGCAATCAGCCTCAAAGAGGTAGGTTCGGGAAAATAGTTACCGATGCCCTGAAATATATTCTCACTCAGGAAAACAGGGAAGGCGGTTACCCAGGCTTTTTCCATAACCCACGGTCTTCCCCTCATGGCCCCATGTATGGACATGGTTTTGCCACTTTGTTTCTTGCGGAAGTTCATGGCATGATTCCCGATAAGGAACTTAGAACACAGACACATGATGCCCTTGAACGCGCTATTAAATGCATCTTAGATAGCCAGACTCAGGAAGGTGGATGGCGCTATAACCCAACCCCCAAAGATGCGGATATAAGCGTGACGATTTGCCAAATCATGGCTTTAAGGTCTGCGCGAAATTCAGGTATTCTTGTTCCTAAATCCCGTGTTGATCGCTGTGTTGAATATGTCAAACGCTGTCAGGATAAACGCGAAGGTTGGTTCAGATATATGGCGCAATCGGGGGGTGGTGGGCAGATGGGATTTGCGCGCACTGCTGCAGGTGTTGTCGCTTTATACAGTGCAGGTATTTACGATGGACCAGAGATAGAAGCTGGGTTGCAGTTTTTAGTTCAATCCAAACCTCAGGGATTGAATCTTCAACGCACGGAAATGCATTATTTTTACGGTCATTATTATGCTGTTCAGGCAATGTATACTGCGGGTGGCAAATACTGGGCTGAATGGTTTCCTTATATTCGCGATGAATTAATTGCTAGGCAGCGCCCCGACGGTTCTTGGTTTGATCAGGTGTGTGGTCATTACGCAACCGCAATGGCGTGCTTGGTTCTTCAAACTCCCAACAACTATCTTCCCATTTTTCAAAAATGAAATTACACTTTCTGATAGTAGTGGTTTTTTCTTGTTGGGCGACTTTTGTAAGCGCTCAAGATCCAATATTTATTGTGCGTGACAGAATTGGAACCGTCAAAGAAGGCAGTATTCAGCGAATGCCTTCAACCAACAGTTTGGAAATGCTTTCCGCTGATGGGAAAAATTTTACGATTGCCAATCCTGTTTATCTCACCCGAAAAAACACGGTTAGCCCGAGGTTTCCCCAAACTAGAGCGTTATGGCTTTTGAATGATGATTGCATTAAGTTTGAAGATTTGTTGATGAAGGACGATAGCTTTGAATTTGAAAGTTCAGATTTTGTTTCTGGGAGCAAAACTCTAGTTCCGCTTTTGGATACCAAGATGATATGGCTAAAAAATCCTCTAGGTATTCTTGACCCTGTTTCCTATCGTAACAAAATACTTGATGAAATTAGGGCCAAAGATTTTGTTGTTTTGAATAATGCAGAGCGTGTTGAAGGGGTTCTTGAGAGTTTAGGTGCAAAAAATGCTGTGCTAGATTCCGGAACCGCCAAGTCTGAATATAAAAGTGATTCCATCGCACTTATTGGTTTAAGCTCTGAGGATAATTCTAAAAAAGAGAAAGCGATAGAAGGGGTAAGTTTGGTTTTGGTTTCTGGTACAAGGATAACGCTTGCGGAGTTCAATCTTTCGATGGGAATTCTTGATGGTAAAACGATGCAGGGTACAAAGGTTCGCATTCCTATTACCAAAATTCAGCAAGCGGTATTTTTGGGAAAGAGTGTTGTTAGAATTCAAGAGCTTAAGAACATTAAGCTGAGACAAGTACCGTTTTTTGAAACTCCGATGGAATCGAAAGGTGTTAAAGCCTCCAAGAATTCCGACTTTTTCATTTCCGGTTCATCCTATTCCAATGGGTTTTCAACCATGGGAAGCACCTCGATCACTTTTGTATTAGATGGGAAGTACCAAAAATTATGCGGTTTTTTTGGCTTTGACGATATTGATGGCAGGCGGGGCAGGGCGGATATCAAGCTTCTTGCGGATGGAAAAGTAATAGCAAGTTGGGTTGATCGCACTTGGAAAGATGGCATTGGAAACTTGGATAGTTCATTAGCAGGCACTAAAGAGCTATCCTTGGTTATTGAGGCATCTGTTGGGGCAAAAATCAATTGGTGCGAATGCTTGTTCTTTCAGGCAGATTAAATCTTTTATTTAAACTAATTTAATAGAGTTCTTTTTTCGTTGCGAATTTGGCAAGCGACTGCTTCATTACCCAGCCATGTATCCCAGGCGCCATGATCTCCTACATCAATACCATCTGCTACCGCCTTTTTCTGCAGTAATGATTGCAGATCGCTTAAAAAATCTGCGTCCATCAATTCGATGTGTGTTGCGAGATTCTTATGCAGAATTCGGTACACAAGTTTGAGTTCATTCACGGAATATTGATTCATGTTCGACCTTTCAACTAAAATTGCCTAACATCATTCTAAGGAACCCAAGGCAAAGAGTATTACTAATATGAAAATTTTACTGACGAACGATGATGGAGTGGATGCGCCAGGTATTCTGGCATTTGAAAAAGCCATGGCAGGTTTTGGCTTAGTGACTGTAGTTGCCCCTTCGGGGGCGTTATCGGGGTGCGGGCATCGCGTGACCACAGATGAAGCTTTAAAGGTGAAGCAGGTAAGGCCCGGGATTATGTCGGTTGATGGCACGCCTGCGGATTGTGTGCGTGTTGCAATGCATTCGTTGCTGCCCAAGGTTGATTGGGTGGTTTCCGGAATAAACGCTGGCGGGAACCTCGGGGTGGATATTTTTATTTCTGGAACTGTGGCTGCGGTAAGAGAAGCTGCATTTCATGGGGTTCCGGGTATTGCAATATCGCAATATCGCAGGCGTGGGACGCCCATGGATTGGGCCCGGTCAGAAAAGTTTGCCCGTTCTATAGTTACGCATTTAATTGAAAAACCGATCAAGCCTGGAACTTATTGGAATGTGAACCTTCCCCATCTGGAGGAATCAGACCCTGATCCAGAGTTTGTTTTTTGCAAACCAAATACATCCCCGTTGCCTTTGGCGTTTAGGGTCGAGGGTGATTCTTTTAAATATGCTGGAGATTACCATTCAAGGCATGCAGAGCTAGGCACCGATGTAGATGTATGCTTTTCGGGCAAGATTGCCATCAGCCTTTTGGGTATTTTTTAAGCAAGGAATAGGCTTAGTTCGATAGGCTTTGCATAACTAACGCTGCATTCTGCCCGCCAAACCCAAAGCTGGTGCTAAGCGCTGTACGCACTTTTTTATCCCGTGCACTATTGGGAACATAATCAAGATCGCATTTTGGATCGAAGTTGGTTTGATTGATGGTTGGTGGCAGTACACCCTGCTTTAGGGTTAATGCCATTGCGACAGCTTCGACCGCCCCAGCAGCGCCTATCAAATGACCAATCATGGATTTGATTGAGGATAGTGGCAGCTTTTTAGCTTTTTCGCCAAACACTTGTTTGATGGCCATGGTTTCCATTTGATCATTCAAGCGGGTGCTGGTGCCATGTGCATTGATATAGTCAACATCATCGGTATCAAGTTTAGCTTCACGAAGAGCCCACTTGATAGCACGAGAAGCGCCGCCCGCTTCGGGGTCGGGTTTGGTTACGGCATAAGCATCAAAGCTGCTGCCTAGGCCAGTGACTTCTGCGTAAATGGTTGCGCCTCGTTTTCGGGCATGTTCATATTCTTCAAGTAAAAGAACGCCAGCCCCTTCGCCTAGTACAAACCCATCGCGTTGCCCGTCAAAAGGTCGTGAAACTTCGGAAGCTTCGCGGTTGGCGGGGCTAAGAGCACCGATGGAGGAGTATGCGAGAAAAAGCAGTGGGTCGATTCTGCTATCTGCGCCCCCTGCCAATACAAAGTCTGCATCGTCTCTTGCAATTAGTCTGAAAGCTTCACCTACGGCTTGAGTTCCTGCAGCGCATGCAGTGGTGATGGTATTGTTGGGGCCTTTAGCGCCATGAATCAGCGAAATATGAGCAGCTACCATGTTAGGTAGATATTTTAAAATCCAGAGTGGAAATAAAGCGCCCGAGCCTTGTTTGCCCAAGTGTTCGGGTCTGAACCCGCTTCCGTTACAAGCTTCTACAAGTAAGGGAGCGATATCGGGAAGATCCATGGGGACAAGGCCGGTGCCCATGATAACGCCAAGTCGTTCAGGGTCAATTCTGCTAAGATCAAGCCCGCTGTCGGTAATTGCCATGCCTGAAGCAGCGACGCCAAACTTTGCTGCACGGCCCATGATTTTGATACTTTTACGGTGTTCGTGGGGGATGTAAGAGTCGAGGTTAAAATCAGGAACTTCTGCAGCTATTTTTACAGGGTGGGAAGAGGCATCGAAAGTTTTAATAGGGCCAACGCCACTAACTCCTTCAACGCAATTTTTCCAGAAGGCATCTTTGCCTATACCGTTTGGAGCAACAACTCCTAAACCTGTAACAACAACTCTTCGCATGATAGAAACGCCCAACGAAAAACGCTGGACGAGCCTCCCTGAAACAAAAGTGTCTAAATAAAACGCCTATTCTTGCTAAGCTTCCTAGGCTCAACCGTACTGCGTGCCCTCATATATCCTATATTACCCATATTCAAAAGTAATGCGCAATAGTTATGTGAATTCAGTTTGCTTAACAAATGTTAAATTTTTTAAAGTTAGCCTATTTGTCAGAATAATCGTTAGAACCCCTACGTTTTTAAAAAGCCTGCCGCACTCCTCAAGTGCAAATACCCTTTGTTTTTCTTTTCACTTTAAAGTCAGAAAGTGCTATTAATTTCATTATTAGCTTGGGCCCATTAAATCGTGCTAACTATTATTTTCCAAGGATTCGAAATGAACATGAAATGGTTTTCACGCGGAGATTGGAATGCCTTTTTTGGTTTGTCCATCGATAACCTCGCAGTCATGATTTCTCTGTTTAGCCTTTTGACCTTTGCGGGTATTCCCAATGGGTATACTCCTGAATTCGTACTGACCCGTATGCTGCCTGGAACTGCATTAGGTGTGCTTATTGGCGATATTGCGTTTACCTTGATGGCTTGGGGGCTTGCAAAAAAACTTAAAAGCGACACCGTCACCGCGATGCCCTTGGGTTTGGATACACCCAGTACGTTCGGGATGGCCTTTTTGGTACTTTTACCTGCACTTGCAAAAGGCAATGAACTTTATCCTCAGGATCACCACCAAGCCATGACCTTTGGCTGGAATGTTGGCTTGGGAGTTTTAATTCTTACTGGATTAATAAAAGCTTTTTTTTCCCCCTTTGGAAATCTTGTAAGGCAATGGGTGCCCCGTGCAGGGTTGCTTGGCTCTTTAGCTGCAATCGCCTTGACTCTGATTTCATTTATGCCTTTACGCGAAGATATTGCAGGTATGCCTGTGGTTGGTTTACCATGCCTTTTGGTGATACTTATATGCCTTTTGGCCCATCGGGTATTGCCCTTTAGATTTCCCGGGGCATTATTTTCGGTGTTGCTGGGGTTGGCCCTTTATATGATCTCGATATTCGCAGGTAAAATTTTTGGCATTAGTATCGTTGCAGAGATCAAGCCTTTTGAATTCATGGGGCATTTTGGGTTTCAGGTGCCTTGGGCATTTTCTGAGGGTGATTCGCAGTGGTGGAACACGATTTTTTACGAGGTGTTGGGCCGAATGCCAATGATTTTTCCATTTGCCTTGGCAACTATAATTGGGGGCATTGATTGTACCGAAAGTGCTGCTTCTGCTGGGGATGAGTACGATACAAGATCGGTGCTTTTTGTGGAAGCAATCTCTTCATTAGTAGCGGGGTTAGCCGGGGGTGTAATTCAAACCACGCCTTATATTGGCCAACCTGCCTACAAGAAAATGGGCGCAAGGGCAGGGTATACTCTTCTTACCGCTTTATTTATTGGGTTGGCAGGGTTCATGGGCGGCTTGACCGTTCTTTTCCATGTGCTACCCAAAGTTGTGCTTTTCCCGATTCTTATTTTTGTTGGACTTGAGATCACTTCCCAGACTTTCCGGGTGGTTAATCCTAAGCATTACCCCGCACTCGCACTAGCTATTCTTCCCTCGCTTGCCTACCTTTGCTTGTTGTTGATTAAAAGCATTTACGGCCCAGTTTTGCCCGGAAACTCCGAAGCTATCAATGCTATTCAAACGCTTCGATGCCTTGCCAACGGGTTTCTTATTTCCGGTATGTTGTGGGCTGCAATGATGGTTTCAATTCTGGATGACAAGATGTCCAAAGCCAGTTGTTATTGTTTTGTGGCTGCTCTCTTGGCGTTTATTGGAGTGATACACTCTCCATTGGCGGACGAAACCGTTGGATTTCCTTGGGCCGTACTCGCTTCGATTGACAAGCCTTTTCTTGAAGCGGTTAAAGTGCAATCACCCTATCATTGGGCTTGTGGGTATTTGATCTGCGCTGGGTTATTGCTGGTTTTATCGAAGTATGGCAAAGCTGCGGATGAAGAGTTGGCACCTGAAGAAGAATTTCAATCAAATGCTTCCGGGAAGATATAATAGGCAATATGAAACATCCCATTGGTATTCTCATGAAGTTCAGCTTTGGAATAAAATGTCTTGGATTAACCATCTGTGATTTTTTTACTTCGTTGCTGTTTATTATTGTCTTTCTTTTCTATGGGTCGAATGCAATTGCAAACGCTCCTTTCCCTGCGATTGTCGTACCGGTAACCACGCCTTTTGAAAGCGAAGGCTCTAAAAGGATTCGCAATCTGGCTCTCGAAGCTTTGGATAAATTTATTCTTGAGACCAAAGGTCTTCCCGCTGCGGAACGGCCTGTTTTCAAATTGATCATTGATTTTAATCCTGAGGGCAAAGCCTTCACTTCTGAGTTTGGCCCTGCTTACGATCTCGCACAATCCTTGCGCCTGTTAAAAAACAGGGGGAGCTTGAGCATTTTTGGTTGGGTGCATGGCGAAGTGCAAAGGCATGCAGTGCTTCCTTTGCTTGCCTGCGACAATATTTATTATTCTAAAGATGCCGTGGTGGGCGGGGTGATTGGCGATAGTGGGGGATTTTTGAGTAACACTATTCGAACAGCCTACGACGAAATAACTGCGGGAAGATTTGCCAAGGTGGTGATTCGGAAAATGTACTCGCCAGATTTGGTGATAGTAAAAGCCACCAATCCCAAAGGACGGGAAATTTTTGTCGAGCGGGCGGAAGATCCTCAGGGTGAGGTTGTCATGCAGGCGGGAAAAGAGGGGCGCTACGATTTCTCCACCGCTAAAGCGCTTGGCATTGCTGAGCAGGAGCCCGCAGATGATCTTGGTGCATTAGCTTCAATTCTTAGACTTTCTGCAAAAAGCTTGGGCGATGCCACTGCCTCCAGTCGGGAGTTTGTGCCTTGGAGGATTGTGTTGACTGGTCCGATTAATCCAGAACTGTTTGAGCGTTTCAAGCGCAGGGTAAGCAGGGCGGTTGGGCAGGGCGCTAATTGTCTGATTTTGCAATTTGAGTGTGGCCAAGGAAAGGCGGAATCCGCGCTTGAGATCGCCAGCTTTATCCGTGATCTTGAAAAATCTTCCCGTGTTAATCCTATTAAAACCATCGCTTTTCATACCGCCCGGGCAAGAGACCTATCGCTTATCATGTCGCTTGCTTGTTCGAAAATCATCATGGAAGAGGGCGCCTCGCTTGGATCAATCGAGGAAAGCTTGGTTGCCAATCCGGAAACCAGACTACGGGTGCGAGTCCAATTGGAGGAGTTGCTGAAGGATAAATTGGGTGCTAAACCTGAAGTGAAATTACTTGCTGAAGCGTTTCTAAACTCATCAAGCAGAATAGCGTTAGTGGTTCAAAAGATTACTGGCGAAGTCAAGCTAATCGATTCTGAAGATCTGGTTAATCAGCCTGCGTTTAAACTTGAATTACAAATCAAGCCGTTTGCCAAGGAAGATGAAAACAAGCCATTGCGACTTAGGGCAGAGCAAGCGATAGATTCCAGAATAGGTGTAGCTAATTCCGTAGCTAAGAATATTGAAAGCGCATTGATTTCTGAAAACTTTAAGCCAGAAAGTGTACCTATTTCGGGAACCGATTGGCTCGATGAGTTGGCGGAGTTTCTTACCCATCCCTGGACCCGTGTTGTTCTTATCATGCTTGCGATCACTTGTCTAATACTTGAAGTGAAGATGCCTGGCATCAGCCTTCCTGGGGTTTTATCTGCGTTTTTCTTTGTCTTGTTTTTCTGGTCGCACTCGCAGTTTTCGGGGCAGATTTTCTGGCTCGCAATCTTCCTTTTTTTCTTGGGTATGATTCTTATTGGTGTCGAAATATTTGTTCTTCCTGGATTTGGTGTTACTGGTATTGCTGGAATTTTACTTGTTTTAGGAAGCCTTGGATTGGTCGCTTATGGTCATTGGCCCAAAAACCCTGATGAATGGGTAGGTTTGGGGAAATCGATGGCTCCTTATGGCATTAGTTGCATGGGCGCTTTGGTTGCTGTTGTTTTTATTGCTCAGTTTTTGCCATCCATGCCGATGACTAGTAAACTTTTTCTTAAACCACCCGATAACGATGATCAGCCTTTGTTTGCAGAAGATGAGTTGCATCAAGGGTTGGCAGGTTTATTGGGTTCGATTGGTGTTGCAGAGACTAACTTGCATCCTTCGGGGAAAGCAAGGATTGGGGATCATTGGTTGGATGTGGTCTCGGATGGCGGTTTCATTGTTCAGGGAGCTAAAATAAAAGTATGTCAGATTGAAGGCGGTAAAATTGTTGTTAGTGAAGTTTCATGATCGCATTTTTTAAATAGGTGTTTGTTGCACGAATTGTAAAAAGGAAATGAAGTACTCATGGATTCATCGAACTTAACTTTTGCTATTTTTTTGGTGTCGACCGGGTTTGTGTTGTTTGGGTTGGAATTGTTTCTTCCCACGGGCGGCATTCTTGGCATGCTTGCTCTTTCGAGTATGATTGTGGGCATTACTTTTGCATTTAAACAGGGCTTGCTTCAGGGGGCGATTTTCCTAACTATTTCCGGGGTTGGGGTGCCTGTTGCTTTGAAATTATTCTTTTGGGCTTGGCCTCGTACCAGCATGGGCAGAAAAATGACGGTACGAAGCGTCACTGCAGAAGAAACCATTGGAAACATGGCTTCGCACCAAGCTCTTGATCTATTAGTCGGGAAAACAGGTAAAACGCTTTCAGAGTTGCGCCCATCTGGTATAGTGGACTTCGAAGGTCGTAGGATTGATGCAATTAGTGAGGGAATATTGATTGCTGAAGGCTTACCCGTTTTGTGTATTTCAGCTCAAGGTGGGCATGTGGTGGTAAAACCATTTGTTGTAACTGGGTTTGAGAATGAGCAAATCTCTAACATGGATTTAAATTAGTTTAAATGCAAGATTTATTTGAATATAGGGAGAGTTTAATGTTTGGTGAAATTCTAGCTGCTTCTGATTCGATTAATACCGTTTATCTAGTCGGCGGTGTTATCGGATTTATCGTATTTCTGCTGGTAGCATTCTTTCTCTTGAACTTCGTGGGCCTTTGGGTTCAGTCGTTTCTGACGGGAGCAGGAATTGGGTTTGTAGATATGTTGCGAATGAAGTTGTGCGGGCTTGATTACGCAACGATAGTGAAACAAAAAATTGCATTGGTACAGGCTGGCGTCAAGGATGTGAGCCCTCAAGATATGGAAGCACATGCGCTTTCCCGAGGTAATTTGCAGAAAGTGGTGAGTGCTGTTATCGCAGCCCACAAAGCCAAGATGGATTTGAAATGGAGTGCCGCTGCTGCAATCGATCTTGCTGGCCGTGATGTTTATGAAGCCGTCAAGCGCAGTGTAGATCCTAAAGTTATTGATTGCCCTGATCCTTCTAAAGGTAAGGCGACTCTTGATGGTGTTTGCAGAAATGGTATTCAGTTGCGTGCCCGTGCGCGCGTTACGGTTCGAACCAAGCTCGACAGGTTGGTTGGTGGCGCCACCGAAGAAACCATTATCGCACGTGTTGGCGAAGGTATTGTTAAAGCGATTGGTAGTGCAGAGCATCATACCGATGTGCTTGCAAATCCGAATTTGATTTCTCAGGCGGTTTTAAAGAACGCCTTGGATTCTCAAACAGCGTTTGAAATTGTATCGATCGATGTGGCTGAAATTGATGTGGGCGTGAATGTTGGTGCAAAATTGCAGGAAGAGCAGGCTGGTGCAGATCTTCGTGTCGCACAGGCAAATGCCGAAAAACGCAGAGCACTTGCAGTGGCTTTAGAGCAGGAGATGCGTGCTAAGACCGAAGAAAATCGTGCTCAGGTTATCCTAGCAGAAGCAGAAGTTCCCAAGGCGATTTCCCAATCAATCCGCGAAGGCAAAATGGGTTACATGGATTACTTTCAAATGAAAAACTTGCAGTCTGACACGCAAATGCGCAATGCAATTGCGGGTTCTCCAGAAAGGGCTTCTTCCTAAATCGTTAATCAGGTATTTGCTATGGACTTGATTTTTGCAGTAGGGTGGGAAGGGTTTATAATCCCTGGGATTGCATTTGTAATCTGGGTTATAAGTTCATTGGCTGGGGGCAAAAATCCTCCTCCGAATCCGAAGGCAGGGGCTAAAAACCTAGGCCCTGGCAATCGCGCTCCGCTTTCAGATCTCGAGCGGTTTTTTCAAGAAGCCAAGCAACGAAGGGCCAAACCCGATACTGTTCCCATTGCTTCTCTTAATGCTGAACCTACCGCACCTAAGGTTAAACAACGTCCCACCAAAAGCCCTGTCAAAAGAAGTAAGGTTGAATCATCTGCCAATCCTTTCCTTGTTGATCAAATTGCGATTGCTTTAGAGGCCCCGGCTATTCCCGCGCAGGCTGCAGTAATTAAAAAGGTGGTCGATGAGGCGGAAGTTTTACCACCCTCGCCAGCTACCATAACCAAAGATTCAAAGCGGAAATTCGCATCCAAAACCAGCCCATTAATTGCTGAGGCTCTTGCGCTTTTAAAAGGCCCTAAGGTGATTGGTTCTGCGTTGGTTTTACAGGAAATCCTGCAGCCACCTCTTTGCATGCGCCGTAGGCCGTTCAGATAAGCTTAATCCGGGATTTTCTATCCGTTAAGAAAACTCCAAATTTCTGAAGATGCATGAATCTTATTAGAGGGCTTTCCCGCAAGGCGTTTATTTAGAGTTCCCTTGCCCCCGGGCCAGTGGTGCCCCAACTCGTCTACTAAAATGGTCCGAAATTTTGTATTGTGTTTGCCACAGTTCCTGTCTGTGATCTGAACTCCATTTTGAGTTTCGGTTTTACTTGAGCTGTTAACCCCGCCAAGAGCTTTTTCCCATGAGGTAATGGTGGAAGAAACTGCGGGCCTGTTTTCTGAAAGACGGGTCCAGGGGGAAATAATTGCGCCACCCTCAAAAGGCATCAAAGGGTCGGCTTTTCCCATAATGTAAATGGTTGGGATTTCTAGGTTGCAAGCTGTTTGATCTTGGCGCATTAGTCCTGAAACCGGCGCAATGCCCTTGGGCTTGTTTCTTCCTTCGCTTGCGAAACGAAAGGTCATACCTGCGCCATTCGAAAAGCCCGTCATGAATATTTTTGTAGGATCAATCAGCTTAAGATTTAAAACATGATCGATCAAGAGATCAAGAAATGCGACATCATCAACGCCTGGTTGTCCCATTTGGGATCTTGGTGAGCCATCATTCCAGACTTGGGGATTTTGCAGAAACCCAGGGCCACGGTTCATGTCTTCCCGGGTACCCTCAGGGAGTAGCAGTACGATATCTTTTTCATCTGCAAATTTATCGAGTTCGCTTTCGTCAAGAGTCCAGGCTGCGGTGCCACCTGCTCCATGAAGCATGATAAGAAGTGGGCAGGGCTTGGAATAATTGCGGGGCTTTCGCAGTAAAGCGTACCTTCGCATGTTCCCGCTGGTTAATTCGATTCGTTGCGTTTGTCCCATGAGTTAAGTCCGAATTATGCAGAAGCAAGTTCTGTCCAGAGGCCTTTGTATGTGTGCAAAAATTCAATGGTTGAAGCTTCATCGGGGAAGGTCTTACCAACTTCAATCATCGTTGCTCTATTATAGCCCGATTGCCTGAATAGTTTAAATAATTCGCGATAGGGATAAGTGCCTAACGAGTTCTTGTAAAGGTCATTGATATGGCAAGATTTAATCCAAGGTTGCAGCATTTTAAAGGATTCTTCAACGCTGCCATTTTTTACATCATCGGGGTTTGAATTCCAGGTGACCCCAACCGAGGCATGGCCACATTGATCCATGATGGTTTTCATGTTTTCAGGCTTGGCGGTACCAGCGCCATGAACTTCCACCCAGATTTCGATACCGGCATCACTTGCAGCTTTGCCACATGGGATGAGGGATTTCCCAATTTGTTCCAAAGTTTTAGGGATGGGGACTTCTTTTGGCAGGCCATTGGGCCTGACTTTTACCCCTTTGCCCCCGATGTCGCGAACCAGATCGACGAATCTTTTGCAGGTTTCGATGTTTTCATCGACTGTTTTTTTGCTGGTTGAGTGGAACTCGCAAACCGAGCCTGCACCCCAGATTTCGATGCCTGCATCAGCGAATTTTTTGCGAACTTCTTTTCTATCGTCTGCGGAAAGGGAGGGTTCGACTTTGTGTGCATGAGTGGTGCGAAGCTCAACAGGGGAGATACCCGTGGTTTTGCAGACCCTTAGAAGTGCAGAGATATCAAGTTTTGCCCCGAGATTGTAGGTCACGAGGCCAAGTTTAAAAGGGATGCCTTTAGGTTCGATTTTGGTGTTTTGGGCGGCAAAAGCTGGGTTAATACAGGCCAATGTGGCGATGGAAGGTGCATAAGTGAGGAAGTTTCTGCGGGTTGTAGCGTCCATTTTGCGAATCCTTGAGTATTTAGGCAGGTTCTGCAATCTTTTGGCCCGTTGCCTCGTCTTGTAATCAGGGCATACTACCCTTGTAAGTTGATATTGTCTACCTTTTGTGCGAAAAGTATGACCAATAGGTTCTCTTGTTATGTTGGAAATTTGCGAAGTATTTGATGTCTCTTTAAGCTAGAATAATTAAAGTTGAGAGCTTCCTTTCTGGGAGAATTAATTGCAATGGCTACTGAACTAAAATCACCACCTGAGCCCCGAGTTTCCCGAAGCGAAAGGGCGGTTGAAGATCAGATTCAGCGTATCGAAAATCAGATTCGCTGGATTGATGTAGGTACCGGCGCTTTTGGTTTGCTGGTCATGCTGTTTACCTATGGCTTGGTTGTGATATTGTTGGATCGATTTTTAGTGCTTTCTTCTTTGGCTAGGCAGTTTTTGTTCGCAGGGTTTGCAGTTTCTGTAGGTTGGTGGATTTACAAGCGGATTTTGACTCCTCTCGTGCAATCGGTTAATCCAATATATGCAGCTTTGATTTTGGAACAGGCGATCCCCGATGCCAAGAACAGTCTTGTTAATTGGGTTGATCTTAAAAATGATAGGATTCCTGAATCGGTAAAATTGGCCCTAGGCAAACGCGCTGCCAAGGATTTGAAACCTCATGAAGACGAAGAGTTTGTTTCGAGCAAACAGCTCTTCATGATTGGGACGCTTGCAGGGTTTTTGTTTTTCGCATTGGTAATCCTTTTAGTGATTTTCGGTAAAGCTCCTTTCTTTTCAATGCTTGGCCGTACCTTCACTCCTTTTATTGAAACGACCATTGCAACTAGGAACACGGTTGCAATTCTCACCCCCGAACAAGGCAACATCACCGTTGCAATGGGTATGCCAGTTGATATTGTCGCCAAGGTTACTGGAAAGCTTCCTGCTGCAGGCAGTCCCGAATCTCCTAGGCTTATGATGCGATACCATGAAAACGAACCTTGGCAGACCAAGTTTCTTGGTGCCGGAGATTTAAGCAGTGAGCATAAAATCCGTATACCTTCCAGCGAAGTGCGTAGCGGTTTTTCCTACTTAGTTGCCGCAGGCGATGCCAAAACCAAGGGGTATCAAGTCGACGTTAGGCTTACGCCACTCATCGTTGATTTTCAGGCTGCCTACAAATACAGACCATATACAGGGTTACCAGAAGCTACTACTGCGCAGCGTAAGATTTCTGCCCCGGTAGGTACCGCTGTTAAACTTCGCGTTCGAGCAAATTGTAACGTTAAAGATGGAACTGTTCGGTTCTTTTATGGCAAAGATAAAACAGACAAAGTGTATTTGATCAAATCGCCCTCCGATCCTTCCTTGATGGAAGCTTCTTTTGTGCTTTCTCAATCTGGCACTTATCAAATTGAATTTACATCTTCCGTTAGGGATGAATATGTAGATGCAATGCCTGCCCCATTGGAGGCGATTGTTGATGCTGCGCCCTCGATCGATTTAATGTTGCCCGGTAAGGAAGCCACCGCTGCAGTTAATGGCGTACTTGATCTCGAAGCGAAAATTGTTGACGATTTTGGGGTTAATAAAGTCGTATTAAAGATGATTGCTTCGGGCGATCGCCCTTTGCGTCCTCAAGTTTATCGCGATGAAAAGGCGCTCAAGTTGCCTTCGGGAGGCAATCTTCCCAGCTTGCTTTACAAGGATTTTATCAATATCGCATCGCTTCAGGCTGAAGATGGGCTCGCTTATAAAGCAACTGCTGGTTCATACCTCGATTACTGGCTTGAAGCTGAAGATGCCTGCGATTTTCCCAAGGCCAACCTTGGTAAAAGCAAGGTGTTCAGGCTGACTTTTGCTGATCGTGCGCCTGATGAACAAGCGAAGAAAGAAAAAGAAAAGGCTGAGGAAGATAAAAAACAGAATGATCAAAAGCAGGATGAAAAGTTAAAGAAAGAAAATCAGCAGCGTCAGGACCAAAAGAAAAACCCGCAAGAACAAAAGGGTTCTGAAGAAAAGCAACAACCAGGCCAACAGGGTGAAAAATCCGAGGGCAAGGATAGTTCTGATAAAGCCGATGGCGGAAAACAGGGCGAAGGCAAGGGCCAGGAAAAATCCAAAAATGATGAAAAAGGAAAGGGCAATCCTGACAACAAGGGCAACGACAAAGACGCCAAGAATGACCCAATGGGCAATAATGAAGATTTTAAAGAGCAGGAAAAAAGGTTGAATGATGCCCTTGCCAAGAACAACCCTGCGGATTCGGGCAAAGATGATAAAAACCCCATGGGTAAGGATCCCGCAGACAAAAAAGGGGATTCGAAAGGAAACGAAAATAAGGACGAAGCAGGAAAAAATGACGCTAAGGGCTTAGATAAGAACATGCCTAAAGGCAATGATCCTAAAGGCAATGATCCTAAAGGCAATGATCCTAAAGGCAATGATCCTAAAGGCAATGATCCTAAAGGCAATGATCCTAAAGGCAACGATCCTAAAGGCAACGATCCTAAAGGCAACGATCCTAAAGGCAACGACCCTAAAGGCAATGATCCTAAAGGCAACGATCCTAAAGGCATGGATCCTAAAGGCAATGATCCCAAGGGCAACGATCCTAAGGGCAACGATCCTAAGGGCAACGATCCTAAGGGCAACGATCCTAAGGGCAATGATCCTAAGGGCAACGATCCTAAAGGCAACGATCCTAAAGGCAATGATCCTAAAGGCATGGATCCTAAAGGCAACGATCCAAAAGGCAATGATCCCAAGGGCAACGATCCTAAAGGCAATGATCCTAAAGGCAATGATCCCAAGGGCAATGATCCTAAAGGCAACGATCCAAAAGGCAATGATCCCAAGGGCATGGATCCAAAAGGCAATGATCCCAAGGGCATGGATCCTAAAGGCAACGATCCAAAAGGCAATGATCCCAAGGGCAACGATCCTAAGGGCAATGATCCTAAGGGCAATGATCCTAAGGGCAATGATCCTAAGGGCAATGATCCTAAAGGCAATGACCCTAAAGGCAATGACCCTAAAGGCAATGATCCTAAAGGCAATGATCCCAAGGGCAATGACCCTAAAGGCAATGACCCTAAAGGCAACGATCCTAAAGGCAACGATCCTAAAGGCAATGATCCTAAGGGCAACGATCCTAAGGGCAACGATCCTAAAGGTAACGACCCTAAGGGCAAGACGCCAGATGCCAAAGGTATGGAAGAAAAAGGTGGTGCCCCAAAGAGCGGCGATAACAAGCAGGGCAAACCTATGGGGAATGATGATAAAAGTTTAGATAAACCAATGGATGGTAAAGACGGTAAGCCCAATGGTAAAGAAGGCGTGGCCAAAGGCAAAGAAGGAATGGGCAAGGATGGGGAAGGTAAAGGCAAAGAAGGCCAGGGCAAAGACGGCGATGCCAAGGGCAAAGAAGGCCAGGGCAAAGACGGCCAGGGCAAAGACGGCGATGCCAAGGGCAAAGAAGGCATGGGTAAGGATGGAGAAGGTAAAGGTAAAGAAGGCATGGGCAAGGATGGAGAAGGCAAAGGTAAAGAAGGCATGGGCAAGGATGGGGAAGGTAAAGGTAAAGAAGGCATGGGCAAGGATGGAGAAGGTAAAGGTAAAGAAGGCATGGGCAAGGATGGAGAAGGTAAAGGTAAAGAAGGCATGGGCAAGGATGGAGAAGGTAAAGGTAAAGAAGGCATGGGCAAGGATGGAGAAGGCAAAGGTAAAGAAGGCATGGGTAAGGATGGAGAGGGTAAAGGTAAAGAAGGCATGGGCAAGGATGGGGAGGGTAAAGGCAAAGAAGGTGAAGGTAAATCTGGAAAGCCAAATGGTGGAGATAAGCCCGGGCCAGGTGGAACTGATGATCGTAATCCCAACGATGCTGCCGGGGTGGCAAATCCTAATGCCAAAACAGAATCTGAAGCTGCAAGCGAAGAGAATAAGCGCAAAGCTGTTCAGCTCCAGTTGGATAATTACAAGAAGAGGCTAAGTCCGGATGTGCTGAAGGATGCAAAAATGTCTCCTGAAGATTTGCAACGATTTTTGGATGAGAAGAAGCGCAGAATTGAAGCAGAACTTGGCGTCAAAGAAAAAGATCCTGCAGCCCAGTCTACAGGGAAGGGGCCTAGTTTGGGAGGCCGTAGGTACGAGTCGAACGGCGGCGAGAAAAACGATTCGAAGGCCCCTAATTTGGCGAAACCACCAGCACTTTATCGCGAAGCCTATAAAGAATTCACCAAGAAGCTAGCTGAACCTGAATAATTGAGGTTCAAACTCTGATTTTTATTCTAGAATTGCCAGCAATTCATGGAAAAGTCTCATGTTTTGCTCTATCCTTGTAGTATGGCATTTCCACAACGATATCTGGTCCGCTTTCATCCCAAGCATACTCCGCATGTCTTTACGGACATTCTGGTTATTGGTGGCGGCATTGCTGGTTTAAGGTCGGCGTTGTCTGTTCCTGATGACTTGCGGGTTCTTGTTGTCACCAAAGATAAAATAGCCCAAAGCAACTCAAGTTATGCTCAAGGGGGGATCGCTGGAGTTCTTTCCCCTGAAGATCGATTTGAAAATCATGTGGAAGATACCATTGTTGCAGGCGCTGGGCTTTGTGATCGTTCGATTGTTGAAATGGTGATTCGCGAAGCTCCTGGGCAAATCAATAACCTCGTTAGCATCGGGACTAAGTTTGATTTGGATGAGGGCCATATTGCATTGGGTAAAGAGGGTGGACATAGTCATCACCGTATTGTGCATGCCTTGGGAGATGCCACTGGTCATGAGGTGATGAGGGCGATTATTGACAGGGCTCGAGAAGCCAAGAATGTTGAAATTTGGGAGAAGACTTTTACCCTTGATCTTATCACGCACGAAGGCCGTTGTGTTGGGGCGTTGGTACACAGGCACCGAAGGGGTAAGCTTCTTGTATGGGCCAAGCAGATCATTATTGCGAGTGGTGGAGTAGGGATGGTTTATCGTGAAACTACGAACCCACCGGTTGCAACGGGTGATGGCATGGCTGCTGCCTACCGGGCAGGTGCAAAGTTGCGCGACATGGAGTTCATGCAGTTTCATCCCACGGTTCTTTATGTTGCGGGTTCAAGCAGGTTTTTAATCAGTGAGGCGGTTCGTGGAGAAGGTGCTTATCTATTGGATAAGAATGGGCATCGATTTATGCCCGATGAAGATCCTAGAGGCGAGTTAGCGCCCCGCGATGTGGTTGCACAAGCGATTGTTCGGACCATGGATAAAACCCAGCATCCAAATGTGTATCTGGATCTTTCCCACATTGATCCTGAAAAAGTAATGATGCGATTTCCTGGAATTGCCAAAGTCTGCATGAACTTTGGATTGGATATCCGTACTGATCGCATTCCAGTAAGGCCTGGCGCGCATTACATGGTGGGCGGCATCGAAGTCGATGGGTTGGGGCGAACCAATATTCCTGGCCTTTGGGGCGCAGGGGAAGTAACTTCGAGCGGATTGCATGGAGCGAACAGGTTGGCATCGAACAGCCTTTTGGAGGGGTTAGTTTATGGGAAGTTATGTGCGGATGGCGCTGTAAGTGAAGCTAGAAAAATGTCGGATCGATTTGAAGTGCCTCCGATTAAGTTAAACATCAAGCCCGATAACGAAGGCGAACTTGATATCACGGATGTTACTAATTCGCTGCGAAGTTTGATGGTTCGATATATGGGAATTGTTCGGAATGAAGAGGGTTTGGCAGAGGCTGATCGCACGGTGGGATTTTGGTGCAGGTATGCGCTGCGTAGGGAATTTCAGACCCGGGAGGGTTGGGAGTTGGCGAATTTGCTTACCGTAGCCCGCCTTATGATATTCTCTGCAAGGCAAAGAACTGAATCGCGAGGTACGCATTTTAGGCTGGATTATCCCAATAAAGATGATGCAAACTGGCTCAGACACCTTGTTTGCCCGCCAACTTTTGCTGAATCCAAGCTCCCTCATGGTTAGGTTTATGCAGGCAAGTCTCCCCTTCAGGCCAGCAAACTTGCTTTTCCTGTAGTGGACAGACTTATACCCTCTTGGTTTAATGTCTTATTGTTGTTTTTCGGGCCCTTGTTCCCGATTCTGTTTTTCTTCTTTTGTGGGATGGCTTTACGATGACGCGCGTCTTTATTTACGACACTACTTTGCGCGATGGCAGCCAAGGTGAAGGGGTCAATTTCTCATTACAGGATAAATTGCACATCACCAAAAAGCTTGACGAGCTGGGCGTAGACTTTATTGAAGGTGGATACCCTTTATCCAACCCCAAAGACTTTGAATACTTTAGGGAAGTTCGCAAGCTTAATCTCAAGCACTCAAAGGTTTCTGCTTTTGGAATGACTCGCAGAAAAGGCGTGCTGCCCGCCAACGATACCTGCATTAAGGCTTTGTTAGATGCTGAGACTTCGCTTATCACAATCGTTGGTAAAACCTGGGACCTGCATGTAATCGAAATCCTCGGAACCACGCTTGAAGAAAATATCGCAATGATTTCTGATTCCATCCGCTATTGCAAGGATCAGGGGCGCGAGGTCTTTTACGATGCAGAGCATTTTTTTGATGGGTTCAAAAATAACCCCGATTATGCCATCAAGACTCTTCAGGCTGCTGAAGCTGCAGGCGCAACAGTTCTAATCCTTTGCGATACCAATGGTGGAACCTTGCCCGATGAGATTGCCTCGGGGGTTGCTGCCGTTCGTGCTGCTTTAAAGCCTCAGACCCAAGTGGGGATTCATTGCCATAACGATTGTGAACTCGGCGTTGCCAACACTCTTGCTGCGGTTGCAAAGGGCGCAACTCAAGTTCAAGGCACGATCAACGGGATTGGCGAAAGATGTGGTAATGCTGATCTTATCAGTGTTTTGGGTAATCTTGCGCTCAAGCAGAATTACAAGGTGTTGGCGGGAGGTAGTTTGAGGCATCTTACCGAGTTATCAAGGTATGTGTATGAAACTGCGAACATGAATTTTCGCAATGGTCAGCCCTTTGTGGGCGCCAGCGCTTTTGCCCATAAGGGTGGCATGCATACCCATGCGGTCGCCAAGGTGTCTCGTAGTTACGAACATATTGATCCATCGATCGTGGGTAATCAAAGGCGGATCCTAGTAAGCGAGCTTTCAGGAATATCCACCATTCTTAGCAAAACTTCGAAGTTTGACTTCACGAACGATCGTGTTTTGATGACTAAGATTCTTAACCAAGTTCAAGACCTTGAGAATGCTGGTTATGAATTTGAAGCAGCGGAAGCATCGTTTGAAATACTGGTGCGTAAGGCTGCGGGAATGTATGAGCCCTTGTTTGAAAGGCTTTCTTATCGCGTGAATATTGAAATGACTAAGGATGGGTTGCCCGCAACGGAGGCCACGGTGAAAATTCGCCATGGCGCTTCAGAGGCCCACACGGTAAGCGAAGGCGATGGCCCAGTTAACGCATTAGATGGCGCATTAAGGAAAGCCCTTCTTCCTTTGTTTCCCAATCTTTCGGATCTTCATCTTGCAGATTATAAGGTGCGTGTGGTGAATGCCCGTGCAGGAACTGCTGCAAGAGTTCGAGTTATTATTGAATCGCATGACAAGCGCGATGTATGGTCTACTGTTGGTGTTAGTGAAAATATTGTGGAAGCCTCGTGGCTGGCCTTGGTAGATAGTATCGAGTACAAGCTGATCAAGGATCGCGAGCAAGCCGAAGCAAAGTAGGTGTGCAGTTCTCCTGTTACTTTTTCGAAATCCATGGTTTCAAAGGGATAGTTTAAATGTCGAGTGAATTGCCCAAGCAGTATGAGCCCCAGCAGGCCAAGCAGGATTGTCTGAAGTTCTGGGAAGACAACAAGTTTTTTCATGCTAACCCCGATGCCAAGGGCGAGCCTTATTGCATTGTGATACCTCCGCCAAATGTTACCGGGGCTCTTCATTTGGGCCATGCGCTTAACAGCACCCTGCAGGATATTCTTGCCCGTTGGCGCAGAATGCAGGGGTTTAATGTTCTGTGGATGCCCGGAACTGATCATGCTGGGATTGCAACCCAAGCAGTGGTTGAACGCAGGGTCAAGGAAGAAGAGGGGAAGACTAGGCATGAGCTTGGTAGAGAAAAACTCGTCAATCGAATTTGGGAATGGAAAGATCAATACGAGAAACGCATTCTAGGGCAGTTGCGCGAAATCGGTGCTAGTTGCGATTGGGCCCGTACCCGTTTTACCCTCGATCCTATTTGCGCCCGTGCGGTTCGCTCCACCTTCTTTCAGATGTTCAAGCAAAACTTTATCTACAGGGGTAAAAGGCTTGTCAACTGGGATACACACCTGCAGACATCCGTTGCGGATGATGAAACTTTTACCGAAACTGTCAAAGGTGGGTTCTGGACTTTTCGTTACCCTGTTTCTGGCTCTGATGAATTTATCCGATTTTCCACCACTCGCCCTGAAACAATGTTGGGCGATGTTGCTGTCGCTGTTCACCCATCAGATGAACGCTACACCCACCTTGTAGGAAAAAAGGTTTTGATCCCTCTCGCAGGGCGTGAAATACCCATCATCGCAGATGGCATTCTTGTAAAGAAAGAGTTTGGCACGGGCGCTGTTAAGGTTACTACTGCTCATGATCGAAATGACTACGCCTGTGGCTTAAGGCATAATCTGCCCATGATTAACATCCTCGCAAACGATGGAACTATCAAGGATGGTTTTGGCGTTTATTCTGGTCTGGATCGATACGAAGCCAGGAAGCGTGTCACCGAAGATATGGAAAAGCTAGGGTTCTTCGAAGGCAGGGAAGACCGCGATATCGAGTTGGCGCATAGCGACCGTAGCAAGACTCCCATCGAGCCGTTTCTTTCTGACCAATGGTTTGTAAAGATGGATCACCTTGCGCAGATTGCAATTGATGCAGTGAAAGATGATAAGGTTAAATTTACTCCCGAACGCTATGCCGATACCTACCTTGATTGGCTGGGTGAAAAACGCGATTGGTGTATCAGTAGGCAGCTTTGGTGGGGTCATCGAATCCCAATTTGGTATGCAAAGTGCGATGAAGCCGACTTGAAGAAGGCCTTTGCCAACAGGGATGATGTTTGCTGGATTTGGGATCACGAAAATAACCAATGGCTTGTTTGCGCATTGACTGATATTCCGGAAGATGCTTTGGGCGGGGATCTCAAAATTGTTCAGGATGGTGATGTTCTTGATACTTGGTTCAGTTCCGCATTGTGGCCTCATTCTACTTTTGGCTGGCCCGAGCAAACCAAAGAACTTGCAAAGTATTACCCCACCAGCGTTCTCGTAACCAGCAGAGATATCATCACGCTTTGGGTTGCTCGCATGGTGATGACCGGGTTATTCAACACAGGTAAGATTCCCTTTCATAAGGTCTACATTCATCCCAAAATCCTCGATGGTTTTGGCGAAACAATGAGTAAGAGCAAAGGCAATGGTATCGATCCGCTTGATATTATTTCCCGGTATGGTGCAGATGCCTTGAGGTATCAGATGGCGCACCTAGCAACCGAAACGCAGGATAGCAGAATGCCAGTGGGCAACATCTGCCCTCATTGCGAAACTTTGGTAACGGTGAAGCAAGAGCATATGTACATGCGGACCAAGAAAATCACTTGTCCGAGTTGTAAGAAAACCTTCAGGCCAGGTGGGCCTTGGCCTGCGCCTGATCCAGAATTACCTACCGCTACTCAGGGATCTGAACGCTTCGAGCAAGGTCGTAATTTTGCAACCAAGCTTTGGAATGCTGCTCGCTTTCTATTCATGAACCTTGAGGGTTATCAGTCTGCGCCGGTTGATCTTGCTTCTCTTCCTTTGGAAGATCAATGGTTACTAAGCAGGTTGCAGCGAACCACCGAAGAACTTACCAACCATCTTGAATCATTCCGCTTTAGTGAATCTATTCGAACTTTGTATGAGTTCATTTGGACAGAGTTTTGTGATTGGTATGTCGAGATGAGCAAGGGTAGGCTTAAAGATGAATCCAAGCCTGTGGCTCAACGAGTTCTTGCGGGCGTTTTAGACGCGATCTTGCGTTTGATTCACCCCTTCATGCCATTTCTTGCGGAGACGATTTGGAAGGCGCTAGGCGAAGTTGCACCTTTGCGTGGTCTGCCTGTGCCTGAGAAAGCTGAAATAAGCGTGGTTATTGCCGCATGGCCAAATTATCCCAAAGCTTGGCATCAACCCGCAATCGAAGCTCGAATTGCACGCATGCAGGAATTGGTTCGAGCCATCAGGGATGTACGAAATCGTTACCTTCTTGATGTTAAAAAGATGCTAGATATTAAGGTGCGATGCTCAGATGCAATTGCTTCCGACCTTAAGTCCTTAAAGCCGTTTTTAGCACACCTAGGCGGTGTTGGTGAATTAGAGTGCGGGCCCCAAGTGACTCGCCCTTCGCAATCTGCATCCCATGTGCATCCAGATTTCGAAGCTTACATCAGTCTTGCTGGCTTGATTGATGTAAATGCTGAGATTGCTCGCCTTGAAAAAATGATTGCGGAAAAGCAAAAGCAGATTCAAGCCATCGAGTCAAAGCTTTCTAATGAAAGCTTTGTTCAACGAGCCCCTGTTGAGGTCGTTGCGCAGCAAAGGGAAACTCAGGCGGACTTAGTCTCTCAAGTTAAATTACTTGCTGAAAATATGGTTTCTTTGAAACAGGGTACCTAGCAAAACCTACCTTTACAAAGGTCTTTTTGCTTGCTCTATTCTGGATTAATGGCCATAATTATGTACCAGATAGGTGTACCCCACGATGCAATTGATTGCTTTTTTAATCACTCTCAATTTTAACCTTACTCCAGATTTTGATCGGGAGATTAAGCCCTTCGTTGTTCGTTCCTGCGTAAGTTGCCATAACGCTGAAAGTAAGCGTGGCGGATTTCGCATGGATAGCGCTCGAGCGATTCTCAAAGGCGGAAATAGTGGCCCTGCTGTATTGCCTGGTAAGAGTAGTGATAGCCTTATCATTCATGCAGTGACAGGCAAAGAAAATGTCGAGCAGATGCCTCCCAAAGGCCCGAAGCTTTCCAAGGATGAAATCTCACTTCTCCGTAGTTGGATTGATTCTGGAGCCAAGCTTCCGGCTTCCGAAGCCCTCACCGTCGAGGATGTTCGGAAAACCACGCACTGGTCTTTTTTGCCTATAACCAAACCATCGTTTCCCATCGTTGCAGATAAAGACTGGTGCAAAAATCCCATCGACTATTTTATTATGAATAGGCTTGCTAAAGATAAGATGACCCCATCGGTGCAAGCCGATCGTTCCACTCTTATTCGCAGGGTTTCGTTAGATCTTACAGGAATACCTCCTACGCCCCTAGAAGTCGAAAATTTTCTCAATGATAAATCTCCCAATGCCTACGAGAAGGTGGTAACTCGCTTGCTGGATTCTCCGCAATATGGCGAGCGATGGGGTAGACTTTGGCTAGATCAAGCCCGCTATGCGGATTCAAATGGCTACAGTATTGATGGCCCACGATCGATCTGGAAATATCGGGATTGGGTTATCTCTGCCTTGAATTCGGATATGCCGTTTGATCGTTTTTCGACCCTGCAACTTGCGGGTGATTTGGTTTCAGGGGCAACTTTGGATGATAAAGTTGCAACGGGTTTTCACCGTAATACATCGATCAATCAAGAAGGTGGAATCGACAAGGAGCAATTTCGGGTCGAATCGGTTGTGGATAGAGTGAATACCACCGGCACTGTTTGGCTGGGCCTAACGGTTGGGTGTTGCCAGTGTCATGATCATAAGTTTGATCCCTTATCGCAGAAAGAATATTATCAGTTCTTCGCATTCTTCAACACCGTGGATGAACCAAACTTAGAGTTGGCCCCAACGGATGAAATAAAAAAACGAGACAAGTTAAAACTTCATTTGAAAAAGCTTGAAGCTTCTCAAAAGCAGTTGGATCCTTTGACCGCTGCTAAGATTGCAAGCCTTGAATTTAAGATACAATCCAAAGATCGAGAGTTTCTTCCCCCTCTGATTAATGAAATTCTTGGGATTGCACCGAATGGCAGAACTCCTTCGCAGGAACGCAATATCGACGCTTATTTCAGGCAGGTGGATAGGATGCGCCACATTGTTGGAACGGTCTTTGCACCCAATGTGTTCGTTGCATTAACCCAAGGCATTGTTAATGACAGGCGAGCGGCTTTAGATGCCGAAATTTATAAGACCAAAGAAGAAATACCTGAGATTGATTCGACTCTTGTCGTTCAGGAAATGGCCAAGCCAAGATCAACGAATATACATCTCGGAGGCGAGTTTACCCGCAAGGGAGCTCCAGTTGAATCGGGCGTTCCTCAAGTTTTGCATGCGCTTCGTAGCCCTAAACCCAACCGGATGGATTTTTCGAATTGGCTATTCGACAAGGATAATCCTCTTACATCTCGGGTGACGGTCAACAGGTTCTGGCAGGTCTTCTTTGGAGTGGGTATTGTTGAAACTGAAAATGATTTCGGCACCCAGGGCTCCATGCCTACCCACCCGGAATTACTTGACTGGCTTGCTACAGAATTCAGAAATCAAGGCTGGAGCATGAAATCGATGCACCGCTTGATGGTGACTTCTGCAACGTACATGCAAGCTTCGAAAAGCAGGCCCGAATACGAAAAGATTGATGCGCGAAACCGATTGCTGTATCGCCAAAATCGCATTCGTCTTGATGCTGAACTTGTTCGCGATGTGGGTTTGGCCTCTTCGGGTTTGTTATACAGCAAAATAGGTGGAGCCAGTGTTTTTCCACCTCAGGCTGAAGGCGTTTATAGTTTCACTCAGGTGCCTAAAAATTGGAAACCAAACAGCGGGTCTAACCGTTATCGCAGGGGGATGTACACTTATTTCTGGCGTTCTGCTCCGCACCCTAATCTGGTTGTTTTTGATGCGCCTGATGCTGTTTCTTCTTGCACACGCAGAAACCGTTCTAACACTCCTCTTCAGGCTTTAACGCTTCTTAATGATGAAGCGCATGTTGAGTTCGCAAAGGAACTAGGCAACCGGCTTGCATCTTATTCCGCTTCGGATATAGAACGCATCAATCAAGCCTTCTTGATTTGTTTGGCAAGACTGCCCAAACCCTCTGAAATAGAGGTTGTAGTGCGCTTGCTTCAACAAAATGGTTCTACAATCTCTACGAATTCAGATTGGTTCTTGGTGGCCCGAGCTTTGCTAAACCTCGACGAATTTATTACACGGGAATAATATTATGCCTGACCATAATCCTCTTTTAGATCAAACCCGGAGGCACTTCTTCAAGGATTGTGCCATCGGCCTAGGCGGCATTGCACTATCTGAAATGCTCAATAGTTCGAATGCTCAAGCTTCTTCTATTGCAGGGTTGCATCATAAACCCAAGGCGAAGAATGTAATCTTTCTATTCATGGCGGGTGGCCCTAGTCAATTAGATCTCTTTGACGAAAAGCCCGAATTGACTCGTTGGCATGCTAAGCCTATCCCTCAAGAATTTATCAAGGGCAAACGATTCGCCTTCATGGATTCATTTTCCAAGGAGACTCCGAAGCTTCTTGCTACCCCGAGGAAGTTTAAAAAGTATGGTCAAAGTGGCGCATCAATCTCTGAACTTTTTCCTTCTCTAGGTACCGTAGCTGATGACATCACCATTGTGCGTTCAATGGCTACCAATGTTTTCAACCATGCCCCTGCAAAAGTTTTTATGAATTCGGGTTCCGCCCAATTTGGCAGACCTAGCATGGGTTCGTGGGTGACCTATGGTATCGGTAGTGAATCGCAAAACTTGCCTGGCTTTGTGGTTCTTCAATCCGGACCAAGAGGGCCAAGAGGCGGCTCTGCATGTTGGGCTAGTGGCTTTTTGCCCACCTCTTTTCAAGGGGTTCCCCTCCGTGGTTCAGGCGAGCCAATTCTTAACCTGTTAACTCCTAAAGGTATTACGGAAAAGGATCAACGCCATGTTATTGATGCGGTTAGGGATTTGAATTCAGTCCGGCTTCTTGATTCTGGCGACCCCGAAATCGCAAGTAGGATTGCATCGTATGAAATGGCACATAGGATGCAATCGAGTGCTCCAGAGTTGATTGATCTTTCCAAGGAAGATCAGCGCACGCTTGATCTTTATGGCCCCAATGTTTCTAAACCTTCTTTTGCCAGAAACTGTTTGCTTGCTCGCAGATTGGTGGAAAGAGGAACTCGCTTTGTTCAGCTTTACCATACTGATTGGGATCATCATGGGGGTGGGGATGCGAATTTGGAAACGGGAATTGAAAAGGTTTGTGCGGATGTGGATCGACCCTGCGCAGCATTGATCACCGATTTGAAACAGCGGGGTTTACTGGATGATACCTTGGTGATTTGGGGCGGAGAGTTTGGTAGAACACCAATGGCTGAATTACGCGAAACCACGGGTAGAAATCATCATATCGATGCTTTTTCGATGTGGCTTGCGGGCGGAGGCATCAAACCCGGTGCGCACTTCGGGAAGACAGATGATTTTGGATTTTCGCCTGTTGAAGACCGGGTGCATGTGCATGATCTTCATGCCACCATTTTACATTTGCTTGGAATCGATCACTTGAAATTAACATATAAGTTTCAGGGGAGAAATTTTCGCCTAACAGATGTTCATGGCGAAGTGGTTCAGAAGTTACTTGCTTGAAAATCAGGAATTTAATGACAGATAAACTTAATACTTTTGTTCAGGTGGATCCAGGGCACTTTCATTCCGCTCTTGTTTTGAAAGAATCTTTGGATGGAGTTTCTTCAACCATTCATATTTATTCTGAGTTGGATCAAGTGCTGCTTAATCATTTGAGTTTGATATCGGGGTTTAATCAGAGGGCTGAAAACCCAAGCAATTGGAAATTAGAAGTTCATACCGGCCCAGATTCCGTTGACCGGATGATCAAAGAAAAAATGGGCGAGGCGGTTATTCTGGCGGGCCACAACCGTAGTAAGATTAAAACTATTCTTGCATGTCTGGAAAACGGTTTTCATGTGCTTGCGGATAAACCTTGGGTCATTGAGGCTGTGGATTTTCCGATACTAGAGAAAGCCTTGAAGGTTGCGCAGGAAAAAAATCTGGTCGTGATGGACATTATGACTGAAAGATACGAAGTGGTCTCCCTGCTGCAAAGGGAATTAAGCAATTCTCTTGAAATCATGGGGCCCTTTTTAAAGACCGGTAGGCCAGCTCTCTCGCTTCGCAGTAGCCATTCTTTATGCAAAAAAGTTAACGGCTTGCAGTTGAGGCGGCCGGTTTCTTTCTTTGATATTGCAGAGCAGGGTGAGGGGCTTACTGATGTTGGGATTCATCTAGTGGATCTTTCCATGTGGCTTTTATTTCCCGATAAAGGGATATGCCATAAAAACGATATCCGCATAAAAAGTGCGACTCGCTGGCCAACGATTCTTGACTTGTCGCAGTTTCAGGCTGCAACCGGGCAAGAGAAATACCCTTCCAGCCTTGATGATTATGTTGAAGGGGATTGCCTAACTTATTTTGGAAACAACACGGTTGATTATGAAATTCATGGTCTGACCATTCATGTGGATACCCGTTGGGATTTCATGGCGGGGCCCGATGGGCTGGATACCTATAGTGCAATCACTCGAGGCGAAAAAGCTAGGATTGAACTCAGGCAAAACGAAGCGACGAATTTTGAATCGGAGATATTTGTAAAGCCTGTGTCGCATTCCATGGATCAATTGCAGGTTTTACTTGAAGCCAAGGTGAGGGATCTTTCCGGAAAATATGAAGGATTGGGATTGGTCCGGCATGAAGGGGAATTCCAATTGCGTATTCCTAAGAAGTTGAGAACAGGCCATGAATCTCACTTTGGCATGATAACAAGGCGATTTTTGAGTCATTTACGCAAAGAATCACCGATTCCAGCGTGGGAATTTGCCAATCATCTTTCCCGCTATTTCATCACCGTAGAAGGGGTAAAAATATCCCGCGGAGCGGTTTAACTCACGCTTAACAGGCATCACCCTTACAATCGGTTCTGCCTGTAAACTTTGCCTGTTTGATTTTCTCGCCTTCATTGTTCGATTTGAACAATATACTTTTTTTAAACCTTTCAATTTCAAGCCACTTCTTATGGCTGACTCTTTGCTTTACCGATTGATTATTTAGTAATGCTTTTGTTTCACACAAATGTTGTTCAGTATTGTTCAACGAATTGGAAACGAACCGTATACCCATGGATAATCTAAAACAACTGCTTATTAAGTATTTCAAGGAATTGCCCGAGGAGCGTCAGCAATGGCTGCCTCGAGTGATGGAGTTTTCCGGGGTGGAGCAAAAAGAGCTCACTCATCTACATGGAATGCTGATTGCGCATGGTTGGATCGAACAAAATAGCGGCTATGCAGAACAATTGGAAAGTGTAGAAAAGTTTGTGGGTTGTTACCGGATCACTTCGCTGGGTACACGGGAAGTCCGTGGTTTTCAGGATTCATTGGAAGAGGCTTGATCCTTGGGCAATGGGTTTTTGGTAATCACCAGATCTTCCAAAGGCACGCCATCCACAAGATGGTTTTTTACAAAAGCTCCAATATTTAATTTAGACATATTAGCGTACCAGATGCCTTCAGGGTAAACGGTAGCGATGGGCCCAGACTCGCACAGGCGTAAACATCCAACCTTGGTTCGATAGCAGGCGTTGTCACCCGAAGTCAGGCCTTGTTCCTTAATTTGTTTTTTAAGTTCCTCCCACGCTTCGAGGCCTTCTTTTTCCGTACAGCAGGTAGGCCCTGTGCACAAAAGCACATGGCGGGAGTAGTTCCCTATACCTAGTTTCGCTGCATTTTCCTGCAATTTAGTTTTGTCCATCTCGGTGCTTTCAGTCTGTTAAGCCTGAGCTTTATTTTTACGAATCCGTTGGAAAAATCTGGATACCTCTGCTTTGATGATTACGATAGAAGTTGCCGCAATGATGATTAGCCAATCAAAAAGCCCCAAGGGTTGCACTTTGAAAATAGATCCACCAGTTTGAATGATAATGATCTGCCCCAGAAGAATCAGAAGCATGATTGCGAGGAAGGTTGGGTTGGTGAACACTCCTTTTAAGCCGCTTTCGTAAGCAGATAAAGACCTGCAATTAATGATGTTCCAGACTTGGAATAAGACATAGGTGGTGAAGAAAATAGAAACCTGATGTGCGTTAAGAGGGCTGAATTCCCACTCGGTATCCGGAGCCATCCCGCCAGAAAACCAACCGTAGTTCTTCATGCCCAATAATAGTGCAAGCATTGCGATGACAAAGAAAAGCGCTGTGGAGACTATTTCCCACGCCATGGTTTTGGTGATGATACTTTCAGATCGCGTTTTAGGTTTTTGGTGCAAAAGGCCTATGCGAGGCTCTTCGGAGCAAAGAGCAATCGCTGCAAAACTATCCATGATTACATTGATCCAAAGTAACTGTAATACGGTGAAGGGCGGCCTAACGCCGATAAACGGGCCAAAGAATGCTATCACCAATGCGCTCAGGTTTATGGTCAACTGAAATTGAAGAAACCTTTGGATATTCTCGTAAAGCGCACGGCCCCATAGAACAGCTTTTACAATTGTCGAAAACGAATCGTCCAGCAAAACAATCTTGCTTGCTTCCTTTGCGACCTCGGTGCCTGTGATACCCATTGAAAGCCCCACATCGGCTTTTTTCAGCGCAGGAGCATCGTTGGTCCCATCACCGGTTACAGCAACCACATGTTGCATTTCCTGCAGTAATTTAACAATCCGATATTTGTCGAGAGGCTTTGCGCGTGCAAGGATGGTGAGTTTTGGTAGGTGTTCTTTTACTTGTTCATCCGTCATCTGAGCCAGTATGTCGCTTGTAATTAATTCGGTTTTCCCATCGATTGCAAGGCCTGCTTCGACGCCAATTGCGTTGGCTGTGATCGGGTTATCCCCTGTGATCATGATTACTTGGATTCCTGCGCTTTTGCAATCTGCAATCGCATTCCGAACTTCAGGCCTTAACGGGTCTTGGATGCAAATAAATCCGCATAGGGTAAGCGCATCATCACTATCGGTTGTTTTTTGTTTGATTGCGAAACCAAGAACACGCATGGCTTGCGATGCGGCTTGCTCCATCGCTTGGCGGATGTTTCCAAGGTCGATTGCATCAAGGTTTTGAATGGTGCCATCTTGCTGCATCATAAATTTGCATGAAGCAATGATTATTTCGGGCGCACCTTTAACCAGTGTGATTTCTTCCGAATCATGGTTGATGGTGGTCGACATGGTTTTTCGTTCGGGTGAAAAAAGACCTTTATGCTTGATGGTGGAGTTGGCTCTTATTGTTGCATAATCTTTCTTGTTTTCTTTAAGCCATAACAGCAGGGCGCCTTCAGTGGAGTTTCCTACGCTTACAAGCTTTCCTTCTTTTTCTTCTAGATGTGCAGTGGAGTTGACCGCGGCATTATAGGCGATCCATTCAATCGGGGTTTTGGGAGATTCAATGCTTTTTGATGTAAGGCTTGTCCAGTTGGGATCGGTTTTTTCTAGAATTGAATTTTTGGTGATGACCCTGCACGCAGTCATTTTGTTTTGAGTCATTGTGCCTGTTTTGTCTGAGCATATCACCGTAGCAGAGCCAATTGTCTCACATGCTACAAGTTGCCTGACTAGTGATTTAGCCCTAGTCATTTTCTGCATAGCTAGGGCTAATGAAATGGTCACGCTCATGGGCAACCCCTCAGGAACTGCAACCACGATTATGATTACCATGTAAAGAAAATAGCCCACTAGGGCGTGTGTCACTTGTAGAAGTTCGGGCATGGAATTTGGGATGAACACCTCGGCAGGTGTCACAAAGAACATCCCTCTGGCTAGCATTGCAAGGAAGATCATTATTGCTGCGATGTAACCGACCTGACTGATCCGGTTGGCGAGAACGCTTAATTTTTCCTGAAGAGGAGTTGTTTCTTGATGTGGGGAAAAGCGTTTTAGTAATCTTTCATTTTGACTACTTTGGTTGTCGTCAGAAATGCCAAGTTTTTTGGCGATCTGGCCAATCATGCTATCATCACCCACTTCGGTGATTAAGAAGGATGCGCTACCCTCAAGGACTTGCGTGCCCCGAAAAAGGCAGGATGGATTTTCAGTGCCATCAGTGAATTGATTGGCTGAAATCAGGTGTTTTTCTACAGCTTCGGATTCACCCGTGAGTAAAGATTGATCGATGGAAAGATTTTCAGAAGTTAGGATTCTGCCATCTGCTGGGAGTTCGTCTCCCATTTCAAGAAGGATATGATCTCCAACTACTAACTCTTCCATGGAAAGCTTTTTGACGGAACCGGAGCGGATGGTTTTAGCTTGAATTTGTTCTTTGGCTGCGTTTAGTTTTTCGAATTCTTTGCTGCTTTTCCACTCGCTTAAAAACGCAACGCCTGTTGCGAGAATCACTGCTATCATGACTGCTAATCCTTCGTAGGACGGATGGCCTGCTGCTATACCAAGGAAGAATAGAGGGAAGGAAAAGAAAGCAAGGCTTGCAGGGATGAGGGGCCTTAAAGTGGGGATAAAAAAACCAGGAATCATGATCAATGCAAGTAATGCAAGCCCTGCAAAAGCATACGAAGAAGAGTTTGCCTGAAAGAGTTCGATGAAAAAGGAAAGAATGGCTGCTACAAGTAGAATTCGGATGATTGCGTCGTCAAATTTTCCCAGAAACTTCAGCCAGATTGATTCAGTAAGAATGGGGCTAAGAAGATTTTTACCAAAGGATGATCGGCTGAGATTTACTTCGTCAGGCGAAAGCCCTTTAGTTGCGCAGGAAGGAAATAAGGTTTGGATTTCTTGAATCGTGCGCATTGGTTGTGTCTTTAATAAAAACTATGCCCCGATGAAAACCAGCGGGGCAAGGGGTAAAGACTAAAAAGCTTTAGCGTTTGAGATTACTGTTCCAAGATTTCCTTGGTTTTCTTGTCTGCAAACTCGCCCACTTTGTCTTCGTATTTTTTCAGGATGCCTTGGACTTCAGTTTTGCCATTGGTGCATTCATCTTCGGTCATGGTTTTGTCTTTTTCACCAAGTTCGAAATGTTTGTTACCATCGCGCCTGATATTTCTACAGGAGACTTTGGCGTCTTCGCCCATTTTTTTGATGCGAGTCACCATTTTCTGCCTTTGATCACCGCTCATCGAAGGGATTTGCAGCCTGATCACTTTACCATCGTTATTGGGGGCCATGCCCAAATCGCTGGATCGAATAGCCTTTTCGATATCCTTGAGGGCGGTGGCATCAAAAGGCTTGATCATGATTTGCTGGGGATCAGGGGTGCTGATTTGAGCAACTTGTTTCAAAGGCGTGGGCGAGCCGTAGTAATCCACTTTGATGTTATCAACTAAGGCTGGCGTAGCTCGACCTGTGCGTAAACCTTTCAGCTCCTCGATAAAAACATTGAGGGCTTTTTCCATACGGTCTTTGGTGTCTTTAAGAATTTGATCGCTGTTCATGATAGTTTTCTTCGTAAGGGTTTAGGGGAATTATTCACTCACTAGAGTTCCGATGGTATGCCCAGCAATTGCGCGTTCGATATTACCATCGCGTTTAAAATTAAAGACAAGGATAGGCATTTTTCCTTCTCTGCACAAACTAATTGCAGACATATCCATGACTCGAAGGTTATCGCGAAGAATCTGGCTGTAGGTCAGATTTTCATAACGAACTGCATGGGGGTTTAATTCTGGATCTTCGCTGTATACCCCATCAACACGAGTTGCTTTAAGGAGAATTTCAGCAGAAAGCTCGCGTGCTCGAAGTGCTGCAGCTGTATCGGTTGTCACAAAAGGGTTTCCGGTGCCACCCGCTAGAATCACGATCCGACCTTTTTCAAGATGCCTGATGCATCGCCTGCGGATATAGGGTTCTGCAAGGGTCTCCATGCGAAGAGCGGTTTGCAATCGGGTTTCGCAGTTTAAGCTTTCTAAAGCTTCTTGAAGAGCTATGCCATTAAGAACGGTGGCAAGCATACCCATGTAATGTGCGGAAGCTTGTTTGATTACATCGCCCCCTGCACTAAATTGGGCGCCACGGAGGATGTTTCCTGCTCCTACAACTATTGCGAGTTGCACGCCCCGTTGTACTATTCTTTGCGCTTGCCTTGCAATATTCAGCGTTTCATCAATGCTGATGCCCGACTTACCAGCAGGGCAGAATCCCTCGCCGCTAATTTTTAAGATAACCCGCTTATATTTCGGGCTTAGTTCTTCTGCTGAAAGATTGTCATCCATGATTGCATCTCGTTAGTATCAAAGTCCCTAATTACAAATCTTAGATCATTATAGGTTCTCTAGGGCATTTTGGCAGCGAAGAAATTTTAACAACCCAGATCTCGATCCCTACCAACGATTTCCCATTTTCCGATGACTTGATTATTGGCAATGGCAATTGCATACCGATGCAAGGCGGTGGTGGGGCAAATATGAACAGGAATCGCAAGAATGGAGTCGCCAAGGTTGAACTTTTCGGGATTGGGATGCTTCAGCATCAAGTGTTCTTCGCTATGGCCCACAAATTCGAATTCGGGATGGTGTGGGAAAATACAGCGTTTCCCGGGTGGCTGATCTCCCGACACAGCTTTATACCCGAGGTCAACAGTAATTCCATTAGAGCCTTGTTTGCTAATCACCCGGGTTAATAATCCCGCACCGTATTTGAATGGTTTTAGTTCGGTGTAGCGATTGCCGTAGCCAAAATCATGGAGAGTAAGTGTGCCAGGCGAACATTCCAACCCAGAAACATTTAATTTGCTGTAAAGGATAAAAGTTGGGGTGCCTCCGGAAATGATTTTTGGAACAGCAAGCCCGCTTTTTTCTAAAGTTGCCCGCATCTCCACAATTTTGTTCCAGACCCTATCATGCTCGGCCAATCTGTCTGCATGGTTTTCCAAGTTATTATGCCCATCGTAGGTGTGAAACCCCGCAGCTTTAATTCCCTTAGTAGAAGAGAGTGTGCGGTAAAGATCCAACGCAGCGGCTTCAACCGGGAATCCCGTTCGTTTAAAACCCATGTCTAAATCCAGCAAAACTTCTAAAGAAAGTCCCTCTTTGCTCATTGCATTTCCTAGCATTGCAGCAGCTTCTGGGTGATCTACGCTTACAGAAAATTTAGTGCCTGTATACTTTCGTATAAGGTTGGGAAGCCTTTTCAGATTAGGCCCAACCATAGGGTAGGCGATAAAAACATCTGGGGCTCCGCACATTCCAAGCATTTCGGCTTCTGCGATGGTTGCGGCTTTGTGCTTCGTTAATCCTTTTGCTAGTTGGATTTTCACTACCTCTGGGCATTTGTGGGTTTTGACATGCATGCGCAGGCGCTCTGGTTGGTTGCCAACCCAGCTTAGGCAGGTATCTATGTTGTGTTTGATTTCATCAACAAAAAAAAGAAGCGAGGGGGAGGGATGTTCTGCGAGTGGTTTTAAATCAGTAATCATGATCTACATTCCTTAAGAGTATGTTGATGAGCATAAGATAATCCTTTTCTTGGGGGGATGTAAGTCTATGAATAAACATTTTGTCTTTTAGTTTGCCTGTTTCCTAAAAGCGCCTTAACATTCAGTTTCATTCCTGCCTGAAAAAAGGAGCCATTAAATGAATACAAAGATTCGGGTTTCAGCTTTAATCGTTGCATTGATTGTGGGAAATGCCACCAGAGTTTTTTCGCAGGAAGATACTAAGGATGGGAATAAAACCAGAGATGCATACCTTCGAGATCAGGTTGGTAAAATCAGGGATAATTCTCTTAAAGGGATTGATTCAAAGGCAGATTGGGATGCTAATTCCAAGGAAATGCGCAGGCAATTACTCGAAATGTTGGGGCTTTGGCCTTTGCCTGCAAAAACAGATTTAAAGCCTGTTGTTACTGGGAAAATTGAAGCGGGCGGTATCCGGGTTGAGAAAATTCACTTTCAATCAATGCCTGGTTTGTATGTAACTGCGAATCTTTACCTCCCTCAAAAAAGCGAAGGCAAAATCCCTGCGATCCTTTATGTATGCGGCCATGCCAATGTTTTGATCAAAGAGACGGTGGGCGATAAAACAATCGCAGTTTCATACGGCAGCAAGGCGCATTATCAATATCACCCGGTTTGGTTTGCACAAAATGGTTATGCCTGCATCGCTCTTGATACCCTGCAATTAGGGGAAATCCAGGGAATTCATCATGGTACTTACAACCAAAATATGTGGTGGTGGCAGTGTATGGGGTATACCTCTGCAGGAGTGGAATGCTGGAATGCAATGCGTGCGCTGGATTATCTGCAAACTAGGCCAGAGGTAGATTCGTCCCGCATTGGGGTTACGGGGAGAAGTGGTGGCGGTGCAACTTCGTGGTGGATTGCAGCAGCAGATGAGCGAATCAAGGCAGCGGTTCCTGTTGCAGGAATTTCAGATTTGCAGGCGCATTTGCTCGAGGGCATCGAACCTCGATTGCGCAAGGGGGTAATAACAGGCCATTGCGATTGCATGTATTTTATCAACCTTTATCGGTGGGATTTTACCCAGTTGATTGCCCTTTGCGCGCCAAGGGCGATTTTGCTCGGAAATAGCGATGAAGATCCTATTTTTCCCAAGCCGGGGTATCTTCGGATGGTGGACAAAGTTAGAAAAATCTATGCGATGTTGAATGCCCCTGATGGCTTTGCACTTCTTGAAACCAAGGGCGGGCATGTAGATACCATTGAATTACGCAGAGGCATCAACGCTTGGATGAACAAGTGGCTTAAGGGGGATACAAATCTACCTGCTGCAGAGAAACCAATCAAGTTTGAACCCAAACAATTGAAAGTTTTTGATTCGTTACCAACGGATGAAATCAACTCGCAATTGCATGAGCACTTTATCAAGAAAGCTGTTTGGGAAACGCCCAATAGCGATAATCATTTTAAAGAAAGTTGGCAGAAGAAAAGTGGACAGGTCCTTGCTGATCTGAAGCAGAAGGTCTTTCGTAATTGGGCGGATGATCAATTGCCTTTGGAAATAAAGCCTGCAGAGACCAAAGTTTTCGATGGTGTCAAATTGCAGGCCTTTGACTTTGTTAGTGAAAAAGAAATCCCGCTGCGATTGTTTGTTCTCTCTGCAGAAAAAACGACCAAGCCCAAATTGCTTGTGGCGGAAGCCTTGAATGAACCTGAGTGGCAAAAGTTTGTCGCAATGATGGGTTCAGAATTTTTCACCATTCTAAAAGATGGCGAGAAAGTTAAGCGAAATGAAGAAGAATTTCAGCAGCAAAAGCGAATGATGGAGGGTAATGATTGGGCCTTTGCAATGATTGTTCCACGGGGATTTGGTGCAACCCCTTGGACCGATACCGTTACTATTGAAGGCAAAACAATGGATTTTCAGCTTCGAAGGCGCTATGCGTTGCTAGGGCAGACTTTAGATAGTCAGCGTGTTTGGGATGTTCGCAGAGGCGTGCAGGTTTTAAATGCTAATCCTGATTTTAAAGATGTTCCTTTATGGTTGGTGGGCAAAAACGATATGGCCGGCATAGCTCTTTACGCTGCAATTTTTGAACCTGCAATTCAAAGGTTGGACTTATGGAATCTTTCACCCTCTCATCGTGTTGGCCCTATTTTTCTTGAGGTGTTACGGGTTTTGGATATACCCCAAGCGCTAGCCTTGCTTTATCCGCGAAAGGTTAAACTATATTTCCAAAGCAAGGACGAATCGAAACCGTTCGGCTGGGTTGATGAGTTTCAAAAAGTGATGGGAAAAGAGTTTTTGCAACACCGAGTGGTGGCACCGAAATAATGATTTAGATATGTGATTTGAGCGAGTAAGGAACTTCCATGCCGTGGTTTTTTAGGAGTGATTCATCTGCAAGAATTATTTTAACGGGGCCATCTGCCAGAATTTTGCCTTGATCTAGAAGGATTGCCCGAGTGCAAGTTTCCAGAGCCATTTCGAAATCATGGGTTGCAATCAGTTTGGTGTGGATATTTTCGTTGAGGATATTGATCAGCGATCTTCTGGAACGATGATCCAAGAATTGCGAGGGTTCATCTAGAAGAAGAATATCTGGGTTCATTGCCAGTAACCCTGCGAGGGCGACACGTCTTTTTTCCCCTCCAGAAAGTTGATGGGGAACCTTGTTTCTTTTTTCGATCAGGCCAACTTCTTCAAGTGCGATTTCCACCCGTTGCTTCACTTCTGCTTTACTTAATTTCTGATTGATGGGGCCAAATGCGATATCTTCTTCGACGGTTGGGCAGAATAATTGGTCATCACTGTCTTGAAATAATAAAGCTGCTTTTGAAGGAAGAAGAGCTTTGTTGGTTCCCTCCAATGCATTGATACCTGAAATGTTGAAGGTTGATGCCCGGAAAGAGACAAGCCCTGCGATGCAAAGAAAAAGGCTGGTTTTGCCTGCTCCGTTGGGGCCAATGATTGCAATAGATTCGCCTGGGTTGATCTGGAGGTTGATGTGTTGAATAGATTTGGTGCCATCTGCGTAAGCGTGTGAAAGTTCCTGGATGTTGATGATTGGATTGATCATGATTAATTACCCAGCCAAAAATCGAGTGCCAAAAGGGAGGACGGGATAAGAAGCATGGCAAAAAAAAAGCCGAATTCGCGCCAGGTTGTTTTAGGTGTATCAAGTGAATTAAAGACGCCATGGAATCCGCGAGCTTTAATTGCCAATCCTACATGTTCACTGCGGTCCAGTGCCCTTACAAGCATGTTTGCACTAAGCCTAGCAATGGTTTTGTAGGAACCCAAACTTGCATTTATTTTGTAACCTCTGGCCCGTAGAGCAACGCGCATGCGTTTAAATTCGTGTGAAAGAAGATCGAGATGCCTGAACCCAAGCCAGAATATGGAGCATATTTTAGTAGGTAGACCGAGGCCATTTGCGCCCCGAACTAAATCGTAAATGGTCGAACTTCCAATCAATGCAAGGGCCAGTGTGCTGATTGCAAGGCCTCGCGAAAAAATTAATAATGAGGTATCCAGTCCTTCTTTACTTGCTTTTAATATCCCCCATTCAAAGACGGTTTCACCAGGTGTAAGGAAGGGGGTAGGCAGAATAAAAACGAGAAGTCCCGCGATAATCCAAAAAATTCTAGGCAACCACCAGCCAAAATCTGGCCAAGTGCAAACTAATAACACCAAAGATGCTCCAAAGCCAATCACTGCAATTGTTGATGTTTTTAGAAAAGCTATGCAAAGCATCGCAAAGAAAAAACCTGCGACTTTCCAGCGGGCATCAAGGCTTTTCAGCTTGGAGGTGCGGTGATCTGGGTAGTCAAAAGTTGAAGTCATGCCTTGGTTTGATTCCCTTGGTGGTTTTGATTGCTGGCTTGAAGCAACTGCAAATAAAAACCTATGCTTATGTTTTATTAACATTGTCGTTCATTTTCTTGCAATGATGTTCAAACAATCTAAAATCGGTCCTTCTGAATGAATCTTTAAACTTGATTGGGAAAATGATGGAAAACTCTCCTGTGCTTTTGGCTGTGTCTTTTACCCAACAGCTTGATCCACTAGCTGGCTTGGTTTCAGCCTCCGCTTTCTGGTCGACAGTTGTTGCAGCTTTACCTGTAATTGTGCTTTTTTGGTTGTTAGTGGTTTCGCGCTGGTCTGCGCCTCTTGCAGGTGCGGGGGCAACAATTGTTGCGGGTATCCTTGCTTATTTTGTTTATGGAACACCATTGGTTATTGTTTCGATGGCTTTTGTGAATGGGGCACTTTTTGGTTTATTGCCCATTGGTTGGACTGTTTTTAATGCAATGCTGCTTTACAACATGACGGTGAGTACCGGCCAGTTTGAAATTCTAAGGCGCTCGGTTGCAGGCTTGTCGAATGATTGCAGATTGCAGGCTATTCTGATCGCTTTTGCTTTCGGGGCATTTCTTGAAGGCGCTGCTGGCGCTGGGGCACCCGTTGCTATTTGTGCCGCCATTTTAGTCGGATTAGGGTTCCATCCTTTGCAAGCTGCTGTTTTATGTTTGCTTGCTAACACTTCGCCTGTAGCTTATGGCGGATTGGGCACCCCCTTGATTACCCTTACCGGCGTTACGGGAATTCCAACCGAAGTTCTTAGCACCATGGCAGGGCATCAATTACCTTTGCTTTCGCTTTTAGTTCCTGCGTACATGATTTGCTGCTTATGTACCTTAAAGCAGGCATTTGAAGTCTGGCCTGCATTGTTGGCAGCGGGTGGATCTTTTGCACTGTTTCAATACTTCTTTGCGACTATGCACAATTATGTTGAGGGGTTGATTATTTATCCTATGACAGATATCGGTGGAGGCTTGTTTTCGTTGGTTGTAACCGCATTATTTTTGAAAGTTTGGAAACCTAAGGTAATACTTCCAGCTACGGGCGGGCAGATGATTCCAACTTCTCAAAACCATGCGGATGAGTTGACGGCAGGCAAAGTTGCTAAAGCTTGGATGCCTTATGTTTTAATGTCTGTGTTATTGCTTCTTGCTGGAATTGTAAAGCAGAAAGAGGGGCAGGGGCCTGTTGAAATCTTTGGCGAATTAAAAGCTAGTTATAAAATCCCTATGCCTGGGTTGCATGAAGAAGTTTTGCGTGATGCCAAGTTGCATGACTTTAGTTTGGGTGAACAGAAAAAAGAAAAAGCAGAGTTTAACTTTATCTGGTTGACTGCACCGGGTTCTAGTGTGTTTCTTGCTGCATTGATTTCCATCCCTTTGCTTGGCATGACGATTAATCAATTTTTTAAAGTGCTGCGCGAAACGATTGCTCAAATGACGGTGCCTATTCTTACCATCATGTTTATGCTTGGGCTTAGTTATCTTACTCGCTATGCAGGAATGGATGCGACCCTTGGGGTTGCGTTTGCCCAAACAGGTTTCATGTACCCTTTTTTCGCTTCAATTTTAGGTTGGCTGGGTGTGTTTCTTACCGGCACTGATGCGGGTAGTAATGCCTTGTTTGGCAGTTTGCAAAAAATTACTGCTGCTGAAATACATTCTGCGGGGATTTTTCAGCATCTTTCCCTGCCTCAAGCAGAGGTTCTTATTTGTACCGCTAACAGCACCGGGGGCGTTATGGGCAAAATGATCGATGCCCAAAGTATAGTTGTTGCAACCTCGGCAACTGGGCAATTGGGTAAAGAAGCTGATATTTTCAGAGCAGTTATCTGGCATAGCATTTTGCTTGCAAGTATCATTGGGATAATCACACTCCTGCAAGCCTATTTGCCCCCATTTACCTATCTTGTTCCTGGTTATTTGCGGTGAGTGGGAGGTATAGAATAAGATTCCGATCTTCTATTGGATTTTTCCTGACCGCCACTGTATAAACAATGTCTGCAGATTTAACTTTTTAATAAGGAGGCAGATTGCCATGCGTTGCGCTGCCAAGTTTTCAAAAACAGTTTCTTACCTCATCGCTTTCCTGGTTACTTTTCTAACCTTTGGTGGTTTTGCTTTTGCTGATTCTGAAACTAGGTTGTTTAAAATTAAAATCGATGGCAAGGCTGCTGGTGAAATGACAATGAATATCACCAAGGCTGAGGATGGTAGCATTACCACTTCCATTGATACAGAATTGACGGTTAATGCTTATTTGGTATTCACTTATCGCTATAGTTTTCATGGTAAGGAAGTCTGGAAAGATGGTGCACTACTGAAGATAGAATCTTCGACCAATGACAATGGTACGAGGTATTCGATGTTAGCTGTAAAAGAAGGGCCAGGGATGAGGGTGCGAGTTAACAATCAAGAAAAGATATCCCGTGGCGAAGCTTGGGCTACCACCTTCTGGTGCCTGCCCGACCCTGCGAAGCGCAAAGGTCTTATCCCCCTTATTGATGCGGAATCAGGCAAGGATGTGGATGGAAACCTTCAGTTTCAGGGGCAACAGCAAACCAGCATTGCTGGGCAAAACGTTAATGTCAACAAGTACAAGGTTTTTAGTAAATCGAATACCGACCTATGGTTTGATGGTACCGACAGGATTGTAAAGCAATCTTGGTTAGAGGATGGCCATAAGGTTGAGGTTGAGATGTCTAGTTTGAAACGCAATTAAGGTTTGATTATTGGAAGGGGATGATCCCCCAGAAGTTTTTTGCCAAGGAGGGCATTTGCAATGGATCGTGATAAAATAAGGTCAACAATAGCAGACATCATTGAAAACGATCTAGGTGTTAGGCATGAGGATTTAAATGATGAAATCACACTCAGGGATGGCTTGGGATTGGATTCTGTTGATATCGTGAGCGTTATTTCGCAGGTTGAACGCCAGTTCAAAATAAGGCTTTCGCAGGCCGACTTAGAACAAATTTCGACCGTTGGGCAGGTTTTGGATTTGATTGTTTCAAGAACATCAGATCATTTTAAATCAGAAGCAGCTTAAAAGCTTTTAAATCAGAACAGTACAAAAGCATTGGGAATCAGGCTGCGTTCTTTAAGCCTGCAGTTGGAAATTCAATTTCTTTTTGCAGCTCTCTGAATGCATTGACGAGATCCTTTACGGAGTCTGGTCTGTGGTTTGAATTAACCTGAATTCGAAGCACGCCACCATGATAAGGCACCGCGGGGAAGATCACCGACTGTACATAAAACCCTTTTTGAAACAGAATATGGCCTGCCTTCAGGGTTTGCTCTTCATCGCCAACCACTACTGAAACAATGGGGGTTGCCCCGCCCAGAACTTGTAATCCCTGGCTTCGTAATCCCTGCACTAAAATATTTAGATTTCGTTTAAGTCTTCCAATAATCAGTTCGTATTCGCCTGAAGACAAAATATCGCAAACAGTGCAAATTGCATCCAAATAAGGAGGGCCTACGGGGCCACCAAAAATGAACGTGTTCGATTTCCACTTCAGAAGGCTTTTCATTTCTTGAGTGCAGCCGATAAATCCACCTAGGCAGGAAAATCCTTTGGATAACGATCCAACCAAGAGAATGTTTTCGTAATTTCCCACGGCATCAAGAACCGTTCCCCGGCCTTTGGTGCCTACCACCCCGGTCGCATGGGCATCATCAACATAAAGAATTGCGTTATTATCAATGCAAACTTTATTCAGTTCTTTAAGGGGCGGAATTACCCCGCTCATGCTGTAAATGCCATCAATTGCAACAAGTGCATGCCGGTATTTGCCTGCAGATTGTAAAACTTTTGCAAGCGAGGAGGGGTCGCAGTGTTCGAAGAATAGGACTTGTGATCCGTTGGCCTTGGCGATTTTTGCACCTTCCTGAATCGAATTATGGCAGTGCTGATCGAGTACAACAATATCTTGTTTGCCAACAAGCCCGGGGATTGCGCCTACATTTGCCAAGGTAACTGAAGGGTAAATTAAAACAGCTTCGATGCCAAGCCATTCGGCTAATTTTTCTTCTGCTAGCACATTCGTTTCAACACTAGAGAATGCGCGGGAGGCACCGTTGTGGGAGCCCCAGCGTTCAATGCCATTTCTTAGCGCATCTTTAACTCGTTCATCTTGATCCAGCCCGAGGAAACTATCTGAACCAAAGTTGGTTACTGTTTTTCCGAGAAAATCAACTTTGCGATCTTCCCCAATAGAGCCCATGGAAAGATCCTTGAGCATGATATCGGAAAATTGTTCAGCAAAGTGACTCAAAAATTTGATCAACCCGGTTTGTTTCAGTGTGGTTGTAAGTTTGTTTAGAGGGGTCATCGAGTTTGAATTCCACCTGTTTACTTGTGCCTGGCCAAGATACTAAATCTAAAACGGCCTAAAGTTGTATCGGCATACAGGTGTAAAAACTCAAAGATTAAAGTTAAAATCGGCGAAATAGTAAGCGTTTTACAGGAAAGTAAAAAACTTTAGAAAAACGAGAAGAATCATTAAAGAAATTGCGTCTAAATGAAGCAATCCATTTCCTCGTGAGGAAATAGAATCTCCGGGCAATTTTGCTGGTTTGATTTACTTAATTCTACTGCGTGCCCCTTTAGATATGCCAAGATGTTTTCTATTTCGATATCCGAACGTCTTGGGTCTCGATGGCCCAGATGCAATGATTTTGCGTTGGCAGCAAAAGCAGTTAATAGGCACCATTCCATAGGGGAATGCCCCCAACCAATTCGTTTGGTGGGGACCCCAGATCCAATACCAGACTCGCCCAGATATTCAGAAAGTAGGAATTGTCCATCAAGGTAAATTGCATCAGCATTTTTGCAGAAATTTGCAAGTCCGATATCTGTCTCGGTTAATTGCTCGTGATCAGATGCGTAAACATAAGACTTCCCCTTGCATTCAATTTTGTAGGCATTTGCACTGCCTGGGTGATTAAGCTGAAAGTGAGAGATTTTTGTAGATCCGATGACCAAGGGAGAGTTTTCTTCGAAAGGCATTATTTTCTTGATGGCTTTTATTTTGGACAAAATCGGTGGATAAAGGGAGTTAACCATGTCTGAGTTTTGACCGAAAAAATCGATTAGATTTCCTGCAACCTTTTCGTTGCCATAAAGTTCAAAAGAATTGGTTGTATCGTAAAATGACTGGCACATGGGCAGGCCGAATAAGTGGTCGTAATGCATATGGCTAAATAGTATCAAACCTTTTCTTTTTTCATTCGGAAGGTTTGCCCACTTAGATTCAAGATTGATTCCAAAGTTGATTACTCCGGTACCGCAATCGATCACAATCATGCAGTCCTCTGTGTTGATTTCAACACAAGAGGTGTTTCCACCAAAAGTAGATTTCAAAGAAAAAGGCAGATGGTTATGAACCATTTTTGCAACACTTGATTCTAGATTTGCATGATCAATATCTTTAAGGTGCCCACTCTTGGCCAATGTGCAAATTGAATCAATAATTTTTTCGGTAACACTGGACGGTTTTAAAGGGGAGGAAATACTGCCGCTAGTACCCCAGTATTTTACATGGATATTCCAGTTGTTTTTTGAATTATGTTCATTCATAAAATTTAGTGTCCTGCGAGGCCGCCCTCAATTCGGTGATCTAATCCTGGGTGCAATAGTTTTGTTTTTGGATCAATAAGAATTGAATGAGCATCGCCCTGCCTTTTGGATGAAATATCGTGCCCTATGGTGCGGAGCTTTTTCATGTTTGCCTCGTACTTTGCATGTCCCGCTTCTTCGAAATAAGCTTTATCAGGGAACCATTGGTGATGCAATCGCGCGGCATCAACCGACTCTTGTGCGGTCATTTCGAAATCGATGACATTAATAATGATATTAAATACGGTGTTAATGATGGTTCTACTGCCCGGGCTACCCGTAACAAAGTAAGGTGAGCCATTTTTTGCAACGATGACCGGGGTTTGCGAACTGAGCATTTTTTTTGAAGGCGCAATCAGGTTTGCTTTAGTGCCAACTCTTCCAGATTTGGTTGTCTCACCAGGGAACCAGTTAAAATCAAGCATCTCGTTGTTGAGAAGAAATCCTGCGCCTTTTACCATTACTTTCGATCCGTAACTTTGCTCTAGAGTGTAGGTATTGCTTACTGCCATGCCTTGCCCATCAACGATTGAAAAATGGGTTGTGTCTTCGCTTTCCTTGGAGATGTTGAAATCCTTGGCGAGATCTGCACTGGGCGTTGCTTTTTGCAGGTTGATACCAGCAGCAAGTTTTTTTGCGAACTCTTTATCTAGGAGAGTAGCAGGGATATCCACAAACCCTTGATCTCCAAGATGCCTGGCTCGTTCACAAAAAGCACGCCTCATGGTTTCGATCAGCAGATGAAAAGTTTCAGGTGACCAGCGCCCCATTTTTTTGATGTCTATCGGTTCGATCATGTTAAGCATTAAGCCTAGGGTAATAACCCCTGAACTAGGTGGGGGAGGACCGTGAATTGAAAACCCTTTGTATTCCAACTTGATGGGTTTTCTTTCTCTTGCTTGATAAAGTGCCAAATCATCTTTAGCTATTAACCCGCCTCCGATTTTCATTTCTTTGCTAATAAGATCAGCGGTGGTGCCCAGATAGAATTCATCAGGGCCAAACTTTGCGATTTTAGTGAGTGTGTTTCCTAAATCATTTTGAAAGAGAATGTCGTTCGCTTCCCAACTATTCGTTCCATTCGTTGGTTTAAAAACCCTCTGAAGTTCTTCGAATTCTTTAGAAGTTGAGAGCAATCCGTTTAAGGAATTAGCAAGTTGCTTGCTAACCGGAAAGCCTTTTAAAGCAAGTTCAATAGCGGGGGCAAGAAGTTGAGCCCATGGTTTTGAACCAAAGCGCTGGTGCGCCAAAGCTAGACCACGAACTGTGCCAGGCACGCCTGAAACTTTGTGAGTGAAAATACCATCAGTTTTTTTAAAGGTAGTTTCGAAAGCTGCTTTCGGGGCCATTTCTCGATATTCAAAAATCGTAGGTTCGCCTTTGCCAAGGGGCGGGTGGACCACCATGAATCCTCCACCTCCGATATTGCCTGCTGCAGGGTGTGTTACTGCGAGTGCAAAGGCGGTTGCAATTGCTGCATCAACAGCATTCCCACCAGATTTAAGTATTTGTAAACCCGCATCAGAGCCCGGTTGCGAAACAGAAACCACCAAGCCTTTATTGAATGATTCAGCACCTTGCAAAAAAGTGCAGGGGAGGGCAAGTGTAACTAGAATGCAAAAGTTATAAGCAATCTTCATAATGGCCCTAATAGGAAAACAATCACTTTGGATATGGTAACGATTTGTGGAGAATTAAATAAGATGAAAAATGATTCAAGAAAAAGCAGAGATGGGGGTGCCATGATAAATATTGTTCGGGCGTTGAGTGGCGTCATGCCAAACTGCATCGGAGGGGATGCCAAGAGAATTGTAAATGGTTGCAGCGAAACTTTCTGGGGTGTAAGGTTCGGTAGCGGGGAAGCCGCCATTTTTATCTGAACTCCCAACAACCGTACCTCCTGGAATGCCTGCCCCAGCAAAAAAGACGCTTTGCACAGCGCCCCAGTGGTCTCGTCCTGGAAGTTTGTAATGTGCAGGTAGCCCGAAGATTTTCGGAGTTCTGCCAAATTCGCCCGCCATTACCACAAGTGTGCTTTTTAATAATCCAGATTCTTCAAGATCATCAAGCAGGGCAGAGAGGCTTCTATCGGTTGGGGGAAGCAGTTTTTCTTTAAGGTGGGGGAAAGCATTGCCATGCGTATCCCAAGTCTCATTATTTCCGAGATTAACTTGAATGAGCGGAACGCCAGCCTCTGCTAAGTTTTTAGCCATCATAAGCGACCAGCCGAAGGAATTCTTGCCATAGCGTTCCTGCTGTTTTTCCGGAGCCGTAGTAACATCGAAGCATGTTCTAACTTTGGGATCAACAAGAAGGGAAAGAGCGCCTTGATGAAAACGATCAAATTGGTTGATGGTAGCCACGGTTTCGAGATCGCTAACTTGTTTGTCTAGATTTTTCATAAGAGAAAATCTGTTTTGCAAACGGGTGTTGGTCAAGGATTCAGGAAGAGAAAGATTGGGAGCGACAAATACCCGCTTTAGTCCTTTGATTTCTCTTTGTTGATGATCGAATTCATGGGTGGGGTATGCACCGTAAGCTTTGGAATCGAAGGGTGAAGCCTCGATGAACCATGGGTCACCCCGGGTTCCCATTTGCCCGCCAAACTGACCAGGAATAACCCGGCCTGAATTATGAACCAATTTCTCGGGCAAAACTATTGCAGGCGGAAGGTTGTTGCTTGGTTTGGTTACATTCCCAATGATTGATGCCATCGAGGGCCAATCCGAGTTTTTTGGTTTGCTTGGGTCAAACCCCGCAGGGGAATCTGCGCGCCCGGTCATCATGATTAAGTGGCCAAGGGAATGATCATTGGTGCGGTGAGTTAAAGAACGAAGCAGTGCCCATTTAGAACTGCGAGCAGCAAGCATTGGTAAATGTTCACAAATGGTGATCCCAGGTGTTTGGGTGGCAATTGGTTTGAACTCGCCCCGGATATTTTCTGGTGCATTCGGTTTAAGATCGAAGCTATCTATCTGAGAGAGACCACCTGAAAGAAAAATAAAAATCACAGACTTGGCTTTGATCTTAGGCTTTGCAGAGGTTGTTTCCATAGCCCTCAAAGCATGCAAATGATTGGTGCCCAAACCCAACAATCCAACTGCGCCGGCTTGGATCGCATGCCTGCGGTTTAACTTTGGGTGTTGGTAGTTTTGGAAATTAAGCGTCATTAGCTTCAATTTTCCTGATTGCATTGAGGTAGGAACTAAACCATCATGTAAATATTGTGTCATAGGTACATGGTTGCTGGCAACTATATTTCAGGATTAAAACAATGAATCAAATACTCCGATCAACTGCTTTGATGGTGTTAGTTTTATTGGCACCTTTGTTTTATTCGGAAGTAGGCAGGTCGTTTCCTGAGGAAAAAACTGAGTTAAGCCTAACTTTAAGATCAAAGAAAGAAATAAAGGGCGATAAAAAGGATTGGGCAACAGAAATTAAAGACGAAAAATGGATTGCATCAAAAACCGCAGTAGTGGTTTGCGATATGTGGGACAAACACTGGAGCAACAATGCCTCGGTTAGGGTGGGGGAGATGGCACCCACGGTAAACCTTTTTTTAAAGAAAGCCCGAGAAAAGGGCGCAACCATCATTCATTGCCCCAGTGATACACTCGAGTTTTACAAGGACACTCCTCAAAGGTTACTGGCAAAAAACGCACCTGTGATTACCACGAAAAGCCCCTTGATGCGTTGGTGCAAGCTTGATCCAGCAATGGAAGAAAAACTTCCAATTGATGATACCGATGGTGGGGATGATTCTATTCCTAAATGTAAAAGTTACCGGGCTTGGACCAGGCAAATTGATGCCATCGAGATTTTCCCACAAGATGCCATCACCGACAGTGCGGAAGCTTTTTATCTAATGAAGCAAAAAGGTATAACGCAAGTTCTGGTGCTTGGCGTGCATACGAATATGTGTGTGTTGGGCAGGCCATTTTCTATCAGGCAAATGGTGCAGCAGGGGATGAAGGTTGCTTTGGTTAGAGATCTAACAGATACAATGTACAATCCAGAAAAAGCGCCATTCGTTAGCCATTTTACTGGTACAGACCTGGTTGTGGAACATATTGAGAAGTTTTGGTGCCCGACAATTAGCAGTAATCAAATATTAGGTGGAAAGGAATTTCGGTTTAAAGAGGATAAGCGCCCCCGGGTTTTATTTGTTGCTGCAGAAGATGCCTATAAGTCAAGAACTTGGATTCCAGAGTTTGCGCTGGCAAGACTTGGAAAAGAGTATCAATCTCTATTTGCGTTTTCGTCGGAAGCCAGGTTTGGCAGCCTCCCCGGATTAAATATGCTCGATTCCGCAGATTTACTTGTGCTTAGTTTGCGAAGACGAGGAGTGCCTGAGGAAGAGATGAAAATGCTAAAAGAGTATATCAGCAAAGGAAAGCCTTTACTTGCAATCCGGACTGCAACACATGGTTTTGCCCCTAATGTGAAGTTGCCTACTGGATATGCTGAATGGAAGGAGTTCGATAAGGAGGTTTTGGGCTGTAACTATCAGGGGCATGAAGTTGCTAATTCTTTGACACAGGTTATGCCTGTATTCGATCAGTTTAAAAACATCAATTTTGACAATATTAAAAATGAAAAGTTGGCTTCACACCTTTATAAAGTGAATCCGCTCGCCAAGGATGCGAAGGTATTGGTCGAGGGTAAATCCGTTCCTGGTGGAAAGGTGGAGCCGGTGGTGTGGGTTAGGGAAAAGCCAGAGGGCAGGGTGGGTTGTTTTACTTTGGGCCACTTCGATGAGATGAATCATGAGGAAATCCAACAGGTATTAAAAAGCACGATTGATTTAGTGATAGGTAAAACCAATTTAAAGTAAAAGATTGCCTAGATTGTAAAAGTTAAAATGGGAGGGCCTACGCTCGAAAGGTTCGATTTGATCGCGCCTTGGATTAAATCTGTTGGCTTCAGGAAGGAATTTGTTCCTGCTATTCAGATTGTGATGAATTTAACATCCACCTGTTTGAAACCCATAAGGAATAAAGCTTTGAATCGACTTGCATGTAGTTTTTGTGGGGTACATTCATTGTATGATGCACAAGTTTGATCTGCGCGCAGGAGGGTTGCGAGATGTTAGTATTAAGTCGTAAACTTGGAGAAAAAATTTATATCGGGGAGAATGTTTGCATTACTGTCGTGGATATAGACAGGGGCAAAATTCGACTTGGTATTGAAGCTCCACGAGATGTACCAATTTACCGCCAAGAATTGCTTCCCTCAAAGGGTGGCGAAGCAACCGCGCAAGAAGATACAACCTCTGCGATTGTTCAATAATCCTAAAGATTAAATAATAAAAGCAAGACTCTGATTAACTTCAGGGTCTTGTTTTTATTTAGGGGGATGTTTTTTTGAGCAAGTGAATCTTAGATTGATTACAATTGTTGCTATGAGCGAGCTTTTCAAAAAATCATTGGCTAAATTCGGACCCGAAAGAGCCTATCCTATTCCATCGCTGGAGTTTTCTCGCCAGTTCTGCCTTACCTTTACAAATAATAATTACGAAAATTTCAGCGTTGTTTCTAGGCTTCTACCTAAACATTTGATCCCCCATTTTCATGCAGTCTATTCTTTTTGTAGATGGGCCGATGATCTGGGAGATGAAACAGGTGGTGGGGAAAAAGCATTAGAATACCTGCGATGGTGGCGCCTAGAGTTAAGCGATTGCTACAAGGAAACGCCTTACCATCCGATTTTCGTAGCGTTAGCTTGTACCATCAAGCGGTTTCACATTCCCGAACAATTATTTAAAGACTTAATTTTTGCATTTGAGCAGGATCAATTGGTTCTTGAGTACCAAACTTATGAACAGTTGCTTCAATATTGTAAATACTCTGCGAATCCGGTGGGCAGGTTGGTTTTGATGCTGTGGGAAACATACGACGAAGAAAAAGCTGTTTACTCTGACTATATTTGTACTGCGCTGCAGCTTGCAAATTTCTGGCAGGATGTTGCGAGAGATTTTCTAATTGGAAGAATTTATATTCCTGCAGAATGTAGAGCGAAATTTAATTATAGCTCGGAAGATTACGGCAATCGAACGCAGAATCAAGCTTTTGAATCAATGATGGCTGACCTGGTTGATCGTACAGAAAAGATGTTTTTTATGGGGAGCCCATTGCTAAGCATGGTGCCCAAGGCTAGAAAAGTAGACTTGGAGTTATTTATGGAGGGGGGGCTTTCCATTCTTGGTAAAATAAAAAAAATAAATTACAAAGTTTGGGAAGCTAGGCCTTCACTATCTAAATGGGAAAAGATGATGATTTTAGGGAAATCACTTTTGAAACGCCTGCCATTGCTTACAAGATCATAGTTGTAGTCGTCTTTATTGTTTAGGAGTTGGAAGCAGGATGCTGTCGCAAAAAGAATCATTTGATTATTGCAGGAAAATCGCCAAGGAACAGGCTGGGAATTTTTATCTCACCTTTCATCTTCTGCCCAAATTAAAGAGCGATTCCATGTGTGCTCTTTATGCTTTTATGCGTATCAGCGATGATATTGCAGATGAACCGGGCGAGATTAATTTAATACGAAAAGCATTGGGCGATTGGCGTGAACAAACTTTAGGCGCACTAAATGGGCAGTTCATTCATCCCATCCATCCAGCTTTTGCCTTGATGGTTCAAAGGCATCAAATACCCCACCAGTATTTACTTGATGTGTTGGATGGGGTTGAAATGGATCTCGATATCCATCGCTATCAAACATTTGATGAGCTTTACAAATACTGTTACCGGGTCGCATCAGCAGTTGGTTTGTGTTGTATTCACTTATGGGGGTTTAATTCTGAAAAAGCCTTGCTGCCCGCTGAATCTGCAGGTATAGCATTGCAATTGACTAATATTCTACGCGATATCAAGGAAGATAATGCTAGGGGTAGAATTTATCTTCCACAAGAAGACATGGTTAGGTTTGATTATGATGAGATCAAATTAAATAATAAAGTAAGAGATGAGTGCTTTTTTAATCTGCTCGATTTTCAGGCCAAGAGGGCTGCAAAATACTATGAACAAGCTCAGGAATTGACCCAATATCTGGATGGTAACGCACGGGGTATTTTTCTTGCAATGTTGCATACTTACAAAGCTATTCTTGATAAAATGCAGAGGAATAATTTTGATTTGTTTAACGATAGAGTCAGGATTGGTACTTTTCAAAAACTATGCCTGCTAGCAAAATACCTTCCTTATTCATGGAAGTCATCTTGATGCTGGTAATCAGCACAGAGAATTGTATCTTATTTATATGAACTTTTAACCAAGGAGATTCTGGAATGAAATTAGCAACGATTCAAACCCCACAAGGAAACAGAGCTGTACTTTTTCATGATGGTGCGCATATTGATATCAATGCCACCGATCCTTCACTACCCTCAAGTGTAAAAGCTATTTTAGAGGCTGGTGATGATGTGTTGAAAAAGGTAAAGGCGCTGGGCGGTTCAGCCAAAGCAGTTAAAATTGCTGCTGATAAAATCGCTTTTGCATCTCCTGTAGTTGATCCTAATAAGGTCGTTTGCATCGGCCTGAATTATAAAGACCATGCTGCTGAAAGTGGTATGCCCATCCCCAAGGAACCTGTTCTTTTTAGCAAATTCCCCACGGCTTTGACTGGCCATGATCAACCTATTCTTCTCCCACCTGTAAGCTCTAAAGTTGATTACGAAGCGGAACTGGTTCTCGTTGTTGGTAAAAAAGGTAAAAACCTTAAAGCTCATGATGCCATTAATTGGCTCGCAGGATACACCATCGGGCACGATGTTTCTGCAAGAGATTGGCAGTTGGAAAAAGATGGTAAGCAATGGATGGCAGGAAAAACATTCGATACCTTTGCGCCATGTGGCCCTTATCTCGTTACCTGCGATGAAATTCCTGATCCCCATAAATTAGGAATCAAGCTTAGGTTGAATGGCCAGACCATGCAGGATAGTACCACTAGCCAGCTTATTTTTTCGGTAGGTGAAATTCTTGCTTACCTGACGCAGGTGGTAACTTTGTTGCCAGGCGATTTAATATTTACTGGAACGCCCCCAGGCGTGGGCATAGCTCGAAAGCCCCCTGTTTACCTTAAGGCGGGAGATCTTTGTGAAGTGGAAATTGAAGGCTTGGGCATCCTTCGTAACCCAGTAGCAATGGGTTAATCGGAGCTATGTTTTTTGATTAGATGGAGTTTGGAATTATTCGGGGTGGCGCAGGCTGCCCCGATTTCTTTTTGCCTGCATCTTCTTTAGGTTTCAAGAAATCCCACTCATCTTTTTGGGGCGCATTACCTTTTTGAGTTTCTTCGATTTGCTTTGCAATTGCTGCGATTTGCGTAAGGATCATGTGGCCATCCAGAGATTTCTCTGCTGTATCAGCTTTACCCATTAAGGTTTTGAACAAATCTGTATCTGGTTTATCGCCCGCGGGAAGATGCAGGTCGTTGATGATATTTGGGTGCTGAGTTCCCCAAAGATTTTCGTGACAATTTAAAGTGACTAAAAGATCAACGGGGGTAGGGCTTACTTTGCCTGCAAGCCAATATGCAGCCGTTCCACCTAGGCCATGCCCTACGATTACAAAGTGCATTTCAGGATCGTTCTTTCTTAGGGTTTCAATTTCCTTTGCGAACTGATGTGCGTGGTAGAGATAGCCAAAGTAAGTGTTATTAAAGCCAGCAGCTCTTACTTGCGCATTTAATTCACGAAACCCGCCACAATCACAGAAATCGAAATCCTCGATGAAAAAGACTGCGACTTTGCATTTCGAATTCGCAGAAGAGTCTGCGGTTAAGATAGCGTAATCGGGTTGCAGCGTTCTTATGAAGGGTTCGTAAGGGTAATAAATCTGACAGCCGAGTGCAGAAAAAAGCATCCCGGTTAAAGGAATGAAGAACTGGTAAATTGATTTCTGGAAGCCCATGAATAAACCCTACCCAAATAAAACCTATAGGAAGCTATATGTTCTATTCGGGTCAGGCAAAGAATTAGCTTTAGGAAAAAGCTAAGAATAATCCGAATTTTACCATATTGGAAAAATGGGAAGAATGGGATGCAACCTAATTCGGTTAGGTTTTCTATCCTACGATCACCACTTTCTCTGTATTAACGGATTGAATTTCCTTGTGGCACAAAACCAATGCATCGCGTGCTAGGGCGCCACTTAGCAAGTCTGGTTCGATTCCTTTGACCACTCCGTTAACTGCAGTTTGAATTTCTTTAGTGAATGCAAAAAGTGGATCACCACCACCACTCAAAGTGGGTTGTTTTGTTTTGCCATCCTTGGTGAGTAAGGTAAGGGGCTGGCCAACAGAATGATAAGTGAGGGTGGCTTTTTCCATGTAGATATCGAAACCATGGGCAAATGCTCTGCCATCCATATTAAGTGCGCCACTGCTGCAAGAAATCGCAGGGCCATTATCCCCATACAAATATTGGGTGGTAAGGAACTCGACGGTGCCATCGTTACGGGTGATTCCGTTAGAAAAAACCCTGCCTGGCACGCCAGCAATTAGGCCAATAAAGTGAGTATCGTGGATGTGTAAATCAACAGCGGGGCCACCAGTTTTAGAGCTGTCATCGATGTCGCTCGACCAATCAGGTTTAGAGATGACCCTGACAAAATGCGCAGCTTGAAGCCTGCCATATTTTTCAGATTTAATGGCCTCTGCAGCAAAAGCGAATTCAGGAAAGAAAGGAAGAACATGTGCAACCATCAAAAGTTTACCTGCGTTTTTTGCAGCCTTCACCATCGCATCAGCCGACTTGATATCTAAAGCGATACTCTTTTCTACGAGCACATGTTTGCCAGCTTTAAGCGCAGCAATCGCCATGCTTGGGTGAAGATGGGTGGGTGAGCAGATATCAATCAGATCGATATCAGGATCGGCAATCATATCTTCAATGCGCTCATATTTTTTATGTAGTGAAAGGTTCATTTGAGTGCCTGCGGGGCCGAAATTGCCTTGAATACCGCGCCAATCACCTGCAAGTTTTTTAGGATCTCTACTAGAAATAGCAGTAATTTTCGCGCCTTTAAGTTTTTGCGCAGCAAGGTAATGAATCATTCCCATGAAGCCAATGCCAGCGAGTCCAATGCGAATCATGTCGACAACCTTTCAAATTAAACAAGTAGAGCCAAGTGGGTATCATAACCTGATTTGGGCTAAATACCATAGTTATAAAGGCCTTAAAATGTAACGATTGTGCGGGCCTTAATAGCCCTCGGAAAACTCTTCCCAACGCAATCTACCCTAATAAGTGTTACAGCTTTTTACAGAATGTGAAAGTGTATCGGTAGTAAGGTTTCTCTGCGAGAAATTAACTTTCCTGCCCTGGCAATATCCATGGGTAAATCCTTTTGTTTGTCGATTTGAAAACCTATCGCTTATGGTTATTTGTTTATTACTGGCTGTTTGGAGGGAATCATGGACAGTCGCTTTTTTTTGGTAATGATGCTTGGGGTTGCCAGTATGGGGCCAGTGCAAGCAGGTGTAATTAATGGCAGTTTGTTCTTTGGCAAGAAGCCTGTTAAAAACCCAGTAGAAAGAGTTCCCGAGTTAATCGGAATTCTTAAAACCGATGGGGATGAAGACAAAAGAGCTGATGCAGCTTCGGAGTTAAGGCAATTCGATCCGGCAACCTTCCCTATGGTGGTGCCTGTGTTAATCGAGGCATTGGCTAACGATAAAAAGCCTTCAGTAAGGGCGGAAGCAGCTATTTCCCTTAGCAAGATCAGGCCGGTTTCTCCTTTAGTTGGTCAGGCGCTTGAGAATTCGATAAACACAGATGCATCCATGAGAGTGCGTATTCAAGCAAGAAGTTCCTTGCTCCAATACAATCTTGCAGGGTATAGGTCTACGCCCAAAAATATCGAAAGTGCTATCCAAAGTGGTGAGCCGCCGCTTGCAGATGCACCAACTATCATTCCACCATTGCCGGTTTCTAATGGAGCCCCAGTAGTTGCCAAGCCAACTTCAAGAATGAATCTGCTGAATCCTGGTACTAACCCAGCATTGAAGCCAGTGCCATCTTCGAAAAAAGCTGAGCCATTGAAGTTGGAACCCTTAAAGAAAGACAGTAAGGTTAAAGTCATCGATGGTCCAGAACTTCTGCCCAACTAGGGTGGTAAACTGGATTATTGTAAAAAGAAGAAGGACTGGAGAAATAACTCCAGTCCTTCTTTTGTGTTTTAAGTTGAAAGCAAAAGCGGATGAAGCTTAAGATTTCTTGGGCATTGCGTGGGTCGGGTGTCCGAAAATAGATTCAGCAGCTTCCGAAAGGGTTTCAGAAAGAGTAGGATGTGCATGCATAGTCATGGCTAAATCGCGTGCACAAGCGCCCATTTCGATAGCAAGCATAGCTTCGCCAATCATTTCGCCAGCATCGACACCAACAATACCAATGCCAAGAATGCGCTCCGTTTTTGGGTCTACCAAAAGCTTGGTAAGGCCTTCGGTGCGCTTGCGAGTCATGGCTCTGCCTGACCCAGCCCAAGGGAAACGAACGCGTTTAACTTCAATGCCTTTGGCTTGGGCTTCATTTTCAGTTAAGCCACACCAAGCAATTTCTGGGTCGGTGAAAATAACCGCAGGCACCGCTTTAACATCGTAAACAGCGGGTTCGCCACAAATCACTTCAGCAGCAATCTTGCCTTCGTAAGTGGCCTTGTGTGCAAGCATCGGGTCACCCGCGACATCGCCAATTGCAAAAATATGCTCAACAGCAGTTCGCCTTTGATCATCGACAGGGATGAAACCTTTTTGGTCTAAAACGATGCCCGTTTTATCGAGGCCGATATCGCCTGTGTTGGGCCTTCTACCAACTGAAACTAGAACTCTGTCAAAAATTGGTTCTTTCTCGGTGACTTCTGGGCCTTCGATAGTTGCTTTAATTCCCTTTGCAACTTCTTCAACTTTGACAACCTTGGTTTTGAGGAAGATTTTATGGAAGATGGTTTCAAGTCTGCGGTGTAATGGCATAACCAGATCGCGATCAGCGCCAGGTAATAAGCCATCCGACATTTCTACAACGGTGACTTTACTACCCAAAGAAGCATAAACAAAACCTAGTTCCAATCCGATGTAGCCACCACCAACGATGAGAAGCTTTGCAGGAATATCCTCTAGCTTGAGAGCGCCAGTGGAATCCATGATGCGATTGGTGGGAAGGTTGAAAGCAGGTGGCTTAGTTGGGCTAGAGCCTGTACTGATGATGCATTTTTCGAATTTTACTGTGCCTTTGCCTTCGACTTCGATGGTGTGGGGCGAAGTGAACTTACCTTTGCCTTGAACAAAGTTAATTTTTCGTGCGTCGCAAAGCCTTCCCAGATTGGTGGAAAAGGAACTTACGACATTCTGCCAATGGCCGCGAACGAGGTTCAGATCAATCTTTGGTTCGCCGAATTTAAGTCCGAAGTGAATACCTTCTTTGGCATCTTGGATTAGTTTTGCGATATGTAAAACAGATTTTGAAGGGATGCACCCAACATTGAGGCATGTTCCGCCTGGTTTGGGCCCAGTTTCAATAAGTGTAACTTTCATGCCAAGGTCAGCAGCAAGAAAAGCAGCGGCGTATCCACCTGGTCCCGCACCTAAAACAGCCAGTTGGGTTTCCTGAATCTGTGCCATTTCATTCGATCCTTATGTAAACAAAAGTAGTCAAGAGGCCTGAAATTAAGCGTGAATAAGAAGCTGATAAGGGTTTTCCAGCATCTCTGCCAACCGCCTCGTAAATCGGGCAGCAATCGCACCATCAATCACTCTATGATCATAGGAGAGAGACAAGGGCATCATCAAGCGTGGGACGATTTCCCCGTTATGAACAACTGGTTCAAGCCTGCCTCGCGAGATACCAAGAATTGCAACTTCAGGATAATTGACAATGGGGGTGAACCCAGTGCCACCAATCCCACCCAGATTCGTGATGGTAAAGGTACCACCGGTAAGATCCTTGGAATCGAGTTTGCGTTGCCTTGCCCGCTCAGCAATGGATGTCAATTCTTCAGCAAGTTCAGCAATGCTTTTTTTGTCGACATCGCGGATCACAGGAACAAGAAGGCCATTTTCTGTATCAACTGCAACGCCTATATTATAAAACTTTTTGTGGATGATTTGATTACCCGCAACATCAATGCTGCTGTTGAATACAGGGTATTCCTTAAGCAAAACAACCACAGCCTTCATCGCAAAAGCCGAGATGGTAAGCTTTGGCCCCTTGGTTTGCGATTTGCGGAAGGTTTCGAAATCGGTGATGTCTGATAAATCGCTTTGAGTAACATGCGGCACAATACTCCATGAAAGCGACATTTGCCTAGCAGTGGCCCTGCGAATGGCCGACATGGGCTGCCTTTCAACGGAGCCAAAATCTTCGAAGCGTGGAAGAGGCGGAACAGAAATGGAGCCTCCCGAGGATCCGTTTGAGCCGCTGCCTCGTACGAAGCTTCGTACATCATCTTCGCTTACTCTGCCATGCCTGCCAGTGCCTGGAACATGACCAAGATCGACGCCAAGTTCTCGGGCGATTCTTCTGGTGGAAGGGCCTGCAGGAATAACTTTGTTGTCATCGTGAGCAAGAACAATGGGTGCAGCTTTTGCGGAAGTTGCAGTTGCAACTGGAACCGCAGCAGGAGCTGGAATAGGAGCAGCCACAGGTGTTTTTTGAGGAACAGGTGGAGGAGATGAGGAAGCTGCAGCAGCGCCCGCACCAGCAGGGTCGATGACAAAAATAAGTTGCCCTATTTTTACTTGATCGCCTTGTTTGATAAGGATCTGGGTGATTTTTCCAGCAGCGGGAGAGGGCACTTCGAGTGCAGCTTTATCAGCTTGAACTTCGACCAAAGGTTGATCTTTGGTAACAATGTCACCCACATTTACCTTGATAGCGTTGACTTCAACAATCTCGACATTTTCTTTAAGGGCTTGCAGCTTGAATTCAATAGACATCGTACAAAATCCTTGCAAGTAAGAACCAGGGACTAAATTCACAGCTCATTAATGGCTGGAACAACATAATTAAGCGGTCATCGGGCTGATTTTTTCTGGATCGATACCCAGCTTTGTAATTGCATCCGCAACAACAGAAGTTTCAATCAGACCTTTTTTGCTAAGTTGGTAAAGCGTGCCAACCGTAATACATTCGGTGTCAATTTCAAAGTGCCTTCGAAGGGAAGGCCTTGTTTCGCTTCTACCAAAGCCATCGGTTCCCAAGGCGAAAAGCCCGCCTGGAACCCATCGTGTAATCATTTCGGGAACCGAGCGCATATGGTCGCTTGCAGCAATGAAAACACCTTCCTCTTCACCCAATATTTTTTCGATATACGAAAGTTTTGGAGTGTGAGTGGGGTGTAGCATATTCCAACGATCCACTTCCAATGCTTCTCTGCGTAACTCGCGGTAGCTTGTAACGCTCCAAACATCTGCAGCGATACCAAATTGTTCTGCAAGCATTTGCTGTGCTTTTAAAGTGTGAACCAAAATAGGCCCACTGCCGAACAAATGAACCTTCTTGCCTCCCTGAGCTTCGATGGAGGATTTTTTAAGTTTATAAATACCCTTGAGCACACCTTCTTCAGCGCCCTCAGGCATAGGAAGCATGGGGTAATTATCGTTGTAAAGAGTGATGTAGTAGAAAACATCTTCTTGAGTTGGGCCAGTCATCCTGCGAATACCATCGCGCAAAATAATTGCGAGTTCGTAAGCATAAGCGGGATCATAAGCCACTAGATTGGGCACGGTGGAAGCCACCAAATGGCTATGGCCATCTTCGTGCTGAAGGCCTTCGCCACTAAGCGTGGTACGGCCTGCAGTAGCTCCGAGCATAAAGCCCCTGGTTCGAAGATCCGCAGCAGCCCAAGCAAGATCGCCTATGCGCTGAAATCCAAACATGGAGTAATAAATGTAGAAGGGGATCATCTGTACGCCATGGGTGGTGTACGAAGTTCCTGCTGCGATGAATGAAGACATCGCCCCAGCTTCGGTGATGCCCTCTTCAAGAATTTGGCCATCAATGGCTTCACGATAGGTAACAGCCATTTTCGCATCGACGGGCTCGTAAAGTTGCCCGACATGAGAATAGATTTTGAAGGTGGTAAAGAAAGGATCCATACCAAAGGTACGGCCTTCGTCAGGAATAATGGGTACAACGCGTGCGCCGATATCTTTGTCTTTAAGAAACTGGCCAAGCATGTCGACAAAAACCCCGGTGGTGGAAGGGGACTTATCACCACTACCAGTGACATAACGCTTGACGAATTCTAGCCCAGGAGTTTTTAGATCAGGGGCCTTGGAAGTTCGAACAGGGAGGTAGCCACCTAAAGCTTTTCTGCGTTCATGGAGGTATTTAATTTCAGGGCTGTTTTGGTCGGGAAGGAAGAAGCGAGCCTTGCTTACATCTTCATCCGAGAAAGGCAGATTGAAACGGGTTCGAAAATCTAGGAGATGCTTCGCCTTAAGCTTTTTCTGCCCATGGGTGATATTCATTCCTTCGCCTGCTTCGCCCAAACCGTAACCCTTTACAGTTTTTACAAGAACGACAGTAGGAACGCCCTTGGTTTCGGTAGCGGCTTTATAAGCAGCATAAACTTTTAATGGGTCGTGACCGCCTCGACGAAGCTTGGTGAGTTCCTCATCAGAATAATCTTCAACAAGCTTAAGAAGTTCAGGATACTTGCCAAAGAAATGCTCCCGTAAATAGGCGCCATCTTCGACTGCATACTTTTGGTATTCACCATCGACGGTTTCATTCATGCGATGTAAAAGAATACCGGTACGATCTCTGGCAATAATGGGATCCCATTCGCTGCCCCAAACGACTTTGATAACATTCCAGCCAGCGCCTTTGAAAGCCGCTTCAAGTTCTTGAATGATTTTGCCGTTGCCTCTTACAGGGCCATCAAGCCTTTGGAGGTTGCAATTGATTACAAAAATAAGGTTATCAAGGTGTTCTCTGGAAGCGAGATTGATTGCACCTAAAGTTTCAGGTTCATCGCATTCGCCATCGCCTAAAAAGCACCAGACTTTGCGGTCGGAAGGTGCAACGATTTTACGATCTTGAAGATAGCGGTTAAACTTGGCTTGATAAATCGACATAATGGGGCCAAGGCCCATTGAAACAGTCGGGAATTGCCAGAAATTAGGCATAAGCCAAGGATGTGGGTAGGAAGATAAACCACCGCCTGGTTCAAGTTCTCTGCGGAAGTTTTTAAGATGTTGTTCGTTAAGTCTGCCTTCAAGGAAAGCTCTGGAATAAATACCAGGTGAAGCGTGGCCTTGGAAATAAACCAAGTCGCCACCGCCAGGGGTCTCTGGACCACGGAAGAAATGGTTGAAAGCTACTTCGTAAAGGGTTGCACTGGAAGCAAAAGTTGAAATATGGCCACCCAAAGTACCATCTAATTCGTTGGCATGAACAACCATTGCCATGGCGTTCCAGCGGATCAAGCTTTTAATTTTGCGTTCGATTTCGCGGTCGCCTGGGTAGGCAGGTTGCTTGCCGGGTGGAATGGTGTTGATGTAGGGCGTATTTGCAGTGAAGGGAATATGTACGCCTTCAGTATGAGCTTTTAAGCGTAATTGAGTGAGGAGATATTCAGCCCGATCAATGCCGCTGGTTTGTAAAACCGAAGAAAGAGAATCGAGCCACTCGCGGGTTTCCACCATATCTACATCATTTGGAACCGAAGTGGATTCCAAAATTGCGGAAGATGAGCCGTTCACACCACTGTTGCCATTATCCATAAGCACCACTCCAATGGCACAAAACCTAGAAGCAGGCAAACAAATTGCCTGACCTTTCTATTCTATGTTTCCGACAAGACTGGAATAGACCAGCTTGGCCAATACGGAAACTTTTACGGATTCATGATCATTAATAGCGCTGGATTTTAAGAGTTTTCTAAAAATCAAGCGAATTAACTTTCTGAAATATAAACATTGATTTAGTTCTTCTAAACCATGGCCTATAATTTCAATAGAGATCCATCCTTCGAGATGCTAATCTTTTCTTGATAATATACCTAGAGGTATTTTCTTTCCCGGGCTGTTTTTAAGGAGAATAAACCAAACCGTGACCCTAGATGTCCCACGCGATAAAATCACTGTAGGTTCTGAAAAAGCTTTTCTTGTAAGCGTTGTTCTATCAGAACGACCCGTAAATGAAGACCCACTAGAAGAAATTCGAGGACTTGCAACTTCCGCAGGCGCGATAATAGTAGGTGGTATTAGCCAAAAAAGGCACGGAATTGCCCCCGCAACCTATATAGGCAGGGGTAAACTTCAGGAATTGCAGGAACAGGTGCTGATGACTGAAGCCGATGTCGTTATATTTGATAACGAACTTTCTCCCGCCCAAATTCGAAACCTCGAAAAAGCCACGAAAGTTAAAGTTTTAGACCGAAGCGAGTTAATTCTTGATATTTTTGCAACCCGCGCCCGAACTATAGAATCTAGGCTCCAAGTCGAACTGGCCCAGCTGGTTTATGCATTACCACGCCTAAAAAGAATGTGGACCCATCTTTCCCGAATTGCTGCTGGTATTGGCATGCGCGGCCCAGGCGAAACCCAGTTGGAAGAAGATAAACGAATCGTTGGGTACCGAATCCGCGACCTTAAAAATAAACTTCGGGAAATCCAAGCTCGTAAAGAAAGGGAAGTCGAATCCCGAATGGGCGAGCACACTGTATCCCTCGTTGGTTATACCAATGCAGGTAAAAGCACGCTTATGAATGCCCTTACAGGGGCAGGTGTTGGGGTTGAAGACAAGCTGTTTTCAACGCTGGAAACACGAACCAGGCAATGGCGCTTGAAGGAATGGGGGAAAGTTCTCTTGAGCGATACGGTTGGGTTTATCCGCGATCTGCCTCATCATCTGGTCGCATCCTTTAAGGCTACCCTTGAAGAAACGATGCAGGCAAAGTTGCTTATTCATGTTGTTGATTCTAGTAGTCCCCAGGTTGAAGACCAAATTAACGCAGTAAAAAAAGTGCTTTCTGAACTTGGCTGTGCAACAAAACCAACCTTGCTAGTGCTAAACAAGGTCGACAAAATTGAAGATGAATCCATCCTGCATGTGTTGCAGGCAAGGCATCCTAACGCAGTTTGTATTAGTGCAGCAACCCGCCAGGGAATTGATCAATTAAGAGATGCTGTAATCAGTGCGCTTAGTTCTGAATTTTTAATGCTGAAGATTGAGGCTCATTCTGGGAACGGGAAACTGTTCGCTTATCTTGCATCGAATGCGGAAATCATCAGACAAGAATTTGTTGAGGATAAAGCCATATTCGTTTGCTCTGTGCCCAAGCATCTGCTGCACAAACTCGAAGGCCCCGATGTTACGATTACAAAGATGGATGAAGTCGTGGCGTAAAAAAAGCCGGCTTTTATTAAAAGCCGGCTTAATATTATCTTTTTCCAAGCACTTTTAGCTGCCGGAATCTTCCTTGATATTTCTATTGCGATAAGAATCAGCAATGGGGATTCTACCATTATCATCAAGCTTGCCAGAAGCTTCAGTACGCAACCTTTTCATGGTTTCGATTCTGAAATCCCTGCTGTATTGATCAAGGAATATCTGCCATAAAGTGTCAGGCTCCTTGGATCTGGAAGAGGCATTTTCGTAGACCTTTTTGAATTCTTGAGAACCAGGCTCGGCTCTGGAAAGAAGAAGAGCGACATAAAAAGTATTTTCTGGGCGGTCTCGAACCACCATGGTGTCGCCAGGCTTTTTCAAGGAAAGCAATTGATCCACAAGATTATTTCTCGGGTAGGGAATAATATCTGTGGGAATACGGAAAGCTTGATAAACCTTGGATTGCCCTGGTCCTGTGGTGTTTTGCGGCAAAATCCGAGTCACCCCACTGAGTTCTTTCAGATCGGAATCTTTCTTGCTCGCAATTAGGTTAGCAAGATAGCCCTTTGATTCTCGAACGAGATCGTTGTAACTGGTTGGCCAGGTTTTCTTCTTGGCCTCTTCAGCGATTTTCTCAGCTTCTGCACGGGCCAGTTTTCTTGCCTTTTGCAGTTTCCAGGCTTTGATAATCTCGGGCTTAACTTCTTCGATGGTCCGATCTTTGGGTGAAGAATCTTCAGATCGCCAAATCAGGTAGGGTTCCTTGGAGAATATCCACCTACTGGGGTCGTTTTGGAACATGCGTTCATCAGGCGACCATCGGGTCGTTTCATAGGTGCCATTGCCTTGGAAAAATAGCTGCCAGAATTCGGGCGCTTGTGGAGCATCGCGGTAAGATTCAATGAAGGATTTTTTAAGATCAGAGAATTCTGGTACGGTAGTCATTTCGAAATAAGGTTTGGGAGATTTCATCGATCGAATTTCCAAGCCATATTCTGAAACACCCTTTGCAACCAACTTGCTTGCATCTTCAGGCTTATTTTTAAGCTTGGCAAGTTCCTCGGTGAAAAGGATAAAGTTTTCGCGCATCATTCTGGGCGAAAGAATGTCGAGATACTTGTCAAAAAGAGTGGTGATAACCGTTTCCATTTCTGGAACCGGTGGCACAAAATTAAAGGGCAGGGCAATCGCAGCGTAAGGGTTTGTTGAGGCACAAGCCAGAATCGTGGAGGTAAGGATTTTAAGCCTTGTGGAGGCTTCAAAAGCTAATGCCCCACCGGGATAAATTGCGGCAGTAAGAAAAGGGGAACCAAGCGATTGCTGGGTGCCGGCAATCTGGCCAACTAATCCCGCAATCAATGCTGGTTGTTGGGTACTTTGTTCGTGCAATACCTCGGAGGAAGCAAAAGGCGGATCAAACCACGAAGAACGGGAATCTTTGAAAATACGATATTCAGCATACATCGGTTCTTGTGAAAACCCTGGGAGAATGTTGCCAATTGCAGCACCAATTGAACCACCAAAACTATCGGCTTGCAAAAAGGCCAAAGTCCTAGTTACAAAGGGTGCCAAGGCATTAGCCTGTGCCTTTTTTCGGAAGACTGGTGATTCTGCTTTTGCAGTAGCATATTCAGCCTTAACGACGCGAGGCTGGCGAAAGCCAGGACGGTCGCTTCCGGGGTTTACTTCATCACTCTTAAAGCTGTTGTAAAAACTTTTTATTTCTTCTGGTGTGGGCTCTTCCGTCACTTTGGAAATAAAATCTTCCGCTTGGATAGGAAGCATGATCACGCCAAGGCTGGCGCGGTAATCTTTAAAGAAGTTGAAGAATTCGGAAGGGCTGGGGGTTCCTGCATTGCCCAGACGCTGCATCGGTTCACGCAAATCGCGGTAAGAACGAACACCAGGAGATTCGCCCAGAATCGATTCCTTGGCCATGATAACCCGGAACTCATTGGTCAGGCCTGCTAGCAATTCATCTTCATTAAGATCGCCATTTTTAGCCAAGCCTTGTACCGAAGGAATTTGTTTTAAGGGCACCAATGCGGGCCATACTTCTTGATTTGCAGCTTCGCGGTTTACAGCCATTCGGATATCGTTAGGCGCAAGCTTGATGTTAAGCTTGTCTGCAACCTTAAGCCAAACCATGAAATCCAAAAGATCTTCAGGGTTTTTGCCACCACCAAAATACATCTCTTCCAAGCCCCGCATTGCGGTATTGGTTTCCCAAGCTTCAAAGCCAAGGGAAATGGATAGGGTTTCCAGTATGCGCATCTGATCTGGATTCTTGATTACGGTGGTTTGGGCGGAAAGAAAACTTAAATCGTTCTGAACGCTCATTGCCTGCCAGCCCGGGGGAAGGCGCATTTGCTGTGCAAAGAAAGGATTCCTTCGCATTCCCCAGCCTTGCATTACCCTGCCAAAAGGGTTGTCCATGCCTTCTTTAATATCTTTTTGTTGCTTTTCTAGTTCGGTCATCGCCATGTTCACACCCATGGCTGTGGTTCGCACCATAAAAGAGTTCGTGAGGTCGCGTTGACGCGCGATTTTGTCTAATTGGCTTTCATATACAGGTTCACCGTATAAAGTGGTAACTTGGGTGCCTGTCCTTGTTCGGGTGGCTAGCCATTCCTGCAGGGTTTGGAAAAAATCCCCCTGTCCGAAGGAAAAAACAAACACGATCATGCAGACAATGGCCGCAAAAGCCATGAGTGTGCGTTGATTTTTTCGAAAACTTTCAAAAGGGTTAAAAGCCATATGTCCGAGTCCTTTACGGAAAAAAACAGCACAAAATTAAAACTCTTCGGCCTTGACATCCCGCAAGACCGTATATTAATGGAATGTTAGGATAATCCCAATAAGGTAGGGATTGTAGCGGGTCTTACTTTCCATACAACCTCAACTTATTCAATTGTTGAATCTTAACTAGATAATTATTGAAACTGAAGCAAAAAGTTTGGAGTTAGTTTTGTGCCACCGAAAAAGATAAAAAGCTTGGACAATGTTGAATTACCTGCAAAAGCAAAAACAATACCGAAAAAGAAAAAAAGTTTGGTCATCGTTGAATCACCTGCAAAAGCAAAAACGATCCAGAAATATCTGGGTGATTCCTTCGATGTTGCTGCAAGCAAAGGTCATATCCGTGACTTGCCAAAAAGTAAATTCGGTATTGATATCGAGGCTGGCTGGATTCCCACTTACAGGAATCTTTCTGACAGAAAAGAAGAATTAACCGCTCTAAAAAAGTTGGCAGCCAAGGCAGATATGGTTTATCTGGCTCCTGACCCCGATCGTGAAGGTGAGGCTATTGCCTGGCATCTTAGCGAAGCTTTAGACCTAGATCCTAAAAAAACATTGCGTGTGACTTTTAACGAAATCACCAAAAAAGCAGTAACAGAAGCCTTTAATACCCCAAGTGCAATTAACATGGGGCTTGTGAATGCTCAAGAAGCGCGAAGATTTCTTGACCGAGTGGTGGGCTATAATCTTAGTCCGCTTTTAAGCAGGGTTTTGGCACGTGAACTCAGTGCAGGCCGGGTTCAATCGGTAGCAGTTCGCCTTATTGTTGATCGCGAAAAAGAAATTCAGGCATTTAAACCTGAAGAGTATTGGAGAATCATTGCGACCCTTTCCACTCAAGGGAAAGCCTCAAAGAAAAATCTTTTGACGATCAAAAAGGCCAAGGGTTCTGAAAAAGAAACTGAAGATGAAGATGAACCAGATCCAGAAGTAGAAGCAGGCGCTGCGGAAGAAACACCCAGTTCCAACGACCTTCCCGAAGGCGTTTTTAAAGCTGAACTCAATGAATGGGATGGAAAGAAATTCTCCACCGTCAATGAAGAAAGCACCTTGGAAATAGCCAATATTCTTGAAAAAGGCACTTACGAAGTTTCCAAGCTCGAACAAAAAGATCGGGAAGAAAAAGCTCCCCCTCCTTTCACCACCAGTACCTTACAGCAGCAAGCAAGTATTAGAATGCGTTACACCGCAAAGCGAACCATGGGTATCGCTCAGCGTTTGTATCAAGGTGTGGATTTGGGCAGCGAAGGTTCGGTTGCATTGATAACCTATATGCGAACCGATAGCACCCGGGTTTCTGATGATGCGCTGAAAGCATGCAGGGAACTAATAACCACGAGGCACGGAGCAGATTATCTGCCTACAAATCCTAATCGTTTTGCCTCCGGGAAGAGCGCTCAGGAAGCGCATGAGGCCGTTCGCCCCACCGATTTAAGCTACACTCCTGAAAAAGTTGCAGCTTTGATTCCTCTTGAGCAATCTAAGCTTTACGCACTGATTTATAATCGTTTTGTTGCAAGCCAGATGAAGCCCGCAGTTTTTTCCGTTACCCAAGTTGAGGTGAAATGCGACAAGGGATTGTTTAAGGCCCAGGGTAAGATTCTTAAATTTGCAGGCTTTCGCAAAGTGCTTGCTCCAGGCGGTAAACAGGAAGATACCATGCTTCCTGATCTCAAAGAAAAACAGAAGTTAAATCTTCAAGAGTTGGTTGGCAGTCAGCATTTTACCCAACCACCTTCACGCTATGGTGAAGCCAGTTTGGTGAAAGTATTGGAAAAAGAGGGCATCGGGCGCCCTAGTACTTACGCCACCATTATCAGCAAAATACAGGAAAGATTTTATGTTGAAGTCAAAGAGCGTAGGTTCTTTGCAACTGATATAGGAATCAAGGTAATCGATCTCTTGGTCGAATATTTTCCAACGGTCATGGATCTTAAATTTACCAGCCAGATGGAAGAAGAATTAGATCAGATCGAAACTAATGCAGTCCCAAGAAATAAAGTTTTGGATGATTTCTTTGCTCCGTTTTCTTCTTCGATGACAGATGCCAAAGAAAAAATGCCAGGCGCTACGGAGAAGTGCCCACAGTGTGGCAAGGAAATTATCGAAAGGTATAGCAGGCGAGGCCGTTTTTATGGCTGTGCAGGTTATCCTGAGTGTAATTATATCAAGCGTGCTGAAGGTGTTGAACCCCGCGAAAAACCCGTTCTTACTGAACATATTTGCCCAAGTTGTGGCAAACAAATGTTACAGAGATCAGGCAAAACAGGGCCCTTTTTAGGATGCTCTGGATATCCTGATTGTAAAACCACCATGAATTTTGACCCTGAAGGGGTACCCGTTGTGACAACTAAACCTACTGAACATACTTGCGAAAAATGCTCTAAACCCATGGTTATCCGTGAAGGTAAACGAGGGCCTTTTCTTGCCTGCACCGGTTATCCAAAATGCAAAAATGCCAAGGATGTTGATGCGCAGGGTAATCTCATAGTTCAAACGGATTTGGGTGTGAAATGCGAGAAGTGTAGTGGCCCGATGAATGTCCGAAAAGGCCCACGGGGTCCTTTCCTTGGCTGTGCTGCATATCCCAAATGCCGCAGTACCAAACCTATTCCTGAAGAACTAAAGGAAAAGGTTAATGCCATGTATCCACCACCACCTAAAGTGGATATCCCTGAAATCGAAATTACTGATACCTGCCCTGAGTGCGATGGGCCCATGAAGCTAAGGCCAGGCCGTAAGGGCTTTTTCCTTGGCTGTACCAAGTATCCCAAATGCAAGGGAACCAAGCCCTTGGATCCCGAGTTGGCAGAAAAACTTGAGTTCCCTGGTATGAATAAGTAAATGATTTGTTTCCACCCAACGCGAGGGTAGTTCTGTTAAAGGAATTACTCTCTTTGGCGCGTCAGATTTTCTTCGTAATCAAGCTTATGCAGATAGCTTTCCGTTGTAAACAAGGGCATGGGTAAGTCCGATTCCAGCTTTTGTAAATCATCTTCATACAAATGATTTAATTTGGTACCACTTCCGCGGTATACAGTCATTCCGCGCTTAATGGCAAGTATTTCTCTTCTGGTACGTCCTCGAGGCGAATCGGGCCAGCACCCAATTCTTTCGCTAAAGTTGAAAAAATGTGAAGTGATACTCTTTGTGTAATCCCAATAAGCTTTACTATCTGTTTGCAGAAAAATTTGCCCATCAGGCACAAGAACCCTGTGCACCGCAGCCATAAATCTTGGCGTGAGTAATCGCTCGAGAGATTTTTCTGGAGCGTGATAGGGCTGGGGATGATAGCAGTGCAGCTCTGAAACCGAACCCTTGGGCAAAAGCTTTTCAACAAATTTTAGACCATCAGCAACCAGAAAGCGCACATTATTTAAGCCCCGCTGGTTCCCTCTGCGTGTTGCATATCGGATTACAACGGGCAGAATATCTGCACCCAAATGATCAAAGGATTCTCGCCAAACTGAACTTCCTAGAATAAATCTTCCGTTACCACATCCTACATCGACAACCAAGGGGGCACTTCTGCCAAATAATTCTTGGATATCCAGGTTGCCATCGAGTGGAAGTTTCTTGAGTGCCGTTTGAGTCCATTGCTGGGGGTCGAGAATTTCGCCTGCAATTGGGACGCCAAACTCGCGTTCGATTTTTCTGCGCTTTCGATCCTGCAAGTTGCCCGTCCTTTTCTAAGAGTTAAGCGCACTAACTAAAGACTCTGCAAGATTTGCAATTGCAGTCTTTACTGCAGGTAAACCTACTTTTTCAGCGGTTTCAATATGTTTTACGATAGCACTACCCACAATCACACCATCTGCGTGGTCGCGTAACACCTTTGCATGTTCAGGTTTGCTGATGCCAAAGCCCACGCATAAGGGCAGGGGAGTTTGCTCTCTTAACCAAGCAAGGTTTTTCAAAAGCTCTTCGGGAATTTTGTCTCTTTCCCCTGTGATACCAGAAACGCTGACACAATAAACAAAACCGCTGCATGCAGAAAGGATGAGCAAAGCTCTTTCTTTTGGAGTGTTTGGCGTCACCAACAGAATTAAAGAAAGCCCGGATTTTTTAAGATCCTTGGCAATCTCGAGCGATTCTTCAACTGGTAGATCCGGAATGATAAGGCCAGAAAACCCAGCTTTTAGGCAGCCATCAATGAATTTCTCTTTGCCAAATCGGTGGATGATGCTCATAGAAACCATTGCAACAAAAGGGACCAATATCTTTTCTTTTTCGAAATCTAGCGAGACTTCTGTTATGGACTTAAGGATGTGTTCGATTTTCAAACCCTTGTTAAGGGCTCGGGTGTAGGCCGCTTGAATGACCGGACCATCTGCGATTGGATCGCTGTATGGGAAACCAATTTCAATAATGCTAGCGCCATTTTTAGCTAGGGTCTTAGCTAGTTCTTTAGTGCTTTCAATGTCGGGGTCTCCTGCAGCTATGAAGGGAATAAACGCCTTTTTGTTCCCGATTTTCAAGCGCTCAAAAGCAGCATCTATTGCATTCATTTATTTGTTTCCTGAATCTATTATTCAATGGGTTCAATGGTTTTGGGCTTAAAAACTATTCCAGGCTTTCGCCTGTTACTCGTGCTATTTCGTAGCAGTCTTTATCCCCACGGCCTGAAAAACATACGAGCACCACATCGTCCTTGTCTAGTTTGGATGCGATTCGCATTGCTTCGACAACTGCGTGAGCTGTTTCCAGGGCAGGTAAGATGCCTTCCAATTTGGAGCAGAGGTCAAAACCAGCCAAGGCTTCTTCATCGTTTACATTAGTGTATTTAACCCTGCCCGTATCTTTCCAGTAACTATGTTCGGGGCCAACTCCTGGGTAATCCAACCCAGCAGAAACGGAATGTACATCCGCAGTTTGCCCATCGGTATCTTGAAGAACATAGCTGAAAGCACCGTGTAAAATCCCTGGTGCTCCATGCGCTAAAGTAGCTGCATTCCCACCTGGTTTAGGGCTGCGCCCACCCGCCTCAACGCCTACAATTTCAACATCTTTGTCGTGAATGAACGGGAAAAACATCCCTGCAGCGTTGCTACCACCACCAACACTGGCCACCACCACCTTAGGCAGTTTTCCTGTTTGTGCGATGCATTGTTCACGTGATTCTTTTCCGATCACTGATTGAAAATCCCTGACAATCCAAGGGAAAGGATGGGGCCCGACTGCGCTGCCAATGATGTAATGGGTATCGCCTACGGTGGACATCCAGTCGCGCATTGCTTCGTTAACTGCATCACGAAGGGTTCGACTGCCTGTGGTTACAGGGCAAACTTCCGTCCCCATTGCTTGCATTTTAAAGACATTGAGTTTTTGTCTGCGGATATCTTCTTCGCCCATGTAAACCCTGCAGGGGAAGTTGAAAAGTGCACAAGCAGTTGCAGTAGCAACTCCGTGCTGACCCGCACCAGTTTCTGCAATAATTCGCTTCTTGCCCATTCTTTTTGCCAGAAGTGCCTGCCCGATGGAATTATTTATTTTATGAGCACCGGTGTGATTAAGGTCTTCCCTTTTAAGAAGGATCTTTGCGCCGCCCGCTTCTTTGGTTAGTCGTTCTGCGAAATATAAACGCGAGGGCCTGCCTACATACTCATTCAAATAACGATGAAATTCTTTTTGAAAAGCCTCATCTTTGCAGGCCTTTTCGTATTCTGTGGTTAGTTCATTCAATGCTTCTATGAGGGTTTCAGGCACATACCTGCCCCCAAAGAGGCCGAATCTACCCATAGCGTCCGGAATTGATTGAAGTTTAGCGTTCATGTCTAACCTTAAATTAATGCAAAAAACATAATACCCTACTGTTCAAACTAGACTTGAAGGTTCGGGGGGTCAAGCGAACCTACATATAAGTTCTACATAATAACTTATTGCTAAATGAGTCGGATTGTTATTCAATAATCGCAGGAAGTAAAAAAGAGAGCAAAAAAGTCGCCTCAAGGCTAGAGAGTTAAGGGAAAAGGCATGCCAGAATTGCCGGAAGTGGAAACAGTAGTCCGAGATTTAATCCCCCTTTTGACCTTAAAAACCATTGTAAAAGTGGAAGTTCCGGGAAAAAAACTACGCAGGCCATGGAACCCACTCTGGAACCAATTGCTTGAAAATCAAACAATTGAGAAAGTTGCCCGCCGGGGCAAATGGATCATTATTTCGTTACGCTCAAATTTGCAACTGCTGATTCACTTGGGTATGACGGGTCAACTTTGTGTTTTTAATCAAAAGACGCCCCGACAATCGCATGTCAACCTTGTTTTTTCATTGGATCATGGGGTGGAAGAACTTCGATTTCGTGACATTCGCAGGTTTGGCTCAGCCGACCTGTTTCTTTCCCAGCAAGCGCTAAACGAATTTTTTGAATCGAGAGAGTTGGGCCCCGAGCCTTTTAATATTCCCGAAGATTACTGGCTTACTACCCTCGCAAAAAGTTCACGCAATTTAAAAGCATTCCTTCTTGATCAAAAAAACATAACGGGCGTAGGCAATATCTATGCGGATGAATCTTTGTTCAAATCGGGCTTAAACCCCTCGAGAAAAGCAGAGTCTTTATCTAAAAAAGAAGCATTATTGCTGGCGAAATGCATAGGGGAAGTGTTAAGCTGCGCCATTGAAAACAGAGGTTCAACTATTATGAATTATGTTGGTGGTTCGGGTTTGATGGGCGGGTATCAGGATGAATTTCAAGCGTATGGAAGAACGGGCGAACCCTGCGGGAAATGTGGACAGCCCATCAAAAAAATCGTGCTCGCAGGAAGATCCACACATTTTTGCCCGATTTGTCAGCCCAAAAAACCTCGTTCACGGTAGAATCTCTTTTGGTACTTAATTAGTTAATCGTAAATGTGGGAATAATGTCTTATCGAGCCTTTAAAAGATTGTTGGGCGAAACTAGCCTCGAGCGAAAATGCCGCTTCCTTTTCGGGGGGTTTATCCTCCTTTTAATCAGTGGTAGCTTTTCGCTTTATGCCTATCAGACCGAGCATCTTGCCTACGAGCAAATTCCTACAACCTGCAGGTTGCTTGTTAGCCAGATTGTAGATCATCTTTTAACTTCTGTTTGTAAAACGGTTGGAGTGGATGGGAAACCTGTTGATGGTGCGCTACCTGTTGCTCCGGATACCGCAAGAGCTTTGGCAGACTTTCGCAGACAATGGGAAAAAAACTGGCCCAGAGCCCTCAAAGAATATCGCTATCGGCTTATAACTCCAAATGCAACCAAGGCAGAAAACAAACCTGATGACCCTTATGGTCATGAACAGCTAAATGAATTTATCAATAATCCTGAGCGGAACGAAGAAAACAAGTTGTTCCTTTCACGGTCAGTGAACCATTATTATGCAGCAATTCGTGCCAGTAAATCTTGCATGGCGTGCCATACGCAATTGCAGGGTGCAATCAAGGAAAATGACCTCCTCGCAATGATTCAAATTGATGTGGATATCCCGATCGATTCAATAGAAAAACAAGTGCATATCAACCGTGCAATTCTTATTTCTAATGCATTGATAACCGCGCTTTTAATCATGGGCGGAAGTTATTTAATTGTGCGTTATGTGATCGTGAAACCAGTTAAGCACTTGAAGGAAGTAAGCGATGCGATCAGCGCAGGAGAATTGAATGTTCGGAGTGAAATCCAGACAGGCGATGAATTTGAAGATCTCAGCCATGCGTTTAATCGAATGCTAAGAAACCTTGTAAGCATGCAGGATCGATTGAAAAAGGTGAACACAAACCTAGATCGAAAAGTGGATGAGTTGGCCCATGCAAATCTGGCATTATTTGAATCAAACAAGCTGAAAAGTGACTTTTTGGCAAAGATGTCACACGAACTCCGAACACCCTTAAACTCGATTCTTGGTTTCAGCGACCTGTTGATTAACACCCAGAACTTTACAGAGAAACATATTCGCTGGGCAGGAAACATTCGAAGTTCTGGTGAACAACTTCTCAGCTTGATTAATGAAATTCTCGATCTTGCAAAAATTGAAGCCGGCAAGATGGAAGTCTCGATCACTGAATTTAGATTCGATGATGTTAGCGAAGGCCTTTTAACGATGACCAGGCCCCTTGCTGAAAAGAAGAACATCGATCTTCAATCGGTCATCCCTGCGGATATTAAAAACCTTAGGCAAGATCGAGTTAAACTCAGGCAAATTCTTGCCAACTTGCTTTCCAATGCGGTGAAATTTACCCCAGAAGGCGGCAAGGTTGTTTTGAAAGTTGAGCAGGAAGGCAAAAATCACATCATGACGGTCTCGGATACTGGTGTTGGTATTGCCCCCGAAGAGCAGGAACTCGTATTTGAAAAATTCAGACAGGCTGGTAATACTCTCACCCGCGAACATGATGGCACCGGCCTTGGTTTGTCGATCGTTAGAGAACTTACCAAGTTGCTTGGGGGAGAAGTTTCACTTCAAAGTGAATTGGGCAAGGGTAGTACCTTTACCGTTGTAATTCCAATAGAGCTAAGTACCGAACCACGGCTCGAAGTTGATTTATATTATGGAAGTGTTGATTTTTCGAAAGCCAAACGGGTTGAGCCTCAGTTAGAAGATGAGGGTTCACTGGGCGGTAAAGATTCTGAAACCAAGGCTTCGTAACGCTTTGGCAAAAAGCTATTAACGGGTTTGCAGAAACTCCATAACTTGGTCTTTGGTGGGTGCTCCTTTTTGTGCCCCGGGATGCAAAGATTTCATCGCTGCTGCACCTGAAGCAAACTTTATTCTTTCCTGAATTGGTAAGCCCGCAGCAAGGCAAGCGCTGTACACCCCATGGAAAACATCACCACAACCCGTGGTGTCGATTGCTTTTACTTTAAAGGCAGGGAAGTGTTTTAGAATTCGATTTTCTTCAACATACCAACATCCTTCTTCGCCACCTGTAACCACAACGACTTTTTTTCCAGGTGTAAAAAGCTTATGAGCAATTGCACCAGGAGAACTACAACCCGATATTTTGCGTGCAAATTTTATCGAGATGATTAGATGATCGACTAGGGAAAGTAGTTCGTCGAAACCTTGCCATTCATTTCTTTCGAGGTCTGCTACAACGGGAATTCCGGCCCTTCTTGCAATTTTCGCGCTTCGGATCATTCCCTCGATGCCGTAATGATCAACAAACAAAACTTTGCTGGAAAGGATGACTTCTTCTGGGGGTGAATCTGCTGGCGCACCCGTCGAACCATTCAAATTAAATAGTATGGTTCTGGTATCATTGGACTCATCAACAATGATGAAAGAGTGGATGGGCATGGAATCGGTTTTCCAAGGCACATGATCCAGATTGATGTTTTCTTTGAGGAAGGAGCTTTTGACAAAATCGGAATTGGAATCAAGCCCCAGATGTCCAGCGAATGCACAGTTGGCGCCAAAGCGCGAAGCTGCAACCAATGCGTTTCCTGTCAAGCCGCCGCATTGCCGGTCGTAATGCGTTAGGCGCACCTTAGTGTCTTGTTCGGGCCATTTTGGAACGCGTAAGATTTCATCAACCGCAACACAACCCATGCCCAACACATCGAAGATTTTATTGTCACTCATATAGGATCAAGGCCTGTATACAAATTCATTGGTGTTAAATAAAGCGAGACACAAATCTGAAAAAGCTGCAGCTTGAATAGGGGCTATCTGTTGCTTTTTAGAAGTTTTAGGTACTCGCAGAGCGATTTTTTCTGAAATCGCAGCTTCAATTCTCTGGGCCTGCTCTTTGAGGAAAGTGATCGCATTTTCCTGTTCAATCGGGGTGGGGTTTCTCCCTAAAACCCGTTGCCAAAGTAGAGTGGTCCAGTCTTCTTGCTTGGTACCTGCAGCATCAATAATATTAGCAGCCAAAGCAAGGCAAAGTTCTTGAGAAAGAGGCCCGTTTAGCATGGTCAGGGCTTGTGGGGCGTGGGTGGAAGAATTTCTAATCGGACAGGTTACCAGTGTGTCGGGTTGGTCAAACACCTCAAGCAAGGGCAATCTTACATTGCGTTTATTAAACAAGTATACACTTCTGCGAAAATGTTCATGTGGATCAGGGTTGGCAAGCCATAATCCATCGGGTTCACCTTCGGTGAATATAAGATCATATACCTCGGGTTCCAGAGGGATTTTGATCATTGGACCATGAAATTTCTGATTCATCTGCCCACCAGCAAATATCATCGAATCACGCAGAATCTCTGCGTCCATCCGCTTGCGATTCATTCGCCATAAATACTTGTTATCGGGATCAGCCTTTAATCCTGCCATGTTTTCATTTTTAGATGTTTGCCGGTAGGTAGACGATAAAACAATCTGCCTATGTATGTGTTTGATAGACCAGCCAGAATTTACGAATTCCAATGCCAGCCAATCGAGTAATTCCGGATGGGTTGGGGGTACCCCCTTGATGCCATAATCGCTTGGAGATGCAACAAGACCTGTGCCGAAATGCTGTTGCCAGATTCGGTTGACCATCACCTTGGCAGTAAGTGGATTTTCAGATCGGATGAGCCATTGCGCAAGATCTAGCCTATCTGGGACTTTGCCTTTCCCTGCTTGTAATCCTTCGGGGGCCAGTAACCTGGGAAAACCCGGTTCAATCCTAGCCCCTTTGCTTTTTGGATTACCTCGTTTTAAAAAGTTTGTTCCCCCAGCGCCGTTGTCTGCGAGCGTAAATGATTGTGGTGAAGGTTGGGGCTTTCGTGCTTCGATATCATGCATACGGGTTTTGATTTTATCTCGTTCTTCCTTTGCTTTGGGAGTGAGAGCTTCAAGCACCTCATCCCAAGTCACCTTTACTAAAGGGTTTGCCATGGAAACCAATTTGTGCTGTTGAGGGGATCGTTGTTTGACATCGGTTGCCAAGGCAATTTTTGTTTCCTTATCAAGGCTTTCGATTTTTGCCTTGGTGAGTTTCTCGCGAACTGGTTTGTCGATGGCATCTACGGAAGCTTTAAGGGGATTTAATTGCTGCTTGTATTTAAATGACTCATCATCACGAGCCTTTTTTTGTGCAGCGCTTACCATGTCGATTTCTTTGAAATAAGTGCTGCCGAAGAATGCCTGCATGCGGTAATAATCAACTTGGGAAAGCGGATCAAATTTGTGGTCATGACAACGGGCACACCCGATTGTAAGGCCCATGAAAACACTGCCAACAGCAGTGGTCATTTCTGTTAAATTTTCCTGCCTCAAAATCTCTTGATCCGTGTTACCACCAACCATGTGGGTAGGGCCACAACGATTAAAACCCGCTGCATTGAATAGCTCAGCAATTTTCGGATTACGAATGATCGCCTGGGGAATGTCCTCGTTTGGTTTGATCATGCTCTTGGCAAGAATATCGCCGCCTAATTGTTCTAGTATGAACTCGTAATATGGTTTGTCCGAGTTAAAAGCATTTAGCACATAATCGCGGTAGCGCCAGAACTGGGATCGTTCCCCATCAGCTTCGTACCCGTTCGATTCAGCGTATCGTGCCAGATCAAGCCAAAATAAGCTCCAGCGTTCCCCATAGTGTGGCGAGCTTAAAAGCCTATCGATCAAGGATTCGTACGCGTTGGGGTTTTGGTCGTTTTGGAATGCGTTTATTTCTTTAATTGTGGGTGGCAACCCAATCAGGTCAAGAGTCGCTCTTCGTATTAGGTGCTCTTTGCTAGCGTGTTGAGAGGGGGCGAGTCTTTTTGCTTCAAGCTTTTCCAGAATGAAAAGGTCGATGGGGTTATTGGCCCAAGTGGAATTTTTAACGGTTGGAAGGGGGCTGTTTTTAGGGGACTGGAACGCCCAGTGGGATTTATCTGCAGGTGTAAGTTCGGGTTCTGAGGGTGCTTTTTCCTGTCCCAAGGTAATGTTTGCAACTACAAGCAGGGCAAATGGTACAAATAACCCTATCTTTTTGACAATTTTAGAAAAAATTTTGTCAAAGCAGGCAAAAGCAATTGACTTAAGCCTAATAATAAAAGTGTTCGGAAAGCTATCAAGATAATTTTTAAGCATGACTGATTCTACAATTTTGACCAGTAATTGTTAATTGAAATTTGTGTGTAGAAGTATTTTTAGGCAAAAATATCTGTTTTGAAATAAGTTTCTGTTCAAGTGTATATAATTTTTCAGGCTTAAAAGTTTCTCACTAAGGATGGTTTGAACTATGAAAAAAAACATAAAAAAAGTGCTAACCAATCAAAAAAAGATTATCAATTCTTCACCACTTAAAAAAACTGCCAAAACGATACCCTCAGTTTCTTATCAAGCTGAAGAGGTATTTTCCCCCGCAGTTGCTGAAGAGATCTATTCGGAAATTGAAGCAGAGGTTGGTGAGGAAAATGCTGCGGTTGCAGTGGCTAAGCCTATTGCCAGCCAAGGTGCCGATGATGCATTGGGTTTATATCTCAAGCAGATGGGGTCTATTCCACTTTTAAACCGAAATGCAGAGCTAAAACTGGCAGTCAGCTTAGAGCGCCATCGTTCCCGATTTCGTAAAGCTGCATTATCTAACCTGTTGATTCTGACGCGTGTTGTGGAGATGTTTGAAAAGATTCAGGCTGGAGAACTTCCCATCGATCCCCATGTGGATGTTGTGGGCACCATGGGAATCACGCGGGAAAAAATTCTAGCCAGATTGCCTTTTCATCTTCGCACCTTAAAGCGAGTTATAAATGCTGCCAAGAGTGATTTTCAAGCGATGTTTCGCACCACATCCATGGCTGTAAAAAAGCGTCTGGGTAAAGAGATTTGGTTAAAAACCCGTAAGGCGATCAAGCTTGCTGAGGAACTCGCCCCGCGCATTGATCTTATCGATGTTTGGGTTGATGATCTTCTAAACCGATCGAATCGAATGAAAGAGATTACCTTTCAAATGCGCGGTAGTTTGCGCTCTAGGCAGCATCGGGAAAAGCATACCCGACTTGTCAAAGAACTTCGGGACCTTTGTTTTTCTTCGTTTTCCAATGCTGATGATTTCTTTGCTTTCAATGAGGTTTTAATTTCCCGAAGAGAGCATTATCGTAATGCCAGACGAGATCTTGCAGAGGGAAATCTTAGGCTTGTTGTTTCGATTGCCAAGCGTTACCGCACTAGGGGCCTTGCTTTTTCTGATCTTATTCAGGAAGGAAATCGGGGGTTGATGCGTGCAGTTGATAAGTTTGAACACCGATTGGGCTATAAGTTTGGTACTTACGCCACCTGGTGGATCAGGCAGGGAATTACCCGAGCCTTGGCAGATCATGCTCGCACGATCCGTGTTCCCTGCCATCAAGTGGGTATGCTTGCTGCTGTCGAACGGGTTCGAAATGAACTGTCCAGTTTGACGGGTAAAGAGCCTACAGCAGAGGAAATCGCAAAAATAGTCGGGGTAAGTGCAGAAGAAACACAATTGTTACGCATTGTTGCGAAAAACCCGCTGAGTATTCACGAACCCATGGGGGGCGATGGCGAAAGGGCACTGGAAGATTTTCTTGATGATCGCAATACCTGCAGTCCGGGCGTTGCTGTAGATCAACATCTTTTAAAAGATCGTGTTCAGGAAGTCCTGAAATCTCTTAGCCCTAGGGAAAGGGAAGTTTTAGAATTGAGATTTGGATTGTTGGACGGGCAGCCAAGAACTTTAGAGGATGTAGCAACTACTTACGGCATCACTCGTGAAAGAATTAGGCAGATAGAAGCAAGGGCCATCGTTAAACTTCGCCAACCAGCACGCAGTCAGCGTCTGGAAGCGTTTAGGGAAAATAGTTTGTCATAGTCCCTAACAGTTAGTTGTTTTTATAATAAGGCCCGGAATCCCGGGCTTTATTAGTTATTATCGGGCGACAATTCCAAGGGTTCCTGATAAGCCTTGCTAACTTCTTCTTCAAGATTTGCAAGCATCTTGGCTGCGTTATCTGTATTAATTTGGTCTGCCATCACTGGAATCTTGTCGTTAGACAATCCTCGAGTTTTTTCTTGGCTGCTGCTGATTTCAGCCTTTTTATCGATTTCTGGTAATGTTACGCAACCTGTTGTTGCAAAAACTCCCAGCATTAAGGCTGTGGTTAGGTTCTTCATGACTAATTATCCTTTCTCTGGGCAGATTGATTTTTGTTGGATTTGGTTGAGGAAGGCGTGAGCAATTTTTCTACATCTTTATCAAGATTGGTATCTAATTCCGTCAGGCCGCCCCCTGTGGGCATTTGCGTAGGCAATTGCAAATTTGAAGTTTTCCGATTGTAAACTGCTTGGATTTTTTCCTGCAGAGTGATGATCTTTTCTTGCATTGGACTGTCGTTTTTGGTGATCGCTACTTGCATCAGTCGATCGCAAGCTTCAAGCCTTCTGAAATAAGCTTTCTCTTCGCGGTTTAGAACTTTCCGGTTTTGTTCGCTAGCAACCGTCTTAGAGATAGTTTCTTTGTCGTTGGTTTCTGTTTCTGGAACAATTTCTTTTTCTTTTTTAGCAGTTCCACCCTTACCCCACCAGGTTTTGGATTTTGGAGCTGAAGTAGATGCGCTTCCGGAATCTCCGGTAGCAAGATTGGTTATCGAGATGGCAAAGATGCCTACAAACGCTATTTTTCTAATATTCATTTAGTCCCCCACGAAAGATCGATTTAAATCCATTCAGCACGCCCCCGCGGCTGCTTGGCTTTTCAATCACTTGAAGGGCCTATCGTTTTTTATTGCCTACTTGTCTACATCAGATTGGCACATAATTGTCATGTTTTTTTTGATGATTTGGTAGTTTAGGTGGTTGGGGGGGCAGGGGAGTCTTTACTCTTGAATGCTTCTTTACAATACTTCTTAAATCCGTCCATGTTGTACGATATAAACAAAAACGCATGATGCAGAGCCATATAATTAGGATCTGTTGGTTCATCCTCATCCTGGAAATCTTTTCTTAATTCGTAAAGCTTGGCTAGCAATTGTTCTGGTGTCATAGGGCTTTCCAATATTATCTAAGGATGTTGAGAGATTGTATTCTACTAATAATTTTCTGTTAGATGCTCTGCAAATGCAAACAGGTTTCTTTCGAGAAGATTAATCGGGCTAGTCGTTTTTTTAGATTGTGCTGTTTGAAGCCTCATGTTTATCGTGCTGTCTTGAAGAAATAACTTTAATGCTGCTTGAGCATGTTCTGGCGAATTGCATTGCTCACTTAAATGAACTTGTACCAGATGTTTAGGCAGCTTGCTTACCCCTAGGCTTTTCAAATAATCCAAGAAGCAAACGGCTTGATAGTTTGAAAGATGACCTTCATTACCCATGATTCGTTCAATTAAGAATTGCGGCCTTTTGCTATTTTTTTGCAGATCCTCGTCGTGATTGAATTCTAATGCCAGTAAATCTAAATCCGTAAATTGTTCTGCAAGTGCTTTGTCCCAGATTCCCAAATCTGCGAGATAACCAATCGAAACGCATGGCACTTGTGCGTTTTTTATATCGAGGCGAAAGCCAAAAGTTTCTGAAGAATCATGGGATATGTTTACAGGAGACCAATTCCAGCCCGGTGCAGTTTCAAAAGGCGTGTTGGGAAGATAGAAACGCGCCAATCCCGATTCCCAAAAGGCTTTAAATTCTGGGAGTTGGTCGTAAATCGTTCGGGCATGGGTTTTATGAAGATACCAGGGGATTTTCTTTTCAGCACAATAAGCTAATAATCTAGGATTCCAATGGTCCCCATGCGTATGGGTTAGAACAAGGCCCCGAAGCCTTTGGGGGGTGAAACCTGAAATTTTTAAGTGGGTTTCAAGCGTTCGCGGGCTAATGCCGCCATCGATTAAATACGAGCTTTGCCCATCATCTATGATAGAGCAATTGCCCTTGCTTCCGCTTGCCAGCATGGTAAATCGCATCACCAACATCCTTGTTTTCTTGGTCGGCCTATCTAATTTTCAATGCTAATCGATTATTCTTCAAGTGCAACAATAGTTCCCCCTAATGATTGCTTTTTATGCATATTAATTTAAAGTATTGTGTCGTTGCTTGAAGATTGTTAATCTATTAGTTTCCTGCCTGTATTGTTTGTTAATAAGTGAGGAATGATTAAAATGGTTGACTCCAAGACCATATTGCTGGTCGATGATGATTACGAATTAAGTGATGGGCTGAAGTTAATTCTTGAAAAGAACGGCTATAAAGTTCTTCAGGCGAGAGACGGCGTACAGGGAAGGCAGTTGATTTACAATCAGCGGCCGGATTTGGTTATTATTGACATGATGATGCCTAAAATGGGTGGGTACCCGGTTCTTGAGCATTTTAGGGGCAAAGAAGATGTTCCGCCCTTTATCATGATGACTGCAAACGAAGGCCAAAGGCATAAGGCCTATGCAGAGTACCTTGGCGTGGTTGATTACTTGCGCAAACCCTTTTCGATGGATGAGTTGCTTGAAGCAGTTAAAAAAGCTATCAATGCCCCTGAAAAAGCTAAAGAGTAAGTTTTTATTAATCTCCATGATATAAAATATCACTTCATGAACATGGAGGAAGGTTTTGTCTAATCCTTTGCCCGCTGCCTCAATAATTCTCGAAGATCGTTATTCGCCTGGAAGTATTTTTCTGGTTCAGCGTGCCAAAGCTTTGAAGTTTCTTGGTGGATTCCATGCATTTCCTGGTGGCAAAGTCGATCCCCCTGATGCAGATATAGCGCAGTCTCAAAACCCTTGGGATGTTGCATTGGTAGCTGCTGTGCGCGAGTTATTCGAGGAATCAGGCGTGCTTTTATGCCGCGATAATTTAAATAATTCAATCAAGTCGAGCCCCCAGTTAACGCAAATACGGTGTGATCTCTTAGAAAAAAGAAGTGATTTTGCCACAATCCTCCGCGATAACAAATGGGTTTTATCCGCTTCCGATCTTTATCCGATCGGTTATTTCACTACCCCGCTTTTTTCTCCTATGCGCTTTGAAACCAGATTTTTCCTCGCAAAAATTCCCTCTGGTCAGACCCCCGAAGTCTTTAAGAATGAACTCGAAAACGGTGTCTGGGGAACTCCCGCAGAGCATTTGAAAAAATGGTACTCCGACGAAATCCTGATTTCCCCTCCGGTCTTATTACTGTTGGAAAAATTGAATAAAATCCCAACCTCAGATTGGCGGTTGTCTTCAGGGGCAGGTTTAGTTTCGCAGGATGAATTTGTTTTAGAAAGAGTTCGTTTTGCATCTTGGATTCAAGTCGTTTCGGTCGCCTGCCCTGGGCCTTCCGTTCCCCAAATAGGGAATGTTTTTCTTGTTGGCCTTTCCAAGTTTTATCTGATCGACCCAGGGGCACTTGATGAAAGTGGCGTATTGGCCATCCAAAATGCCATCCAATCTCGAGTGAGTGATGGTGATTCATTTAATGGCATCTTGCTCACCCATCATCATCCAGATCACACCAACTCTGCAAACCATTTTGCAGACCTTTGGGATGTACCTGTTTTGGCCCATCTAGAAACTGCTGAAAAACTTTTAAACAAAATCCAAATAAACCAGAACCTCGATGATTGCGATCAAATCCCTTTGGGATTTAATCCTTTTACAGGTTCCAACCTTGTGCTGACGGCCTACCATACTCCTGGCCATGCACCGGGCCATCTTGTCTTTTTTGAAGCCAAAACCAAAACCTTGTTTGCTGGAGACTTGGTTTCCACCTCCACCACAATTCTTGTATCGCCCCCTGATGGCCATCTTGCAACTTATATTCATTCCATGAATCGGATGGCGGATTTTAACCCTGCATTGCTAATGCCTTTCCATGGTTGCCCCAGCGCCAATGGTAAAAGCGTTTTGCAAACAGCGGTTTTTCATAGGGAGAAAAGAGAAACTGCTTTGATTGCAGCCTTGGGAAATAATTGCAATTCCGTAGAGGCTTTAGCTAATGAAGTGTATCGCGGGTTGCCTGATCCTTTGATGAAGTTGGCTCAAAAGCAAATACTTGCAGGTTTGATTAAACTTAGCGAAGATGGGATTGTTTTAACCCCAAGCAATGATTCAAATGAGTGGAAATTAGCCCAATAAAAAAGGTGGATTCCATTTAAGGAACCCACCTAATTAGTTAACAACCGATTATTATCGAGCAACAGTTTGCGTTGCTTTGAATTCTTCAAACTCAACCACTACAGAAGTACCTGGCTTAATTGATACCTTCTTGGAGAAGGATACATTCTTGCCATCTTCTTCTTTTGTAGCCTGAACATTGTAGCTGTAGGTTTTGCCATTTTCCAGAACTGGGGTGGCAAATGCTTCTTCAGTGTTGGTTCGGTTGATTACGTTTCCTTCGATGGAAATTTTTACATCCAAAGGAGCTTTGAAAACAACAGTAGCCTTATTGGAATCAATTGCGCCTTGTTTAGGAGCTGGCAAAGGTTTTGCTTGTGGTGGTTCTTGGGATCTTACAGGTGCACTTGGAGCATACATTGGCATTGCTACCGCAGCGGAACCATAGCAGCCACCACATGAATATGCAACAACTGGGTAGCCATAGCAACCATAGCAGCTAGCGTAGGGTGCGTAAACTACTGGACGGTAAGCCATGTGACCATAGCAACCACCACAGCAAGTATAAACTCGTGGTGGGGGATAGCAGCATTTCCACCAGCAATCAGGGGCAGCGGTCGAAGTACTCATCATCGCAGCAAGAACAACACTGTACATAGAAAACTCCTCAATAAAATAAGTGTACATTTGAAAGGTTAAACTCAGGCAACCTTTGCTAATAAAGTAAGATAGGGCAATTGGCTAAGTGTGTCAATAAAATTAGGGGGATATCGAGAAAATGTACTGATTATTCCTAGGGGCTTAATTGGTCAGTTTTTTACCCATTGCTTTTCTTTTACTCCTTTTAAAATTTACGCAATTCTCCACTCCCTTTATTATTATGTTTTGTATTACAATAACTTGGCTTAGAGGATTGCAGTGGCCCTGTAAATTTTTACGGGCTTTCAAGGAGTGAAAAGTTATGTCAAGGCGCAACTTGGGTTGGTTACTCGGTATTATTTCTGTTTCTTTGCTTGGCTTAGTTATTGTTGCCAATGCTCCTTCCCGCGAAAACGATCGAGATTACGAACTCGTTAGGCTTGTAGTTGATGTTCTACATGAAGTTCGTGGTAGGTATGTCACCGAGATTTCCCCCCAGCGCGAACGCAAATTAGTGGAAGACATGATCAATGGCGGGCTCGAGCGGCTTGACCCTCACTCCTCATACATTAATAATCGCGATTTCAAACAATTTAGTCGTAATAACAAGGGTAAGTTTGGCGGCATTGGTATTCAGGTGGGCTATGATCGATCCAATCGTGGCTTGCTAACGGTGATAAGCCCAATGGTTGGAACCCCTGCGTATGAAGCGGGTATTTTAGCGGGCGACACTATCGTGAAAATTGATGGTAAAAATACGGACAATATGCGTATCGACGAAGCCGTTGATTTGATTCAAGGTGATCCAGATTCTTTAATTACCCTTACCGTGGTTCATGATGGTGGCAAAGAGCCTGTAGATATTGGGATTCGAAGGGCCATTATTAAAGTGCAAAGCGTTTTGGGTGATAAGCGCAAGGAAAACAAAGAGTGGGATTATTTCCTCGATCAGAATTCGAAAATTGGCTATTTGAGAATTAGTTCGTTTAGTGAAACTGCATCCGCAGAGGTTAAAGATGTTATCGTAAATCTTCAAAAAGAGGGTGCAAAGGGATTGATTTTGGACCTTCGAAATAATCCTGGTGGGCTGTTAAAGGCTGCGGTAGAAATTTCAGACATGTTTCTTTCCGAGGGAAAAATCGTTAGCACTAGGGGTAGAAACCAGCAGGAAGAAGTAATCGATGCCCGGCCCGAGGGTACGATGTTTTTGCCCGCAGAAAAATATCCCATTGCTGTCTTGATCAATCGTAATAGCGCAAGTGCCAGCGAGATTTTAGCTGCTGCCTTGCAAGATCACAACCGAGCCGTGGTGATTGGCGAACGCAGTTATGGTAAGGGCAGTGTGCAAAACATCATAGATTTAGAAAACAAATCCAGTGCCTTGAAATTAACCACTGCAAGTTACTGGCGCCCGAGTGGCAAAAACATCCATCGTTTTCCTGATAGCAAAGAAACAGATGAGTGGGGCGTAAAGCCAAACCCTGATTACGAGATTATTTTGAAAGATGAGGAAAGGCTTGAATTTCTGCTTGATCGAAGTGACAAGGATGTTGTTCGCGATAAGAAGCCTGATGCTAAAAAAGCTGATAAAAAGCCTTTTGTAGACCGTGTACTAGAAAAGGCTGTTGAATATATCAATAACCATAAGGAAAAAGCTGCGCTCGATAATCTCCAACCCCGGGTATCATAAGCGGATTATTCCTCCAATTTTTGCGAGAAGTATGTGGTTATAGAGCCTAGGGTTTTATTTGAAGATAACCACTGCTTGATTATCGAAAAGCCAGCAGGATTAGCGACCCAGGCGCCTGATCCCTTCTCCAGCCTTGAGTCTTGGGCTCGCTCTTATCTTAAAACCAAATATGTAAAAGCAGGCAGGCCTTATCTCGGCATTCCACACCGTTTAGATCGCCCGGTATCGGGAATTGTATTTTTCACCCGTAGTAGTAAAGCTGCTGCAAGAATCGCAGAACAGTTTCGCGAAAGAACTATCAGTAAACGATACCTTGCATTGGTGGAAGCGGAACTCGATCCGGATGCACCCGAAAACCAATGTTGCTGGCTGGATTACATGGTTAAAATTCCAGATGTAGCAAAAGCGATGTTATGCAGCCATGATCAAGCAGGGGCAAAGTTAGCCCAACTTGAAATGAAAGCACTTAAAACTTCAAACGGGCATTCCTTATTAGATATTCATCTTCAAACGGGTAGGATGCATCAAATCCGTTTGCAATCTTCTTCACGAGGCTTTCCAATTGTTGGTGATTCCCATTATCAAGCAAAATTGAGCTTGGATTTAGACCCTTCGGATAAGCGAATCCTCTTGCATTCTTATTATCTAAAATTCCTGCACCCTATCAGTTACGAACCTGTGGAAGTTTGGTCCGAATTACCTAGCTACTACCCGCAATGGGCACAAGATTATATCCGCAATAATTTCTTTCCTTTGCTTTCTGAGAAAGCTTGATGCCATGCGTGTTATCGCTGCTATCGATATTCTAAATGGTCAGGTTGTTGCGGGATTATCGGGGGTCCGGGAGTCTTACAAGCCTTTAATTTCAAAGGTTGTAAGTGCAACTGATCCATTTGAATTGATTATGGGAATGCGAGAGGCTTTGGGCATCAACGATTTTTATATCGCAGATTTAGATGCGATTTTAACAGGGAAAAAGAATGAGCATCTTTATTCTTCGTTGGTAAAAGAGGGGTTCCGTATTTATTTGGATGCTGGCTCTAAGAATTGTGCAGACCTTCAATATTTGATGAACATGAATGTTTTTAAAGTGGTTGCAGGCTTGGAAACTATTGAAAGCAGTGAAGAGTTGGAAACCGCAGCCAAGAGGTTTGGGAGTCGGTTGGTTTTTTCATTGGACATGAAAAATGGTGTGCCTTTTACCAACCGAGAGGAACTGGTTTTAAAATCACCTCAATCCATAATGATGGATGCCATTAATGCTGGTGTTGATCATCTATTTATTCTTGATTTAGCAAAAGTTGGAACAGGAAAAGGGGCTTCAACTGATGGTTTAATCGCAAAAGCGAGGGCCCAATCAGAAGAAATCTTTATCATGGCGGGGGGTGGGATTGGAAGTTTTCAAGATGTCATAGGCTTGAAAAATTCAGGTGCAAACGCAGTGGTTGTTTCTCGTGCGTTGCACGATGGAACTTTTGATAGGGAAACATTAAAGGAAATATTAGCCTTCTAATTCGCAGGTTGCTGATTGGCCAAAACTTTCTTCGACCTCAACCCTTAAAATAGCAGGCGTATAATTGTGCTGTTTCTTCAAGCTTTCTAGCAGGCTTTTTCCAATATAAAGCGCCAATTGTTCTGCAGTAGTGTTTGATATGGGCAAAATCACGCAGTCTTCTGCGGGGAAAATCCATTCCTTTTCTTTGTACTTAACGCAAACTCTTGTGCCTTCTTCCCGAACTTCGATGACTTTATTGTTTTTTGCCAGCATCATGCGATGATCAAGTAGATCGGTGATTTCTTTGGTACGGTGTTTTAGAGCGATAAAGTCGAAAACATAGTGGTTTTCGTCGAGTTTGCCTTCGATTTCAATCTTGGCTCGATAGTTATGCCCATGAATTCTTTCGCATTTGCTGTTCTCATAGCTAATGAAATGCCCAGAGCAGAAAACCAGATGATCTTTGGTTACAGTGATCTTGTATTTTTCATTTGCCATGCCGTTTTCCAGTCAATGAATGAGTGCGCCTTAGTCGAGCAGATATTTTATGAATAATTAAAAGTCTGGCGCAGTTCTTCGTAAAGCATTTTCAATTCCATCCGACCAAGGGAAGGTAAGTGGCATGGAAATTTGCCCAAGGCGCAGGGCGATAAAAAGGGTGACAGCAATCAAATCAGCAGTGGCGCCCGGGTTTCGTTTGTTGCCTTCCATGCGAAGCCAGCGGTCAAGTTCCTTGAATTCGGTCCAGCCAGATTCTTTCAACGGCCATTGTTTTTCTAAAACTTTTTTTGCCCTTTCAGAAGATTCCTTGGCATCATTGGGGCCGCATTTGCGCAAAATCAATGTGTCGGGGTACTTCCCCATTAAATATAGATGGGTGAAAATGATGGCGCCTTCCATGCAGCCCAGTTGCTCTAGCGCACCGCCCAAGGTTGGAATTGCATCATTGAAAATCGCAGAATAGCCCTCCGCATATTGTTTGGCAATTAGGTCACGATCCTGCGCCAATCGCATGGCTTCTAAAAGTGTGCAGGTCGGAACATCGTTAATATCAGCTTGGGGTTCTTTACCCATGCCGCCTGGGGATGCAAGTCGGATTGCATCATAAATGATTTTTGTTTCTTCGATCGAGATGTCTGCAATTGCTTTTTGCATTTCTTTTTTTAGTTCGGCGCCATTGTTGGCGAATGCAACCGGAGCAAATAAAAGAATGATTCCAAGGTTGGTGTTGGTTCCAACGGAATTTTTAGTTGTTTTGACTGATTCAAAAATAGCATTGCCCAAACCCAGTTTACGAGTTTTGCAAAGAATGGGTGCAATGGCCCCGGCACTTAAAATAAAATCTGTGAAATGAAGGTTACGAAACGAAGCAAGAGGGTGGACATTTCCGATTTTTCGGGCAGTTGCCTCCCAAATACATGCTGCATGAATTTGTCGTGATAGTTCTAATTCAAGCATCGTTTCTTCAAGAATGGTTTGCATAAATAAGTATTTCTCTTGCGATATCGATTCCTGTAACTGGTGCAAAGGCCTTCCATCCTGGAACAGCATTGACTTCCAAAACCAACCATTTTCCATTCTCATCTAATATCAAATCAACTCCTGCAATTTCAGCGCCCACTGCGTTGGAAGCTTTGATTCCAATCTCTTCAAGATTGGAGTTTAGTTTGTATGCTTCGCCTTTTCCACCTTGTGCAACATTGGTCATCCAAGCGCCTTGGGGAGCAGTTCGCTTCATCCCTCCAAGAACTTTTTTGCCGAGAATAAATATGCGAAGATCCCATCCTGGATGTTTGATATAGGGTTGCAGATAAATGACGCCCCCGATCTTTTCGATCGCACGGAATACCCGCCATGCCAGTTGCTCATCTTCGATTCGTAATATTCCCCTGCCTTCTGCGCCAAATAAAGGTTTTACGACGATATCTCTGCCAAATCTTTCGAAGGCTTCCATTGCGGTATCAGAATCTTGACAGCAAAAAGTATGGGGAATATCTAGCCCATGTGATTGTAGAAGTTCGCTTGCAAGAAATTTATCCACTGCAGATTCGAGTGCCCGGGGTGGGTTTAAAACTTTTTTACCCTGACGTTGTAGGGCATGCAGTACATCCATTCTAAAAACAACCTGCTCCAAAGACCCCGGCGGCATGGTTCGGATGATAGTGCAATCTGCTTCTTCAAACGCTTGTTTTGAAGGCTGTGCTAGGGAGTGGGATATTAAGCGGAAGTCGGTTACATGGGTTTTAAACCCAAGGGATTGTGCTGCCCGCAGTAAGTCTTTGACATGCCAACCTTCTTTGCCACCCATGATGTTGAAAATCATAAATAATGTCCGTGAATGAAAGTGGAATTAGTTCCAAGATTTGTTAAGCAAGTTGGTTTCAAACTTGCCGAACTGGAAACATCTTCCCGTTTTCAAATTGTAAAAGTGGACAGTTGCAGGGGAAAAGAGAAGGGGGTCAATTTTGTAGAAATCCCCTTTCACTTTGCGAAAGATTTCTGCGAAAGGTTGTCCATGATCGGAAGAGGAGTTTGAGGGAACTTTGGGGCCAAAGCTTGCAATGATATCGTCTTCGGTATCGACCCAAAGATGCACTGCTGCGCCATATAGGATTGCATCATTGGTGCGGCCAATCGCTTCGGTAAAATCCGGAGATGGTGGCGACAGGGGGGCCCAACCTGCACCTTGTTTGATCGAATCTATAGGGAATTTTAGCTCATGAAGTTTGTGCATTGCTGTTTCAACACTTCGTGCAACTATCTGGATAGAGCCTGCGATACTACCAGTTGGTGCACCTAATAGGGTGATTTTTTCATGAGGTAATTCCAGCTTGGAAGATAAATAATCAAAGACCGCAGAGTCGGGCGCTTTGCTTGTTTCGAGGATGCCAACAACATGGGGGGATTTTTCTCTGCCTGGGATATGGTTAAATAAATCTTCGCTGCCATAGTGGGCGCGCATGGGGCCTGAACCCATTGCAAAAAACTTTCCCACAGCAATTTGCCAGCCCGCGTATTGCGATGCCAGGCATGAAAGAACAGGGTGATCAGTAGCAACTGCGATGGCGGGCCCTTTCCATAAATCTAGATGGCTGGGGGCCAAAGAAATTTTAGCAAGGCCGGACATGCAAGCTCGCGCTAGTTCTAACCCTGCTTGAATTCCACCTTTGCTTTTTATGCCAAAATCGAGAAAAGTTCCATTTGCCTCTGTCTTGCTTACTTCTAAACCAAGCTCGTTTATTCGGGCGTGGGCATGATTTACAATGCGCAGCGCGCCAGCGTTTAGATTTAAATTGACTGTCATACGATCCTCGTTTTTATGTTGATCAAAACTAATACCTTTAATCAGACAATTAAACCAAGTTGTTTTGCAAAGTGCCAACATGGAATAGTGAGTCTAATTGAGAAGTTCGTGTTTTCAATTGCGCTTTAACTTCGGTTAAAGAGTTTGCTTTAGCAAAAATAGTGACAACCGGTGAGCCCTTGTGAATGGCAGAGCCGATTTTTGGGATATCTGCAAAAGGTGAAAATAGCAGCGGATTCGCCTCAATTAAAAGCCAAGGTGCTTCTTTTGGAATCAAAACATCATGTGGAGCATAGTAGATGGCTTTCCCAATAACGGCTGTTTTGCTGGGAGCAGGGTTTTCATAAATAGGCTTGATGCCAAAAGCTTGCATGTGTTTAGTTATAAAATTTTGACCTAGGGCTAATTCTAAAACTTCCATGGAAGCTGTATAGCGAGGATTTATCTCCAGTGGATAAACCTTAGAATCATTTAAAATGTAATCCATGCCTAGCAGGCCAAGGGGGTGATAAGTGCTGGATATTATTTCGCCAATTGTTTGAAGTTCTGTTAGTTCGGAGTTACAAGGTTTTACTGGCCCTATGTTGCCCGAGTATAAGAAATCATCTGCATGCAAAGATTGTGTGCCTGAAGATTGAATGGTCGTTCCTAAAAGTTCAAAGCCTGATTCGGTAAAGCAAAAGATGGCACTACGACTTTCGCCTTTTATGAATTCTTGATAGTAAAAATCAGCATCATCTACCATTGGTTGTTTACTTGGGTCAAAAGGCTTTATTCCAAGCCCTCCAGAACGGTTTTTAGGTTTGCGAAGATATGAGGTTTCTTTATTTAAATCTTTGGTACTAATAATAATAGCAGGTGTTTTTATTTGCTTGGACTTTAGCAGATTATAAAAGCCAGGAGTATTTCTGAGATTGGTGAGGGTGTTACCAATAATGCCTAGAACTGTGCGATCCGCTGAGAGTGAATGTAAGAGTGTGGAATGGTTCTCTAGGCCACCTGTATAAAGTATGGGGGCTATCGGGGCAGTTTGGATCAAGTCCGAGATTTGGTTGGGAAACGATTTTGTAATAAGGGTGGTGGGGGCGTTTTTTGCGAGGTCTTCATCTGCAAAAAGATCGATGCACCATGGATTATATCCTGCTCTTATGCATGAAAATGCCAAGGCGCGAACACTTGCACCAATTAATATTAAGGTTGCATTGTCGCCTTTGCGAGGTAAATTAAATCTTCCTGCCATGATTAAGAACCTTTTGGATACACTTGATTAAAGCAGTCTACTGGAAACAGGGGCAATCATGAAATTAACTTCAGTTATTTTATCATTAGGGACGCTTATATTTGGGGCCCTAGGTTTGATGGGCCAGAGTGTTAAGCCTCTGGATTTAAGTAATCCGGGAGCCCTGACACCTGCCGAAGAAAAGAAAACCTTTAAGCTTGCATCCGGCTTTAAAATCGAACTCGCAGCTTCAGAGCCAACTATCATTGACCCCGTTGCACTTGCAGAGGATGAACAAGGCAGGTTGTTTGTCACGGAAATGATTGGCTATCCAAATGGAGGCGTTGGCACGGGGGATATTTCTTCCGGGCGAATTAAGTTGTTGGAAGATAAGGACAAAGATGGGTTTTACGAAACAAGTACTATTTTCGCAGAAGGGTTGCGCTTTCCTATAGGCTTATTTCCTTGGAAAAAAGGACTTATTGTTGCAAATGCGCCAGACCTTATTTATCTAGAGGATACTAACAACGATGGTAAAGCGGATACTTCCAAAGTTCTTTTCACTGGTTTTCACACTTCCAATATTCAACAAATGTTGAACAGTTTTAGGTGGGGCCTCGACAATCAAATTCATGCGGTAGCCGGAGGCAATGGCGGAACTATTACTAGTAAGGAAAACCCCAAGATGGTTCCGGTTGAATTGCGGGGCAGGGGGATTCGTTTCAGGCCTGATATTCCTAATAGCCTTGATCCCGTTACCGGTGGCGGGCAATATGGTTTGACCATGGATTCATTCGGAGCCCTTTTTTCTTCCACCAATAGTCAACATTTAAGGCAAATGGTTTTGCCTGATGATCAGATTCGAAGAAACCCTTATCTGGCTGTGGGAAGCATGGCTTTGGATATTGCGGAACATGGTGCAGCTTGCAAGGTGTTTCGGATTAGTCCGTTTGAAGCGTGGAGGGTGGAACGCACGAGCAGAAGAAAATCTAGCGAACTTGCCAAAAAGTTGCCAGCAACGGAATTGGTTCCGGGAGGATATTCTACATCATCTTGCAGTCCGCTTTTGCTAGATTCTGATTCGGTACAGGCGCCTTATCGGGATAGCATTATCATTTGCGAACCTGCGAATAATGTAATCATGCGTGATGTTTTAGAACCTAAAGGTTTAACCTTTATCGCTAAGCGGGGCGATCCTGAAAAAGAATTTCTTGCTTCAACGGATAACTGGTTCAGGCCTGTGCATTTGAATCTTTGTTTGGATGGTTCGATATTGGTGCTTGATTTTTATCGCGAAGTAATAGAAACGCCTTTGTCACTTCCCGAGGATATGAAAGCTGTTTTACCCTTAAAAACTCAAGGAAAAGGACGTATTTGGAGAATCGTTCCAGATGGGATGAAGAAAGCACAACCTTTTCCAGAGGCTTCAAATTTTATCGGATTGGTTGCAGAGTTAGAGTCAGGAAATCAAACCAGACGAATGATGGCCCAGAAATTACTTGTCGAACGTAATCAAGTTGGTGCCGAGGATTTGCTCATCAATCTTGCTCGGAAAAGTCTATCGCCACAAGCCAGAATGCATGCCCTTTGTACCCTTGATGGTTTAAAGTTGCTGCAAGAAAAGCAGGTGGTTCATGCGCTTGCAGATTCATCGCCTGGTGTCAGGTTGCATGCAGTCAGGCTTTCAAATAAATTCATTAATCAATCGGATACGGTGTTAAAATTAGTTTCAAATCTTGGTGGGGATCAAGATGCGCGAGTGCGCTGTCAGGTGGCATTTGCAATGGGTAATGTCGGCCCTGATAAATGTAAAGATACTTTGCTTAAGCTCGTGAAAAGTGATGGTGAAGATCGATGGATGCAGACGGCCATTCTTAGCTCATCTGCTCAAGTTGGCGGTAAAATGCTTTTGGAACTTCTTGATGATGAATTAATTGGTGATGGGGGTAACACGGGGCGGGAAGCGTTTCTTGCGCGGCTTTCTGCAGTATCTTCAACCCGTTTGGAAAATGCCGAGATGGCAAAATTGTTGATGCTGGTGCAAAGGCCAAACTTTAAACCTACTTTACGCGCAGCTATTCTTGAAGGCATTGCCCAAAGCCAAGTTGCAATCGGGAATTCTGCTGAAGATCTCTGGGAAAAACCGGATGATCAATTGAAAAAGGCTCTCGATAGTTTGATGCCATTGTTTGTTAATGCAGCAAATACCGCTCGACTTTCCAATGCCCCGATTGCAAGCAGGTTGTCTGCATTGCGATTGCTGGCGATGGGGCCATTTCCTGTTATTTCGCAACTTGCACCTGAATTACTTCAGGCGCAAACGCCTCCCGCAATTCAAACTGCTACTCTTCAGGTGTTGTCTGCGTTTAAAAAAACAGAAGTGAGCAAGATCATTCTTGATGCATGGCCTTCTTTTAGTCCATCGTTAAGGCGTGAAGCTGTGGAAACTCTTTTTTCTAGAAAAGAGCGCATTGAAGCTATTATTGATGGGATGGAAAAAGGGGTCATCCAGCCATCGCATCTTGAGGCGTCCAGAATAGAGCAGCTTAAAAAATTAAACAAAGTTTCTCTTCAACAAAAAGTGATTGCGATACTTGCAAAAACCTCTTCAACTAATCGTAAACAGGTGGTGGATTCGTATGCCAAGGTTTTGGAAATGAAGGGTGATCATTTAAAGGGAAAAGAAGTATTCAGGAAAAACTGTGCGACTTGCCACAAATTTGATGACATGGGCTATCAGGTTGGACCAGATCTTCTTGCTGCAATTCGTGGTAAAAATCCGGAATACCTTCTAATTGCGATTCTTGACCCTAGCAGGGAAGTTGATCCCAGATACGTCAATTACACTATCGAAACAAAGCAGGGGCGAATATTTAGTGGTTTGTTGGCATCGGAGTCTGGGACTTCTGTGAATCTTAAACGCGGTGAGAATGCTGAAGATACCATCCTGAGAAATCAAATTGAATCGATTCAGGCGACTGCCAAATCGCTTATGCCTGAAGGTTTAGATATGCAGTTAAAGCCAGAAGATATGGCAAACCTGATTGCTTATCTTTTACATGTTTCTGGAATGTAGTAGGATGCAGATTTTATGACAAAAGTTTCAGAGGTGGTATCTTGGTTTGATCAAATTGCGCCGCGTTCGCTTGCTGCGGATTGGGATAATACTGGCCTTTTAATGGGCGATTTTTCGTCTGATGTCAGTAAAGTTTTGGTTTGTTTGACTCTTACCAAAGAAGTTGCTGATGAAGCCATCAATCAAAAAGTTCAGATGGTTGTCACGCATCACCCGTTGCCTTTTAAACCAATTAAAAACATGAATACGAGTAGTTCGGAAGGGTCGATTCTTTGGAAGCTTGCAACGAAAGGAATAGGGGTTTATTCGCTGCATACCCGTTGGGATGATGCGCAAGGTGGCATCAATGAATCTTTATTGGAGTTGATTGGTGCGAAAAATCTTGGCCCGATCATTTCGTCGCAAAGTAAGGAAGAAGTAAAATTGGTTACTTTTGTGCCTGGGGAGAATCTTCAAAAAGTAAGTGAGGCTTTGTTTGAAGCAGGCGCAGGGGTTATTGGTAATTACAAGGAATGCAGTTTTACTATGGAAGGGACAGGCACTTTTTTTGGCAATGAACAAACCAGTCCGGTGGTGGGAAAAAAAGGGCAGCGGGAAAAAGTTCTGGAACAACGCCTTGAGGTTATCTGCCCAGCTTCACGAATCCAAGCAGTTGTTTCTGCGCTTAAAAATTCTCATCCTTATGAAGAGCCAGCTTTCGATCTTGTTATGCTTAAACCTAAGCCAACAGGTTCGGGCACGGGTAGAATTGGATTGTTAACGATGCCTACTTCGATTGCACAACTTGCTGCAAAATTCGAGAAAGCTTTAGGTATCAAGCGGGTTTCATTTGCAGGGAATGAGGAGCGATTGGTTTCGAAGGTTGCGGTGGTCTGTGGCAGCGGGGCATCGCTGATGACTCAGGCTTTCATGCAAGGTGCGGAATGCTTTATTACCGGAGAAGCACGGTTTCATGATTTGTTAAGTGCTAAAGATCAGAATAAGTCGATCCTTTTGTTGGGCCATTATAAATCAGAACGATTTGGTATTGAGGCGTTGGCTACTAAGCTTCAATCCCGATTTACTGCAGTAGAGGTTATAGCTTCTGAGTCGGAAAGTGATCCGTTAAAATCATTTTGAAATATGTGCAAGCTTAGATAGCGCATGAGGTCAACCGATCGGTAATATTTTCAAAGATTAAAGCTTGGGCATTCTTTTTCTAATAAAGTAGAAAAATATTTTATCAGCCTTTTTGTAATGGTTTAGAGTGATTTGACATTTCTGATTACAAAAAATAAAGTCTTAGGCATAGTTATTGCATTAGTGTTCTTAACTTAAAAGTTGCTGAAGATTTAATCTCGGCTTTTAAGGAAGAATGCACAAGGAAGTGTTGCAATGCGAAAATGGGTAATCGGAATTGTTGCCAGCTTTTTGGTTCTGAGTGGATTGATGTTTCTAGGTGCAAGCAAAAAAGCAAAGGCAGACGAAGTTGTTTCTAGGGTTGTAATGAGTGATTCGTTAAATACTGAAGCTGCCCAGCGCTATAGAAAAGTTCAGCCCAAGCATTGGCGTGCAGCCATGGTTAAAGGCTTTGGCTATTCAGCAATGCGATAAGAATTAAGGTAGAGCAGGTGGCTCGTTGCTTGCAGGGGCCTTGCTTGAAGGAAGAATCGAAATGGTTTCTTCCGCCTTGCCCGAAATTCCTTCATCTGCTGAGTATTCTAGTCTAAAAGTCCCATCTCCAGGTTTTTTTGCCTGTAAAAATAATGAGTAAGTTACTTCTTTACCTGGCTCTAAGATTGGTAAAGGCAGGAAGCCCACTTTATCTGGTTGCCTGCTGAAGTTTGTTGGGCCACGCCCCTCGGTTACAATTGTAGTATCAGGCGACATTGCACTTAAGATCAAATTTTTAATAGGGTTTGGGCTGTTATTAATTAGTCTTAAGGTGAGTGCGGTTTGTTCGCCTATTTCCATCGGATCAATGCTTTTGTCGATTTCAGCAACCAAGCCATTGTTGTTTTCAAAAATGGTAATCTTCTCTACCTGCCAACCTGTTGGGATTTTATCTGCTGTTACTTCAGTACGATTTTTTAAAGTACCTGCAATCGTAGGCTTGATTACCATTTGCACGGTTTGCCTTTGTTTGGGCGCAAGTTGAGGAATCAGCCATTTGATTTCTCCGTTTTCGTTTCTACCTCCGCTACTCGCTGCAAGAAATTGCGTCGAGGGATCTAATTTGTTTGATACTTTTATTCCTCGAACAATTTGATTCCCTGAATTGGTGATGGTGATTTGGTAGCTTGTAGGTCTATTGATGTTACGGCGATCAGGGCCACCCAGATTTAATGCAAGTTTAACTTCCCCAACTTCAACTTTTGATGAGGTTTCTTTTTTCATTCCGGAAGTTGTTGTTACGGTTGCTTTGTTTATGAATTCTCCTGTTTTCTTGGCAGCAGCTTGGAATTCTAACCGCTTGGATTGTCCGCCTGGGATGGCGCCTATATTCCAAATTAACGGGTTTTCACCCGAGGTTGAAGGCTTGCTCGTTAAGAACTCAAGTCCATCAGGAATAATGTTGGTAAGTTGAACCCCTGTTAGTTCTGAATTACCGGTGTTGAAAATATCGATTTGGTAACTTAGTGTGTCGTACAACATGGCTTGAATGGGCCCTGTCATTTTTATGAGTAGGGGCGATGCAAGTTGGGTTTTAACAGCTTGGCCATGTTCGTATTGGACTCGAGAAATGCAATCAACTTCGCCAGTACCGGTTACCGTCACAACTAATTTGATTTCTTTGCTTGAATTGCCTGGGAGAGAACCAAGTTTCCAGATGAGTTCTCCTTCGAGGCTATCGGGTGGAGGAGTGGCCCTGAGGAATTTGGCATTCGTGGGGATATTGTTTCTAACCCGGACTTGATGTGCTTCAGCTGGAGAATGATTTTCGACGAGGATACGATATTCTAATTCATCATTTGGGCTGGCTTGGGCGGAAACTCGCACACGAATAGTTACAAAAGGTGCGGGCGGATCAGAAGGTGAGAATGTGCCCATTAAACTTTTTGCAGGGATCGATTTTGTTGGATATTGGCCTTCAATTGGGGGTTCTGACCCCGAGTTGGGGGCCGATATTGTAGGGGAAATTATGTCTTGTATTCCGTAACCTTTGTTGGTTGGGACAAGAATGTAATGCAAGCAAATCAAGCAAATAACTGAAAACGAAAACAGTTGCATTAAATGTTTTGGTTGCTTCATGATCCAATTGCCCAGCGGTTAAATCTTCCAAGTCAAAATTTATTATCCTTGAAAAACAGCTAGTATGCGAACATTTTAAGATAATTCTTGGATGTTTTGTCGGGCCAAAATACAAAATAACTTTACTGGTAATATAAGGGTTAGTCTTTAAGGGTAAATAGTTTGAAATAATTAAGAATTGATCTATGATGCATTCAATGATGGAACACTATTGTGATACAGGAGTGAAGTTATGAAGTCGTTAATTATATTTTCTGTCACGGTTGCTTGCTTTTTCAATGCGCAGAATTTTATTCTTGCTGAAGATAAAAAAGCTGAAGAAAAGCCTAAGCCTGTTGCGATTGCCCATATTAGAATTAGCGGATCTTTGGAAGAAGGCGCTGCTCCTGCTGAGCCTTTGTTTTCCAGTTTGCAGGAAACGCTTAAAAGCAAATTAGATCGGATAAAAAAAGCTTCCACAGATGCTAATGTCAAAGGTTTGATTCTTGAAATCGATGGGATTGATGTCGGCTGGGGGAAACTTGATGAATTGACTGAAGCACTTAATAATTTCAAAAAGTCTGGGAAGAAGATTTATACTTATTTGGAATCAGGCGAGATGAAGGATTATCTTGTTGCATTGTCAAGCAACAAAATAATGTTGCCTGAATCTGGCTGGTTGATGCTTACTGGTTTACGGGCAGAAGTTACTTTTTATAAAGAAATGCTCGAGAAAATTGGCGCTCAGGCAGACTTCTTAAAAGTAGGGGATTTCAAATCTGCGATTGAACCCTACACACGTACCACAATGAGCGAAAGCAGCCGCAAGCAAATGGAATCGATGCTCGATGATTTTTATGAAAAATCTATTGTGGCAAGAATTCAGATGGAACGAGGGGCTAAAAAATGGGCTCCCGAGGATATCCGTAAGATTATTGATAATGGCCCTTACACTGCTAAAAAAGCGAAAGAATTGGGGCTTGTTGATTTGGTAGGCTATTTCCCTGCGGTTACCGAAGCTTTTAAAAAGGAACTAAAAGTCGATGAAATTACTTTGCTTAAAAACTATGGCAAAGACAAAGTTGATGACATTGATCTTTCCAACCCCTTCGCATTATTAAAACTTTTTGCTGCTCCTAAGATTTCAAGTAATTCTAAACCTAAAATTGCTGTCATCTATGCATCTGGCACCATTAATACTGGAAAGAGTGAACAGAGCCTGTTGGGATCTGAATCTTGTGGTTCTACTTCCATGATTCAAGCGATTAAACAGGCTGAAAACGATAAAAGTGTGAAAGCTATTGTTTTAAGGGTGGATAGCCCTGGTGGTTCTGCTCTTGCGAGTGATCTTATCTGGGCTGAATTAATGCGATGCAAAAAACCAATTATTGCCTCGATGTCCGATGTTGCTGCCAGTGGCGGTTATTACATTTGCATGGCGGCATCCAAGATTTATGCTGAGCCCGGCACCATCACTGGTTCTATCGGTGTATTTGGTGGAAAGATCAACATGGGTGGCACCTATGCGAAACTTGGAATTACATCCGAGGTTATTACCCGTGGAGCGAATGCCAATCTTTTTTCTTCCACCAATTCTTTTTCCAAATCAGAGCGTGAAGCAATGACTAAACTCATTGATGATTGTTATGATCAATTTCTTACCAAGGCACTAACAGGGCGTGAAAAAGCAGGTAGTAAACTTGATCGAAAAACTTTGGAAGGGCTTGCTGGTGGTCGCGTTTGGACCGGCAGGCAAGCCAAGGAAAATGGCTTGATCGATGAATTAGGTACGATGCAAGATGCCATCAAGATGGCTGCAAAGCTTGGCGGACTTACTGTGGATACTGATCCGGAACTTCTCCTTCTTCCTAAGGGTAAAAGCTTTTTGGATTCTTTATTAGAACCTAAAACTCAATTATCCCTGAAGTCCGGGTTGGATATCTCCGGGATTTCTTCCCTTTTTAGCGAAGTGAAAGGGCTTGATACGTTTTTGCGTATGCGAAATGAACCCTTATGGCTTATGCTTCCTTACAACTTAAAAGTGAAGTAATCGATGGCGAAATGTGATAAAGGTTACCTTTGCAAAGTGTGTGGTAAGGCAGTCGATGAAATAACTGAATCTGATCTTTACCTACGCTATCTTCTTCATGAGATTAAAGCAGAAGTTTTGCATCTTGAGCCCGACTGCCATATCCGATGTAATCCTGAGCGGGCTCAGTACATTGTGGATTCAGGTTTTGAACCTTTGAATAATATAAAAACTCTTGGCCCTTTCGCTAAGAGTTTTCTAGATGTTGGTTTCGTCGCAGAGGAAGAAGCCAGAGTTACCGCTGCGTGGCTTAAATTAAAGAAGCTCGCAGATTCGGGCATTGCTATTTTCGATTATCCTCAAACTTGAACATTCCCGGGGTCTGATATTTTTCTAAAAACTGAACTTTTTGCTGACTCCGATTATGCATCTTTAAGCAATTACTTTTCTAAAGATGGGGTTCTTGCTCAAAACTTTTCTGGGTTTGAACCACGTGCCCAGCAGTCACAAATGGCGAAAGCTGTTGATAATGCCTTGGCTAGTGGTGCGACTTTACTTGCAGAAGCTGGAACCGGGGTGGGTAAAAGTTTCGGATACCTAATCCCTGTTTTTCTTTCCGCCCTTAATAAAAAACGAACCCCAATTGTTATTTCAACCCATACGATCAGCCTTCAAGAACAATTGCTTTTAAAAGATATCCCGGCGCTTCAAAAAATAATCCCGTACCCATTGAAAGTGGTACTGGTTAAGGGGCGGGGCAATTACATCAGCCTGCGTAGATTGCGGGTCGCCCAGATAAAAGCGCCCACACTCATTCAATCTGATGAATTTCACGATCAACTTTATAATGTCAGTCGGTGGTCGCTTGATACCAAAGATGGCAGCAGATCTGATATGGAGTTTGAACCAGACGGTATGGTTTGGGATCTTGTGCAAAGTGATAGTAGCAACTGCATGGGCAGAAGTTGCAAGGATTACCAGCGCTGCTACTACTATCAGGCAAGGCGAACCATAGCCAACGCTGATATTCTTGTGGTTAATCATGCCCTTTTCTTTGCAGACCTTTCTGTCCGGGGTAAAGGTTCCAGCTTACTGCCTGATTATCGCGCAGTTATTTTTGACGAAGGCCACATGGTGGAAGATGTCGCAATTGATCAATTGGGCGACCGCCTTAGCCAGGGCGCTTTTCATTATCTTTTCGAAAGGCTGGCAAGCTCAGGCAAAAAAGAACGAGGCTTACTTGCTGGCGATGGTTTTACTGAAGCTAAGCAACAACTGCATTCTGCACGGGCAGAGGTTGATTTGTTTTTCTTAAATATTCAAAACTGGATGAATTCGCACTCCGGTGCTGGCTCTGATCGCAGTTCAGGCGCGGTACGCGATGCAGGTCATTTCAGGGTTCTCGAAAAAAATATTGTCGAAAATAATATCACGGATACTCTTACCGACCTTTCCAAGAAGCTTGAAGATGAATCTGCTGATTTGCCCGATGAGGAAAAAATTGAATTTCAATCGATGGCAGATAAAGCTGTAGACCTTGGGGTTAGAGTTCGAGAATGGCTCGAGCAGCAACATAAAGGGAATGTGTTTTGGCTTGAATTAGCAGGTAAGCGAGCACTTAGGTTGAATCTGTGCAGGGCTCCTGTTGATGTTGCCCCAATTCTCAAAGAACAGCTTTTTTCAAAAGATATTCCAATTATCCTTACAAGTGCAACACTCTCCACCGGTGGCAAAGAAGGATTCAAGGCTGCTAAAGAAAGGCTTGGGATTGATAAAGCTGAGGTTCTTGCTCTAGAAAGCCCATTTGATTATTACAATCAATCCGAGTTATATCTGTTTAAGAATATGCCCGATCCTGCTTCTCAACCGCGAGAGTTTGAAGAAGCATCGCTGGGTATGATTTGCAAGTTTCTTGAAAAATCACAAGGCAGTGCATTTGTACTTTTTACCAGTTATCAATTCTTGCAGCGCACTGGGAAGGTGCTTGAATCTTGGTGTAGGCAGCGCGGCTTCCCGTTGTTTGCTCAAGGGCAGGGCATGACTAGAAATCGCATGTTGGATGAGTTCAGGGCTTCGAAAAATGGGGTTCTCCTTGGCGTTGATAGTTTTTGGCAGGGCGTTGATGTGCAGGGCGAGGCCCTCTCCAATGTTATTATCACCCGTTTGCCTTTTATTGTTCCAGATCTTCCTTTGGCTCAGGCTCGGCACGAAGCTGTTCAGCAAAAAGGGGGCAATGGCTTTTACGACCTTCATATTCCGCAAGCGGTTCTTAAGTTAAAGCAAGGCGTTGGCAGGCTGATTCGTTCCTCTACGGATAAGGGTATCATCGTTATCCTTGATCCTAGGATTCTTACCAAGGGGTACGGGAAGCGGTTCTTGCAAGCGCTGCCGAAATCCCGGCTTTTTGTAGATGAGGTTGAACAACCCTCTTCGGGGGTTGGTTAGTTTCAGTGTTTGTGGTTTCAGAGAATAGCTTGGGCACCTTTCCTTGCCATTCTTGAAAGCTAAAGTGCAGTGTTTTCTCATCTTCAATTTTCACAAATACCCCCGTAGGTTTTGCCCAAACTTGGCCAGATGCGCTTAAAATTATTTCTCCCTTCATGCCTTTTTCAACTTCTGCAAGTGATACTCGTTTTAGATTCTTGTTCTTTTCGAGTATTAATAGTTCGGGGTAGAAATCGCCATTTGCTAGAAATCGCATGTGGTTGTTTTTTGGGTCAAGAATTGCAATGAGCCCGATAGCTTCGCGCCAAATGGGTAGAAAAGTAAAATGGCCAGGTATTTTTGAACTTACGATTTTGATGGATGATATTTCGGTGCCTGTAAATTCCCCAAGAATAATGGCAGGCTTTTTAGGGAATGATTCAGCCCTCTGTTTTAATAAAGAATCCAGCGAACCAGTAACAAGACAATCTGCGGACGCAAAAATACCACTCCAATTCGGGGTGAAGTATTCGGAAGGCGATGCAGATAAACGTTTCAGCCAAGAAGGCAAATGTGCCCAAGAGATTGAATGATTGTAAAGATTTGAAGCGATCAGCCAATCAGAGTTAAAGATGGGCCAAGTGTGCCAACCAGCGATCAATTCAAATACTCGTGTTATACCCCGGGTACGGGCAGGGCTGTTTTCAATTGCTTGTTTGTTGCTTGTAGGTTCAGAAGGCGTTTGGTTGTCCATGGGGACAAGCCTTTGGAAGTCAGTTGGGTTTTTAAGCCTGCTGAAGTCGTTGAGTTTTCCGAAGGGTTTTGATTTGTTGTTTTTTATGAGTTTTAAAAGCGAGCCTTGGAATTCAGACTTCCAAAAGCAGCGGGCTTTTTCGTGATCTAATTGGTAGATGCCTTTAAGCTTGAAGAACAAGCTAGCAATACTCTGAATGAGTACGTTCTTTATTGACGACATTGTAATAGCAATCCTTGGCCATAGTCGTTTACATTCTGAAAACTATCAGACTTGAGATATTTTACACAAAGGCATGGCAAATAGAAGAGAATAATTGTGTGTATCAAATAAAAGAAGAGCCCAGTAAAACTGGACTCTTCTTTTTGATATTAAAAGGTTTGCGATTAAACAACGCCTTCGAGAGGCTTGCCATCAGCAATGGCCATAGGTCGGCCAAGGTTATCGCGAACTTGGGAAGTTGGATCAAGTCCAAGACCCTTGTAAACGGTTGCGAAGAGATCGCCAATCGTACAAGGCTTGTCTTTGATGTCCATACCATCGGAGCTGGTTGAGCCATAAGCTTGGCCACCCTTGATGGCGCCACCACCGATAACAACGGACCAGCATCGTGCCCAGTGATCACGACCACCATTTTGGTTAATCTTGGGGGTACGACCAAAGTCGCCCATCCACATAACAACGGTGTCTTTCCACTTATCTCTTTCAACAAGTTCCTTGACCAAGTTGCCCATGCCTTTATCAAGGCGGGGGCCGTTTCCGGTTCGGATGGTGTTGAAGATGTTGGCGTGGTTATCCCAGCCGCCCAAATCGATTTCGACGCAGGTAACATTCTTCTCGACCAATTTCCTGGCAAGAAGGCAACCCATACCGAAGTTGTTGGTACGACCGCCGTATGCTTCGATTACGCTTGCGGGTTCGGTTGAAACTTCGAACACGGTTCGCAAAGGAGAAACCGTAAGGTCGAAAGCCTTTTTGTAGATTGAAGTGTGAGCTTGAGCAGCACTGCCTGCAGCTTCACGATCTTCAGGCTTCCGCATGTGTGGGAAGCTGTTTTCTGCAAAAGTATCTTCAACCGAATAGAACAAGCGTTGGCGTCTGCGAAGCCTTTCCATGGTTTCGGTTTCGCTGCCAAGGGAAGCAGGAGCCTTGATATTTTCAGGAGGCTGACCAGCATTCTGGACGGTGAAAGGAGCATTCATCATGCCCAAGAAACCGGGTCCGATTCGCTGAGCTGTTCCGCCTACGCCGATGAATCCAGGCAAAGGAAGATCTTTAGGAGTCAGAAGCGAGGATGCCTGTGCACCCAATGCTGGGTACTGAACTACAGGGCTGGGCATACGGCCAGTGTTCATCAACACGGTGCCTCGTTCGTGGCTACCTTCGTTGGTAACAAGCGAGCGAACAGCAACAAGGTGTTTGAACTGGGAAGCGATAGTAGGAAGTACTTCGCTGATTTCCACGCCTGGAGCAGAGGTTTTAATAGTTTTGAATTCGCCACCGGTTTGAGCGCCTGGCTTCAGGTCCCAAAGATCCATATGGCTAGGGCCGCCGCCCATCCAGAATATGATTAAGCTTTTATTAGCTTTCTTAAGATTGGTTTCTGCTGCACGCAGATTTTGCATAAAACCGGTGCTTGGAAGCATCACTGCTGATGCACCTGCAACGTGTTGCATAAAATGACGACGATCCATAGTTATCTCCTAAAATACGAGTTTTAAACTCTAAGCCTTTAGCTATCCTAAGTTTCTGATCTTATTGAGGCATTGTCAATAAATAATCAGAATCTTTTACAATTATTCGGGAAATTAATCTATCACATTAAGTTAGTCGGCTTATTCGTGATAAGGTTCCAAATTAATTGTGAATATTTCATTCTTTTTAAGTTTGCTTTGAATATTCGATAAATAATTACAGATCAGTGATAAAATGGGCCTCTTCAGTTAATTAGGATATTGGAGTTATAATGAAGCCATCAACTCAGTTAAGAAAAAAGCTGGAAGTTATTTGGAGTAAAGGGGTTAAGGCTGTTGATCCTCGGGGTTTGGTGGCAAATTTTGTTCAGTCCGATGCCTCATTTCAGTCGGTTTTAAGTGAGGCTGCAAGTATTTTGGTCGTGGGCGGTGGTAAAGCCACCGCAGCAATGGCTCTTGGCCTTGAACAAGAAATAAAGCCATTTTTATCTAAAACCGTTGGGATTTTGAATGTTCCCGAAGCAAATTACCCAAAACTAGAAAAAATTAAGCTTAATTTAGCTAGGCCAGCGGGAATGAATCAGCCTACCGTTCAAGCAGTTGAAGGTTCTAAATCGATGATCCAGCTTACCAAAGAAGCAAAAGAAGGTGATTTGCTACTAGCTTTGATTTCTGGAGGGGGATCAGCGTTGATGCCCTTGCCTAGTTCTGGGGTTTCTCTTGAAGACAAACAAAAAGTTACCTCGCTTCTTTCGGGAACTTCCGCCTCTATTAATGAATTAAACTGTGTTCGAAAGCACCTTTCCCAAATTAAAGGTGGCAGACTTGCTCAGGCCTTTCTTGAAGCTACTCAAGGAAAAGGAAAAATTGTTACTTTGATTTTGTCCGATGTTATTGAAGATAAGCTGGATGTAATAGGTTCTGGCCCCACGGTAAATGATCCCACGACTTTTAAAGATGCTTTTAGCATTTTGGAAAAACATCTTCTATTAGATAAAACCCCTGCCTCCATTCTTCAGCATTTGCAATCGGGAATAGCAGGGAAGATTTCAGATACTCCCAAAGATTTGCCTGCAAGTATTCGCAATATAGTTCTCGGGAATAACGCCTTGGCACTCGATGCTGCTGCCAACCAAGCCAGGCAACTTGGGTATCAGGTGATCAATTTAGGGTCTTGTATGGAGGGCGATACCGCTGGGTTGGCATCGATTCACGCATCGATCGCCCGATCTGTTCTTAAGTATGATCAGCCTAGCCAGGCCCCTGTATGTATTTTATCGGGTGGTGAGACAACGGTAAATTTAGGACAAAACCCCGGTAAAGGTGGCAGAAACCAAGAGATGGCGCTCGCTTTTCTTTGTGCGCTTAAAGATCATAATTTGGATAGAATCACTTTTCTTGCAGCGGGGACCGATGGCGAAGATGGCCCAACCGATGCCGCTGGGGCATTTGCAGATTCCAACACTCTAAAGCAATCTGGAACAATGAACGCTTCCGATTTTCTCGCCCGCCATGATGCTTATCATTATTTTAAAACCGCTGGATCACTTTTTCAGCCCGGCCCAACCGGAACCAATGTGATGGATTTGAGAGTTTTGATTATTGAATAAGCTTCCCGCAGTTATTTGCTTTCAATGCGCTGTTTCAATGCGGAGATAGATTCGAGCCCAAGGGTTTCTTTAAGTTCTGTAAAGTTAAACATGGCGCCCGCATCTGGGCGGTCGACTCTGCCATGCTCCATGTACACCTTAAGCAATTGCTTCATGGCTGCAGCGGTAACCATAAGGCTTTCAATCGGGCAGACAACAATTTTGTAGCCCATGGTTTCAAGTTCATTGGCAGAAAGAATGGGGGTAGCTCCGCCTGTTAACATGTTGGCGAGTAGGGGGAGTTTGACTTCATTGGCTATAAGTTGGAGTTCTTCGATTGATTGTGGGGCTTCAACAAAACAGACATCGACTCCCAGATCTTTTGCCTGATTGGCACGATCAATTGCAGCATGAACCCCTTCGATAGCCCGGGAATCTGTTCGTGCGATGATGATGAAATCAGGATTTTTTCTAGCGTCGAGCCCTGCTTTCAGGCGATCAAGCCATTCTTTTGTAGAAACTATTTGCTTACCGGAAAAATGCCCGCATCTCTTGGGGTTTGCCTGATCTTCAAGAAGAATGCCAGCAGCGCCTGCATTTTCAAATTCGCGAACAGTGCGCTGAACATTATGAATATCGCCATGCCCGGTATCCCCATCCGCAACTACGGGTATGTGAAGCCTAGAAGCCATGCGTCGTACAGCATCTGCCATTTCGGTGAGAGTAATTAAGCCAACATCTGGAAGGCCAAGTAAGCTTGCAGAGGTACCAAAGCCGCCAAGGAAAACGGTTTCAAGGCCGGCTTGCTGAACAAGAAGTGCTGTGAAAACATCGTGGGCACCTAAACTACGGATGATTCCGGGTTTTGAAAGCAAATGGCGAAGTTGGGAAGGAGAGGTGCTCATTTGTTTTGTAATCCCTGCTCGATGATTGAAATTTTTACCAAACAAAAGTTCAGCAATTGTAGAAACTACCATAATTCTTCCAAAGCGATGATTCCACAAAAAACATTGCGTTGATAAAAGACCTTATATTACAGGCTTTTTAATTTGCTTTGAAATAATATTGGTTATTGGCACGCCTGTTGCTTTACTTATATCAGCGGCCTTGAAGCAATGGAACAGATTGTCAAAGGGGCCGGGATAGAGAAGAGTGGCCCTACAGATCTGGAACATTTGTTGGGCAAAGTAGCAGAGATAACCGCCCCCCGGCGGAGACCCATGAAGTGTGGATGGCACCCCCCAATTAGCCTTCTACACTACCCCAATTTAGTCATGGGAAATTGACCCGCATATCGATCCCCCTCGGTATGCGGGTTTTATCTTTTTTATAGCTCGAGCTTTGGCAATTCTTTAGGCGCAACCATGGTGCCTAGTTCACTAATCACGGATTTAGCCAAGGCCATATACGCTTTGCTTACAAGGTTTTCAGGATGCTTTAGAACGATGGGCAGCCCTTCATCGCCAGATTCTGCAACTTTGGGATCGATCGGTATTTCACCCAGAAAAGGTACATTATATTCTTGAGCAAGTTTGGCTCCGCCCCCGTGACGGAAGATTTCGTACCTTTTGCCATCATCTCCAATAAAGTAGCTCATGTTTTCGATGATGCCAAGGATTGGAACTCGAACCTGCTTAAACATTTCGATGCCTTTTCGGGCATCAATCATACTGACTTCCTGAGGGGTAGTAACAATAACCGAGCCATTCAATGGAACAGTTTGAGTCAAGGTAAGTTGGGCATCGCCTGTGCCTGGTGGTAAATCAATTACGAGGTAATCAAGTACACCCCAATCAAGGTCTGAAAGAAATTGGGTGAGTGCTCTGTGGACCATGGGGCCGCGCCAGATAACAGCTTGGGTTGGCGGGACCAAAAATCCCATGGACATAATTTTTAGGCCATACTTATCTAGGGGCAGGGGAGTGGTTGCTTGATCGATTACGCCATTGATTCCCATCATGGTCGGCATGCTTGGGCCATAAATATCTGCATCTAGCAACCCAACTTTATTTCCGCCCGCAGCAAGTGCTAAAGCCAAGTTCGCAGACACGGTTGATTTTCCAACCCCGCCTTTTCCACTTGCTACTGCAATAATGGTCCGAATATTGGGCAGGCTTAACTTTGGCATTGTAGCTTGTGGCTGCATGACTTATTTCCTTAGGGTAAATTTTTAGGTAGTGGTTTTCTTTGCTATGCATTCTTGGCACTGGCACAGGGCGCGCAAGCTTTCCAAGGTATATATTCCAGAATCGTGCCCATCGTTCCAAACTATTCGATAGGCATAATGGCCAACGGGAACCAGCGATGTAGGGGCAGGTTGCACCAATTCAGAAGGTTTAAGAATATGGAAAGGGTTGGCGGGTTTATCTCGTTCATCCCTGCAAGTTGCACAGGGGCAATTTCCCCTGAGATGTTTCCACCCCAAGATGCCTTGATGGCCATCATTCCAATCGATCAATAGGGAGTCGTCCCCCTGTTTTTTCAAGGAATTGGGAAAAAGCGCAAAGTTATTCTCAGTCATAAACTACAACCCTCTTCTGCCTATATTTCACTATAGGAAAGAAGAGGCGATTTGGTTGTAGTCTTGGGCAAAAAGTATCGAACTAGTTGATCGGAGTGGGCTTTGTTTCGGGTTGATTTTCCACCAGATCGATTCGTATTTGCTCTGCACTTTTGGTTGCAGAAATAAGAAATCTCTTGTTCTGGAATGTTAATAACCCATTGGATGGGATTTTACTTTCCTGCCAAAGGGTTGAGGTTTCATCGCGTAACTCGAGCCTTATTTTTCTTTGTACTTCCACCCAATCTTGGGGAAGTGAAGGTAAAATTAGGCTTGCAACACTGGATTGGCCATTACTTGGAATTGCAACGGTTGTTGCAACAGGAACGCCAGACCTGCTAGCGGGGGTTCTTCTTTCTTCCACCAATTCAACAGGCAAAGTCATGGTTGGAAGTGGGGCTTTACCTAACGAGGCATCTTCACTTCGAATAAGTTCCCCGGTAAGCCTGAGAATTTTTCGGTCTGCTGAAATTGTCAGTAAGAGATTCCTTACGGACTGAAGTTTGAAAACGCCTGGGTCGAGAATCATTTGGGTTCTTTGCCCTAGTCGTAAGATTTCTCCGGAAGGGGTTTGAAAGCGAACATCACCGAAGGTGAAATTGGGCCTTGCAGCCAGTTGCCTTTCGAAATGGAAAATCGGGTCACTATGTTCAGGAAGAAAGGTGGTTGAAAAAGTGCCATTTCGATTGCTTTTTTCGACATTGATGCCAGTATCTGAAATGGTGAGAAGTGCGGTAACGGTGCCTTCAGGCGGTTCCATAACATTAACAATTTCAGTCTTTTGATCATGCTCCAAGCCATTGACCGCGGCAAGCTTGATGACATACCCGCCCGGTTTTTGAAAAGTAACCATTTTTTCATTACCTTGCGCATTGGTAACTTCGAGAGGGCGGTCGTCTCCCAAATCCCAAACACATAACTGGGCGTTTTTTACTTTGCTCATGATTTTGAAAGTTGCAGGCGCATAAGATCCAGCACTAACCGGAACAGCTTCCAAGTTAAGTACCTTCGTTGGTTCAAGGGTTGTTGGCGGGTCAAGGCGAACGACAACCTGCCTTTCGTTTTCTTCACCAAGGACATTTCGCAGAGTCATTTTAACCGTGTATTCACCGGGGCGGTTGTACACATGATTAACAAATTCGCGCTCAGGAGAAACAGGCTCTAAAGGAGTGCCATCGCCAAACTCCCACCACCCTTGACCCCCCGATGATAAATTCTGAAACCGAATCTTGAGCCCATCTTTTTCATGAGAAAAATTAGCCAGGGGTTTCGATGGCCGAACCACCTTGTCAACCAAGGGGGTGACATACATTACGACAGCCCCAGAAAGCAAGCCGCCTGCTGTTCCGATGGCCATCTTTATCCAGCCTTTAATTTTTTCCTTGGCGGAGGCTTTGATTGTGGAATCGGTTGACATGATTAAATTTCTCCCAAGCAAAATAATGCAATAAGTAGGAAGAATAAATGAAATCGTGCTGCCAAGTCGAGACGGATTTATTTTAAAAGGGCGATTCGGAAGTTAGAAGGTATCCAGAATTGCATTAAGCCAGTGGGCATTGCCTGTACTTCGCTCGGAAGCCATCTGGGTGATGACTTTAAGTGCTAAGTCATTCAAGGGGCTGGGCAATTTAGAGGTTTTGGCAAGGCGGGAGAGATAGCCATTGTAATTTTCGATTTCTGTTACCCCGCCCTTAACATCGTGAAACATGGAGCAGTAAGTTTTTTTTAGGGAGGGCCTGAAAAATGGGGCCATGCTTTCCCCCACCCATTTGTGGCTCAGTAACCAGGCCACTTTATCAGGGTGGAATGGCCCGATGGTGCCCATTGGTTGGTTAGAGGCTTTTAAAATTGAATAGTTCTCAAGCAAAAGTTGAAAGAACAAGGTCCGAAGTTTCCCCGGTTTTAAAAGCGCAGAGTTTTCGAACCCACCAGCGCTAGTCAATGGGCTAATTGCAGCATTGTACATCAACTTGGTGTTTTTATAGGGCAAGCTCCAAGCAACTAAGTGGGAATCAATCCCACCTTGTCTTAGGGCTGTTTTTAATTCAAAAAGGAGGGGCATGTTTGTCCAAGATTGGATCGGGCCCAAATGAAGCTTCCCGCTTCGAGTAATTGCTGCAATGGTTTTTTTTGGTCTACATTCGGAAATAAAAGATGCGATTCCTTCTCCTATTAAAGGCCTCGAGGTTAAGAGTTCGTCAAAGCCATTTTGAATGGGAAAAAGCAAAGATTGATCGTTGGTCTTTTTTAATATTTCATCATTGTTGTAGCATTTGACACAAAGAATATTAACGATATTAGGGCAGGGGGCCCAGTTTTCAAACGCCTCGATGTTGATAGGGAAAGATTGGTCGTCAACAATGGCGCCATGCGCTTTGCAGAACGCAATTTTTTCAGGGTTATTTTCGATAAGAAGAACCTGTTTGCCTGCTTTATAAAGGCTGGTAGCAATTGCCAGTCCGATTCCGCCTGCTCCGATCACATGAAACTGTTCCACAAAAAGCCCTCATTGCTGATGAATTGTAGTGTCATCGTTGTCACAACTTAAAATTAACTAATAAATGATGGATTAGTTTTGCTACTTACGCTCTTAAATTTCGTATTATAAACGATAAGATTTATTGTTTTCCTTTGGTTAGGTTTTAATTATGCCTCCTGAAGCTATTTTTGATCATACAACCCTCGACTTAAACAAAGTTGTAATAAGTCAGGAAGAAATCCGTAAGGCGAATCCTCAGCGTTTCGAAATGGAACACTTGGATGGGATTTTGCTGATTGACCCTGAAAAACAAATTATTATTGGTTACAAAGATGTGCGTAATGATGAGTTTTGGGTTCGAGGGCATATGCCCGGTTATCCGATTCTTCCAGGCGTGATCATGTGCGAATCTGCAGCCCAATTATGTTCTTACTATATAGTGAGTCAGGGGTTGTTGAAGGGTGATTTCATTGGGTTTTTAGGGTTGGAAAATGTTCGATTCCGCTCTGTTGTTAAACCGGGCGATAAGCTTGTTTTAGTCGGTAAATCAATTAAAATTAATCGTAGGCAAACTATTTTTAGTGTTCAAGGTTTTGTAGGTGCAACCATGGCTTTCCATTGCGAAGTTATTGGTGGTCCCTTAAGCATGAACCCCGCCAGCTAAGCCATTTCTTTTGGGTGTAAAAGTGCGAAAACCTATACGACTATCTCTCGAGGAACTTGCACCATGTACCGCTAATGTTCCCGAACCACCTGAAACCTTTGATTGGCCAACCCTCTTCGGGAATTCCAACCCGGTTGAAATGGAAATAGGTTTCGGAAAAGGTTGGTTCTTGCTTAACGCTACCCAAGTTAACCCTCATATCAACTATTTTGGCATAGAAATCATTCGGAAGTACCAACTTTATACCGCTACCCGATTAGTTAAACGAAAATTAGCGAATGTAAAAGTTTGCTGTGCAGATGCAAAATTGGTGGTTTCAAAGTCTATCGTGCCCGGTTCGCTTAAAGCGGTAAATATCTTCTTCCCAGATCCATGGTGGAAAAAAAGACACCATAAGCGCAGGCTTTTTGATGCAGATTTTGTGCAATCTATTCCCCCTGTGCTGATGCCGGGCGGGTGGATTAATATCGCAACCGATGTCGAAGAGTATTTTCAGGAAATAACTGCTCTCTTTGCAGAAAAGCTTCCTTCTTTAGTGGGCGAACCCTGGGGTGAAGATAGCCCAGACTCTCTGGTGGATGGCCACCTCACTAATTTCGAGAGAAAATTCGTAGCGCAAGGTAAGCCTATTCATCATGTGCGTTATCGTAAACCTTTATAAATGCAAGGTTTCGGGAAAACAAAAGCAACATGTCTTTCAGAGCCGGATGCGTGAGCGACGGAATTAAGAATAAGCATTTGCCACGGATTAACACGGAAAAAGACAGAAGCAGAAGCATTTGCCACGGATTAACACGGAAAAAGACAGAAGCAGAAGCATTTGCCACGGAATTACACGGAAAGCAGAATAAGCCACGGAAGGAAGACATATCTTTCAGAGCCGGATGCGTGAGCGACTGTATAAATATACTGTTTTGGGAGGGCCCCTTCGACAGGCTCAGGGACCCAAAAATCCTTGCGGAATGCCTGCATTTGCCCTGAAGGGGCAAAATAAGATAGCCCAGGGCAACGCCCTGGGAAAATCGCACAATAAAACCCCCAGCCCTGAAAGGGCGAAAGGGTTCGGTAGCTGATTATTGCGCCCATTCAGGGCTTATTTGATGGGGGATTTATTACCCGGGGCTTCGCTCCGCTCCACCCCGGGCTATTAGATTATCACCCCTTCGGGGCTTAGGAACCACCGCCCTTCATTCTCCGTAAAAGCGTGTAATGCATGGATATTAAATGCCAAGAATGGAACTCCGCATACGCGAAGTTGACATTGAAGCGGGTGCAAAATCCAAAGGTTCAAATGGAGGAGTTGCAGTGGGGCTTCCCCATCGCAACTCCTCTGTCTTTAAACAAACCCACTTCAAATAATGGGAAGTAAAAAGAAGAATAAAGAAGAAAAGAATGGACCCCCGCTTTTCAGCGAGGGTGACAAAGGCGGCGGCGGGCTAACTGGAAGGCGGGCTAGCGAAGCGAAGGGCCCTTTTCCCGGAGGGAAGAGGGTTGGGAGTTGGGGGAAGAAAAAGCAAGAAAAAAGAAAGCAAAAGAAAAAAGCAAGCGACCCACCCAGCGCAGTGGGTGGGCTTAAGGGCATTGAAAAGAGGGTTGGGAGTAGGGGGAAGAAAAAGCAAGTAAAAGAGTAAAAGTAAAAGCCCATGGACTGCGTTCCATGGGGATCTTGTTTTGAATGATGAGAGTTAGAAAGCCAGACCCACCCAGCGCAGTGGGTGGGCTTGAAGCCATAGTGGATGGGGAAAGGGTTGTTTGAAAGTCGCTAAGTCGTTAGCTGACGAATACACCGCCGGTGTTGGTTGGATCGCCGCTATAGAAGGAGAACAGCAGATCCAAAGCTGGGAAGTTAAAGACATTAACTTGAGGGCCGCCGCCTGGGCCTGCGCCGGTGAGAATGTCTGCGATGCCATCGCTGTTGCCATCGCTGATGCCAACGCGAGCGCCGCCTGTGAAATCTTCTGCGTAGGCCATGAACTGGGCAAGTAATGCGCCGGTATTAGGATCCCATACTGCAACGACTGGTGAGCCGCCAGCGCCTGCACCGGTAACTACTTCGATGTTGCCATCGTTACCGATATCGCCTGCTGCGACGAAGACCCCGCCAGTAAAGGTTACAGGGTATGCATACCATTGGCTAATGATTGCGTTGGTAGCACCATCGAAGACTTTAACATGGGGAGCGCCACCAGGGCCAGCGCCGGTAACTAGATCGAGGATGCCATCGTTGTTGAAGTCGGTGGATGCAACGCTTACACCGCCTGTGAAATCTACTGCATAGGCGTAGAAGGATCGAAGAACGGTGAGGCCATTGCCATCGAAGATACGAACTTCTGGGCCGCCGCCAGGGCCAGCGGATGCGATGATATCTAAGATTCCATCGTTGTTTACATCTTGAACTGCGACGAAGACGCCACCGGTAAAGGCTTGATCGAAGGCAAAGAAAGCTTCCATGACTTCGCCGGTTTGGGAATTAAGGACAGCGATAGCTGGTCCGCCGCCG
>JBIIMS010000025.1:0-13254 GCA_044337875.1 Gemmataceae bacterium
CGTTGGCCATACCCTCTGGTGCTCCAGAATGAATTGATATCGCCTTACATTGGTCGAGCGAACAACATCGTCGCTTTTTTTAAAATCTCTTGCTCTGCCAACAACCTGCGGTTTTCTTGGCGTAACCGGGCTATCTCTGCGTCTTTTTCTGACATCCGGCCATTCCCAGGAAATGACTCAATCTTACCTTCCTTGTGCTCTTTTCGCAACCTCCACAGCATTCCTTCGTTTATTCCTAATACCTCCGATGCTTCTCGCATTGTCATACCTTTTTGCTCTACCATCTGGATGGCACCAATCTTGTATTCACGGCTATAAGTCTTGCGCTTTGACATTGTTCATCCCCTTGTATGTTTTACCCTTTTCCTTCCTAATACTACCTTAACATACTGTGGACTTTTTTGGTGGCAGGCCAGTTTATTGCTTTGGAGGTTTTTAGGTACCTCTCTTGCTAGCGTTTCTTCTTAACACCTTGGTTTTCTAGCAAATTCCACCACCCCTTTTCTCTCTGAAAAGACAAGTTTACAAGCTCTTTGTGGGTTTCGTAGATAAGACTAACTGATTTGTTAGGCCCATTTGAAAACTGGTTTTCGTTGTGACTGAACACAATCATGTAAGTACATGTTCATTAGGTTTTGGTAGGGAATACCTGTTTGCTCTGCCAACTTCTGGAAGTACTCGACGATTTCAACTTCGAGACGGATGGTGATTTGTTTTTTCACAGCCTTCGTGTAGGGTGTCTTGGTCGCCTTCGAAAAATCATATTCTTTTCTCATGGTTTAGAACCTCTATATTGGTTTTGTTCGCGCTTGGTCGCTTTTCGTGCCGAGATAATTCGTATCTGCGAATGAAGATTTTTATAAGCGTGGCAAACAATCAGAAGCCGGAGTTTTAAGCTCATCGCTAACAAGATAAAGCGATCTTCTACAAGAGAATGATCTGGGTCATGGATAATCTGACCAGAAGGATCATAAAAAGCTGTCTGCGCCTCTTCGAAAGAGATACAATGCTTCCTCTGATTAATTCGGGCTTTATCTGGATCCCAAGAAAACTCAAGATTCATCATAATTATATTGTAAATACAATATAATTATATGTCAAGGGAGTTTAGTTAGTGTACTAATTACGGTTTGCCAAAGGGAAGTTTGCCTTCGCCCCGGGGTTTGATTTTTGAATACCCTCCAACTTTGTCGTAAACACGAACATAATCGACCAGCATTTCTGCTGGGAAAAGTGTTGTATTATCAGGGTTGCCTAGAAACTTACCGCCAACTGCAACATTCATGACCAGATAAAAAGGCTGGTCGAACGGTGCAGGCCAAGCGTTAAGATCTTCCTCTTTGGTCGGTTGAAGCCCTTTGTTGGCTGCAACTTTGCTGCTACTCCACCAGAATGATTGTGCTGCAAATTGTTTGCCATCCAGTAACCAGCGAATCTCGCCCGGTTCCCATTCAATCGCATAAGTGTGGAAATCTGCAATGGTGCCATTATTGGGAAGAAGGATGTTATTTTCTTTGAGAGCGTTGGCTGGCCATCGTGAACCAAAATGCAATGTCCCTAAGATTTTATTGGGCTCTTGCCCTCGCGCTTCAAGAACATCAATCTCACCAGATGAAGGCCATGTGCCATATTTATCACTTTGTGGAAGCATCCAAAGTGCTGGCCAAACACCTTTCCCAGTAGGCAGCTTGGCACGAAACTCAAACTTACCATAGCATTGATTGAACAGTGCGCTGCCATCTCTTTTCCGGGTTTTCATTCGTGCTGAAGTATAACCACAATTATGGATTGATTCTTTTATCGCCTTGATATGAAGCAAGCCCTCTTTGACAAAAGCGTTTTCTGGTTCGCGTGTGTAGTACTGTAGCTCTTCATTACCCCAACCGTTGATCCATTGTTTTGCATTATAATCATAGAAACCATTGCCTAGGTCGAAGTCCCATTTTGAACGGTCGATTTCTTTACCTTCGAATTCATCACTCCAAACTAATTTCCAATCACTTAGGTTAGAATCGAATGCATATGCAAAACCAAAGACAGCAAAAGAAAGGATGATTGAACCAAGTGTTTTTCGCATAATTAAAGTGCCTATCGAAGTTTGGAGCCTTTTTTGCCGGTGAGTGAGTCCCCCAGTTCTTCCCTTATTATATCACCCAGCATCTGTAATTTTTTAACTACATCGGGGTTTTGGTCTGCAACATTTTTGGATTCAGTGATGTCTGCATTGAGGTCGAACAGGGAAAGTTCGATCTTGCGTGTTTCGCTTTTACCTGGTTTACCATCGTTTCCACCTTCGATGATATGAAGGTAAGGGTGGGGGAAATGTAATTTCCATTTGCCACTGGTTACCGCATGAAGTGCATCGCCCCAATAAAAATAGTAAGCCTCTTGGGGGCTTTTGGCATTAGGTTTCGCTTCGATAATTGCACTGATGTTCTTGCCATCAATTTTAGGTTCTGTCTGAACCACTCCACCTGCATAACCAACAAGGGTGGGTAAAAGATCGATGGTCATGGTGGGTTCATTGCTGGTAGTTGCAGCGGGAATTTTTCCGGGCCATCGTGCAATAAAGGGAACTCGTACACCTCCCTCAAACTCGGTACCTTTGCCTTCACGCAACATCCCCTTCGCCCCAGCATGATGCCCGTAGGAAAGCCATGGGCCGTTATCCGAAGTGAAAATCACGAGGGTAGTTTTATCTAAGGAATGTTTCTTGAGGGTTTCCAGAATAGTGCCAACGGAAGCATCTATTTCCTCGATTACATCTCCATAAAGCCCCTGGCTGCTTTTACCTTTGAATTTTTCTGAAGCGTAAAGAGGCACATGGGGCATTGAATGGGGCATGTACAAAAAGAAAGGTTTATCTTTATTTTCTTCAATGAACTTCACACCGCGATCAGTGTACCAGCCAGTTAATTTAGACTGATCAGGGTTAAGTTCCAAAACCTTGTCATCTTGGCGCAAGGGTAAAGGGGGAAAGTTTTTGGCAGTGGGATGATTGGGCCACATATCGTTCGAATAGGGAAGGCCAAAATAAGTATCAAACCCATGGCGTAATGGTGAATATTGGGCAGAATCACCCAGATGCCATTTACCAAAGATGGCTGTGGAATAGCCTACCTTTTTAAGATATTCGGGCAGAAGGTTTTCTACGTCTTTGATACCGTTTTTTGAATTAGGGCCTAGGGCTCCAAGAATACCAACACGATTTGGATAACAGCCAGAGAGAAGAGCCGCGCGCGAAGCAGAGCAAACTGCTTGGGGCACATGGAAGTTCGTAAGCTTAATGCCCTCACGAGCAAGGGAATCAATGTTGGGGGTCCGATTCTTGGTCGATCCAAAGCAGCCTAGATCTGCATAGCCAAGATCATCTGCAAAAATCACCACGATATTCGGTGGCTTTTCGGCACTCCAAAGTAAGTTGTTGGAGAAAAATCCAAGTAGTGCAAGGGAGTATAAAATGATGTTTTTCATGAGCTTATCAATACCAAATATCTTCGCACAATGCAAAAGGGAACAAGGAAAAATGCTCCTGAATCAAAATGTAAAGGTGCAATTTCTATGCCGTTTGATTAAGATATGTTGATGATGAAAATAGGGGAATGGATGATGAAACTTGGTTGGCTAATCTTACTTTCAGTAATGATCTGTCCGCTATTTTCTAGTTTGCTTTTAGCGGATGATAAAGCTGATTGGGTTCATATTGGCAGCCTTGCAGGGAAATTACTCGGCCCGCCACGCGATGGAAAAATTCGCATCAGCTTGGCTCATCAATTTGGGGAAATCGATAGGGATATGGCATTGCGAGCAGAAGCCATGCGCAAGAAGTTGCTTGAAATCAGACAAAAGGGAATGGGGTTGCCCAAGAATTCTCCTGCCCGGGAAGAGGTTATTCAAGAATTGGAAAGCGGCCTTGCAGACCTTCAAGTGCTTCGATCCAAAATAATATTGGTTCATCAAACGGGAGATGTTCTGGAGTTAGTACTTCGCAACCCTTGCAATGTGCGCAGTACATTTCCGCCAGGTGGTTTTTTTGATGAGAAAGGAAACATCAGGGTATTCACCAAGAAAAGTGTTGCTGAGATGCGAGGACCATTAAAGCTCCCTGGCTTTGCTTCAAGCTTAGAAAAATTAGACGAAAGCACCTCGGTGTTGGTTTATGTTTACAAGAAGAAGCCACTTCCTAAAGGGCCTAACCCTAAACCCGATTTAGAACAGTTTGACCTTTTTGCTGGATTGATCATCATTCTAGATGCAGAATGAATTGCAGTTTATTTAGTAGAATAATGCAAATCGAAAAATCTTCTACTTCATGAGTTTTTCAATAATATTGCGGGTGATCGCCATGGTCGATGGATCCTTCCCGGCCAAGCCATGTGCCCAATCCGTTGTACCTACGGTAATTACCGTGCCGTTGTTGGAATAAGTGCCAATCACTGCATTTCCTGTACGGCCTTTTTCCCAGCGTTCATACCATTCGCAATCATCCGGGTGCCACTTTGCAGGTGCGGTGGCGAGGATGGAAAAGTTTTTGGGTGTGCCATCTGAAAAGGTAGGGAAGGGTAGGCCATCTTTCCAAACAAGTTCACAGCCATCGCATTCGTAACCAACAATGGTATCTTTGCCACCAAAGGTGGAATCTTTTTTCATGTTGGTGTTTTGAAAAATCCAATGCTCAGGCCGATGCACCGTAAAAGCAGCCAAGCCATCCATGAACTGCCCATGACTGCGATGGTACCCGCCATAAAGAAACCCAACGCCTGTGAGGGTGTTTTCTGGTCTCTTTAACAAATGATGGCTCCAGAGCGAGGATATAAGTTTAGGGTCGCCTTTTTCAAAAAGAGGATCATCACGAAATGCCTGCTTGTAACAAACAAGGGCTTTGCCTGAATCTTCAGAACGTACCTGCCAGCAGCAGGTATTGCCACTAAAGAAAGCAACATTGCCACCATCGGAAATATATTTTTCAAGGTTATTGCGCATGGGAGTGGACCAGTATTCATCATGCCCCACACTCAGGACTAATTTGTAGTTCTTTAAAATCTCGGGATGATGTTCGAGATCGCTGTTGATTGCATAATCAAAAACAAACCCAGCGTCCTCCGCCCATTTGATAAAGGGATATTCCCAAGAACGAAACTGGCCTGCCATGGGGCGTTCAAAAGAAACACGCCTTCCTTGAACCTTGTATTTCCCATGAAAAGCATATAGGCTGTATCCGCCCCAGTTGCAGTAGGCGTTATAGGTGTTCGTGGAAAGCTGAATTAGAATCTTAGAATCTTTACCCGGATTCGCATTTCGAACCACAAAGAAAGCTTCGCTTGTAACAACTTTTCCTTCCTTGTTTTTCACACTAAGAGTTGTGTTGTAGTAACCGCTGCGCCATTCCTTGGGTATTTCAAACCCGAATGATTCTTTCCAGTTGCAACCATGCGAAGAAGCATTATCAGGAATCATCTGTTCCGAACAAACTAAATCTGTTTTGGTAAGCACCACTTCCCGCTTGGCGCCAAGCCTTGCAACTTCGAATCCGAAAGAAGAAGCTGTTGAGGAAACCCTTAACGAAACTTTTTCTCCGGGAAGATAACTAAGCTTATCAAAGTATCCTTCGATTGCTGGCCTTGCTGCAGCAGGAGTTGGAAGCAATGGTTTCAAAGTTGGAAGCATCACCTGAGCTTGTCGCATAAATCCAAGATCAGTCGGGTGTGAACTATCAACGGTTGCTTCCCCATCATCGCCCATTAGTGGTTCACCCGGTTGAACAAACAATCCTGTAATTCCCCGATCCTTCAGCCTTTGAATAGCTTCGGCATGTGCTTTGCGATTGCTATCGTTCTTTTGCCTTACCCCTGCAAGTATGCTGGCATTGGTATAGGTGCGATCTTCTACCAAAAGAATGGGCGTTAGGGGTTTTGCTTTTCGTAATGCAATTACAAATGGCTCTAACCTTTCAGTAATACGCTTTGCATCAAGATTAGGCAGGCAATCCAGCACATAAACTGAAGCATCAATTTCAGCAAACAGCGGAACAAACTCTGGGTCCAGTGTGCCATTGCCTGAAAAACCAAGATTAATAACAGGGCGATCTAACATGCGATGCAGGATATTGGTGTGCGCCATTCCAGGTCTGGAAGCACAACCACCTTGGGCAATGCTGGTGCCATAATAAATGATGGGTTGGGCCAGGTGAGCAGCACATGGCAGGGCTTTTTCTAGCGTTGCACCTTTGCTAACACCAATCTTCACTTCTTTGACCCCATTATAAAGAGGCAGATAAAGCAAGTACTCGCGCTTGCCCATAGGAAGCCCAGTTGCAAGGGCAGCCTTATTAGTTATTGCGGAAGGCCTGCCATTGGCTACCCATTTCCATGCGCCTTTATCATCACGGGCGTAAAGATCCAAACCGCTGACACCGGTTGCGGGCATATGGGGCATTGCGAGATTGGGCGATGTTAAAGTCCATTGGGCATGAATTTCAGAAGAGTCAGTGATAAACCTGCAGGCCAAACCTGCGCTATTGCGTGATAAACTCCACACGGGTGGGCGGACTACTTTTTCCACACTTTTGGGAAGTCGATCGTAAGGAGAAAGAGTTTCTTTCCATCCTTGGTTTTCGAGACCGATCTCTGCAGCTTCTTTCCAAATTAATTTGTCGGCTTCGAGTTGTTGAAATAAAAGGCTGAGAAGTAGAAATGCTTTAATACTTAACATGGTTAAACCCTCAAGAAAGTAGGAATGATTAAATCATCAACTAAGAAGAAGCCATGATCAAGCAAGAAAAAGATGGGGATCACCTTCGAATTATAACTGGACATTTATAGTTGGCATTTTTATGATTCATAATTCTGATGTTATTACAAATCCTAAAGGATCGTGAAATGGTTGAGATACAATTGCCTGAAAAACCAAGTGAGTCAAACAATCCCTTGGATTCATGGGTGGGATTGATGGTCGTGATCATTGCAACCTTCATTGGGATTTGCAATGTGAAGGATGATAATATCGTGCAGCAGATGCAGTTAAAACAAGTGGAAAGAAACGATAGCTGGGCATGGTTTCAGGCAAGGAACATTCGTCAGGCAGTGTATGAAGGGGTGGCTGCGGAATTAAGCGTGCCCCAAGCCAACGAAACTCCGGATATCAAATCCTTCCGCGAAGCAAAATCAGAAGAGTTCCGAATGAAATCTGAATCGCAGGAAAAGAAAGCGGAGATACAAAAAGCGGATGCTGAAGAGGCACAACAAGGTTACGACAAGCTCAATGAAATGGACGATCAATTTGATCTTTGTGATGCAACACTGGCATTAAGCCTTGCTTTGATGGGCGTGACCGCATTGACCAAGAGATGGGGGCTTTTCTTTTTCGCCCTTATTCCTGCAACTTTTGGGTTTATCATGGGATTGGCAGGTTTTTGTGGATGGGATACCAACTTTGTAATCATCAAGTCGATCATTAAAATATTATCGTAGGCAATGATCAACCGTTGGCGAGATCAGATTCGCGTTGAAAAGTTTGCATGATTTCAGCTTCATCAAGGCCATACTCATCCAATGAATACTTATGGATGCCATGCCTGTGCTGCGTTCGTTTTGCCAAATAACTTTCCAGCTTTTCGTCCATTCCATTAGGAATAGGAATGCTAAAATGATTTAGTATTTGATGCACTGTAGCAATAGGATTGCTAACTAACTTTTTATAGGTGATGTCTAGAAATGGAGTTGCGGTAGCAGGCCAGGCATCTCGCGTGCGATAACCCACATCCAGCATTTGTTGCAAATGCTTCAACATTCCTGGGCCGATTAATTTTAAATCTTGCGTAGGCAAACAAACCATCCGAATCATTGCGGTAAGGCTTGCCATGGAAGGCATACATTCCAAAGGATTGCGATGCGTGAAAATAATACGAGCATCAGGGTATACAGCCAAGAGTGGGGCTAGGGATGCAATATGTGCGGGGGCTTTTAAAAACCAAGTTTTCTCTTCTCTGTTGAAAGAAAGCGCTTGTAGATGTTTCTTATGCAAGGTGTAACTATCACCAAAATTTGATGCGTGAACATATTGAAAATAATCTGGTGCATATACTAACTGACAAAATAACAGTGCATAAAAAGAGGACATCAAGAATGGGTTACATTCCTCGGGTTCCATGGTTCCCAATTCATGTGCCTTGATAAACTCGGGGGATAATCTATTCACCCCATCGATTTGTGCCTGCGCTGTTTTAATCTGCTGTTGCACTTGTTGGGTTGTAGCGAAGCATTGGGGCACAGGTAATTGATGGGTTTCCCAATTTTGCAAAGGCCTAAGCGTTGATACCTGCGAAAGCAACCCTTGAAGAAAAGTGGTCCCAGTGCGAGGCAGGCCAATCACAAACAAGGGGGCATTGATTTTTACCTTTTCCACCTCGGGATACTTCTTGAGCACATGATGCAAATTCAGACGGTTCTTAAGCGAGGAAAGAATCATTTGAGAATAAACAAAACGGCCTAGAGTATCGGTTTGATTATGGGTTGTAAAATCTTTGATAAGAATATTCAAAGGTTCTAGAAAATGATCTGGGCCGAAATCATCCAGTCCGGTTTCTCGAATCGCTTTTTTTAAAAGATGCTCTAACTTAAAACTTGCGCCCTGCCAACCTAAGAGTGATATCAACCTAAGAGCGCTTGAAGCAAAGCGACGCCACCAGACAGATTTTCGCACAAGTGCCATGAATTCTCTTGGTTGGTATTAATTAACTTTGATAAGCTTCATAGAAGAAGTGTCGAAGTAGGCTTCGCCCTTTAAAGAGCGCATTTCCAAGACCAAAACAATTTCCTTGGGTGCAGCGACATCAAATTCAAAGGTGATTTTCTCCCAGCCTGTGGATTCAGAAATATACTTCGTTTTTTCGCCACTAGATAAGCGCAAGCCGACACCCGAATTCGGTTCGTTGCGGTTTTTAACATTTACTGCTTTTGCTAGGACTTCAACCCTGTATTTGCCTGGATCCAAAGCAATAGGCTTGCGCCAGCAACCTACAGAATCAGCAGAACTGCGAATATATAAGCAGGTTTTGTCTTCGAAGGAGGATTGTAATAAAAGCGATGGTCCCATTTCTAAAGCGGGCTTCCAACCAGAAAGATCCACTGTTTTATCTGGTCCAAAAATAGGTGGGCCAGCAGGCATTTCTCCTATTAAGCGTGCGAGAACTTTGCCTCTTTCCGCAAGCCTGTTTTTCATATCGTCGCCACCACCCTTGATATCTTTCAATGGCTTCAATTTTTCCACAACCTCATCGATGCGTTTATTCATTTCGGTCAATAGAAAAGCCTGATTATAAACTTTGCGTAGGGCATCGTTATAACGCCAATACATTCCAGGGCAGGGCATCAGGGCGTTGGCAAGGATACAACTCATCCCACGCAGATCGAAATTTGGATCACCAAACATCTGATCCATTCCCGCAACCAGAAAGACCGCTTTGTTTCCTTTTGAAGGATCAAAATAAATCCTATAGTTGTTGCGATTGCGATTGTAGCCGTCCCAGTGTGCGGTGATTTGTTCCAATGCAATGAAAGTCCAGAAAGCATCAATATCCACAAGAGCTTCCAGCAGTAATAATCTCTTGGCTGGATCAGGTTCCTTGCAAGCTACTACGAGTGTTTTTAATGGTGCTTGTTCATCCTTCTGGCCCTTTTTCCCAGCAAGCAATTTCTTGGGTTGGTCGAGGTCTTGACAAAACCCACCATCATAGAGGTTGCCATCGGGCGATCCAAAATTACGCTTGAGAAAAGTTCGATCCAAACCTTCTAGCAAAACATAAAGCCCTAGATCACGATTGTTCAACTTAACCATGGCATGGGTTGCCCGACCTGTGGGTAAACCGGAATTTCTTGAAAGTTCCCTGCAAATGAGTTCGTTGAGATAAGAGCCATCCTGCACGGAGTTATTAAGATGAAGTTTATCCAAGCCATAGAATTTCTGGCCATCTACAAATTTATCAAAGTTCAGCGATAACGCAGGGCGATCTTCCAACGCACGGTAACTGCCCGCTGCGCCTTTTAAATGAATTCCCACCTTGGTGTAAGTTAAGCCGCCATCAACTTTGATTGTGCAGGGCACATAAGTGCGGTCTGCCATTTTTAATGCTTGTATTTCTTTTGGTTCTATTTCGATTGAAATGCGTAGTACATTTTTCGATGCGAAAAACTCTACCGAGGGATCGGGCTTAGCGGGCTTTGCAGCCTTGGCTTCGGCCTGCCCAAACAGGCTTAATAGTAGCATCCAAGTAATGATCATATTATTTATCCTTCCTAATCATTATGGTGCCTGTTTGCCTAGCGATTGTCAAGCAATCCCTATTATGGAAGTTTGGGTTTCACTAGTTCGGTGGAATCTTTTTCGTGTGGATATTGCGCTTTTTGTATTTCCATCCTTGTAATTAATTCTCGCATCATTCGATTTAGTTCCACTGGATTTGTGGCTGCAAGATTCTTTTGTTCAAATGGGTCTGAAGCAAGATCAAACAATTGATAATTCGAATTCTCTGAAACTTCGGACGGAAAATAATGATAGATGACTTTCCAGTTGCCATTGCGGTAACTGGTGAAGTAATCCGTACGGTGCGAATGCGGATAATGCATCAGAAAAACTTCCTCCCTACTGCTATCGCGATTTCCTGTCAGCAGCTTATCAAGCTTTAAGCCATCAATGGTATGGCCTTCCGGAATCGCTTTTCCAGTTAAGGTAAGGATAGTTGGGAATAAATCATAAACAGCAGCTTGCTGAGATTGAATAACTCCGGCAGTTATAGGTAACCGCTTCTGATTTTGATTGTTGATATTGGGTTTCGCCCATGCTGCAATAAAGGGCACTCGCATCCCCCCTTCATAATGGGAACCTTTCTTCCCTCGTAAAGGTTCAGCACAGGCAACCGCATGCTGATGCCCAAGGGGCGCATCGGAGCCGTTATCACCCAGGAAAAATATTAAAGTGTTTTCGCTAACAGCAAGTTTTTCGAGATGATCAAGCAAATCGCCCAGCGATTTATCCATTCCCTCGACTAGGGTTGCAAATGCCTGAGCTTGCGCACTCTTGCCCGAAGCTTTGTAATGATCCGCAAACCGCGGGTCTGAATTGAATGGCGCATGCACTGCGTAGTGCGCGAGGTAAAGGAAAAAAGGCTTGTCAGCAGTTACTGCATCGGAAACATGCGCTTTCGCCTCAAGCGTAAGGGCCTCGGTAAGGAAGGTATCGGTGCCATGGTATTTCTCTAAATCGGGTACAGCGTGTGAAGCTTTCTTGTTTTTATCATTACCATAGTTTTGTTTTCCATAATAACTTCCTGGCTGACCGATCGAAGTACCTCCAACATTAATATCAAACCCAATGTTCATGGGGTTTGCCCCTTCGGAATTTCTTGGCCCAAAATGCCCCTTGCCCACATGAATGGTGCGGTAGCCATTGGCTTGCATTAACGAGGGGAGTGCCACATTGTTTTTGTTAAGGCCTTTCCAATTCCAATCGGTTGGGCCTTTAGGGGCTGCGTTATTACTATCCGGATTGATCCAGTTGGTTGTGTGATGTCGTGCTGCGTTCTGGCCCGTCATGATCGAAATTCGGGTGGGTGAGCAAACACTCATTGCGCAAAAGTTGTTGAACCGAACGCCCAGCGATGCAAGCTTTTCCATATTGGGTGTGCGGTAGTATTCATTGAGCGGATACTTCTTTGGCTTGCCTTGGGCATCGGTCAAAAAAGGAACTGAGGTGTCCATCACTCCCATGTCATCGACCAGAAAAATAATGATATTGGGCTTGTTTGCATCTGCACAAAAAACAACCTCGGGCATCACTATCCAAATTAATACAGCGCAAACTATTCTTCTAATGATGGTCATTTAAACTGCCTTTCTTAAGTAGTATCCTTACTCAAAATATACCAGCATTCGGGTTTGAAAGTAATCCATTTATGCCTGCCTTTTTTGATTCTTTGGTCATACAATTATGAAGATATATTGATGAGCTAGGGTGGTTGTTTCTCTAATCCTTACAACCTTATCCATTAAGGCTGGCAGTTTAGGCAAAGCATGACTGTTGATTGTTGTTGACAGGATAATTTTTCTCATATAGTTTATTCTTTAGCTCTCTAATCCGTTTTGTAGGTTGTGTTTTGAACCGATTATTATTGGTAGTAGTGTTTTCTAAAATGTTTTTGTTGTTAATAGTTATTACGCCCTCTTCAAAGTACATTTGGAGCCTCTATGTTCCCGAAACTCTTCTTTTCTTTATTCAAAAATCAGCAATCGAAGAACTCCTTGAAGAAGGATATTTTTCATAAACTTGAGCTTCTTAAACTTGAACAAAGAATCACTCCTGCAATAAAACTTAACCCTGTTATTCAATTACCAGAACATAATCTGGTAATCATCACCCAAGATCTTTTAAGTAAAGTGCCTCAACAAGAATTAGCAAATGCAACCGTGGTAACTTTGGATCCTGCTCAGGATGTCATTAGTCAAATCAGCAACCAATTGTCCAATCGTAATGGATTAGATACTGTTCGCATCATTAGCCATGGCAAAGATGGTGAATTGTTATTTGGTAATCAGGTGGTGGATCAAAATATTTTGGTAAATCGGGGTAGTGAAATTGCTTCTTGGGGAAAAGCTTTGGCCCCTGATGCTGATATTTTACTTTACGGCTGTTCTGTTGCAGCTTCAGAATCAGGAAAGAATTTTGTTACGACACTTGCTGGGCTAACAGGTGCCGATATAGCAGCAAGTATCAATCCCACAGGTGCAGGCGCTGATACAAACTTGGAATACGACGCTGGCTTAGTGACTGCAGGTTTGCAGGCATCAAAGGAGGCTTGGAACAAATCAAACATACAATTAGATCAACAAGAGGGCCCGTTATACTTCACGGATGATGGAACCTCCGTTACGATCACCGGATATAATGGCCCCGGTGGCGCAGTGAATATTCCCGCTGTTTTAAATAACCTTCCGGTTACCACCATCGGGGTGAATGCATTTATCAACAAGGTTTCAATAACAAGTATTAGCATTCCAAATTCCGTTACCATTATAGGAAATAGTGCTTTTGCAGGCTGCAGTGGCCTTACCAGCATTACCCTTCCTAATTCGTTAATAACAATAGGTGATTATGCTTTTGGGGGTGGGGGTTGTTTTAATCTTACGAGTATCAACATACCTGCTTCAGTAACAAGTATTGGATTTCTGGCATTTCAGAATTGCTGGAATGTTACCGCGATCA
>JBIIMS010000029.1:0-3786 GCA_044337875.1 Gemmataceae bacterium
TCCAAAAAGGAAGTGTTGCTAATCTTGAGCCAGGTGATATTTTTGAAGTCAAGGTTGGCACTTTACAATACAGACCTGTAACACTAGCTTCAGAAACAAGGGTGTTTCCTGCAACGACTCCCTACAGTTCCAAGAAAAAGAAACCATGAAACGAACCTTAGCTTTATTAATTCTGGGCTTGATTGGCTGTGGGATGCCCCAGACGGAAAAAATCCCGCCCATGCCCGAGGGTAATCTCGCTCCTGCTTATCCTAGATCAGACATCACAGACCCTGCGCTTGTAGATGTTTCCAAACAAATTCAAAGTTATATCAATGGACGAAAATCCGCTGCGGGCGATTCCCTCTTCAGTAAAACAGAAATACTCGCTCCTGCCAAAATTGTTCTGCCCTATGGTGTTGGAGTTTTCCAGCAGGAATTGCGACTCCCTGTAATTCTCACTACCAACAAAGGTTGGCGCACTCTGAAACAAGAAGAAAAAGAAATGGAAGTTAAATCTGCTTTCCAGCAAATGCTTACCATTCTACAAAAAATGAAAACGCCCTTAAAACCCTCTTTGACCATCCAGACTCCTCAGGGCTTGGAAATATCTTGGATTAACGAATTAAACGGGAGCAGCAAACTTGTATTTGGTGATGAGGATTCTTAACCCCCTGCTCTGGGGCTGCGAAACCATTTTGCATGGCAGGGCACTTGCTGCACTCGCCATTGCTTGGGTTACCACGGCCGGCCATACCATGAATTTCAAGGAAATGGATGGCGCTATGGGCTGGATTTCAGCCCAAGGGTACAGCCTGCATAGCGCACTTCTCCTTTCCATTGCGTTTGGGTTTATACTTTCTAAAAAAGTCGGACCATTATTTTCCCCTCTCTTCTTGACACGAATTGGATTGGTTGGATTGGCGGCGGGATCTTTCATCAATGGCGGGTTGATTCACGCCCCCTACAGCATTTGCATTGCTGGAAGAATAATCGCAGGATTAGGCACGGGTTTCATTCTTTTTTCCACACCCTCCATGATTCCACCTTACTTAAAAAACCAAGGGTTATGGGCAGGGATTGTGATACCTGCTTTTGCTCCGGGCATCGTTGGCACAGCTACTTTCATGTATGGTTGGTCCAACTGGGAAGGTGGATTTTTGTTTGAAGGCGCTCTTGCAGTCTTAGCACTTCTGCTTTTTATTCCAGATTTGGAACACGCACAATCGACTAATCCCGCAGCTTTTTCTTGGTACTCGTTGATTGACTTGCCGTTCTTTGCTTCGTTTCTATGTGGCATCTGGTACCTGATGCATTGGGGCCAACTGAATGGCTGGTGGGAAAGCAATCGCGTGTTTTTGGCAGCTGTTTGCGCTACTTTTTCACTCGGCTTTTTTTTGTTTTTCGCAAGTACAGGCCAGATCGTACTCGCCTTTAAAAATCTTTGGCCCAGGCTAACTCTCGTCTTTTATGCTGGCCTTGTTCAATATTTCAATGTATCCGACATGGGTGTATATGGAGGCGTCATCATTAATTTCAATGTTTTGCAACGCCCATGGCTGGTTTGGTCCATCTCCTTTGGCGGAGCAGCGGCACTCGCCACGGGCCAATTCCTTCGCTCCTTCCGTTCGCTACCTATTTTCGGGCTATTAATTTTATCTCTGGGCATGCATCTTGCCCACGAACGAACTATGGGATGGAACTATTGGGATCCTCTCAACCAAGTTGAATTCAATTGGTTTGCTGCGCCACAGCACTGGCAACTCGCAATCCCGAGATTCCTTATGGGTTTTGGCGTGGGCTGGATTCTACTAGGAATGCAAAACGCCACTTCGGGAAGTGATGAACTGGAAAAACAATCCAAGCAACAATTGGTATTATTTCAGTTTTTAGGCGGCGCCATTTCCATTGGCATTCTTGTCAACTACCTGCTCATTGGGCATCAGTACCAGTATTCATTCACTGCGGACAGGGGATTTATCCAGCAATCAATTGTCGAAGAATATAGAGGAATTCTTGAAAGCGAATTAAAGACTCAAGGATTTATTGATCCTTCACGCGGTTCGCATTCCATGATGTATAAATCGGTCAACTACGAAGCCAACAACCTTATTTTCGCACATATCTACAAGATGTTTTCGTTAACTTCTCTGGCACTTGCTTTACTATTTATTTTCATCAACATGGTCAAAAAAATGTTTGCGATACTCTATCCTACATCTTCGGCTGGCAAAAAAAATCTCCCCTGAGTTGAACTTAATTGGCAACACTTTGCAGTTCATCAACTTTGGATTCAAGCAGGTATTTTTCATACAGCGATTCTGTCAAAGGTTTGCCATCATAGCCAATCCATTGATGGGTGGAATAATCATAAAGCCTGCAAATACGAGTGGTTCGTAAAAAAGTAAACGGGGTCCAATATTCATATAAGATCTCATCGCCAAAAAATCTCTCAAGTGATTTTTGCGCCTCTGGAAGGCAATATAATGGAATACCACCCGGGTCTGCATGGTGAGCGGTGTGTTCCATAACATTGCGCATGAAAAGACGAATAATATAGGGGAAAACCAAGTGGGGTGTGCTATGCAGTTGCGCTTGAAAAAAAGCAGGTGAAGGAGAATCTAAATCGGAATACCAAGCCACTTTCGGGTGGGTATGTTGTTGCAGCGTGATAAATCCTATGAAATAGCTGGCAACAAATTGTGGAAAAATAAACCCACAGGTGATCATGAAGAAAGGATTTTCACCGCGGACAAATGCAGACCAGATCAGCAAACTTATCCAAGCAACAAAAAGAATAGCCAGTTGAAGACGATCACGAAAGAATGCCTTGGAGTTTCTAGGAGCACGGCTGGCAATGGGAAAAAACTTCCATGTAAACCATTCTTTTAAATACAACCAACTACATCCGTACCAACTTCGGGTTAGGCGATAACTGCATTTGCCCAACAAGGATAGCTTCTTATATTCTTCTAAGTTTAACGGAGGAGATGCTATGTCTTTACCTTTGATATTGGTGAAACCATGGTGCAAACCATTATGAGCATGAACCCAGGATGTTACAGGATGAAAGGTGGGCGCCATCGAAATCCGACCGGCCAACCGATTCATCCACCTTTTGGGAAACAAGATACCATGTAAAGCATCGTGCCCGATTAAAACCATCACCCCAAGAGCATGACCATTGACAAAGCCTAGGATAATTTTGGCCCACCACGGTGCGAAGATGATTCCTGCGAGGGAAGCCATCCAAACAATTAAAGGTAAAGAGAAGTGAAATAACCCGGGCAGAATTCTTTTTATTCGGTCTTTATCGTTAACACTAGATCTTATCTCGTCAATTCCTGGCCACTCATAGTTTATTTTCATTCAAATATTATTTCTAAAGTTGATAGGCAAAAAAATAGAGCACTAATTTGGAGCGTAGAAGCAATTTCAAATTCAGCTTTCACAACATTAAACAAATTAGATTCAACCCTTCTAAACTTACCCCTACAAATATATATCATTAGCAAACTTAAATATAACTTTAACAGAAAATCTATTTAAGCAAAGGCATCTCTATAAGTTTAAATAAAATTAGGTATGTATCTGCTTATTTATACTTGTTCTACTATTTATTTTCATCAACCTGAGTTAAACCAAATCAGCCACACTTTGCAGTTCATTAACTTTGGTTTCAATCAGGTATCTTTCATACAGCGATTCTGTCAAAGGCTTACCGTCATAGCCAATCCATTGATGGGTGGAATAATCATAAAGCTTGCAAATACAGGTGCTTCTAAAGAAACCAATCGGGGTCCAATA
>JBIIMS010000005.1:0-318448 GCA_044337875.1 Gemmataceae bacterium
ATATCCTCATGCAAGGTGGTAAGAAACCCCAGAAGGATGAACTTACTCTTACCTCCTATCATCTGGGCGATACGGTTGCAAAGATCACTGATTTTGGACTTGCCAAGAAGTTTGAGGAAGAGCAGGGAGGGCAGGGGAAAACTCAAGGCGTCGTAGGTACTCCAAGCTACATGGCCCCCGAGCAGGCCAACCCTGCTCTCGGCCGTATCGGCCCAATGTCCGATGTTTATGCCCTTGGCGTTGTTCTTTATGAAATGCTTGTAGGCAGGCCACCTTTCATGGGCGCTACAGCCATGGAAACTCTTAGGCAAGTCAGCTTCAAAGATCCTATTTCTCCTTCGACTCTTCGCTCCGGCATTCCCAAAGATCTCGAAACCATTTGTCTGAAATGCCTAAGTAAGCAGCCTAATAAAAGGTATGAAACCGCTACCGAATTATCCCAAGACTTGAATGCCTTCCTTGAAAACAAATCCATCAAGGCAAGAAGGGCCCCTTGGAATGAAGTTGCTGTGAAATGGTGTTATCGTAACCCTGCTCTCGCTGCAAGCTTGGCGTTTATGGTGTTTATCATTGGTGCAGCAAGTTTTGGGCTCAATGATAAACTCACCAATGATCGCATGAAACTCGCAGGGTTACAGGAAAACCTTGGGTTCGAGCGTATTCGCGCCAATGATATTACCAAAGCCGCTATTTGGTTTTCTGCTTCGCTGATGAACGAAAGCGACAAAGAAAAAATTCTGATGAAAAGGCTGCGCATGGGCGCCTTGATGGATGATTTCATCTGGATTCGTTCTTATGTGGTTCATGATCAAGGAGTGCAGGGAAGCCAATGGTCTGCTTCGGGAAAATATTATCTGAGTTTTGGAGAAGACAAATCCATCAGAGTGCACGACCCGGAAATATTCCCCACCACCTTGAAAAATCCCACTACGATTGCGGAGTATAACTTCGCCGATTCCTTTAATGCGGGCATTCGAACTGTAAGCTTCTTTGGGGAAGATCGGATTCTAATTTTAACCACGGACAACAATCTTCATCTATGGTATTGGAAAAAAGAAAAAGAAATAAAACCTGTTGCTTCGGGAATCAAAACACTTGCTGTTGACGCTAAAAACACTTCGATTGCATATGCCCAGGGAAGCAAATTATTAATTGATCGCAAAGGCTTAGAAAACGACAAACTTCAAGCAAACTCTGAAACCGAGACAGGTATTGGACCAATTGAACAAATAATTTTTACCCGTGCTGGCTCAGAAATTATTGCCAGATCTGAAACTGAAATTGTTCACATCATTCCAAGCGGGAAAATTCAAAAATTAATTGGCATTGAAGGCGATCTCAACTGCATGGCGTTAAGCCCGGATTCCCTTACCATCGCCGCTGGTGATGCCAACGGAAAAATAAAAGTCTGGCTTCGGGAAAACCAGCAGTTCATTCTCAAGCATTCTGTTTCACAAATGGATTCCATCCTTTGCCTGACTTTCAGTAAAGATTCAAAATTACTTGCATCAGGTGGAACAGATAACCGGGCAGTCGTTTGGAATGTGAACAATGGTAGCTTTAAATATCAGATCCAACATGATGGCGATGTAACCTGTCTAGCATTTTCAAATGATCCCGAGTGGTTGATCACTGGGGCAGACGACAACACTGTTCGCATTTCTTACAAAGAAACAGGCAGGCCTGCAAGCAGCAATCTTGTTTACAATGCCACCATGCGATTTATTACTCCTCACCCACGCGCACCTTTGTTGGTAGCAGGTGGCGATGACAATACTTGTGTACTTTGGGACATGCAGCCAAAGAATCAAATATCGATTCCTATCAATAAAAAATTGGATCAGTTTATCCTTGGTAAAAAAGAAGGTATTTATTACCGCAATGGACCAAAGGTAACCTATGTACCATCCGAATCGATTGCTAAGGCTTTCAATGATACCGCCGGGAGATTTGTGAAATTTAACCAATCCGATCTCAATAATTCATCACAAATCATTCATGAAAATGCCGTTTCCATATCTGAGCTTGGACCTAAAGATTTGGTAATTCTTAGCAAAGATGGAGCACTGGAAATCTGGCACAAGGAAACCAAAAAGAAAGAAAAAATTCTACAGCGACCCATGCTTGAAAATCAAAAAATCGTCATCAAAGGTTCGTCCATTGGCAAATTTTTCATGCTAGAAATCCCACTGAGCGATGGTCGCAAAGTTCGCGAACTCTACTCTCACGATGGGAAAAAGATAGAACACAATAACTTGGAAAATAGCAATGTAATCGTCTTCAACGATGATGATTCCAAAGTTGCATTTGGAAACTTCGATGGCTCGATTTCAATATTTGAAACCACAAATGAATCTTTGATTGAAAAAGCTGTTTTGAAGGAATCACACAAGGGTTCTATTGCAAGCTTGGCGTTTTCCAAGGATGGGAAACACATCGCATCGGGTGGCGAAGATATGTTCATACGGGTGTGGGATATCGATTCCAAAAAACCACTGTGGGTAGATCCCAAAGACCCTCATCATGCGGCCAAGGTTGGTGTCTTATTAATTGATAATTCTAATGGAAAAATCTTATCAGGAGGAGAAGACAACACCCTCCGGGTTTGGAACCTTAAGGATGGTAAGCCCATCAATGAAGCCATGCTTCATAATAGTTCTGTTATAGGAATCAAACTTTGGGATGGTGGCAGCAAATCGAAGGTGAAAAATATTGCTTTTACTTTATCTTCTGAAGGTGCTGTTTATTTTTGGGATTTATCTTCAGGGCAGTTACTTGCACCGCCAGCCCTTACTCCCAGTTATTTGATACTAGATTTTGGCATATTAAATGATTGCGTGAATGATCCTGTTGTTTTATTAGCAGGTTCATTTGGCACAATGGTTGCTAAACGCCTTCAATCATCCCCAGATAAATCCGCAGAACAACTGCGTGAATTTTCAGAATATCACCCCGCATTCAAATTGCAGGATAAAGATGGACCATCCAAGGGAACGGTTCTAGTACCTCTTGCGGGCTCTGTTATCATTCCACCAAAAGGATCGGACCAAAAGAAAGAAGACGATTACCTTATGCACAAGGTGCTGAATGATTTCAAGGGCGAGTTCCCACCCATTCCCAAACTTACTGCAGATTAGCCCTCAATTAAATGATTAACGTTTACTCCTGATTCGGTTGATCTTTTTATTAATATGCTGTTAATTATAAGCAAATGGTTATGATATCTAATAGATTTCCTTTCATCTATTGGATCATTAGCAATGCAAGACAGCAAAGAGCTACAGGAAATTTTAAGGAAGTATGAAGAGCAGACAAAGTCTGGCAATACCCTAACGCCCGAAGAAGCTTGTGCTGCGAACCCCAGCCTGCTTGATGCCTTCAAAAGCGCAATTAATAATTCCAAGACCATCCTTCACATCGAACCAACTTCTGCTGAACGGGATATTTCACAAGATAAAACTATCGGCTTCGAGCCGAATGTTGACGAAGCACAGGTAAAAACTATTATCGGCTTCGAGCAAGCTGTTGATCAAGCACTGGTAAAAACTCTTAGCGTCGGCTTTAATGAAGCACTTGCAGATAAAATGCAAGCAGGCGATGCTCAACCCACGATCCCGGGTTACACCATATCAGGCGAGATAGGCCGTGGCGGCATGGGCGTTGTTTACAAAGCTAGCCAAACCACCCTTAACAGGCCCGTTGCAATCAAAACTTTATTGAGTGCAGGCAAGTTATCTGCGGATTTAAAAGCTAGGCTGCGAAAAGAAGCCGAAGCCTTGGGCATGATGCATCATCCAAACATCATTCAAGTCTACGACATCAATGAATTTGATGGCATACCTTATTTTGTTATGGAGCTAGTCAACGGCGCAAGTTTGGAAGACATGATTTCAGGCCGTTTAGTACAGCCCAAAGATGCAGCTAAATTAGTAGCTACGCTTGCAGATGCTATTGATGTTGCACATAAAAGCGGCATCATACACCGCGATATCAAGCCTGCAAATATCCTCATGCAAGGTGGTAAGAAACCCCAGAAGGATGAACTTACTCTTACCTCCTATCATCTGGGCGATACGGTTGCAAAGATCACTGATTTTGGACTTGCCAAGAAGTTTGAGGAAGAGCAGGGCGGGCAGGGGAAAACTCAAGGCGTCGTGGGTACTCCAAGTTACATGGCCCCCGAGCAGGCCAACCCTGCTCTCGGCCGTATCGGCCCAATGTCCGATGTTTATGCCCTTGGCGTTGTTCTTTATGAAATGCTTGTGGGCAGGCCTCCCTTCATGGGCGCTACAGCCATGGAAACTCTTAGGCAGGTCAGCTTCAAAGATCCCGTTGCTCCTTCTACGCTTCGCTCGGGTATTCCTAAAGATCTCGAAACCATATGTCTGAAATGCCTAAGCAAGCAACCTAATAAAAGGTATGAAACCGCTTCTGAATTATCCCAAGACTTGCATGCATTCCTCGAAAACAAATCCATCAAGGCAAGAAGAGCGCCTTGGAATGAAGTCGCAGTGAAATGGTGCTATCGTAACCCTGCTCTCGCTTCAAGCTTGGCGTTCCTTGTATTTATCATTGGTGCAGTAAGTTTTGGACTCAATAATAAAATCGCGAATGATCGCATGAAACTCGCTGGGTTACAGGAGAACCTTGGGTTCGAGCGCATTCGTGCCAACGATATTACCAAAGCCGCTATTTGGTTTGCTGCTTCGCTGATGAACGAAAAAAATGTAGATTATGCTAAAATGGAACGGCTGCGAATGGGAATCTTGATGGATTCGTTCATTTGGATTCGTTCGTATGTCGTACATGACAAGGCAGTGCAGGGGGCGGAATGGTCTCCTTCGGGAAAATATTATCTGAGTTTTGGCAAAGATAAATCTATCAGGATACACGACCCGGAAATATTCCCCACCACCGTGGAAAAACCAACCACACTTGCTGAAATAATTCTCCCAGGTTCGGGTGATATTCGTAACGCTTGTTTCTTTGGTGACGACAGGGTGCTGGTATTAAGTAGTGAAAACAAGCTGTTTACTTGGCATTGGCTTAAGGATAAAAAATTAAATGTTATCACCGAGGGGGTCAAATCAATCGCAGTTGATCCGAAGGGCTTATTGCTTGCCTATGATATGGGCGGGAAAATTTTCATTGACCTAAAAGGCATGAAAGATGACAAACTGGAAAACAAACTCGCAATTGAATCTGGAATTGGCCCAATCAAACAAATCAAATTCATGCCAGATGCTTCAGGATTGATTGCTATTTCAAATAATGAAATCGCAAAGATTTCTCTAGAAGGCAAAGTCGAAAAGTTGAAGGGCGTTAAAGATAAACTTAAATGTATTGCAATAAGTCCGGATGGAAAAAAAATTGCAGCAGGGACAGAACTTGGTGATGTGCAGATTTGGGACCTTGCGGATTTACAACTAGAACCCAAATTTGGTTATTCCCATTTTGAGTCAGTTCTTTGTCTGAACTTCAACCAAGATTCAACGTTGATTGCGAGTGGCGCTGTTGATAACCGTGCAATGGTTTGGAATGTCGAGGATAAAAAATACAAGTTCCAGGTGCAACACAATAGCGATGTCACCTGCCTGGCATTCAGCCAAAGCCCAAAATGGCTACTAACGGGTTCGGATGACAACACCATTCGTATTTCTAATCCAAAAACCGGAAGGCCAGCCAGTAGTTCTCTGGTATACAATAGCACCCTTCGTTTCATGGTTCCGCATCCTCGGGCACCTTTACTGGTAGCGGGAGGTGATGACAATACCTGCGTGCTTTGGGATACCCTACCAAAGAATCGGATTTCCATTCCGCTCGAAGAAAAATTGGACCAATTTATCATTGATAATGCAGGATCGATTTTTTACCGCACTGGCGCAAAGGTAAAGGTTGCATCCACCAAAAGCATTGCTGAAACAATCGAAACCACCAAAGGCAGATACCTAAGTTTTAATACAGAATCGTTTCAAAAATCGACTGTGCTCATTCATGAAAACGCATCCATAATTGGAATGCTAGGCAATGATACCATTGCAATTCTGGATCAGAAAGGTGCTTTAGAAATTTGGCAGGGAACAAGCAAATTGAGCCAGATGAACTTAAAAACACCAAAGGCTGACACACAGATTGTTTCTCTTATTGGTTCTAGTAACGGCAAATTTTTCGCCCTCGAAATCTTAAAAGCCGATGGTCGAAAAACTTATGAACTTTACAATCGAGAAGGTGAACTTATTGACTTACAGAAAATGGATGAAGCAAGTAGCATGGCTTTTTCATTGGATGAAACCAAGATTGCCTGGGGTGATTACGAAGGAAACATTCATATCCTTGACATTTCAAATGGTTATTCAGGCGAACTGGCTGTACTCGAAAAAACCCATGATGGAACAATTTCCTGCCTGACTTTTTCAAAAAGTGGAATGCTTATCGCCTCTGGTGGCGAAGATATGTTCGTACGGCTGTGGAATATAAAAACCAAGAAAATGCAATGGGGTAAAGACCCGAACGACCCTCAACATGCCGCCAACATTAAAAACATTATTATCGATGACACCAAAGAAAGAATTTTTAGCTGTGGTGAAGATAGTACCCTAAGGGCATGGAAGCTAAAAGATGGCGCCCCTCTAAAGGAAGCAATGCTGCATGATAGCACGGTGAATGGTGTGGAAGTTTGGCAAGGTGTGGGCAAATCAAAAAACAAAAATGTTGGTATTACCGGTTGCACTGAAGGTGCTGTTTATTTGTGGGATCTGGAAAAGTCTCAGTTACTTTCGCCACCAATTATGTCGCTAGGATATCAAATCGTTGGTTTTGGGTTTTTACCAAATTCAGAAACTGATCCAACCTTTATATTTGCTGATTCGTATGGGCAAATGATAGTGCAGCGCCTTCAAGAAGCACCTGAAAAAGCAACTCCCATAGAGCTTCGAGAATTCGCAGAATATCATCCTGCATTCAAATTGCAGGACAAAGGTGAAGGCTCTGGAACCGTCTTGGTTCCATTGGCGGGGTCAGTAATAATACCACCCAAAGGCTCTGACCCTAAAAAACAATACGAGTTTCTTATGCACAAGGTGTTGAGGGATTTCCAATACGAATTCCCACCCCTCCCCAAACTCACTGCAGATGCCCCATAGGACAATGAAAAAAACACCGAAAAGAGAAGAATAAGACTAGCCACGGAATTTCACGGAATAAGTTAATGGGAAAAGATCATCGGAGCTTCTATTGAAGTTTTTCGAGAGCTTGGTTGCAGGTTTTTAGAACCAGCAAGCTATGAGCGTTTTGTATTCCGTATTTATTCCGTGTAATTCCGTGGCAAAATGTTTTCTCTTCTGCTTCCTTAATTTCCGTGGCGAATTATTTACTGGCGCACCAAGTTTTCCACAACTTGCGAACCGCTTCTTCCCATTTGCTGCCGTAGGCTTTCCAATCGCAAATGGAAGATTTCTTAACCATGTCTCTTAATTTGCCCCGTAGCAAACTGAGCCTTGCAGCTTCACTTGCAGACTTCTTTGCCTTCTCTATGAATTCTTCAGGTGTTTTTGCAATCCATTCTTCCATCCCAACATTGCTTAAAATTGCAACTCCCTGTCTGGATACATAGGTGGTGCCTGCAAGCGTGAGCAGCGGTGTTCCCATCCACAAAGTATCACACGAGGTGATTCCCCCGTTGTAAGGGAAAGGATCCAAGGCGATGTCGATTTCGCCAAGTGCTGCGAAGTATTCTTTTTTCTCCATGCGTGGAAGAAACTCGACTCGGTCCGGGTTTACCCCAGCGGTCTGCAAGGCATGCCTTACCATCTTGATGGATTCTTGACCAGGGCCCGATAACAAACGTAATTTCGAACCGGGGACTGCGCTAAGCAATTTTGCCCATAGCGAAAGCACTTTCCCATTATGCTTTGCCATGTTGTTAAGCGAGCCAAAAATAATTGCACCCGCCTTGGGGGAACGCTTGGGAACTTCAGGAGCATCTGCAGGGGGTTGATAACACCACGCCAAGCCAGGAAGGCGGACCAATTCTTCAGAATGATTGGCTTCGGTAAACCCCTTGGGATCTGCAAAGGTATCGGTGATGCGGAAACCAAACCCGGGGATGCCCGTGGTATTGGGATACCCGAACTGGGTGATCTGAATGGGTGCGGATTTCAAGGCAAAAATAGGTAGCCGGCTTCCAGCGGTATGGCCTGCAAGATCCAGCAGCACATCGATTTGATCTTTCCTTATCATGCTTGAAGCAGTCATATCAGGAATCGGCCTGATATCCTTAAAATGATCAACTTTAAGCTTGAACTGTTCGGTTTTTTCATCGGGCCTGATAACTGAACTATAGGCAAACACTTCAAACTTGTTTCGGTCAATGGAATCTAAAAAAGGTTCCATGAATGCATTGACAGTGTGCTTACGAAAATCGGGGGAGACAATCCCCAGCCTTAGCTTGCGGTCACCTTCTTTGTTATTATCAAAAGGTTGTGCAGGGGGATAATTTTTCAGATGCGCTTCGGCCCATCCAGCATGTTCCTTGTATATTTCTGCTCCGGTCATGTCTGGCGAATAATGCAGGTTCAACAGCAAATTGCTATGAAACGGAATGGCCCGCGGTTGCAATGCGATCGACTTCCTAAACGCATCGATGGCTTCCTTGGGTTTCCCACCCAAGCCATAAAGGTTGCCAAGATTATTCCAAGCTTCAGTAAAGTTGGGGTTAAGCCTTACCGCTTCAAGATTATGCGCAAGGGCATTATCATCCTGCTTCAGCATTTGTAAAACAATGCTCATGGAGTTATGAGCTTCCGGGTAATCCTGCTTTAAGCTTAGAGCATATTTAAACTGGTTGAACGCTTCTTCGAGCCTACCAACATCCATCATGACCAACCCATATTGATGGATGATTTTCGGATCGTTGGGCCTCAAATTCAGCATCATCTGGTAAACCTGCATGGCTTCATCGCGCAGGCCTTGCATCCTAAGGGCATTACCAAGGTGGGAATAAAGATCGGGGTCATCTTTTTTCTGGGCGATGATTTGCTTGAACACTTCCGCAGCTTGGGGGAACTTCCCCTGTTCGGAAAGAGACTGACCCAAACCTACTGCTGCGCCAAACAGGGAGTTATTGCACTTGAGGGCCTGAACAAATGCAGCTTCAGCACCTACAGGGTTCATACCTTTACGCAGTGCATTACCTAGGTTGAACCAGCATTCGCCAAACTGCTGGTCAATTTCCAACGCCTTGCGATAGCAATTGATTGCTTCTTCAAGTTTGTTTTTCTTAGAAAGGATCGCACCAAGGTTGGACCATGCGTGCTTGTGGTTTGGGTTGCCATTGAGAACTTCGCGGTAAATCATTTCAGCTTGGTCGGGGTTGCCTTGCTGGTGAAAGCTAAGACCGAGTTCAAATTTCTCATCGTTCATTTCTTGATCGCTCATGAATCACTCCGTTAATATCACCAGTTGCGTGTAACTTCCTGCCATTTTTTCATCGACCTACCAAGAAGGTCTTCCGAGTTCCCTGGAACACTATAGGACTGTAAACCGATAGGTCCCGTCCAGCCCGATTTTTGCACGGAATTGAGAAAAGAAGCAACATCATAATTCCCCTGTTCCAGAGAAACGATGGCTGCATCCTTCATTCCGTTAATAGTGATGCAAAAGATATGTTTTTTACCTGTCTCAAGAATTTTCTTTTCATCCGAACCATTCTGCCAGCGCCAATGAACCAAATTAAAATGTGTTCCCAAAGTAGAAAGATTAGCTTTGGAAGCTAAGCGTAAGCCATCTTCCACCTTTTCGAGCCAGAAAGAGCGATGCGGGTAAAAAGAAATCACGGGCCCAGAGTCTTTTGCTTTTTCCACATAGTGCGTAGCGTATTGCAATGCGATTGAGTCGCCCTCGGGGTCGGAGGGTTTGTATTTTTTGCTACGTAAGGCCAGCTCTATTCGCGTGGGTCTGCTCTTTAAGCTGGAGATATAGGCAAGCAAGGCTTTATCGGGTGCATCTTCGATGAAGGGTGCGAGGTAAACCGCCCAGAGTTGCAGTTTATATTGCTCAAGCAACTTAAGGAGAGGTTCTGCTTCTGATGGGTTCCAGGTCCACCCTATGCCTGCAAACCCGAGCTTTGCAAGTAATGCGACTTTCTTTTCCAACGAAGGCACATCAAGCCCTCTTAGGCCGGTATCCATGGCGTAAAATGGAAAGCTACTTGAAGTTGGCGCAGCATTAACCAAGGTAGAAATACCTAAAGCTGAAATATTTGCTAAAAAAGCCCTTCGATTTAAACTGCTACGATGCATGAAATCCTTTCCTTTATTTGGAGAGACAAAAGCCTCTTTCACTTGAATACTACACAAACTGGTTGTATGCCGTAAAGCCTTATTTATCAATGGTTAACAGCATAGAAATCAAATAATTTTAAGCTGCCAAGGTTGGGATTGGGAATTTTATCACCACGCTCATCACTTTTTAATGCTTACTATTGTAAAATGATAAGGTTGTTAAGTAATATTGAAGGTTCGAATGTTATGATTGAACCCGCCTAATAGGTATCCAAGATGAAACGAATGAAGAGCTCGAAACCGGGTTTTACCTTGATTGAACTTTTAGTGGTTATTGCCATCATTGGTGTCATTATTGGTTTGTTGCTTCCTGCGGTACAAAAAGTTCGATCCACTGCTGCCAGAATGTATTGTCAAAATAATTTGAAGCAAATCGGTTTGGCGATGGAAATGTACAGGCAGAATCCCCCGCAAACTTATCCTGAAGCACATAGGATTTTTCAACGAAGTGTTTTCGCTAACCCGCTAACTCAAACCAATGGCACACCCTATGATATTGGCAATCGGGAATATCAAAATGTAAACATAGGCTTCCCTGTTTTCTTTGGTGAGAAGATTTTTGATTATGTTGAAAAAAACACCAAGACATTCTTATGCCCATCCGATTTACACCCAGGTGGAGCACGCGAATTCACTTCCCTTTACATGAAAGTAATTGTTGGCGGTGATAATAACCCTGCAACTTTTAATGGAACATCTGATGTTGCTACTGCATTTTCAAATTACAACATCAAGTACAGTTATGAATATCCCAGCGACAAACCTTCCTTCATGCCTTACACCAAGCCTGTTGGCTATAACACGCGATCGATGCCATTTATTAACGGCAGGCGCATGGAAGAACTGATGACTGATGGTAGGGGAACCGCTAACATTGTTCTTGTTTTTGACATGGATGATAATCATGGTGCGCCTGGTTCAGGAAGAGGAAGAAATATTGTTTATGCCGACGGGCATGTTTCCAATGAAGTCACCGTCGCGCCAGGGTCTTAATTTTTTATTTCGGAGTTTCAATCATGGCTATTGCAGATATCCCTGAAATTACTGACGCTGATAAAGGCATGTCCAATTCAAGAAAGATCACAGTCACCATTATTCTTGCCTTACTTTTGGCAGGGATTTCCTATGCTGGTTATTCTTGGTGGAGTGGTGCTTCTTTCCGTACAGCCATGGCAATGGTCAATGAAGATGTAGATTTTTCTGAGCTTTCAAAAGAAGATCAAAAAGCAAGATTTGAAAAGTTTCGGGCTCTTGAGAAAAAACTTACCCCCGATCAACGAGGGCAAATAAACGATGCACGCGAACGCCAGTACGAAAAAAAAGATATGCAGAAATTGACTACTTTTTTTGCGATGACCAAGGCAGAACAGAAAAAACAATTGGTCGATGAAGTTAATCGTGAAGAAAAACGCAGACTCGAATGGGAAGCTAAACGCAAGGAGTTTGAAGCTAAAAGAGCACAAAGCAATAATAAGCAAAAAGTAGCAGGCGCTCAAGGGAGCGGTAAAGGCGGAACTGCAAATGGTGGCAATCAAGTCACTGGCAATAAACCCGTAGCAGGTGGAACTCAAGTTGCTAAGGCTGCTCCTCAAACAACCAGACCTGCTCCAACACCTGAAGCACGCAACAGACGCACTTCCGATCGCTTGGATAACAGCACCCCTGAGTACCGTGCTGCCAAGTTGGAATATCAAAAACTTCGTGACAAAACACGAGCCGAAATGGGCCTTACAACAACTACTGGTGGCAAGCCACCTGGTGGTGGTGGTGCTCCCGGTGGTAAGCGCGGTTAGGATTTTGAATCGAGTTGTCTATAGATACAAATCAGCCATCCGTTAATTTTAAATCGGGTGGCTTTTAATCATATACCGGAGAACAGCCATGGCGATTCCTGATGAAACAATTGATGGGCAACCTTTATTATCCAAAAACAAAATCATTGTCCTTGCAAGTCTTCTTGCCTTATTGGTCCTAGGTTCGGGTTACGCCTTGTATTCTTATTCAAGCAATTCCACCTTGCGCCAATATCAGACACTGACGGCTGAAATGAGCATGGAAAAAATGCGCGATATGCCTGCTGAAGAGCGAAAAGAATACTTTGAGAACATGAAAAACCTTCGCGAAAAAATGACCGAGCCACAAAAAGAAAAAGCTGACGATATTATGCGTGAAAGATTTCAAACTCAAATGACTGAAAAAATGAATAAGTTTTTTGCCCTGCCCCCTGCAGAAAGAAAAGTGGAATTAGATAAAGAAGTAGATCGCATGGCTTCCATGATGAAAAGTTTTGGTGGCGGAAAAGGTGGCGCACCAAATGCTAGTGCTGCAGCCAAAACTCCGGATGGCGCTAATGGAAGGGGCCAAGGTGGAGCGCCCGGAAGCGGTGCTGGAAATGCTAATGGGCAGGGCAATGGCTCAGGTGGAACTAATAATGTTGCAAGTGGCGCAAACGCTACGGGTAAAGCTGGTGCTGGAGCTCCGGGAAATGTTGCACCACCATCTGGTGGTGGTGGCCCTCCTTGGGCGAGAGGAAATCCAAATGCAACCCCTGATCAAAAAAATAAGCGCACTTCAGATATGCTTGACAAATCTACCCCGGAATTTCGTGCACAGATGACTGAATACTGGAAACTAGTTGGCGAACGGGCAAAGGAAAAAGGCGTTCAGATGCCTAATTTTGGTGGCGGGCCTACTACACCAACCAAAACGAAATAATTGCTTTCTTAGAACGAATTGCTGAGTTAGTATTAACATGATGAATGAATTAAATACTCCAAATAATTCGGCTGAACCTAGATCATCTTTTAGCTTACGCATGAAGCTTTCTGTAGCCGCGCTTTTACTTCTACTTCTTGGAGGTATTGGATACTCCAGCTATTCCTACGTCAAAAATGCCCCCATGCGAGAATTTGACGCTGCAGTTGCAGGCATCGATATCGAAAAAATTGCAGACATGGAAGCAGAGGAACGCAAAGCTTTTTTCGAAACCATGAAAACCATTCGCGACAAGATGTCTGATTCCCAAAAGAAAAGTAACGATGATAAAAATGCGCAGCGCATGAACGAACAGTTCAAGGAAAAATTCAATCGCTTTTTCTCTTCCTCACCAGAAGAACAACGCAAGGCTTTAGATAAAGACATCGACCGCATGGCAAGCATGATGAAAGGTTTCATGAGTGGCAAAGGAGGCTTTGGCCCACCTGGTATGGGTGGCCCTGGAGGTGGCTTTAAAACCGCTGATAATAATGCAAAAAAAACATCCGCAACAGGCAATCCTAATACTGCAAATGCAAACGGTGCAGGCGGGCCTAATGTAAAAGGTAAAGGGACTCCTACTCCTGAAGAGCGCAATAAGCGACTTTCAGATGGCCTAGATAAATCCACGCCTGAAATGCGGGCGCAAATGACTGAATACTGGGTGCGTATGAACCAAAGAGTCAAAGAGCGTGGCGTACAGATGATCCCCTTCCTTGGTGGCTTCGGCGGACCAAAACCAAAGTAAAACCTTCTCGCTTTTATAATCTCACAAAACAAACTATTCTTTTTTCAAACCCATCTTGATGAATCCGTTCACAAAGAGGATAAGTAGATCCTTCCTTCGTTTGTTTTTCACACCGACTTGATTCCCTCGTTAGAAATTGACGATCTAGAGCGCAATCATACAACCTTAAGCAATTCTATTGACAAAATATTTGTAGGTTCATATATATATAGATTAGAACATTCAAACTTTTGAATACATCTGAAAGGTTGCTTGCTATGCCACATCGCGCCTTGGTAGCAAAAGAAATTGCGGAATTCTTGGGGGCATTATCTCACCCCCACCGCATTCGCATAATCGAAGAATTGCGGAATGGAGAATATGATGTGAATTCCCTTAAAGATGCACTTGGCATCAGCCATTCTGGGGTTTCTCAACACCTCATGGTGATGCGGGCTTACCGACTTGTCTCTGAAAGGCGGGAAGGTAGGCATGTTTTTTACCAACTTCGACAACCAGAAATCGCAACTTGGTTGCTCGATGCAACCGTCTTTCTTGAAAAAGAATCTGATGATGCCAACGAACTTCGTAAAGCTATCGGAAAAACCCGCAAAGAATGGGCTTGATTATGCAATCTTTCTTTTTTTCAGTTACTGATCGTGTGCTTTAGCCACCATATTGGAGAACATCATGCAAAAGTTAATCGAAGGTATCCATCATTTCCAAGAAGAAAATTTCAGACCATTGCAAGGCTTGTTTGAAAAATTATCCAGGGGTCAAAATCCTGAAACACTCTTCATAACCTGTTCAGATTCCCGCATCGACCCAAACCTGCTTACTCAGTCCCAACCAGGCGATTTGTTTATCCTTCGTAACGCAGGAAACATCGTACCCTCGCATGGTGCGCCCTACGGCGGAGAAGTTGCGACAATTGAATTCGCTGTTGGAGGGCTTTACGTAAAAGACATCATCATCTGCGGTCATTCCCACTGTGGTGCAATGAAAGGCTTGTTACAACCAGAAATGGTCGCTAATTTACCAGCGCTTTCATCTTGGCTATCGCACGCAGAGACCACACGCAGAATTGTTAAGGATAACTATGGACACCTGGAAGGTGATCGTCTTGTTACAGCAACCGTCGAAGAAAATGTATTGGTTCAATTAGAAAATCTGCGGACACTTCCGTTTGTTGCATCACGATTGGTAAAGGGTGATCTACACTTGCATGGCTGGGTTTACAAGATCGAAACGGGCGAGGTTTTCGCCTACGATTATCAAAGCGGGCAATTTGTTCCAATAGCGCAATACAAACCCAACGATAGTACTTCACGCCGCAGAACTAGTACGATCTAAATCATACGCAAACCTATCACCAAGATATGAACGCATGGTTTTTCAGGTAGAGAATCCGATTCTCCTTTGGTAAATCGCCCTACTGGAATCCGATGCATTTACTTCTTAGGTGTGGTCGGTACTAATTTGATCCACTCTAGATTAAAGACATAGTGATCTTTGCTAGTGATGAGTTGAATGCGACCATCACGGGTCTGGGTGATGGCAAGGTAGCCGTTGATATCGGTATTGGTTTTGCCCTCGGGTGCGATAAGCTTGCGATCGGGCCAGGTTTTGCCCTCGTCATAACTCACTGCTGCATAGAGGCCAGTGCCAGTGTATTCACCGTTTTTGGATTTAAAAACAAGACCTTTGCGCTCCTTAAAAGGTGTACGGGCCTGATCTGTAAAGGAGCACAGAATTATTGGGCCTTCTTTAAGACGCAAAAGAACTGGCTTTTGGGTATTGCTAACCACGGGGAATTCGCTGATGCCCCATTGCCAAGTTTCGCCCATATCGCTGGAGTAGCTTACGGGCATTTTAAGTTGAAAATGTTTTTGATTGGAATCTTCAGAGGAAAGACGGCCATAGGCCATAAGCCTCCCATCATTAAGCTGGACGATTGGCGCATGAATACCCGCAATACAGGGACCACTGTTACCAGGGCGGACATCATCATCTCCACGAAGATCACGGCCGCGAGACTGCCAAGTTTTGCCATTGTCACGACTGATGATGATAGAGGAATTGTCGTAAGGCATCGCAATTACGCCATCTTTAAGGCGGATGGGATGGTTGGCCGGCTCGCCATGGGAACGTATCACCTCGGCTTTAGACCAGGTAACCCCATTATCGGTGGAACGGCGAACTAGGTTGTCGCCATGCTGACGGGCTTCAACGAAGTGATAGAGCGTTTTGTCGCTATCCCACCATATCTTCGGTGCATGATCGTTTACATCTTTAGGATCCCAGAATGCAGAAGCAAGATCCCACTCACCGGCACCCAAGCGCAGCCTTGAGGCGGCATTTGAAGTGGTTAGGTCCGTTTCTCCGATTGTGGAAAACCAAACGGCAAGCAAATCACCATTAGGGCATTCGGTGATGGCCGGACTGTGATTCTGGCTGATGAACACGGGGCCCACCGATCCTTCAGGAATGCGCACGAATGGCTTAGGGCCTTCAAAAAAAGGCACTCCTTGAGGCTGCGGAGTGATGATCGGAACTTTCTGACTGACATTTTGCATGACAAGGGGTGGCACAGGCGGGGGAAGCGGTTTTCTTTTTGAAGATTCACCCTGCACTACACGAAAACCAATACGTTCGCTTGCGGAGTTCGACACCCAAGAACCACGGTTGGCAGAACGCAAAAATCGTATCATCGAGGAATGGAATCCACCCCGAAACACTCGATAATCTCCATCGGCACGCCCAACCGGATCAGATTGGTCCGCTGCTTCATACGGTCCATACCAGTCAAAGCACCACTCTGCCAAATTTCCGTGCATGTCATGCAGGCCCCATGCGTTCGGGGTCTTTTTTGCTACTCGAAATGAACCTGTGCCTCCGGCTTTCAACTCTTCCGGTGGATGGATCAACCCGATAATCTCGCCTTGCTTAAGATTTTTTTCAGAAGCCTTGCTGCTATCACGCCAGTCATACTCGCGCGGCATATTACCGGGTGGAAAATAGACTCCCCGATAATTTTCATTGCCGAACCACTTTTGATGACCATCAGGCAGGGTGTTACCAGTGTTATAAAGTGTGGTCGTGCCCGCACGGCATGCAAACTCCCATTCCGCCTCGGTTGGAAGGCGGTAAGGTTTACCCTCTTTCTTTGAAAGCCACTCACAGAACGCCACAGCCTTTTCCCAAGTCACTCCACCCACTGCATCATCATCCGCAGGCTTAAACTTTGGATTGTTCTTTTTGAAATCAGGGTCGAATTGACGATACTGCCCCAACGTAACCTCGGTGACCCCCATAAAAAACGGTTGGGTGATCGTAACTTTGTGGGCAGGTTTTTCATCAAAGTCAATCTGGTCCTTAACCTTCCATATTTCGCCAAATCGCTTCTGGCGCAGGAAGTCCTCCAAGGGCGGTCCATCCTGGCCCATGGTGAATGTGCCGGGTTGGATGGGCACAAGCTTCATACCTATGGAGTTCGTGACGGGCTCTGCGGCTTGCAGCACTGCAAGTGGTGGAAAGAGCAGGGCTGCGAGGAAGTAAAGATTCATTATTTTATCTCCAAATTGCTCACCGGCACGATTGCTAATTCGTTGGCGGCATGACTCTTGTTCGTGTAGCCAATATAGATTTTGCCTTGATGCTCAACTGCATAGGGATAACTGAAGTCGATGTTAGGGGCGGAAACTCCTGGCGTGGAATCTGACACAGAGGTGCGGATAACAAAGACTTTACTAAAGATGGTTTCACCTGGTTTGCTTACAGCGATAGTCAGGGGCGAACGCGAGCCACCTGTATCGGCTGTGGTCGTGCAGACGAGATAGCGCTGGCCCGTACTAAGGATGCCGGCATAAGGCTTGCTTGTAGCCATCGGCAAGTTGGACTTTGCAGTAGGTGTCCAAGTGCGACCATGGTCTTCGCTAAAGGAGAGCAGGGCGAGCGGTTTGCTGCCGTACCGAGAGATGTTGAGTATACGTTTGCCTTCGACGATGACGGTGGACTCGCCCCAAATATTGCTGCCCAAACCCCGCTCTGCAGGAATAACGATTTGCTCCCATTTCGTGAAGTCGTCGCCCTTGCTGATGGCCACTGCGGGCAGGTTACCTACCTGACCCGGAGCGCCCACATGGAGTCCCGCCATGATCCAGTTTCCGTCTCCCATCTTCTGCGGCTCCTGCATTGGCCAGAAGCCGTTCTCAATGATTATGCCCTTAGGCTCCCATTGGCCTGAGGTTTCATTCAAGACATAGGCGCGTGTATGAGTACGCTGGAAGTTGTCATGAAAGGCGCCCATAAACGCCCAAAGTTTATTGCCGTGTGAAAGAAACACGCCGTGGCTAACACCGAGATTGCCTTCACCCGCATCCATCACGATGGGCTTCCCCCAAGTTTTGCCACCATCGCTACTCATACGAACATGCGCCTCCTCCGTAGCCGTATTTTCTTCACCTTTGTTGTAGCCGTAAGAAGCATAGAGCTTCCCCTTGTGCCAGGCGAGTCCCACGCCCAGCGTCCATTTGCAATTGTCCACATCAGGGCGCTGTTTCTTGATGACATGAAATTCCGAGCCTTTAACAAAAGGTAGTTCTGATGCTTTTGGAAGCTTTTGTGTTATATCCCAGAGGGGCAATGGGGCGATAGTCTTTGGGATATAATGCTTGGCCAAAACAGGCTGATAACTCGAAGAAATCTCCTTCGCATTTAAAGCGCGCGGTTGGTAAGAGAATTCATCCACTGCCCCATGAAATGCCTGCAGAATTTTTTTATTATCCCAGATTCCGCCTAGCGTGATCGGTGCTTCTGTTGCTTGAATGGGCATCTTAAGCTTCACCTCGCCCTCCAGCTTTCCGTTTAAATAGAGAGCTGCTTTATCTGTATCCGCTACCAAAGTTGCGAGATGCCATTGGCCGGCGATGATTGGTTCGGCACAGTTAATCGTACTCCAACCGCCCTGTTGCAAATAGGCTTTCAGTTTGCCATTTGGCTCGATCGTGAGGCTCCACTGACGCTCATTAAGGGAATAACGGTTTTTGCCTACGAGCATTTGTTGGCCTAAGGCAAGATCATATGGATTGAACCACAGCGAGATTGTAAACGCACCACTTGCGAATTTCGCGCTGTCTTTAAGTTCGATAAGCGATTCGCCATCGAGGGCTAAACTCTGCCCCAGAGCACCCTTGGCCAATTTGACCTTTCCATGAACAATCAATATATCTGTGACATCATTTAGAGGCCATTCGGTAGCTTGAACTGGTGCTGTGAGACTTAGGAGCAAAAGAATTCCGAAAGTAAGGTTCAATCTTGTCATGGTTTTCAAGATCCTCTTAGCTTCTAGTGTAATGCCCGCTGTGCAGTACGGTTGGGAATCGCAGGCGTAACTTATCTAAATCCTGCGATGGTTTTCGTATCTGCCAATGAACGAATCGTACCTACGTAATAGGAGAAATCTAGATCACGATCTATTTGAGTTGATCTTTACCAATAGTTAAATCGCCCCCTTATACAAGCCCTTCGAGCGGACCGGTAGCAGTACTGAAACGCTCGATCTCAACTCCGCCCTTTTTCAGCATAGAAGTATACAAATTGCATAGCGGTTGCTGATCCTGACCCATGAGTGGAATCTTTTTCTCGGGGTTAGACTTTGCTCCCGGGGCAGGGTTGAGCTCCTGATTCACCTCTTCCAGATAAGGCTTGTTAAAGGCAAGGTGCTGGCCGTGGCGGAAGCCGCCACCAGCAAGGATGGTTGGAAGATTGTAAGTCCAGTGAGTATTACCATCCCGAAGATTGCTTGTCATCAACATCATGGTGGAATCGAGCAGCGATGTGCCCCCTTCTTTAGCAGCCTTCAACTTGTCGAGCAAGCCGCCAAAGGCCTGAATCAGCTCAACTTCAACCTGACGGCATTGCGCAAGCTTTTTGGGTTCCTTGCCATGATGAGAAAGATCATGATGCATGCCGAAGGTCATTAAACTGATAGAGCGGGTAGAGTCCGTGATCAGTGCGAGGTAGATCATGTCTACCATAAGCTGAAACTTTGCCTTTTGCTGCTGGGCATCTGCAATGTCTTTCGGTTCGCCACCGATTGCCTTCGGCTTGGGCTGGTTCACCCACTCGCGTGTCATTTTGAGCTGGCGTTCCACATCGCGTACGGACTCAAAGTATTCGTCAATGCGCTGGCGGTCGGCACTACTGACCTGACTGTTGAGGCTCTTGGCTCGATCCTTTACGAAATCGAGCATGCTGCGTCCTTCATCGATACGGCGGAGGTCGGCTTCCATCTCAGCAGGAGTTGCAGTCAGAAAAAGCTTTTTAAATACTGCTGAGGGGCGATCCATCGCAGGAATCGAAACGCCATTGGCGGTGACCGAAAGTGAGGGGCCTTGTGTGGTCAGAGTGAGGCTTTCATAGCGGGTTTCACCACGAAAACGGATGGCAAAAGCCTGATCCACTGAGATAGTGTTTTTGAGATTGTGTGAATAATCTGGATAGGGTGCACCGGTAAGCATAACTGCTTCCGCCTTATGTCCACCACCGCCAGTGTTGGGATGGCTCAGACCACTGATCACCGTAAAATCGTTGCGATGTGCAGCAAGATGTGCAAGGTGTGAAGGAAGAGTATAATCACGACCGGTCGTGACCGGTACGAAAGCTGCAGGGTCAAAACCAAAGGGAACGCCAATGCAGACCATGCGGCGTGGCGGAGTCACTGGGGCGGCTCCTAGATATCGCGAGGGCAACATCGAGTCCAGCATCGGCAATCCGATGGCGATGCCTGCGTTTTTCAGAAAGAGGCGGCGTGGTAATTGTTTCATTTGTTTTCCCTATTCGGTAAGTGGTTGCTCTTTGTAAAATTCATATTATTTCCGAGTGATGAGTTCGCTCTGTATGACTTCCTGGATCAGTGTTCGTAAACCATACCCGGATGACTTGGATTTTTCCAAAATTGCATCGATAACGATTTCATCTTCGGCCTCCACACTCACACCCGTTGCGAAGGTGGCAAGCTTACGGACGAGACTGCGGGCAAGCAATTCGGGCCTAGAAGCAAGAGTCGCTTTGTAGGCTCGAACATCTGCGATTTCCTTGCCATCGGGAAGCTGGCTCTTAGTATCAACCATGGCGCCTTTAAGATATTTGACGCTGCCGTAATCACCACCATAAAAGACGCGCGCATTTTTCAGTTTTTCACCACTCTCGGTGGTGCGATAGTAATCGCGATGGCGGCCGATGGGATCGAAGGCTTCGAGCACGAAACCGGGCGGATCAATTTTCTGATGGCAACCTGCACAGCTCGCTACAGACTGGTGCTTGGAAAGTTGCTCGCGGATATTGGTTGCGCCACGGGTGTCGGGCTCGATCGATCCGGCATTCGGTGGAGGCGGTGGCACGGGTGTACCAACAATTCGCTCAAGCAGCCATGCACCGCGCAGCACCGGCGAGGTGTTTGCACCATTCGAGGTCACTTTTAAAATACTTGCCTGCGTGAGCAATCCGCCACGCAAGCTATCAGCGGGCAAATCCACTCTCCGCAATCCAGCACCCTTGACTGGTGGCAGGTCGTAATGCTCGGCAAGGCGTTGATTCAGGTATGCATGAGGTGCAGAAACTAACATCGCAGCGCCCAGATCCCGGTCTAGAAGATCGCGGAAATACGCTTGCGTTTCTCCGACAATCGAGTCATGCAGAAAAACATCCTGTCTTCCATCGTGAATGCTTTCGAAATACTCAGGGAACAGATCACGGTCTGGCGTGGTCGCATTGATCTCTCGCAGATTGAGCCACTGAGCAAGAAAATCTCGGACAAAAGCTTCAAAGCGTGGCGAGGCGATCAAGCGGGAGGTTTCTTTCCTCAGCACTTCCGGTCGGATCAAATCGCCCTTATCTGCAAGCTTACGCAACTCTTCGTCAGGCGCGGTTCGCCAAAGGAAATACGAGAGCCTTGCTGCAAGCTCATGGCTGTTCAATTTAAAACCATGTTCAACGATAAACAGAAAATCGGGTGAACAAAGCACTGCGCGGTGTGCGGCATTCAACGCAACTTCGAAACACTCGCCTTTACCTAGTCGGTCACGAACCATCGATTGGTAAAGCTCGACTTCACTGGCGGTACTTGGCCTTCGGAAGGCACGACTGATGAAGCGGGTGAGCGTATCGCGGATGGCGGCCTCTGTTTTATCCTTAGGCAACCTAATCGTTACTGGATCCTTGACTTGACGATTGCCCCTCACTGGGCGCAGAATCGTATCGGGCACCCTCATGGTTTTTGCAATATCTGCTACAGAGATTAATTCAGCTTCATCGCCATAAAGCAAGCGATGCCCCTGTGGAGGCCAATGCTCGTGCAGCGGCCCGATAATCTCAACGGGCTTCACCACAATCCCAGGCCCCACTGTAGGGATGGGTGGATTAGGATTACTGATAGCATGCCAGCCCTTGGGAATCTTATCCTGCTTGTCGGGCAAATAAACGCTGTAACCTGCATCGATCCGCACCTTGGCCATGCGATAGGGCGCGATAATGATTGTCTCACCAATCTCAAAGGGTCGGGTCAACTCTACGACTGTTTCTTTGCGATGTTGCGCATCGAAGTGGCCGAGTAATTCACGCCTCTTTCCTCCAGCGGCTAGCCAGACGCTAAAAATAAGATCCTCACCATTCGTAGTATCGCGTGCTTCTGTTGTGATGCGGATGCGATACCTGCCTGGGTTCTCTCGTGTAATTGTTTCGAACTGGCGCAGGTAAGCGGGAACTTCAATGTGAGTGTCGAGGTAGAAATGTAGATCATCTCCCCTAAGGTTGCACTGCAGCTTGTTATGAGCATGGCCATGGAATGATTTTTCAGCATCGTGTGTGTAGGAAAACTTGTGTGTTTTTGTTTCTGGGCGTGCTTGGCGAACACTGGCAGCCTCTAGGGCACGATCCGCTGCTGCCATGTATTGCTGAATGTGCACAGGTGAAATGCTCAGGGCTGCTGTCTGGTTGTTGAACCCATCGCGTAAATCATCTTCTGGTAATAGGTCTCTTAATGGCGTATCGATGCCGAGCAGGTCGCGTACCGTGTTTTCATATTCTAGCCGGTTGAGACGGCGCAAACGAACCCTGCCCGATTCACTATGCCTTGCAAGTGCATCTTCATGAAAAGCAGTCTTTAATGCTATGAGAGCCGTGTTGATTTCCGCTTCCGTGGGGCGTTGAGTTTTCTTTGGTGGGGGCATCTCACCGCTTTGCACGCGTGCCAGCACCCGGCTCCAAGCCTTGATGTTCTTCGGATCTCCCAGATTCTTGGTGAGCAAATCTGCCCGGAAGTTACCTTTCGAGGTATTGGCATCATGGCAGTCAGCGCAATGTTTTTTTACGAATGAAATTGGGAGCTCACGGGTGCTCGAAGGCTCTGCGGCATGCAAGTTGGCCAGTGGCACAAGCAGCAGGGCGGCGAATGGTACGAGTGTGTAATTCAGTCTAATCATGGTTTTATGCGTACCTGCTTTTATTCATGTCTACCTGAATCCTGTGAGTCGGATACTTTGCAACCTAGGGTGTGAACTAACAAACATACTACCATCAAAAAAGAATGTATTCCTTTATTATTATAGGTATGCCCTAAGCGAGGATCTCTCTTACCACTTCACCATGAACATCAGTCAGGCGGTAATCGCGCCCAATATGGCGCCAAGTTAACTTAGTATGGTCTAGCCCAAGCAGATGCAGGATGGTGGCGTGCAGATCATGAATGTGGATTTTTCCATTGGTTACCCGATAGCCCATTTCATCGGTTTCGCCATAGGTGAAGCCCGCTTTCACTCCGCCGCCAGCCATCCAAGTGCAGAAGCTTTCGGGTTGGTGTTCGCGGCCATGCTTATTAATGGGGGCGGTGCCGCTAAGATCCTGGCTCCAAGGGGTTCGGCCGAATTCACCGGACCACAAAACGAGAGTATCTTCAAGAAGGCCACGCTGTTTCAAATCTTTGAGCAATCCAGCGATCGGCTGATCAGTTTGCTGGCATAACCTTGGCAGGTTGCCTTGAATATCGCCGTGATGATCCCACCCATCCATGGTTACCTGAACAAAGCGCACACCTGATTCGCTCAGCTTTCTAGCCAGTAGGCAGGCCCGACCATGCTTATCGGAATCTTTGCCACCAATCCCGTAAAGATCCAGCGTGGACTTGGTTTCCTTGGATAGATCCACCAATTGCGGAGTGGTGGTTTGCATGCGGAAGGCAAGCTCCATGTTCTGGATCATTCCTTCCATGTTGGCATCGCCATGAAGATCATCAAGTAAACGGCGATTCAGCTTTTTGGTCAGGTCGATTCGTTGGCGTTGAGCCATCTCGGTTCCAGAGGCATTGCGCAAATTTTCTATAGGTAGAATTTTATCATTAAGAGGAACCGTAAGTGGTGTTCCCTGATGAGCGGCTGGAAGAAACCCGGAACCGTAGGTTCTTAAGCCGGGCGCATGAATGCTGACAAAGCTAGGCAGATTCTGGTTTTCGGTACCCAACCCATAACTGATCCAAGAACCCATGGAGGGGCGAACCTCGGTAAACATGCCGGTATGAAACTGATTGGTGGCGCTGGCATGCTGGGGGTTGTCAGCATTCATACCCCGTAAAAGGCAGATTTCATCTGCAACGCTAGCTAACTGTGGCATCAGATCAGAAATCATGACGCCTGATTTGCCTCTGGGTTTGACGGGCACAGCATTTCCGAGTGCCAGAAATTTTTCGGTTCCGACTTGTGTCACTTCTTTTCGAAGGGGTGAATCAATCGGCTGCCCATGCTTCTTGCGAATATATTCCTTGGGGTCGAACAAATCATGCTGCGAGGGGCCACCCGCCATGAACAAAAAGATCACCCTTTTAGCTTTGGCAGCCATGAGGGGAAGCTGGCCTCCGGGTGTTTGATTCATTGCGTGTGCAATGTCTGCGAGTGCCAGTGAACCAAAACCACAAGAAAGGTTTTGCAGCATCTGACGGCGACTAAAGAAAGGCTTTTGCAACATGGTCATCATTCCTTTTTAAAATCGAAAGATAAATTCATTAGAAGCCAGCAACGAATGACAAAGCTCCTGCCAAAGGGCAAGGTCAGGTTCTTTGCCCTTTGCATTTAAAGAGGAATTAATCCCCCCAAGAAATTCGTTCGCTTCAAGATATTCCGAATTTGTGATAGGTCGGTTGAAGACTACCAGCCAAAGATAATTCAGGCGAGCCTCGCTATCAGGAGACTCGGCGAGTACCCGGGCAGCAAGCACCTTCGAACGCTTTCGAAAAAGTTCATTGTTCATTACAAACAGCGATTGAGTAGGTACTACAGTCTGGTTTCGTTGGCCTGCAATCTGTGCGGGGTTCACGAAATCAAAATAGGACCGGATACGATCATGAGTCCCAAAGTTCGTACGCATAACCGGTAGGTAGATAGTTCTTTGGAATTCCTCGGTAGGGCGGGGTTTGCGATGGGTGTAGTTGGGCGGGTTGACTCCCTTCAGCGAAAGTGATCCACAATTTTCCGGTTCTTCCAGCACAAGCGCAGGCCCGCCCTCGCTTTGAATTAATTCTCCACTTATATGAAGAAGGCCATCCCTTATTGCTTCCGCATCAAGCCGCTGACGGTTCATTCTCCAGATCAGTTTGTTTTCAGGATCGATCTTCATTGCATCCTGATTATTGGAACTTGCCATTCTATACGCATGGCTAAGAACCAAGTCACGAATCAACCGCTTCTGGGACCAACCTTGATTCATGAAACGGCTCGCAAGATGATCGAGCAGTTCTGGATGCGATGGCGTTTCCCCGCGGGTGCCAAAGTAATCAACACTTCTAACTAGCCCTTCACCAAAAAGCTTCTGCCAGATTCGATTAACTGCAACCCTGGCGGTTAGCGGATTACCTGCATCGGCCAACCAATCAGCAAGCTGAAGCCTGCCACTTTGCCCGTTGGGGATTGTTGGAAATTTATCTCGTGAAACAACACGGATGGCACCTCGAGGCATTACGACCCCCGGTGCATAAGGATTGCCCCGGATATAGACAGGCATATCAGCAATTTTATCGCCATCCTTTAGTGCAAAGGCCTTGGGCGCCTTGAAGCGGAAGAACTCTGCATGGCTTATAGTGCCCCCGATTTTCCGAATGCTTTCATTCAACTCATCCCGTTTTTTGACTAGTGTTTCTCTTTTAGCTGCAGATGGCGCATCCGCTTTTTTATTAGGCGAAGCCGCTTTATCTAATTGCGCAAGCTCATCGGTCACGGTCTTCCGCTGCATCTCAAGTTTTGATTTCTCGGCCTTCCATGCGGTGATATTTTCATCTGTTTTCGACTCCAGCTTTTGACGAGCTTTTAATTGCTCGGGAGTTTCAGGAAGATCCGTAGTGTTGAGGCTGCTCCAAACGCCAAATGCTGTTTTGTGGGTTGATGGAGAACTACGAAGCATTCCTGCGATTCCGTAGTAATCTTGCAAACCTATTGGATCAAACTTGTGATCATGGCAGCGAACGCATCCAAGCGTCATCCCCAAAAATGCTGTTCCAATCTTGCTGATCTGGGTATCTAAATAGTCGGCTTCAAGCTTTGCCTTGTCTGGTTCGACAATTTCGACATCCCCCACCATCAAGAAACCCGTCGCAGTCAGATTTTCCGCCCGCTCTTCAGGCTTGTTTGCAGGAATCAAATCACCCGCAATCTGTTCCTTAACAAACCGATCAAACGGCTTGTCTTTGTTGTAAGCTGCAATCAAATAATCACGATAACGCCAAGCATGTTCTGCATAGACATTGTTCGATGTTCCCATCATGTCTGCGTAGCCGGTAAGATCCAGCCAATGCCTTGCCCATCGCTCTCCATAGGCATGTGAACCCAATAACCGATCCACAACCTTTTCCCAGGCCTGAGGCGAGTTATCTTCGATGAATGCTTTAATTTCTGATGGGCTTGGGGGCAAACCGGTCAGATCAAAGCTGACCCGCCTTAACCATGTATGACGATCGGCATCCTTCGATGGCTGAAGCCCAGCTTTCTCCAACCTTGCAAGTAAAAATCGATCCATTGGATCCAAAGGCCATGCAGCATCTTTGACCAACGGTGGTTTGGGATCGAGTGTCGGTTGGAAAGCCCAATGCTTGCGGCCTGCCTCAATATCAAGGGTTCGCACTATCGGAGTTTCAATCAACTTCCGAGGATCGGGCGCACCCATTTTTATCCATGTTTCAAAATCCTTAATCACAGAATCAGAGAGTCTTCCCTTTGGGGGCATTTCCAAACCATCATATTTCAATGCCTTGATTAAAAGGCTCTTTGCTGGATCCCCAGGCACAATTGATGATCCGCTATCACCGCCCTTTATGAGTGCATGACGATTATCAACACGCAATCCACCCTTGATGATTTTTGAATCCGCAGAGTGGCATTTGTAACAATGATCCACCAAAACTGGTCGTATCTTAGTTTCAAAAAATGCAACTTGCTCTTTCGTTGGCGTTGGGGCATCTACCGCAAACACCTTAGAGGTGCAAAATAGGATATATATCAAAAAACCTGAGGTGTGTTTTATCATTGCTTAAACCATCAATCTTTTGAGAATTGTTTGCATGTGTTGACTCATAGCGAGTTCTGCACCATCTGCATCATGATCTTGAATTGCCTTCAAGATGGCCTTGTGTAGTTTGCGACCAAATGCGTTTTCACGCTGCGAAGGGGTAGTACGAGCCATCTGGGTAAGTACAAATTCGTAAATAACTTCCATCAGATTTTTCATTAGCGGGTTGCCTGCAATATCAATAATTTTTCTATGAAACTGAAAGTCCAGTTCGAGTGCATCAGGGTAGGGCAACTCATCATCGTCCAGTTTTTTTAGCAACCCGGAAAGTTGAGCAATATCTTCGCTGGTTGCGGATTCGGCAGCCTGCCTAGCAGCCTGCACCTCAATCGCAGATCGAAGTTGCGCATATGTTATTAATTCTTGGGGGGAAATAGCCACTGCCGATTGTAGTAGCCTTACACAGTTTGCAAGGCTTGTGGCATTTCCAACAAAGGTTCCTCTACCTCGTTGTATATCGACGAGGCCCATGCTTTGTAAGCGGGCCAGAGCTTCCCGCAAAACAGGCCGGCTAACTTTCAATTGCTCGACAAGCTCATGCTCCCCAGGCAGCCGATACCCTGCAAGCAAATTTCTTTCCTTGATTACCTGAGTAATTCGTTCGACAACCAAGTCGACGGTTGTATGTTTTTCGATGGCTTCCATTTGCATATAAGCAATCTCTAGGGCTGGGGTGTAAACATGTAATACATGTTAACATGGCATATAATTTGGTCAACAGGAAACAGCATAAAACCGTGCTGCAAAACCGTGCCCTTCACTCCTTTTAATACTGGGATTAAAAAAGAAGATGCTAACTATTTTGCTTGGTGAAAAAGTTTCAAAAGTTATGCCCGGCTTTTTACTTTTAAAGGTATTATCAAGGTATGGAGCCAACTAAAACTAATTCTGTTTCCACCTATAAAAATTGGTTTCTCACAGGCCTTTTGCTTTTGATAATCCTTTACTTTGGTTATTTCTCTACCAAGTGGTATTGGCAGCGCTCTGCATTGAATGAGATTCCAACCCTTCAAGAATCATTGCAGTCAGAAAAAGCAAAGGAATGGACCAAGGAAAAACGAACCGCTACCCAAGAACGAATCCAATATCTTGAAAAAGGTCTTAATAAAGAATCAAAGAAAGAACTTACCGATCGCAATACCAGAGCCGGGCTTAAAAAGGTGGAGATAGAATTCGATCGAATTCTACATTTAGATCAAAAAGAAAAGAACATCGAGTTAGATATTTGGATCGATCGAGAGGAAAAATCAAAGCAGGATCGTGAAAACCAACAAGCCCTTTTGCGAAAGCAGGGCAAAGCCATCCCGCCTAAAAAAGAGGGCGGCCCCATTAGTAATCAAGATCTATCAAACTTGCTGGATGTCACAACACCCGAACTTAGAGCGAAGTTTCACCAACTGGTTAAAGAAATAAACCAAAGACGCCAGGGCAGAAAACTTCCACCCTGGAATCCTTTTAGTTCAGAATGAAACTCTATTACTTGCTAGCAAAGCGGTGCCCGGCGATTGGTAGTTCCACTTTATAAAGCCCAGTGCGAGCAGTAACATAAAATGTTTTCATATCTTTGCCTGCAAAGCAGCAATTGGCAGGTTGTTCTGGAAAAGCAATGGTACCCAAATACATGCCAGTGCTTGAGAAAATCTGAATGCCAAGCCCTGAAGTGATGTAAAGATTGCCCTTGATATCAATCGTTAGGCCATCGCCACCCGTGTTGGTTTTTCCCGCGGGCTGCTTGAGTGAGCAAAAGACTTTTCCTTTGCCAATCTTGCCATGGGTTTCAATGGGATAAGCCATCATGTCTGCCTGACCGGTGGGGATGACATAAAGTGTTTTTTCATCAGGGGAAAGAATCACGCCATTAGGATTTGGCAGATCATCAATCAAGCGGGAAACTTTGCCTTCGGGTGAAAGGTAGTACACACCAGTCTTGCCTTGGGGCAGAGGCATGGGCGCACGAAAAGCGGGATCAGTGAAATAGACGCCCCCATTATTGGCAACTACAAGATCATTAGGGGCGTTGAAGCGATTACCCATATTTTTATCAACAAGAACGGTGCGGGTTTTCCCATCGGGCGAATGAGCCACGATTTGTCCATCCATTTCGCAGGCAACTAACCTTCCATTGCCATCAAACATTAAGCCATTGGCATGATTCGACTTTTCGATGAACACGGCTACTTTGCCATCTTCAACCTTGTGGATTTTTTCATTGGGGATGTCGGAGAAGAAGAGGTTACCTGCTTTGTCTACAGCGGGCCCTTCAGTGAATCCAAAGCCTCCTTGAACTTTCTCGATTTTTCCAATGGGGCCAATTCCTTCGATGGTATCTGCGCCCAACGACAACAAAGCAACCGTCAAGATACTGGAAAACATGATCATCTCCGTTAAGTTTAAAAAGGTTTAAGCGCCTATGGTAGGTCAGGTTTACCCAAGATTCAATGGTATGTAAGTAGCTTTTTCAAGAATATGAGGGCAATAGGGATAGAATTGGAAAGAAATAGTTCAAAGATTTTCTCCTTGGAAGCATAATAACGCTAACCAATGATAGAATAGTAATAGAGAATCAGCTTTATCAGAAGACGCAAAGAATTTGAAGGTAGCAAATATTTCGTAGCAAAAGGGGAATTGTAATGCGCAAACCTAAGCATCTTTCGAGAGAAGATCAAGAAAAACTTGATACCCTAACTCGAAACCTCGAAATGGAACTTGAGCATTTCATTGGTTATCCCTGTAACACCCTGTTTGATTATTCCGCTTTATATCACTTTTTAAAATTGCCTTTGAATAACATTGGTGACCCGTTTGTTCCTACGAATTACCACATCAACACTCATGAATTTGAGCGTGAAGTAATTGAAATTTTTAAGAAGCTGACCAACGCTCCTAAAAAATCAACCTGGGGTTATGTAACCAATGGCGGAACCGAAGGAAACCTATACGGCATTTTTCTTGCCCGCGAAATGTTCCCTGATTGCATGGTGTATTACTCTGAGGATTCTCATTATTCGGTCAACAAAATCTTGCGCTGCCTTCATGTTCGCAACATCATGATCAAAAGTAATCCCGATGGAACCATGAATTTGGATGACCTTCGCGAAACCATTAAGATTCATCGCGATGTTCCCCCTGTTATTTTTGCCAACATTGGTTCCACCATGAAAGGTGCATGTGATGATCTTCTGGGCATTCAGAAAATCCTAAAAGATCTTGCGATCAAGCGACATTACATTCATGCAGATGCTGCACTAAGTGGCATGATTCTTCCTTTTGTTGATAAAGCACCTGCTTGGGATTTTGATGCAGGCATCGATAGTGTTTCCATCAGCGGTCACAAAATGGTTGGCTCCCCTTTGCCTTGTGGCGTGGTTCTGGCCAAGAAGGAATATGTTGATCGCATTGCGTGTGGAGTAGAATACGTCGGCACCCTTGACACCACCATCATGGGTTCGCGAAACGGCCTTACTCCGTTATTTTTATGGTATGCATTTCGTACCATAGGCCTCGAAGGATTTCATGAAATCATCCAATCATGCATGAATGTTGCAGCCTATGCTGAAACAAAACTCAATGCCTTGAATCGCCATGCTTGGAAGCATCCAAATTCCCTCACCGTGGTTTTTGACAGACCATCCCCCACTCTTGTTTCTAAATGGCAATTAGCTTCGAAGGGCAGTATCAGCCATTTGATTGCCATGCCTCATGTGACTTGTGAAAACATTGATGAGCTTGCGGAAGATCTTGCTGGCGAAAAGCAGGACACTCGGAAAAACCGCAATTATCCTTCAACGGTTCGGAGAAGCTTATGAAGCAAATTACCATTGTTGATCAAGACAGGCCCGGATTACTTTCAGACATCTCTGAATTATTGGGGGCGGCCGGAGTTAACATCGAAAGCATTGAAGCTGAAAGCGTCGATGCAACTGCGGTCATTACATTGATCGTGGATAAATACGATGAGGCACTGAGAGCATTAACAGTTAGCCCGTTTAATGCCATCAGCGAAGATGCAATGGTAGTGCGAGTTCCAGATAAACCAGGGGAATTGGCCCTGCTAATGAAACGCTTCAAAGATGCCAACATTAGTTTGCGAAGCTTGGTGATTTTAAAGCATGATGCAGGCCATGCCTTCGTGGCACTTTCAACCAATAACACCTTGGAATCGCAAAACTTGGTGCGGGATATTCTGGTCGGTTAGCCAGGCATCAAGCGCTCATCTTTTTTATGAAGCGGATGTTGATCTTTAGTGCCATCCACAAAACAAGCCACCCATTCTGCCAACCTTTTCCCTAACCTTCTGCACGCTTCTTGGGTTTCTTCACCGCGAGGTTCGCGCACGGAAACCGCACCATAATGCAGTGTCATTAACTTGCTTACATAATCGGTAACGCCAAACACCAGGAATCCAAAATTCATCAAGACCATTAGGATAGATTGACACGCTATTTCACTGCCACCCGCCGATCCACCAGAGGAAGAAAATGCGCAAGCTATTTTCCCATCCACTTTCATCCATTGTCCCGCCATGGTTTCATCCCAAAAGCGTTTCATCTTCCAAGAAAGCAATCCCATGTTAGTAGGGCTTCCAACAGCAATGCCATCACACCAGATCACATCTTCTGCTTTGGCCTCATCAATTTTGATCACCCTAATTTCCATATTGGGAATGGATCGCGCACCTTCAGCGATTAATTCCGCCATCTTGGCGGTATTGCCACTCATGGAATCATAAAGCACAAGTATTTTTCCCATATTTTCACCCTCATCTTTCATTGGTTGCAAATTCACCTACTGAATTAGTGTAACAAGAAATACCGTAGCTAGTTATTTCCTTTACTCGAACTTAATTCCTTGTTGATTCTCTTAGAAATATGGTTAGTCTACATTAACTTTTCAAGGAGAATAGCATGCAGAAGAACTTGTTAAAATTAGCTTTGATCGTAGCGTTTGGATTGGTAATTATTGCGAATGCATCAGCACAAGGGCCCTATGATTGGGGTCAATGGCGTGGCCCGCAACGTGATGGCATTTGCAAGGAAACCGGACTTCTGCAAACTTGGCCAAAAGAAGGCCCTCGTCTTGTTTGGAAAACTGCTGGCATCGGAGGCGGATACAGCACACCATCAGTCGCCAATGGCAAAATCTTCGGCATGAGTTACCAAGCAGATAACGAAACCGTTTGGGCACTTGATGAAAAGAATGGCTCTAAAATCTGGGAAACCAAAATCGCACCTAAAGGCAAGGTTGGATACAACGAAGGATCCCGCTGCACCCCCACCGTTGATGGCAAAAATCTTTATGTCGTAGGCGTCTCCGGCGATGTTGTATGCCTTGAATCTAATTCAGGAAAAATACTCTGGCAGAAAAGTTTCGTCAAGGATTTCAAAGGCAAGATGATGTCGGGTTGGGGTTTCTCTGAATCTCCGCTCATTGATGGCGATATGGTTATTGTAACCCCAGGCGCTGATGATGCTGCCCTCGTTGCACTTGATAAAAATACTGGCAAGACAATCTGGGCTTCCAAAATTGATGCGGGCGGCGGCGCAGGTTACGCCTCGGTTGTTATTTCTGAAGCTGGCGGTATCAAACAATACATTACTTGGCTTGGCAAATGCATCGTTGGCGTTAATGCAAAGGATGGCAAGTTCCTTTGGCGCTACGGAGCCAATGCTAATGGTACTGCAAATATCCCTACCGCAATTGTCAAAGATGATCTCGTTTTCTGCTCCACCGGCTATGGCAAAGGAACGGCACTTGTTCGACTTATTCCTGATGGCAAGGGTGGCATCGAAGCCAAGGAAGTTTATTACCTGAAGGAACAGAGCAAGGATATTCAAAACCATCATGGTGGTATGGTTCTTCTTGGCGACCATGTTTATTTTGGCACGGGCCATAACAGTGGTGTACCCTGCTGCTTGGAAATGGCTACAGGCAAAGTTGTTTGGAAGGAAGAAAAACGACCAGGTTCTGGCTCTGCCGGTGTTCTCTATGCGGATGGGAGACTTTATTTCCGCAATCAGGATGCAACCATGAACCTACTTGAAGCCACCCCCAAAGGCTATAATTTGCTTGGTTCATTCAAGCTTGCAGAACCTAGTGCTAAAGCTAGCTGGCCTCATCCAGTGATTGCCAACGGTCGCCTTATCATTCGCGATCAAGATAAAATCTTCAGCTATTCGGTCAAAGCTGCACAGTAGTAACTTTGCTTGATTTGAAGTCCATGGACTTTATGCCCATGGACTTTTTTATTTCTCATATGAAACAACTTTATGGCTGATTCAATTTATGATGTCATCGTAATTGGCCTAGGCGGCATGGGTAGCTCTGCTGCAATGCAGCTTGCCCTTTCCGGCCTTAAAGTTCTAGGGTTAGAACAATTCGAACCCAATCATGAACTAGGTAGCTCACATGGGAAAACCCGCGCTATCAGGCTTGCCTATTACGAAAACCCTAATTATGTTCCCTTGCTTAAACGCGCTTATCATCTTTGGCATGATCTCGAATGGCGCGTGGGCGAAACATTGCTTGAAGAATGTGGCTGCCTAAGCGTGGCTTATCCCAATCATGAAGTTATTCAAGGAATCATTGCGAGTTCAGCACTTCATTCTCTGGATGTTGATTTTTTATCCCATGAACAACTTGTAGAAAAGTACGGGTTTCTCAATCTTCCTGAAGGCTATGTTGGAGCCTACGAAAAACTAGGTGGCTACCTTTGGGTTGATCGTTGTGTACGGGCCTTTCAAAAAATCGCCCGCAATAACAAAGCTAATCTCCTTTTCGAAACCCCAGTTACTTCCATTCGAAATGTTGGTACGGATATCGAGGTGGATACTCCCAAGGGAAAATATCTGGCTCGCAAAGTGGTTATCACTGCGGGCCCTTGGGCTGCAAATTTTCTAGGCACTTCAGGCAAATGTTTAAGCCTCATGAGGCAGACCACCCATTGGTTCATGCCTGAAAAACCACAAGACTTTTTCAGGGATAAAGTACCCGTCTTCATGGTCGCTGACCAAGAAGGATTCTTTTATGGATTCCCCATGGTCGACCCGGAAGGAGTCAAAATAGCCAAGCATTACGGTCAAGTTGAAGTTCATCAACCTTCTGAAATTATGCGCGGGATACTTCCCGAAGATGATGCCGCACTCCGGGTGTTTTTAAATCGCAGGATTCCAACACTGGCGAAATCGCATTCCCCTCTTGCAAAAACTTGCATTTACACCCTCTCACCTGACAGGCATTTCCTGGTGGGCCCGCTTCCCGAAAACCCAAATATCATCGTAGGAGCAGGGTTTTCAGGGCATGGATTCAAATTCGCTTCCGTCGTGGGCGAAATATTGAGCCAGCTTGTTTGCAACCAACCTGTCAACCTGAACATTGAATTTTTAAACTTAGGTCGTTTCCTCAATGACAGCGACAGGTAATAAAATTATCATTAGATCGTTGTTTCATTTAACTTTACGAAAGGGATGATTATGAAGAGTTGGAAAATGCTTGCGTTCGTGTTGTGTGCAATTGTTGGTTCTAATGCCTCCACGCTTTTGGCACAGGAAAAATCGGCTTTCGCCTCCGCCACCATTGATCTTGGGGTTGTGGTAACGGATATCGAAAAAGCTGCAAAATTTTACACCGAGGCAATCGGGTTTAAAGAACTCAAGGGATTTGATGTACCTGCTGATTTCGCAGCCGATGCTGGCCTTACTGCCAAAAAAGCGCTGAGCATTCGGGTATTTGTTCTGGGAGAAGGGCATGGCGCAACCAAGCTTAAACTCATGCAGATTGAAGGCGTTAAACCAAAAAAATCGGAAAACGAATTCATTCATTCTCAAACTGGGTTTCGCTATCTAACCATCATTATCAATGATACCAATGCAGCCATGGAACAACTGAAAAAAACAGGGGTCAAACCAATTGCTAAAACTCCTATCATGATTCCTGAGACGATTGCCAAGGATCTTTATTTGACGATTGTACAAGATCCAGATGGTAATTTGGTCGAACTAGTCGGGCCCAAAAAGTAAGACTGATTAAAACTAAAAGGACACATGAAGTTATTTCGTGTGTCCTTTTTTATTGAATGATAAGAAAGTTTATAAAGCAAACTCTTGGAGTTCTTCAAGGCTTGCAAATTCCAAGGTGGAAATGTGAGTTGCGTTCAGATTCACCTTTGGGGCAAAACCTGCATCGTAAGCTTCTTTCCAACGCGATGCGCAAAGGCACCAGCAATCACCTGGTTTTAAACCAGGGAAAGCCCAATCAGGAACTGGCGTAGAAAGATCGTTGCCTCTCTCCTTGCTGAATTTTAAAAATTCTGCAGTCGCTTGAATACAAACAGTGTGAATGCCAAAATCGCCTGGCCCAGTATCGCATTTACCATTTCGGTAAAATCCTGTCTTTGGAGACATGCAACAAACTTCAAGGTCTTTTCCCAACACATTTTTCCCGCCTGACATATTTCTTTCTCCAGTTGAACTTCTTTATGCTAAAATTTTATTATGAATCATCAAAGTTAAACACTTTACAAACATAACATCTTTTGAACCCCTTGGGGAGAAATACTTATGAGCTTGATATTAACTATTCTAATTTTTTCTATGTTTTCTTGTGTTACCCTCGCCGATGGATCTTTCCCCAAGGTAATATCTCAGGCTTTCAGTCCGAAAGGCGACGCAAAACCCCAAGGAATTATTATCAAAACCGAGGCTGAACTTTCAAAGTTTCTAGACCTACCAGTTGATGAAGCCAATACTAAAATCAAGCAACTCCTTAATGTTAAAGAGATAAACTTCACAAATCAAATGATTCTGATTATTCAAGGTGGCGAGTGCATGTCAGGTGGGTTTAAAGTTGTGTTCGAAAAATTTCAATCGACAGGCAATTCTCTTCAAGTGCTCTGGAAATTGCAACCGCCAGACGCAGATGCTTTTGTAACCCAGGCTTTAACTTATCCTTCGCTTGTACTTCTTGTAGAAAATTTCAAAGGTGAGATTACTTTCAAACAAACCCTTGATGTAAAAAAATAACCTCACTTGGGTATATTTCCAGATGAGGTTAGATGATGAATAAAAATCATTTATTACTTCTAACGGGAAGCATCGCGACCTTGCGGATTTAAACCTCGATTGAACATAGGCGCATTTTTCATGAACTCTTGAAATTTTTCTTCCCCCATGGCTTCCTTCAGGCTCATCATCATGTTTTGTTGAAGTTCACGAATTTCGGCCATCATCTTTTCACGGTCGCCATTCGCTTCTCTTCCTTTTGCAATTGCATCCTTAATTTTTTCCTGCTGCGTATTCATGATGCCTTCAACCTTGGCTCGAACATCTTTGCTTAAGTTTAAATCATTAAGCATACGCTCTCTAGCTTCTGGACCTGCTTCTGGCCTTGATCCCCGATCACCTTCACGGGGAGGATTTGCTTTGCGTTCGCCTTCTGGTCTGCCTTTGCGCTCAGTTTCAGGCCTACCTGCCTCGGGGCCACCTTTACGATCGCCTTCACGGGGCGGGCCGCCTGGACCAGCTTTTCTATTCATATCTTGAGGGTTCATTTTTCCCCACCCACCCATGCCGGGCTTTCCTTGTGGGCCACCAAATGGCATACCACCTCGTTGCATCATCATATTCTGTTGCATTGTAGAACGGCCAATTTCCATCATTACATTTCTTGCTGCGACTGCAGTTGCCGCATCTTTACTTTCGGTCATTTCCTTAAGTGAATATATTGCAGCAGGCCCCATACTAACCAATGCTCTTCTTGCACTGTTTCGAATATCATCATTTCTATCAGTCATTTTTTCAGCGAGGACTTTGATCCATGCTTCAAGTTCTTTATCAGGCTTTGGAGGCATCATAGGATTCATAAAGCCCTTACCACCCATACCAGGCATCGGGCCTCGGTTATCCTCACGGGGTCCATTATTGTTGGCCCCGGGCACTCCTGGACGATCTTGGCCAGGCCGCTCTGCTTGAGAATTATTTTTATCACGCTTTGGTTCTTGTGCACCAAGAACACCAAAAAGCGACAAAGCTGTTAATGGCAAAGCCAATACTAAACCACAACGAATTTTTGTGAACAAACTCATGATCATTCCTTTGCTTACGAAATACGGTTGGAATTTCAGACTTAGGCAGGTGGTAAGGTAATCAAAACAAAAAAACCAGTCTACCTTGATTGAAACTTACCAAATGAAGCATTAAAAGATGATGAGTTTTTAAAAATAATAAGGAGACTTTTCACTTATTTTTTCAGCCAAATAAGCACAGGGAGAAACTCTTTCGCCCAAATAAGCATATTTGTTGATAAGAAAGATTATTTTATCCCAGCCTTGTATTTCAGCCCATTTGAAAATCCCCCCCCATTCCTTGGGAAAGCCCAAGGTTAGATTCAAAGCTAGATCAACAATATCAGGGGTTGGCACAATTTTTTCTCCAAGAATCCTATTCGCTTCAACAAACAAAATAATCAAAAGCCTCTCCATGACTTCTTCATCTGACAAACTTAAGGTACCCTTTTGAAGGGGTTTCAACATTTCAAGTAATAAAGGGTCTTCAGATTTTTCGTCAGTATCTGAATATTTGTAATACCCGAGTTTGTTTTTCTGTCCTAAACGCGCCTTCTCGAGCAACCATTTATTGATAGTTGGCGGTGGAAAACGGCCTCCCAAATTTTTGTCTATGATCGTATTAAGATAAACAAGATTATCAATTCCAGTTAAATCTGAAAATTCAAAAATGCCCTTGGGAAACCCAAACCGAACGGTAGCTTCATCCACCGAATAGGGGTTCATCCCCTCAACAACAACTTCTTGCGTTTCTCTCAACAAAACCAACAACAATCGATTTGTTAAAAATCCAGGGGAATCGTTCACCACGATTGGCACTTTCTGAAGCTTAATGCATAAACCAACTAAAGTAGCAACGCATTCGTCGCTTGTAAGATCGGTACGAATTATTTCAACCATGTTAGGGTGAATCAATGGCGGGCAAAAATGAAGTCCCGCAAAATTAGTTGGATTCTTCAATTGCAACGCAAGTTTCTTCAACGAAATACTCGCGGTGTTAGAACAAATAATCGCTCCTTCAGAAACCATGGAATCTAATTGATGCAACAATTCCACCTTAGCATCTTCATTTTCAATAATTGCCTCGAGAATCACCTTGCGGTCTTTAATCGATTCCAAAACTGTTGATGTGCTTAACCGCCCAAGAACTTGCAACAATTCTTCGATAGAAAGGGCAGCCATTCGCAATTTGAAATGTAACTGCTTCATGATTGCAGTGGTCCCCAAGCCCAAATTAAATGGGGCTACATCAACCAAAAGCGAGGGAACACCCCGCTTCGCCATCAACAATGCAAGCGATGGCCCAATAGCCCCGGATCCAATAACCCCAACATTATTCAAATAGTTGGGAATCACTGCTTCCCCAATTTGTCTTGAATGGACAATTTCACTGCGTGTCTCTTCAAGACTGAAACTATTTCTTACATAATTAGATTTCCACGCAACGACAAAAGCCTCTACATTGGAAGTCTGTGAATCAACAGCGGATTCACAGCAAGAGTTTACAAAAAAATTGATAACACTTTTTTTCCCACTCTCATTTTGAACAAACGACTTACTTAAAAACTTTGCCCTCACCAACTCACGTTGCTCCTGCGAAACCGGAGATGCAGAAGTCTTTGCGATTCTGCGGGTTTTCCAAGCTTGGCTTACAAATAACTTCTTCACCAAATTAGTTGCATTATTCATTAAAAAATCAGAATTGATCAATTCATCAAGAACATTTTTATTCATCATGCTAGAAGCGGAATAGGTAACTCCGCTAGCGACCATTTCCAAAGCATTATCAATACCACAAATCCGGGGCAATCGGGATGCAGCACCCAGCACAGGGGGAATTCCCATATTAATTCCAGGCAAACTAAAACCAGTGAAACGATTATCGCAACCAATCCGATAATCAAAAGCCAAGATAAACTCAAAACCACTGCCAATGCATGGCCCATTAACACCCACTACGGTGGGAAAAGGCATTGTTTCAAGCAAATTCAAGCAAGCACTCGCAGTGTTTAATAAATTGGTTTCATATCCTGGGTTGTTATTTTTAGCCCGAATTTCTTCCCAATGATAATCACAAAAAAAACAATCATCCTTGGCACTAGTAAAAATAAGCCCCTTCAGATCTGTTCTTTTCTGCAAAGAAACTAACATCTTTGCTAGCTGGTTGAAAAAATCCTCAGAACAATAATTCTGTTGTGATTCTTGCTGATCCCATTGCAGCATCGCAATGTTGCCATCAGCTATCCCTAAATCCAAACCCGAATTTTGTGAACTATTAAAATCAATCATCAGATTACTTTCGTTTAACTTAATTGCAGACTTTGAATGAACGATTTTCTAAAAAAGAGCAATACAAAAATTCTACCTACAACGCCTAAAATAAAGCATGCTAATACTATGATAGTTAACCCAAGAAACAAATAAGACCCTATGCCCACAAATAAAACCTGCTCAGGCCATGTTATTGCTAATATTTTATGAAACTTACTTAAAGAACTTAAATAATAAACTGAAATCACCAAGCCAACCCAAATAGCAGCCCCCCAAGGGGCATTAAGAAACCCCGGTCCTCGCCTTAAAATCATTGATAAATCCGGCCCCTTTTGGCCTACGAATAACTCAACTATTTTAGGATTAAATACTTTATCAGTTAAATTTGAAATATCATTAAAAGGCTTTTTATCTGCATTAATCTCAGCTTTTGCCATAATTGACTGATAATTTAATTCGGTTGCGGATTCCCTATTTTTTAGCAAAAGCTCTTCCTCCCAATTCAGTAATTCCATTCCGTTTTCGGTAAGTGAGTCCAAGGCCTTTGCCCTTGCTATAATTTGAAAAAATAGATCCTGAATTGGTTGTAAGTTGGATAAATCCTGCGATCGAATTCCCGCTTCTTTTGCTCTACTTTTTGAAATTTCCAGCAAAGACTTTGCCAGATTCTCCATAGCCGCAAGTTCTTGTACATATAAAGCAGATGATTCCACTTTCCAAGATTGAAAAGGTTGCGTTCCAACTATCAGTGTTTTTCCATAATTAGATTTGGAATTAGCTACAGGCACTTTATTTAGGAAGTCAGCCCACAGCAAATCGCTCTTCAAAAGTTGAAATGAAATTTTCAATTTTTGAAAACCAATCTTCGAAGATTTGAAAACATACATTTGGTCTTCCCCAACATTTTCAGGATAAATGAAGGAATCATCTAATTGACAGGAGATAAATTCAGATGGGTTAGGCAACAATACTTTGAATGATCCTGGAACTGGAAAATAAACCCAAAACACTGATGTTCCCTTGATTGAGCCATTTTTCTGGGATTCACCATGAATGATATTATGGACAACGATGGGTGCTTCTGCAGAATTAAATTTTTGATTACTCAAGCGAACATTAAGGGCCCAAGTTTTTGCATTTATCTTGTAAAAATCTGCACGATTATTACCAACCTTTTTCCTTAACATCGGAATTTCTGCAACAGCAACCCCATTTGCAACTTTTGCCAATCCTTGCATATTTTCCAAGCTATATCCCTCATTCGGTATGCCTACCCATGAAATTAATGATTCGACACCTTTCAAGTTCCACATCGGAATTTTAATTGTGCCATTAGATAATGGCTTACTAATATCGCAAGATATACTGAAATTAATGAGCCCTTTCTTTTGCGATTCTGGAATGATCAAAGACCACTTCCGAATATTTTCCTGATTACTCAAAGGCTCTAATTTTATGTTGGGTGGTAATTCGAATTTTAAATCCTCATCTTCCCAGCCTTTGATAGAAAATTCGTAAATTGAAATATCATTATTTGTCCGATTTATTTCAACATCAAGCCTAGCTCTGGTGATTAACTCTTTTTGATCAAACCAAAGAAGTATGTTTGCACTGCCAGAAGATAATGAAGGCTTGATTTCAAATTGAGCCTGATAGTTTTTTTCATTCGAGGTTAGTGCCAACGGATCTGAGGTATCACTAAATCCTTTAAGATTAAGTGGTTTCAAATTAATGTTAGTATCGTGTGACAAAACAATATTACTGGTTGTTTTCGTAGCAAATATAAAATTAGATCTTGGAACTTCAATAATAGGTGAACTGTTACTTTCTAATGCAGTAGCTAAAATTTCAGCAACAAAAGAAACTTCTTTAGCAGGTTTTTCCAACCATATTATTACTTTAGTTCCATTTTGTGCCCACGATTGAATTCCGTCGCCTACAAGTTTAGTAACGATGTATTTGGCTTGGCCATCAAGTTGCCATTCCACAAATAAAATATCAGGAAGAATACTTTTTAGTGATGCGTTGATTGAAAACTGACTGGACTTGGATTGAAAATGGCCTTTGATTAATTGAATCGCATCGAATTTAAAATGGGAAGGAGATATATCCAAGGTAAGCACAGGCGGATTGTTGGGCTCTCTGCGAAAAGAATAGGCAAAAGCAAAAGATTCTGATTCAAGTTTCTCGTTTTCAGGCAAAAATGGAGCAAAATTTTTAGTGCTAATACCCGTCAACCTAAGAGGCAGAATCTGTCTGTTGATATTACAATTAATGGATTTGTATGCAAGAAAACTGCCGCCCTCGATAAAAACTCCAACCGGGGTCGGTACTGGAACTTGCCAGCGTGTTGACATCCCATTCATAGGAATAAAAAACGCACTAATCTGAATGTTACCTGAAATTCTTCTGGAAAAATTTAGGGTAAGCCTTTGACCAACAGGAGTAGGTTTTAAATTCCAATTGATCAAAGCAACAGGGGTTTGGCCTTGTCGAATAATTGGATTAAGAGAAGAAGGAAGTAAATTGGGTGGCAGATCTATTTCGAAAAAATCAGTTCCCGCTTCTGGAATTTGCAAATCCCAAAAAGCTTGCATTCTGCTTGAATCAAGAGAGATATCCCAGATATAGGCCTCTTTAATCAAAGGCTTAGATTTTGGAGGTAAAGGCCCGTTACTCCACTTTAAATTTAGAGGGCCAGATACTTTCCCTAGATCGGCATTTATTCGCGTAGAGTTTCCAGATCGAACAACCAGAGACGCACCGAGACTTCCTGCAAGTGATGGTTGCTCTACATTTGCTGGTAGCGCGCATTGGAAAAAATTAATGGGCGATACAGGAAGCCTGAAAGTAGACGTTCGTTCAGCAAATTTTTCGGCAATGCCAACTTTAAATTCAGCCTTTAAAACATAATCTCCTTTTTTAGGGATCGGCAAAATCAAACTTCCATTTACTTTAGTAACCGGATAAGCAGGGAGATCATTCAAAAACATTTTGTCAGTAAGCCAACCCCCGGAAACAGGAATCTCCAAGTTGGAAAGCCCGGTACAATGAACATTCCAAATTACCTTGAAGTTAATGCTGTTATCAAGTGCCAAACCCTCATACTGGGCTTTAGTGATAAATGCTTTTCCTTCTGCAATTTGAAGTTTGCTATCTTTGAATTGTTTAATCAATGCTTCGGGTACAAGATAGGTAGGTTCTTTTGCAGATGAATCAGGTTCCACAAGCAGGTAGACATCAAAAATAGATGGGACCTGCGCTATAAGGTTATTGTAAAAGAATAATATTCCCAAGAATACATAAGTCGTTTTTACCAATGATGGCATTATCGATTTCGAAGAAATTGCGGTGGAAGAAGTTATAATAAATATCACATATTGTCCAAATTTTTTAATACACCATGCGAAAATGAACCACCAAACAAGAGGCAATAAGGGTAGGGGTAGCCAACCCAAAGACAAACCTGCAAATAAGGCGAGTGCAGGTTCAATATAAATCGTAAAGGGGATATTTTTATAAGCAATAAAGGACATCAGAATAAATCCGATTAACAATCCTACAGCTTGAATGTGATGAGAATCAACCAAGGTAAGAGTTTCGTTTTCCTGAAATAACTCCCACCGTATTTTCTTGGGCGCATTGGATGTTTCCATGGGCGAAAGAGATGATGATACTTGAACAGTATGTGAAAAATTGAGAAGCCATTTCCACGCAGACACATAACGTTTTGATTTATCCATGCCTTGGGCGGCAGCTTCTTGCAAGATGATTGCAATTGTAAAAGCAGCAGGTTTATTTTCAATAAAAAATGCCCCATCCTTACTGCTAGTCAAAAGAACAACATTAGAAATTGGGACTAATTTTAAGCCAAGAATATTGAGATTTTCTGCGATGGTTTTGGAAATATCGGGCAAATTGCTTGTTGAATTGAGATTTGCGATTTCGGCACAACCATGATCAAGCACCAGAGAATAATTATTTTTAACCAGGTACAATTGCAGCGATTTCACAAGCTCATTAAATTTTCCAGAGTCGGCTGAATTCAATACTGGTTTTTGTTGCAAAATAGTGCTCAACAAAACATTAGCATCATCAGAATTTTCATAAATCAAAGGCTTTGCACCCAGTAAATAATTGAGCGGGAATAAATAACCAAGGGCCCCTACAGATTCTTCCCTTACATCGATATTCCCTGCCCTTCGTTTAGCATTTGCAAAGGCAATTGGCTCCATACCCGGGGGAATCACCCAGATAATATTTTTATCCAAGGGCGAAACGGGTAACTCAGGATAATTGCAATCAATTGTTTTCCACAACCAACCTTTGGATGTATCTTCCTGATAACTAATAACGAGCTGAGTAGGCGCAGGGTTGATAATAGAAGTTGCAATGTAAGGAATCCGAAGTTGGTTCCCATTAAAAATAAAGTTGGAAACGATTTTGTTGTTAATCCTGATTTCTTTCACATCAGATTTCACAGGCAACGCAATGTCGAAAAAATCGTTATCCCATTCTTTGATGCTCAGTTTAAGTTGATTTTGAATTTTCCCATTTGCATGGAATGATTTTTCAAGGCTCGCCTGCTCAATGATTCCATAAGGTGATGAATCAGTTTGAAAAAAAGATTTAATCGTAAGCGAAGGAAATGAAGAGTCATAAGCAAAGTTTTTAAATTTCGGTTTAGTAGAAGGAAGGGATTTCAAACCTTTAGAACGAAAATCAATTGTTCTGTTTTTGGGAGATTCAATCTGAAGGTTCGCTTCAAACCGTTGGTCAGAAGGAAAACAAACCAAAGGGATTTCATTAGGATCCTTGGGCAGTTGCGTTGTAAAAGTGGCATTGAAATTGATGGATTCTTTTGAGCTTAAAGGTTGGAAGAGATGAAAACGCCATCGTTCTGAAAATGGAAGAATCGCTGAAAGATTATAAAGAGAGATTCCGGGAATCGGGTTTAAGCCTGCCACTATATTGGCAATTTCAAAAGCATTGATTTTCTCAATCTTCTTAAAAGTAATATTGCGGTTGGGCGAAATCCATTTCCAATTTTCAGGATTTACCCCCGAAGGAAGAAGAAGATCAAATTTATCCACCAGACCATTTTCAGAGCTCAACAAAATATCTAGTTTAGTATCAAATTTATCTGTTTGTACCAAAATTGTAGAATTGCACCGCAGGATTGAAACACCTGTAAGTGGGATTAGTTCGATACTTCCTACAGGGAAATTTTCGATAAATTTAAACAAGTGATTGCATGGCTGTTTAAAGGATTGTAGTTCGTTTTGGCCATCAATTTCAACCAAGTCAGATTTAAGCGTTGATTGATATGATGAAGCATCATATTGAATTGCAAAAAAACCTTCATTCAAAATGGAATTCAAAGGTAGTACTGCTGGAAATCCCCAGAGATTTGTCTTTTTACTTTTAGTATCGGGGGCCATTCGGATGGATAGCGTGGGGGGCCTTGTTTTATTTTGGTCCAAGCTATTGGGATTGCCAAGAATCAGAGGATTTTCCAATTCAATCCTAAGTAATTGCTTTCCCTGATTTTGTAAAACCGACCAATCTTTGATATGCGTATCTGCATTAAGAGACAATTGCTCGACACCCCACCCTGCAGGCAACTGCACCAACAAAGAAGAAATTGATCCATTCAAAAGAAAATAAGAAATGGTGGATTGTAAAGATGCACCAGAAATGGTGGGCTGGAATAAAAGTTCTTGTTGGGTGCGAAACTGGGCGCCACCAACCGAAACTCGAATAGAGGGATATGTCAAATTTTTTCGCGAAGTCAACCCACCTCCAACCAACCTGAGTGCTGAATTTTGTAATTGTTTGGTGCGTGTATCAGCAAGAATAAAATCGCCCATGATAAGATCTTCGAATCTAATTTCCGGACCAGCAAGGATGGTGATTTCTTCACGATATGAAGGAAGGTTATTAAATCGTACCCAAGGTGTTTTCCAGAGAGATGATTTTTTAACTACGGATGAGCCAAGTGTTTTGATTACAATTTTGTCGGGTCTACATAAATTGTTGTGTAACACTACTTCCAAAATTTGTGCATTATCTCTAACATGTATTTTCCAACTCTCAACCTGATCTGATAACACCTCAAGAATCTTCAAGCCTTGTGCATATTCGAACTCAAGGATTTTCGACCCATTGGTAAGGCCTTCAAACGAAAATACAAATTCAGAATAAGTGGCTTCAGGAGCAATCTCATGGCTTGCCTGAAGTTTGTCAATGCGTAAACCATCAAACCTGCCATGCATTGCAGGATCCTGAAGTAATAGTTCAATTTTTGTTTCGCCACTGGCAATTATCTTCAAAACTTTTTTGATGCTGTTGGGTACAGGAGAGTAAGGTTCAACAGAACCTTTAGAAATGAGGATAAAATTCCAATTAAAAGGTATGCTAAGCTCAAAAGATTGCAGAGAAGCTTGTGGAATGCGAAGTAAAACATGGTGCCCATCGGGCAACTGTTCGGTTTTCAGCGACCATTCTAAATCACAAGGCGATTCATTATTTTCTGGGATAAGAAGCGAAGTGGTGCCTGGAATAAAATCACCGAGCAGGGCTTCTTTATCTTTCCAAGAAGCTTTCTTAATAGCAATGTTAAGGGGTGAAATGGGGAAATAGGTTTGATTTTTTGAACTCGAATTAAAAACCCAGTTCGCCTTACCTACGATGCCATTATCTTTCCATTCTCCCTGATAACTAGCTTGGGTTAATGCAGAAATGAATGAGAGTTGGGAGTTGGGAGTTGCAGTCTTTCTTAGTTTCTCGAATTCGGATGCGGGCATAGGAACAAAAGCATCGCGAACATTTTTTTCAAGAAACTTTGCATTTTGCCCAGGTGGGACCACCACAATTCGAAATTGGGGGCCTATGATTCGATCCAAGGAATTATCCTGACTACTGCCAGGCAATACCATCACAAGATATGCCAGAATAAACATTGCACAGGTCATGCAGCGAGTAATTCTCCCAGCTTGCATGATTTTACCTCTATTAATCTGGCAGAACATCTTGCACCAGAGCTGCCTTGCTAGCACGCAGGTTCGAGGTGTTATTACTAGGTATTGAAGGATCGGGACGCACCCAATACCCTGTTCCCTCATTGTTATTTTTTGGAACAGGTTGTTGTGCGTTTCCGAATTGTTGTTTTTTATAATTCGGTTGGATCGTGGATAACGATCCCTTGGTTCTGCTAAACGAAGCAAGATTCGCTGCCTGATAAGCTATAAGCAATTTTCGAATTTGAATTAATCCACCACCGATAATCAAAGCATAAAGTACAGGCTGAATACCCAAGAAAATTCTCGATGCAAGCATCGGGAACAGGGCAAAGATTATCGCTGCCAATACCACCATGAAAAATCCAAGCCAAGCCAAATTAGTAACAATCCAAGTTTTTATTTTCGTGTTGTAAAAAGAATAAAATAGCACAGAAAACGCAATTAGCGATAACAGCATCTGCGATGCAGTCTTGGGGGTATGAACAAGGGTAAGGGAAGATTGCGGATAATTTAATATAAGCAAATCAGAAGAAGCAAGAATCGAATCTCCAGAATTGATATCAACCTGAGGCATTCCTTCATATTCCACTGGAACAATTATGGTATCTAATGCCAAGAAAAGATTAGTCCAGTACCATTGTTTTGATGTTTCATAACTAGGTTCAGGCAATAAAGCGATTCGACTTGAAGGAAGTCTGATCCACCAATTTACGCTTAAATCATGATTAGCTACTAACGGTATGGCCAAGGTGTTATGGAAAGAGGATAAAATCCCCTGGGGCCTTGGGACTATATATTCCCATTCCAGAATAAAAGGTTTGTCTTGGGTATTTTTTGGAAGATTGACCCGTGTAAGGTTTCGGCCTTGGGTTACATATTGCCAATTGCATATCAAATTATTGACGGAGAGTTTCGCGCCTTGAAAATTGGAGGGCATGGAAAAATCAATCACTTGATCAATCGAATTTTTAAAATGATAACTCACCCGGTATACGATTTGATTTTGTTCAAGCTTTGCACGAGCAAGTATTTTTTCGACCCCGGTAACTTCGCCCAACCCGGAAGATAAATCAATCTCTAAAGCGCTGGAAGTTTTTTCATCTCGGAAAGAGGCATTAGGAAGACGGATATTTTTCGCAACCGCTTCCAAGGGGTGTTCTTTCCATGAGTTGTTTTTGGTGGTGATAACCACGCCTGGCTTCGCCCATATCTGAATTACGGAATCTTGCTTGGAATTAAGAAGCGATAAAAAAGGTAGTTGCAAGTTCTTGGCTTCCTGAGATATCGGGAATTCATAATCAAATTCCAAGTCAGTTTCTTTATTGGCACCCGTAAGGGCAATAGCCAAAATTCCTGTTTTATCGTCAAGAGTTTCAATCCGCCCGCCCTTTAATAGCCTTAAATTTTCTGATATCTCCTTGGGAACACTAAGTTCCACCATCGTAGGAACTCTGCCCAAAAATCGCAGATGCATTTGCTGTTTGCCAAAGGCGCTTGCATCCTTGAGTTGAACATCAATGGTTTGTTTAACTTGGGTTTTATCATCTGCGGGCTTAAGGATTACATCAATTTTCTGACTAAACTTTTCAGATTTCCAAACCTGCTTGTGCGTTTCATGACTTAGAAGTTCAAATGAAGTATTAAGCTTTGCACTAGTCAACAAATGAAAATCATCAGGCGTAACCAAACTGATTTGCACACCTCTGTCCCGTACCAGCATCGGCAAGGGCAGAGAGATTCGGGAAGTTTCTTCAGGCGTAAATGTTTCATGAAAATCCAACGAAAACTGAAAAGGATTCAGTAATTCTTGAGAAAATTGAACAACCATCTTTCCTGATTTTCCATCAAACACCACATCCCGGATAATATTAGCTGGAATCGGACCTTTATTTTCATCATAAACCATTCCAGTCGGGATCCGGATTTCAACCTTGTCAGTTCCGGTTCGAACCGGTGTGCAATCAAAATTTGTTGTGATATTCCAATACCATTGATTGTTCTCTTTTCTAGCTAGGCGAACCGTGTGAACTGTTTTTACTTCCAATACCCCACGAATCAAATCCAATTGCAAGTCAAGCAACGAAAGCGAATTCACCCCGGTGAACGCCCCGGGCTTTTCATGAACAGGATGATTCCAATAACGAAACGATGCAAAAACATTCGGATCCCGTTGTTTATCTTGAGCACTAACTTCCTGACTGATGATTTCTCCCCTAGGCTGATTGCTAACTTTAAGATCACTACCATGGTTACTTAAAAGAATTACGCCCGTCTGCCTGATAGCGCTTGTAAGAAGATAAGGGCCGATAGGTAATTGCCCACCATTGGCCGGAATAGCCGCTTGGCTTTCCACCACAAGCTTTAGGGGTTCACTACTATTATCATTAAGTTTGATTTTTCTGTAACCAGCAAACTTCTGATCATTTTTTTCGATGCTAAGAATGCGAGCTTCATCTGCAGGGCTAAATGGCCTTACTTCACTTCCCACCGGAACAACCAAGTCAAGTACATCAAGCCTGCCACCTAGAGCGCCGATTTTAATTTCCGCTCGTGCATTCAGAAGTTTATCATCCATACGAACAAGAATCGTTGTTTCGGAAGTTAGCGCCTTGGGTTGGGAATCTCGCTGCGCTGATTTCCATATCGTTTGAATCATGGTCAAGGGGCCCAAGGTTGCGCTGAGCCGATTACCCTTAAAAAACACCAGAGGCTCTTGATTGTTCTTGCTGCTGATTTTTGGTTTAACTGTTCCAGAAGGCATGTCGAGTTCAAGCTGGGTAATAGCAGCGCCAGGCATATCCAATTCGAAAGACTGGTTTTCACCTTGATTCTTTACCGTGACCAACAAGTCGAGATCAAGATCATGAGCGCCCGGGGTTTCAACAAAAACAACAAAGCCTTCCAAGGTCTTTTTAAGCAGGGGGATTTTTCCATCCATCATTGCAGAACTTGCTTGGCCCAAACCGCATCCAAGCAAAATGTTCATCCCAGGTTTTTCTGTTTGAAATGAAAATCGTATTTTTAACTTAGCAAGATTAGACTCCACTTTTCCATTGATAAGAACCGAACTAGGGGGCAGAGGCTTTATTTCAACCTGCTGTTCCTTGAGCTTTAATAACTCATCCAACAACTCTTGATATTTTTCAGGGGGCAGTACAACCATTTTGGGCAATAGCTTAAGGCTATCTGCTGCTTGTTCACAAAGCACCATAATCGCACCCGCAGGCGCCTGCCAAAAAGAAGCGGCCTTATTATCCGACCCTGTATTACTTGTTGATTTTGCTTTTTCGATACTTTTCGCTGGAACGGGTGTGGACGGATCTTGAGCCCCTGCATTAGTTATTGCAATAATTAGCACCAGAATTGAAATGATTCTGTTCAAAGAATACCCCGACATTCGAAAGACCTGACCTTTAATAATTCTAACTCATTTTTTCAGGTTGTGCTGTTAAGAAATGGAATAACCCGACCAAGCCGGGTGTTAAGCCTGTTGGCCTTTTCATAATCAGCAAAAACCAACCCCCTAAAACCATCAATTATAAGGGTAATAGTAATATTGAGGGTTATAAGCTCTACCCCCTTCATGTTAAACTACAACTATTATTTTTAAACCACCAGGAGCTTAATCGCAATGGGATCTGTAATTGATTTTGGCGCTAAGGGCGATGGGATTTCGGATGACACCATTGCAATTCAACATGCGGTCGAAAAATCCGGGGGAGATGTTTTGTTCCCCAAAGGTTCTTACCTGATCACCAAACCTATTCGGATAATGCTAGGCAACACCGGGCCCCATGGATTTCGTTCAGAAGGCGGAACCGCACGGGTTTTAATGAGAGGGGCAGGGCCTGCATTTCAAATCATTGGTACCCATCAGAAATCCGCTCTTCCCGAACATATCTCCACCAATTTATGGCTCAAAGAAAGAATGCCCCTATTTCAAGATCTTGAAATCACTGGGGATCATCCGGAAGCCGATGGTATTTCCTGCGAAGGTTCCATGCAACCCACCTTTAAAAGTCTTTTGATTAGAAAATGCAGACATGCTCTTCATCTCCGTATTCGCGATCGCAATGTGATTGTTTCTGATTGCCATATTTTCGACAACTCAGGCATTGGCATTTTCATGGATAAAATCAACCTTCATCAAATCAATATCACAGGCAATCACATCAGCTATTGCAAACGGGGAGGTATTGTTGTTCGAGAAAGTGAAATTCGCAACATTCAAATTGTTGGCAATGATATCGAATATAATTTCGACCCACTCGAATCCGGTTCCAACGATATTCTTTTCGATTGCAGAAAAGGCACCGTGCGCGAAGGAACTATTGCAGGCAACACCATTCAAGCAAAGGGCAGCCCAGGTGGCGCAAATATCCGCTTCCTAGGTGTTGGAAAAGATAACCCTAACGCTGTGGGGCTATTGGCAATTTCAGGAAATCTGATCGGGAGCCAAGAAACCGCAATCCATATCAATGCAGGGAGAAGTGTCGTTATTTCGGGTAACAGCATTTACAGCGGGTATCATCATTCGCTTTTATTAGAGGATTCCGAACACCTCGTGATCGGTTCCAATAGCATTGATCATAACCCCGAATATAAAGGAAATTCCACCGATGCCATCGTAGTCTCTGGGTGCAGAAACCTGCAATTCACAGGGAACATAGTGCAGCATACAAGGCATGCGGAAATCCCAGTCGAAGCCACCTTGGCGATAACCGATTCCACGAATGTTCAAATATCTTCCTGCCAGTTTCATCAGGCACGAAAACGAGGGATTCTTTTAAACAACAGCTCCATGGTTCGGGTGAGCGGTTGCCTTTTTACATCTGGAAAAGAACAGGCTGATTTCATCACCTCTGTAGATGTGGATGAGAAATCTAAGAAAGTGATGCTTAGTGATAACTTTTTCGCCAAGGGTAATAAAGGGAATTTCAACCTGCCTTTGCATGCCGGGCAGGCTTCAAACAATATATCGTCTGATTAATCTTGAAGTGAAGTAGCAACCACCTGCGATTTAGTTTTTTTCCCTGCGAGGTCAACCAGTGCAAGTTTTACTTTTGCCTGGGCACCTTCCCAAGGAAAATTAGTTTCCTCAAGCACAACACACCCACCAAATATCGGGGAAAGGGTGTCGCGTTTTTTCATCAACGCCCAGCGGGATCCACCATTCTTGTACGATTCCATTAATTTTTCTTCAGAGTGAAACTCAGGCATGGGTGCTTTATTACCAAGATAAAAAACAGCTTCACGAGTTTTATATAAACACAACCCACCTGGGTTCGAAACGGCAAACGCCTGAACCTGTTTAAGGAATTCCTTCTGGGTTCGATAAGCCTCTGCTGCAGGAAAAAAACCTTGAAAAAGGTAACCCATCAAAAACGATGCAAACCATCCGCTACATAAGAACCATGCATTCATTTCTTTTCTACGTGCCGCCCAATATCCGATTGCAAGGGTAGATATTACCATCAATCCAAAAATCAAACCGTAAGGCAACTGGGGCAAAGTATTCCAAGGATGGGGCATTATGTTTTCTGCAGGTACCAACAAAACCAACATGCTTGCAACAACCCCTAACAACAAATAAGAACTCGCCTTAAACAAAAATTCAGCCCACTTATTTAACTTCGAATACTCTGTTGCAAACAGCGATGCAATCAATATTGCAGCACCGGGCAACACAGGCAGCAGATAATAACTTCTTCGCGAGCTTGCCAAGGTGAAAAAAACAAACATCGAAATGAAGTACACCATTGCAAATAGATCAGATTGCTTATCTTTCAATCCCCCCTTGGGTTTTGAAAACCCCTGAACCAAAGCTGCGGGCAAAAATAGAGACCATGGCGCAAGCAAAGTGAATATCACACCAAAGTAAAGATAAATAGGCCCGATATGATTAACTGGGTTGTAAAACCGCCTGATGTTTTCACGCCAGACCATGCTTAAGCCTTCGCCATTCCCAAACCATGCCTGCGAAATTAAAAAGGGAGCAAGGTACACCAGAATTGCAATTGGCAATGCGATGAAAGTACGCCATTGAAACAGCCAAGCATTTGCCTTAAAGCAATTGACCACAATCAAAGAAGGTTTATATGCAGATAAAATCATTACCCGATTTTGTGCGAGGCTGTATACCCCTGCAACAAGCAAAGGCAATGCGAACCCAAGCAGACCCTTGGTTAATGAAGTTAAAGCCATCACGAGCCAGAATCCCAACACCCACCAGCCTTGAGGTTTTTTTTCATAGACAAGAAAAAGGTATAACGCAATCAAGATGCCCGCGATGTTTTCAAGATCCGTCGAAGCATGGCGTGAGAAAAAAACAAAGCTGTAACTTGTGCCCAAGATGATGCCTGAATATATCGCAGTTTTTTGATCATAAAGTCGCAGCGCTATTAACATGGTAAACAAAACGCTGATCATGCCGGATATTGCACTCGGCAACCTGCATGCCAACTCGTCCATGGCACCCGTGCACCAAGAGGAAAAAATTACGAGCCAGTAAGAGGCGAGGGGTTTATCGTAATAGGTATTGCCATTGATGGTGGGGAGAAAATACTGCTTGCTTTGCAACATTTCGCGAGGTATCTGGGCCCAGCGCAATTCTTCTGACCACAAAGCTCTGCCACCAAGTTGAACAAAATAAAGCAACCCAAAAAAGCATAATAGCAACACCATCAGGAACCATGATTTCATTTCATAGCTTTTGAATGATTCAAAATTTCCCGACTGATTCTTGGCCATTGCTTCCTGCAGGAGTTAACCTTAATTGTTCGGTATACAAAGCTTAATCAGAACCATTGTTTTAAGGTAGATCAAAATGGAGGAGTTGCAGTGGATGGGCTTGAGGGCACTGGGAAGAGGGCTGGGAGTTTGGCAAGAAAGCAGAAGAAGAAGAAGAAGAAGAAGACTTTGCCACGGACGAACACGGAATTTCACGGAAATAAGCAGAAGCGAATGCAGAAGAATTAGCCACGGATTAACACGGAATTTCACGGAAAAGACAGAGGCAGAGACACGGAATGAAGAAAAAGCAGAGGCAGAAGAAAGACTGGACCTCCGCATACGCGAAGGTGACGATGGCGCGAGGTAAAGGTGACCAAGGCGCGGGGGGCAAACCTCCCCGGTTCCGTCATTCCACGCGAAAGCGGGGAATCCATGGATATTAAAAGCCAAGAATGGAACTCCGCATACGTGAAGTTGACTTTAAAGAAGGTGCAATATCTAAAGGTTCAAATGGAGTAGTTGCAGTGGGGCTTCCCCATCGCAACTACTCTGTCTTTAAACAAAACCACATTAATTAACGGGAAGTAAAAGTGGTGGAGGTTAGAAGGCAGGCTAGCGAAGCGAAGGGCCCTTTTCCCGGAGGGAAGAGGGTTGGGAGTAGGGGGAAGAAAAAGAAAAAGCAATAGGCGTGGGGCGAGCACCAGCGGATTTACATCCGCCGCTCAATAAAAAATGGTGGGCTTAAAGGTAATTAGGGAGAAGAATGGACCCCCGCTTTTCAGCGAGGGTGACAAAGGTGGTGGCGGATATCCAAGGCAACCACTTAATGGTTGCCATGTTTCGCATCCATTTGAAATAAGGGGTTCTTGGCATCGCCCTTGGCGAGAATGTATGCCAGCAAATCGACGATCTCATCCCGAGTCATTTTATCCAGCATCCCCTTGGGCATCAGAGAGACAGGCGACTTGGTTTTAGATTCGATATCCGCCTTCTTAATTTCCTTGGGTGGCGTTTTCGCAAGCGGGTTTTCAATAATGGTAATCGCCTGCGGTGCATCCGCAACGATCATGCCTGTGATGGTCTTTCCTGATTTGGTTTCGAAAATGTAGGTCTGATACTTTTCGTCAATCTTAAGAGAGGGCTCAAGAATATGACGAAGAAGATCCAACTTGGTGTACTTCGGATCTAACTTGGTTAGGTCTGGGCCAAATTCCTGGCCAAGCCCTTCCATCTTATGACACGAGATGCATGCAGAAACCGTGAACATTTGTTTGCCCGCAGCAAACGAACGGCCATGTTTCATTTCTTCGATCGAAGAAGAAAGATCTGCAAACTTCCACTCGGTGCGGGGCCTTCGATCTTTCAGAACTTCATCTTCAACCTTAAGAGGGTTGGATGCGAGGTAGGCATCAGGATTAACCTGATACGCATCAAGATCCGCAACGACATAAAGTGCGCCATACATTCTGCGCCAATGACCAGGATAGGTACAAACATAGGGATAAACGCCAGGCTTGGTAGGTGCAACAAAGCTAATGCGCTGGGTTTCCCGAGGTTGCAGCAAACCACTCTTCGCAAGCACTTTGTTCGAGTTAGGAACAAACTGCCTAGCTTGGAATTCAGGCTTGTTTGCATCATTCTCGGATTGCATACCGATTTCCGTCAAGCTGCCCGGAGTAAGAATCACAAAGTTATGAGGCATGAGATCGGAGTTTTCAAGAATGATCTCAACAGGCTTGCCTGCCTTGACCACTAAAGTTTCTTTATCGTAAGCCATGCGTTCTAAAAGCGTACCCAATCGAATAACACGCACGCCCAACTCGCCTAACTCTGCTCTAACTTTGCGTGCTTGATCATCGGGCAGCAACGATGCGAGCGATTCGGTGAACTCGATGGAATCGAGAACGGTTTGCTGGGATCGTTCGGTGGCGGGAACCTTGCGAATACTTTCCAAAAGCGCATTGACCAAGGGCGCAGCTTCTTCCTTCACCCAAGCATTACGGGGAATGCGCTGCATTGCATTGATCGCAGAATTGCGATCAGCTCCTTCTTTGACATATTTCGAAAGCGTGTTGAAGGTTTTGGTTTCTTCACCACGAATTGAAACCAACGCAAGCATCGCAGATTTGCGCACCAGCGATGCAGGATCAACTCCCGCCATTTCGAATGCAACCTTGGTTGCAGGAGTAGGATTGTTGACCTTGCTAAAGACTTCTTTTTTATCCTTATCAAGCACCTTAACGGTAAAGTTATTCAATCTAGATCCGAGGGCACCATCAGCACGATTATAAATGATGATGGATTCAATCACTGCTTCAGAGCCGAGATCAAGTTCCCACCAAGGGTTATCTGTACCCTCTGCAGAATGGGTTTGACCACCATCCCCAAAAGTAGGGCTTTTATTACCATCGATTGCTTTGGAAGCATCGCCACCGTTGGAAGTAGATGACTGCGTAGCTTTGCCTTTTCTTGCAAGGTTGATGCCATCGCTAATGACTTCAACTTCTGCCAAGGTAAGAGTTCGCTGTTTACCCGGGAGTTCAATGCGAACAAAACGGCCCATGCCGCCCTTACCAGCATTGGTAGCGAGGTTAGCGGGTAGAGATGTCAAAAGGGGTTCAACCTTAGAATAAAATAGCGCACGCAGATTAGGATCAGGAATAAGAGGAATTGCTGCAAGAAGATCTCTTAAAGAAGCGATCGATTTCGAAGCAAGGCCCCAAGTGTTTTCGATAGATTGATCAATGTTGACGAGCGCAACAAAACCTACCTGACGAAGCAGCGGGGTTTTAGCAGCGGTGGCAAGTTTTTCGAGATCAGCCCGAACCGAACCCAACTCGCTTGCACTTCTTCCGCCTAAAAGCCTGACCATATCAAACAATACGGAAGAATCGGTTTGATCAGCTTTTGCATCGACAGCAACAAAAGCATCGAGAAGAATTCGAACTTCAGTCTTGGCTTCAAGCGAAGCGAGGGTGCGCAAAGCTTCGCGTCTGACTTCATCGCGAACATTGGGCCTTGATATCAATTCCATGCAAACAGGTTTCGTCTTTTCCATGGTAATGAGTTTTTCGACAGGAAGACTGCGAAGCAAAAAGCGTGAGCCCGCTTCACTCTTGATTTTCACATCCTTACCCTTTGCAATGGCATCCTTCCAAATAGGATCAAGCATCTTGAGGGTTTCAGTTCTGACATAATCAATGTAAATATCACTGGGTTTATCCATTGCGATGAAGACAACTTCCATCGCTTCGGGCACATCAAAATAACTTGCAGCACGAAGGGCTTCCATGCGAACACGCCCATGCTCATCGCCCGCCATCGTCTTGAATTTTTCCAGCGGGTCGGAGATGCGATCGCGCCATTGCAATAAAACTCGGGTTGCACAGGCTCTTGCATTGGGCTCGGTTGAGCTAAGCATTCTTTGCAACAAGGCTTCATTAACAATATTGTGCCTTTGATGAATCCAAAGAGCTTCCATCATTTGATGTTCAAAATCGGGATCGTTTTTATCAAGCTTTGCAATCCACTTCGCAAGCTCTGCAACAACTTCTGCAGATTTGCGAGTATCAAGCTCTAACCTAGCGCGATGCCTAACTCGATCTTCCTTCGATTTCAAAAGTTCGAGGAGTTTTGGAATCGGTTCATTATGAATCGCTGCTGGTTTGGAAAGAGGCCTTCCTTCATAGGTGACACGGTAAATGCGACCATGGTTTCTATCTCTGCTAGGGTCGCGAAGATTATGCTGCATATGGCCGATGATGGGGTTTTGCCAATCAAGAAACCAAAGAGCGCCATCAGGCCCGGTTTCAATATCCGAAGGCCTGAAGGAAGGATCCGAGGAAGAAAGAATGGGTTCAAGTTCGGTGCCCTTGAAGCTGCCACCATGTTCTTCGATCTTGTATCGCATGATGCCCTGATAGCCAATCACATTCGGAACAATGTAATTATTTTGGAATTCTTCAGGGAAGTGATTACTAGTGAGGAACTCGGTAGCGGGGCAGGGTCTAGTGCGCTGTTTGTAAACCGTTGGGGCCTGACCATGCTTAGAGGGGAAATTAAGTTTGCCTGAAAAGAGGGCGCCATCGTAGGGAACAGCACCAGTACCATCGGTAACAATCTGCCTAGCCCAGCGATCAAAGGCATGACCATGGGGGTTGGCAAAACCATAAGAGGCATAGACATCGAAAAGTTGTCTGCGTGGGTCGTAGCGAAAAACGCCTGCATTGGCGCATCTACGGGGTGGGCCGTAAGGGCTTTCAACCTGAGTATGATGGAAGGTTCCTTCCTGAAAATAAAGCCCGCCACCTGGTTCATAGGCAAAGCTGCTTAATGCATGATGGGTATCCGCAGAATCGATGCCATGCAAAACGCGTTCACGTACATCAGCAACATCATCACCATCGGTATCTTTAAGGAACAAGAGATCGGGTTGATGGCCAACGAGGAGTCCACCGTTCCAGAATTCGAGGCCAGTTGGAACATGAAGCCTGTCTGCAAAGACTTTGCATTTGTCTGCTTTGCCATCGCCATCGGTATCTTCGAAGATGAGGATTTTATCATTCATTTCTTCTTTGGGTTTCCAATGGGGATACGAGGGCATTACAGCAACCCAAAGGCGCCCCTTGGGATCAAAAGCCATCTGCACAGGCTTTGCAAGATCGGGGAATTCTTTTTCAGATGCGAAGAGTTCGACCTTTAGGCCTTTGCCAATCGTCATCTTAGAAATAGCATCTTTACCATCGAGGAAAATATGCTTGCCGCCGGGAAGAGGGCCGGGCTTATTGGTTACAACTTCAAGGAAGGGCGCAGTGTTGGAATCATCATTGGTAATCACTTTGCCGTTGGCTGCAGCACTGATTTTCTTATCACGATTAGCGGTGATCTCATCGAGGATTTGCATTTCCCTTGCCATCACCACCCTGTTGGTCTGGCCTGCAACGAAACGAAGATCGGCACGACCACCATAAATGGAATACCCATCTACAGTGCGATAGCGATTGAACCAATGAAAATCCTTCTCAAGCACCGAGGCGCGCAGTTTATCCAAAAAGACTGGGTTTTTTTGAACATCATTCTGAAAGAGTTGCTTCTCAATGATCTGAGCAACCAACTTATCACCATACTCGTTCAGATGGATACCATTGATCGTGAGGGGCTTTTCTGAAACGGAATAAAGATTGAGAGTCGTAGTAAATAAATCAACAAAGAATACCTTGTTAGCTGCTGCAACCTTAGCCATGGCTTTGGTGTAAAGATCTATGCGCTTGTTATTTTCAATCCCATTGGGAAGGTTTGGATCCTTGAGGTTTTCGTGGGCGATGGGAGAGAAAAGAACGATGCGTGGGTTGTTTTTACCATCATACTTTTTGGAAAGGGTTTCTTTGAGGAAAGAGTCGAGGTCTTTTTCAAACTTGGGAAGGCCTTCTTCGCCCGCAAAGGATTCGTTGTAACCAAAAAAAGCAAATACGACATTGGCATTGGTCTGCTTGAGCCAGTCTTCGGGCGAGCCAAACCCTGAAGATCTTAATCTTAATGTAAGTTCATCGCCTGAAAACCCGAGGTTGCGGAAAGAAAGTTCATGCCCGGGTAACCGAGAATGAATCAGTGTTTCCATCCAACCATGATGCTGCATGCGCTCAGCAAGGGTGTTGCCCAAAATACTAACATGATCACCTTTTTGGAAAGGAAAGGGCTGTGCGTTAGCATTCGAAAAACAAAGCAAAAGGATTGCAATAGATAAAAAGCGCAGCATGGGAGAATGCCCCTGGGTGAAACAAAGGAAGGAAAAAACCGAATAATTCAAACTAAGATAGTTTAAGTTATTGCAATAGAAATTGTAATCAGAAAAGATACACAAAGACAATAAAAATACACAAGGGCCTCGCAATACAATGTTTGCAAGGCCCGAGAGTATCAAGCTTTTAAAATATTACGCAAGCAAGGTTGCTAAAGGCCCAACTGCTTGTTCAACATTTTGACAAATTCAGCTTCAGGTCGAACGCCAACCGTGCGATCAACCGGATCTGCACCACCCATGAAAACAAGAATTGCAGGAATGGAGTTGATGCCATATCGAATTGCGATTTCCTGGCTTTCATCGGTATTGAGCTTACCCACCTTGGCTTTACCAGCAAACTGATCTGCAATTTTATCGATAGTAGGCCCAAGAGCTCTACAAGGCCCGCACCAAGCAGCCCAAAAATCAACCAAAACAGGAACCTTGCTGTTTACAACTTCAGCTTCCCAATTTTCAGTCGTCAAGTTGATTACATTTGCATTTGCCATGATTCATATACCTTTCAAATCGTAAAATCGTAAACCAATTAGCGCAAGATTGAGCAAAAAATTAAACTCTACTCTCAATAGTATAGGTTATGAATAACCCTGATGATCGGCAGGGCCGAGATCTTCAAGTTCATCCTCAACATCAGGAATATATCTACCCGAAGGCAGGGTTCCAGGCGCAGAACCATTGGTAGGCCCCGCCCCTGAACCTTCATTTCTAAGATTTTCGAATTTGTTAAATAACGGGCGTAAATCGATCACATGATTGACCGAACCCTTAAGATCGCTGCTGACATTCTGCTCGATTGCAGCAAGTTCAACACGAACTCCTTTTTTACGCAGTGTCAAAGCAAGGTGGCCAAAATCAGGATCTGCAGTGACTAACATCAAAACCTGGGGTTTAAATTCGCCACAAAGTTCCATCCCATCCACCGCCATCATCAGGTTGATGCTGGCCTTGTAATACCCATCGCCTGTAGGGGCACCATCCCGGGTCATAACCATGAATCCATGGGTTTTTAACCAATGGCAAAAGCGGAGTTTTTTAGAACGTTGTTCCTGATATTCAGCATGGCTAGAAGGGGGAAGGCCGACATAAACAGCGGCTTCGCCATACCTTCCCATGGATTCATCGATGAGGAATTTGCGAATTGCAAGCCAGTCAAGACTACGATTGCAAGCCCTTGCAGCAGCAAGAAGAGCGGATTCATCGATCAGTGCCAAAGTTCTGGTGGTTGGAAGAACTGAATCATACTGGGAGGGAGAGTGCATGACATAAATCCTGTTTTATAAAGCGGTCTTGTTCAATAATGTTGATTCATCAGATTAACAAAGGACCAATTTTCAATAATATAGAGGTAAGGTAACTTACATTCTTTTAAAGTCTAGAATTAACTTACCTAATTTTAACAGAGATTCTAGTAAATTTAGATTGATGAACGATTTTTTTTTGGGGATCAGACCTTTTTAATGTGCTGTTTCAGACCAACCTTTTTTGGACTGCTGCATGGAACTTGCCCGAAATCTAAAAGTCGAAAGCGTAATCAGGCTTAAGCCCACGGAAGATTATCGCTTATTGCCCGAAGCCACGGTCACGCAAGCCATCTGTTTAATGCGCGAAAAAAAAATAGGTTGCGTTCTTATTTGCAGAGAAGATCATTTGCTGGGCCTCTTTACCGAACGAGATCTCATCCGCAGAGTCCTTGCCCGCAGGCTTCCATTAGACTCCCCCATTCAACAAGTGATGACTCCCAGCCCTGAGGTGGTCTCGCCCACCGACTCCATCAGTTCTGCAATTCGTAAAATGCAGGAAGGTAACTACAGGCATCTGCCCGTACTTGATAATCAAAATAAACCGATGGGCATTTTATCGGTTAAAAGGATCGTGCATTACCTTGCTGGGCATTTTCCCACAGCGGTATTTAATCTGCCCCCCGACCCGACTCAGTACCCGCCTTGTGCGGAAGGGGCATGATTTTAAACGATAATTGAATTTCAAAAGAGGCAAGCGAATCGCATGGAAGAAAAAGTTGTCAACCCAGGTAAACCAGATCTTGGTGCACCTTCGTTGCCTTTGGCTCCTGCCCATGCGCTGCGAATGACAGGCGATGCCCATGATGGCATAGCAATGTTATCGCACTTGTTTGCCTTGGCAGCAGGCTCGCGCGGGTATCATCTTTATTCGGTACCAGAATACCCTGCTGAAATTCGTGCCCATGCCAACACCCTTGCAGGCGTTTATACAAGCTCCCTTGCCTTTGCGCCCTACCATGAGCCGATCGATGACCGCACCAGTTTCCTCCTTGCGATGAACCCAGCAGGTTTAAAGTTGCACGAAAGCAGCCTCGAAAAAGATGGTATTCTACTCGCTAACTCGGATTCATTTGGACCAGATGAGCTTGCCTGTGCAGGTTACCTCGAAAATCCACTCGCAGGAAAGAACCAGCTTTTCCATCGCACCATCTCGGTACCCATGGCACAACTTACGAACCATGCAATCAACCTGACTCGGGCAGGCGAAAAAGGCGCGCTCCTTTCCTACCGCGAAGTTGATCGTTGCAGAAACCTCTTCGCCCTAGGTATGCTTCTGTGGTATTACTCCATTCCAATCGACCCGGTATTGCGCTGGTTAAAACAAAAGTTTTCCATCAACCCATCGATTCTCGATGCTTCGCAAAAAGCGTTCAAGGCAGGGTTCATCTATTCTGAAACTGCCAATGTCTTTCCCCAAGTTCCTGCCTACCACCCCGCAGAATCTCTGAGCAAAAAAGGTCGGATTTGTCGCATGATATCTGGCAACGATGCCTCGCTTCTTGCTCTCAAACATGTTGCTTTGAAAACTAACAGGCCCGTTTTGCTCGCATCTACCTCCAGGCCGCCCTCTCACGAAATCAGCTCACTCGCTGCCAAGAATACTGGCGATGGGTTTTCCTTCATTCTTGCTGATGATGAACACGCTGCTGCTTCCATCGCAATTGGTGTTTCATATGGCGGGGGCCTAGGATGCACCGCAGTTTCAGGCATCGGGTTTCCGCATCAATCAGAAGTTATAAGCCTGGCATCTGCAGCAGAGCTTCCACTATTGCTGCTTGAATACCAGCGCGCAGGAATTTCCACCGGGTTGCCCCAGCGAGTCGCACAATCTGATCTAGGCATGGCTTTAATGGGAAGAAATGGCGAAGCCCCTCTTGTCGTGCTGGCACCAGATTCCCCTTCGGATTGCTTCGCATTAACCCTGCTTGCTGCAAAGGTTGCAATGCGCTTTCTCGCACCGGTTTGCATCCTTCATGATCTTTTGAATTCGCGAGCCAGTGAATCATGGCTTATACCCGAACCCGAATCGCTTCCCGATTTTGAATTCCCCCACTTCGCCTCGGATTCCTCCTCCGGCCCTTACGAATGCGATGATCATCTTGCAAGGCCATGGATCACCCCGGGTACCCCAGGTAAAGAACACCGCTTGGGTGGTAACGAACGCAAATTAAATAGCCCTCAGGTAAGTTTTCTTCCGCTAGATCACCTTGCAATGAACCGCCATCGTGCTGCGCGCATGCAAAGAATTGCAGAATTTCTTGGGCCACTTCCTGTTTCTGGTGACAACGATGCGCAGATTCTTTTACTGGGATGGGGCGGGACTAAAAATGTTCTCGAAGCAGCTACCGAATTGGCAAGAAAAAACGGCATCAGCGTAGCCTTCGCACACCTCCGCTTTCTCAATCCACTTCCGAAAAATATGCAGATGGTTCTTAACTCTTATCCTAAAGTTATCGTCGCAGAATTAAACTCAGGCAGGCTCTTTGCTTTACTTAAAGAAAAATTTGAATTCAATGGTATCAGCTTCACCAGGCAGGATGGCCTAAACTTTGTCATCTCCCAAGTGGAACAAGCCATCGTTCAATTCGCTCGGGGAGAATCTTCATGATCACCCAAAATCAGCCCACCGATTTTGCCTCGGAACAAGAAGTGCGATGGTGCCCGGGGTGTGGCGATTTCGCAATCCTCGCACAAATCAAAAAAATGCTCGCAGACATGCCATTACTTAGAGAGGAACAAGTTTTCCTATCAGGCATAGGCTGCGCCTCGCGCATGCCAAACTACCTTAGCACCTACGGATTTCGTGGTCTGCATGGTGGTGCGGTTTCTGCGGGAATGGGGCTTAAACTTGCACAACCAAACCTCACGGTTTGGATTGTTTTGGGCGATGGAGAAGGGTTTGGCGCGGCAACCCAACACCTCTTGCATGCCTGCAGACGCAATGTTGATATCAAAGTTCTTTTCATCAACAATGAAATCCGCGGCCTCTCAAGAGGTCAGGAATCTGCAACTACAAGACCCGGCACCCTCACCGCAACATGCCCTGAAGGTTCCTCCGATAACCCATGGCACCCATGCGCACTTGCACTAGCGGCTGGCGCTACCTTCGTCGCACGATCACTTGATGTTGATGTCGATCATCTGGGCACCATCTTACAACGGGCTTCTGCACACAAGGGCTTTGCATTTGTTGAAATCCTTCAGAATTGCAAAGTCTACAACGATCTCGTATTCGATAATCTTGCAACCCAACACGATCGGCCAGAGCATCTAGTTTATCTGGAACATGGCAAGCCTATGGTTTACGGCGCACAGAGCAGGCAAGGGATCAAATTCAAGAACGCATCGGTCAGCCTTGTGCAGCCCAATCATGCTGCATCAACCGCACCTGCCATTCATGATGAAGCATGCGAAAGCCCCTTCGCAGCGCAGATGCTTGCAACGCTTGAAAACCCTGATTTCCCTGAATGTATCGGGGTTTTTCGGGCTGTCACAAGAATTTGCCATCATGAATCTTTTTACCGTGGCACCAATACTCCGAACCCAGAAATACCAAAACTAGACCTTGAAGGCCCCGACTCCTTCCCTTTGGAATAAACCATGATTTGTCCCCATTGCAACAAACGAAATTATCCAGGCATCGATTCTTGCAGCAATTGCAAGCTCGACCTTTCCTCTTTCGATGTCCCCGTAGCTCATGATCGGGTTGAACGAAGCCTTATGGAAGATCCAGTAGGCGTTGTAAAGCCCGCACCCGCAGTGATTCTTCATGCCTCCACTCCTGTTTCCAAAGCACTCGATATCATGATCGATCAAAACATAGGCGCACTTCTTGTCGTTGATGATCAAAATAAAATGCTCGGAATCTTTAGTGAAAGAGACATGCTTAACCATGTGCTTGATGACCCAACTGATTATGCAGAGAAACCGATTTCCGACTATATGACCGAAGAACCTGAAACGGTTCGCACCACCGATAGGCTGGCCTTTGTTCTTCACAAGATGGATAATGGCGGATACAGACATCTACCTGTATTAAAGGATGGTAAACCCATCGCAATGATTTCGGTTCGGGATATGCTCAAACATATTCTTTATCTTTGTAACACTTAATAGAGCAGGTGGGCCTACCACTTGAAACCATATCTGTATCTAGTTAAAACTTGCCATCTGCAATCACACATTATGCTCAGGTTCGTCATTTGCTCTTAAGATCGAAATCGTGGCGAAGATTCTTGGCGGAAACATCAACTCTTAAAGTGCTATCCGCGCCATACTTAGCGGGAATCATCTGTATGATCTCTTCTGATTCCTGACCGGGTCCCGCAATTTTACTCTTCAAGGTTTTCCCAGTCTTTTTACTCCAGGTCAGCGATACCTTGTAATTCCCCTCGGTCAGCTTTGCCAAATACTTTCCATCAACAACAAAACTTTCCGATGTATTACCTTTCTTATCCGTGCTTTCAAAACGAATGACGGCGTCATCTTTATTCCCGACAGGGTTTCCATCTAGCAGCACTCCACCTGCAACCGGGTAGTTAACTGGGTCGCTGCTGCAGGCACAAGCCAGAAATGAAACAAACACAAAAGAGTACACAAGTTTATTCATAATATTTTCAAGGTTAGTAATTGGGATCAAATACTTCAGAACCATTCATGGTGCTGAGGGCCTGCCAAGTCACCAAGGAAATGGAATTGGAAACAAAGCGAATGGATCCATCGCAAAAACTAGCGTTCACACCACCAGAATGTTTACTGCGTGCTGCAATTTTTCCGTTACCACTTACTATACAAGGCATTTTAACTGCATCGTTAACACACCAACCGCCACTCAATTCATCAACGCCACTATTGGGGGTGTCTATCGTCATGAACCTTCCACATTGAGTATCATCGTTAATAAAGTCGCCACGAAAATCGGCCGCCGCATCGCTGTCATGCATGAGCACTTCAGAAAACGCCAAGGTGTTAGAAGTTCCATCTGGAAATTTATCTAAATTAGAAATTCTTGGGGATGCCCTATTTGAAAAATCGGTATACCCCCATGGAGAAAAGGTTTGAGGTGCTGCACCAAGCAAAGGCATTCTTACGGGGCCCCAGTTTATCACATAATTGCTTCTTGCCCGCCAGTATGAATCCCCTTGCCATTTGGCATCCTGACGACCCGACCCACAATAATATATTTTCGCAGTCGTGGAACAAACTCCATTATGCGTATTTTGAATTGTATTGTTAGGTTGCCAAAACCCGATGTTTTTATCGTACTTATTAGCAGTATTATCCATCTCAACATATGGCCAAAGAAAAACAGGCCAAGAAATGCGATGAGGATTGGTTGTTGCTGCGGGCATAAAACTACCAAAGGTCGCATGATAATTATGAATTGCAAGCGACCATTGCTTGAGGTTGTTGCTACACGTTGCCTTTGCCGATGCTTCCCGCACTTTTTGCACCGCAGGCAATAACAAACCAATAAGAATTGCGATGATCGCAATAACGACCAGCAATTCAATCAGTGTAAAGGCCCGTATCACCTTTGGTCTGCTATTCACTCTAGGCATTATTACTACCCTTGAAAAGATAAATAAGAAATATGAAGATGTATATTAAGAAGGTTTCATGAATAATAAAAGTGTAATTGCTTGATAAATCATCCTTTTTTGGGTCCTATCCCACCCCAAGAGTAACCCCTTTCATCAGAAAAGACCCATGTAATAGGCTTACTTTTAAACTTGGCCAGCAAGCGCATCTGCAGCACGAAGAGCATCTGCAACCATGGATGCAGTAACAGGAAATGGCTCGTTATGAATGGTTTCACCCGGTTGGGTTGCCCTTTTGGCAATGGTATTTATTACATTTAAATCGTTAACATCAATGCCAAGATCTTTCAGACGGGTTGGAAGATTAACGGATTTAAGAAACCTGACGATATCTTGAAAAAATGGCCTAGGCTTGCCTTCAAGTGCCAACTGGGTAAGTACCCCGATGGTGACTTTTTCGCCATGCAAAAAATCATGGGTTGAAGGAATCATGGTCAACCCATTATGAATGGCATGAGCTGCAGCAAGGCCTGAAGACTCAAACCCTAAGCCTGAAAGCAAGGTGTTCGCCTCGACCACGCGTTCAAGTGCGGGAGAGACCAGCTTATTTGCAACTGCAACACAAGCATCTGCGCCATCCGCAATGATGGAATCAAAACAGAACCGGGCAAGAGCAAATGCAGCTTGAGTGCTTAAGCCTCCCCGCATGTTGGGCTTTCTTGACAACCTGCATGCATCTGATTCAAAATAAGTTGAAAGGGCATCGCCAATGCCTGCTGCAAGAAACCTTACAGGCGCCTGAGCGATGAGGCTTAAATCAACCAGTACAAGATCTGGATTACGCTTGAATATGCGATATTCAAGAACTTTGCCTTGTTCATCATAAACAACCGAAAGAGCACTAGTGGGGGCATCGGTTGAAGCAATGCTAGGTGCAAGGGCAATTGAAATATTGCAGATATTTGCAGCAGCGCGTGCAGTATCCAAAACTTTCCCACCACCCGCGCCCACCAAACTTTTAACCCCAAGAGTTTTCGCCCTGGCAACAACGGAATCAATTTCTTTGGGTGTACATTCGCCCGTAAAATCAAGAATGGAAAACTCCCAACCCATCTGCTTCATACTTTCCTGCCAAGATTTTTCCGCTTGCGAACGGGCAGACTTGCTCGCAACAAGCAAGACCGGCGGCTTCATCCCAACCGCATCCATCTGCTGGGCTAATTGATTGCTGGCTGAAATGCCCTGAACATAACGAAGTGGACTGCAAAATACCTGCATTGGTAAGTTCCCCATCAAATAAAATCTAGAATACACCCGATCAACAATTTAAACCATCTCACCCAATTCAATAAAAATCAGATTTCAACATTATTTATCAAAGAATGAGAAGAGCCTCTTAAGCTCACCCCGATTAGGTAATCAAACTTCCTTGAAACTTCGGATGCGGGAAACAAGGGGAAGCATTGCAAGCACAAGCACCCCTGCGAAAAGAAAGGGCGCCATGCTGTCAATCTTATAAAGCGTTAGTCCAAAGATTGGGCCAAAGATGCGAGCAAGAGAAGAGCAGGATTGATTAACGCCTAGGATTTCACCTTGTCGTTCTGGGTCTGCGCGTTGCGAAACAAGTGCCTGAGCACTAGGGGTAAGAAAGGCAAATCCAACAACTGAAATAGTCAGGCTTACCATCATGAGCGGAAGAAGGAAATCAGCGAGGAGATTATTGCGGGAAATATAGGTGATACCTGCAAGACTCGCAACGCCCGAACCCATGAGCAGAATACCCAAGGTAAGGAAGAAATAGACGGAGAATTTACGAGAAAGTGGACGATAAAGCCCATTGGCAAGGCTGAGTGTAAGGCCGACATAAGCGAAAAGAAGAAAGTTGGAGGTCCTGCCAAACTTAAGAACATCTTGGTTGATCATCGCCAAGGTGGATTCAAAAGCACCAAAGCCAATGGTTGCCAGGAAGAAAACAAAAATGATGGGTCCAAGAGCAGGGTTTGCAAGGACATTTCTAAAGGCTGGAACATCGAAGATCTTTCGATTGGCACTATGACCACCTGGAACTCTGGTTTCGGGCATTTTCAGCAGACCAAGGATGAAAGCAAAAAACGAAAGGCCTGCAGAAATATAACCCGTAGCCCCTGCTTGATCAGGGAAAAAGGTGAGAGCCCCAAAACCCACCAGAGGGCCAAAGGTAAAACCAATGCCAAAGGCTGCACCAATAAGAGCCATTCCCCTGCTGCGATTTTCCTTCGAGGTTGAATCTGCAATAACAGCTTGGGCAGTACCAATGGTAGCACCACAAATACCAGCGCCCACGCGTGCTGCAAACAAAAGAAAAAGTGCAAGGTGTGCGGATTCAGCGGGCAGTGTGGAGGCATAGCCAAAAAGCGCATAGAAAATTATGGAACCCAAAAGGCCCAGAAGAAGGATGGGTTTTCTGCCAATGAAGTCCGAATACCTTCCCCAAGCCGGAGCGAAAAGAAATTGCATCATGGAAAAAGAAGACATCAGCAAGCCAAGGATGATGCCATGAAAAACTCTGGAAGCACCCTCTGGAAGTACCCGGGCTACATATTGGTCGCCATAAATGGGAAGCAAGGGCAGAACAATGCCAAAGCCAAGAAGGTCGATGAAGACAACAAGAAAAACCATCAAAAGGGCAAACTTGTTGGATTTAGCGGGGGCGGGATTAATCTCGGTCATGAATACAATTTCCTTATTCAACAATGGAACCAAGAATAGTTATACCCGCTGAAAGGGGCCGAAGGGAGTGATTAGCTGGAAAATAAAGAAAGAAGCCTGCCTAATCATGGCGTAAGCACTTGGCGAATGAATCGTGAAAACTGCCATTGGTAGGGGATTTCCTTGGTTAGATATTCGTGCTGGCAAAGATCCGATGCTAGTTTTTGGGAACAAGCTAAGTCAAAATATTTCTGTGCCTCAACCCCTTTTCCCGTGGCATAAAGCAGATTGCCCAGTTCTGCTGCAATTCTGGTGGATTCAGGAAAAACCATATGCGCCTTTTGCAACAAGGCTATCACTGCAGATTTATCCTGCAGGGGAAGAGCTACGATTGCAAAAAAAGCCCTAGAAAGTACATCTCTTGCGTAAGGATGTTCCATGATCGAAAAAGTTGAACCTACCCGGTTAAGAATCTCAAGCAAGGCTACAGGCTTTTCCTCCGAAGAATAATTATCAAGTCCGATCAGTGACAACGAATAACAGCCAGGAAATCCCGCATCCCCCTTTTTGCACCAACCAATTCCATCACCCGCTTTTTGAATTGCAAGTAAGCGCAACAAATACTTCCATGCGGGCAGAAAAAATGTTTGAGAAAGGCATACCTGCTTAAGCAGAGCCACGGCCTTATCACGATCATCCAACAGAAAATAACTGCGGGCGATTTCGATCTTAGCCCTGCTGCTGTAAGGCATCAGCTCGAGCGATTTTTCCAAGGCCCTCATTGCATCGCCTGGCAGCCTTAAACCATTCAAACATTCCCCCAGTTTCAACCATCCAAAAGAATATGCGGGCTGCTGCTGCACCAGATTTTTTAACGACTCGACCTGTTCATTGGCAGATGTTTTTGCGGATGCTTCAAGAAACTGCTTCTCAACAACTCCTGCACGAAGCTGGAAATACCCAGCTTGCTTTTCCCCTGCAGCTTCCAATGCAATTAATATCTGATCATCAACACCCTCAGAAATAGAATTATTTTTACCAAAGGTTTTGTACCACTCAACCCTATCGCCAATATGATCCTCCATCCTTCTTTGCTTGCTAGCAAAGTCATAAGCTTGATCACGAATATGTGCACGAAGTTTTGTATCTTGATAAAGGCGATCCAACTGCTTGATCAATTCTTCCGGGTTATTGAAGAACAGACCCGTTTCACAGTCTTTCACAATATTGCAATAAGGCTCGAGGTTTTGATAAATGCCTGAAACGCCACAGGATGCATATTCCAGGAATTTGACATCTGATCTGCCACGGTTGTAACGGGTGGGAAGAAGCGGGGCGATGCCAACATCAATCGAACCAAGGAAATCAAGATAAGATTCGATAGTCCCAAATGGCTTGAAGTGAAAGCGCGAGGGATCAAGATGGAAGAACTCCCGGGCTAGTTCATTGGTCATGATTGCAAGATGGGTATCCGGATGAGCATCGAGCCAATTTTGCAAATAGGGTGCAACATGGTAGAGATCTGCAAAGTGACCGGGGGAACCAGCCCAACCAACGGTGAAGGGCCTTTCAACAATTTCGGGCAAAGGCTGAAGATGAACCAGTTGGTTTGGAAAAACCTCGACATTGCAAGCGCCCATGCTTCGCCATTGTTCAGCAAGATAAGCCGTGCTGGTTTGCACCCCATCCGAAAGGCGTAAGAGTTGAATGTAAAGCTCTTGAATTTCTCGATCCTGCCAACTTCTTGCAATCGGGTTCCAAGGTTGAAGATCGAAGAAGAAATCGTTGGCTTCAAAGATGGTTATTTTGCCAATCTTTTTACGCATACTTAAAAGCGGAATCAGATCCCAATCTGAAAAGAACTGCAGCACAAGTACATCAGCCTTCTCTGCAAGCATGGGAAGCAAATGATGATGAAAATGAACATCAACACAAACCACTCCAGGCATCAAACCCATGAACCTTGCGGGAGCATGAATACGATAATGGGCATCGCCATCGGTTCCAAAATCTCCAACCTGCACGATCAACATAATTTGGCTCCAATGTATGGCACAGGCGAAAGAGACTTCTTCAAATAAAGAGGATGACTAGGGAAGCCTTCCTTCGTCTCCTTAAGACAATGCAATTTATCACCAAGCAACGCAATCACTTCCTGATGTCTGTCAAGATGGCTGCCATGAGTTCCCCAAGCTGCAACTATAACAGAGGCATCCCTTGCGATTTCAACAAGCCAGCGATTGTTATCCTTGCCTACGGGATTGTGCTGCGCCTTCATCACCGAGGGAAGGGTCGCCCGGAAGGAGAAGATGTTCATCATGCAAAGGGCGCCAAAACCCCAGCGCATCGAATAATCAATGCATCGCGCAACGGTTGGATCGTTTTGAACTTCATCTGCGGTGGAGGGGTTAAGGCCGATAAACATTGCATAACTGGGGTTGGTGAAATCCCACTGGCGCCAAAGAGTGTAGCGATACTTTCTGCATTTGGAAAATACGGTGCTGCGTTCCATGCCCCGGGTACACCTTTGAAATCAAGAAAAGAATGCGCCAAGCTTGACCTTTGCAACAATGCAGGTGATCATAAGCATATCTTAGTTATTAGCAGAAAGAAAACATGGATCACTCAACGCAAATTGCAAACGACATCAAAAAAGAAGGCACTCAGCAGGCAGCCAATCCTAAAGATGCAGTAGCCTATATTGTATTCGATACCGAAAGCATCCCCGATGGTGAGTTGGTTGCAACGGTAAAATACCCATCCGAGAACCTTTCGCCCGATGCAGCAATCGAAAGGGCCCAAGCCGAGGCGAAGGCGAAAAGCTTTTCTGGCTCTGATTTTCTCCCATTCACTTTTCAAAAACCCATCGCTATCTGCACTCTTACCTTAGACAAAAATTTCATGCCCATCGGGCTCAATTGCCTAGATACACCCCAATATCGCACCAACGAAATGGTCAAGCTATTCTGGCAGGGCATTGAAACCTACAAACGTGCCAACCTAGTCAGCTTCAATGGCAGAGGGTTCGATCTCCCGCTTTTAGAGCTCGCAGCCTACGATCAGGGAATCTCTGCAACCAGTTATTTCGCAAGCGATAAGCGCAGCAGATACCGCTCACCCTACATCGATTTACAAGATGTTCTATCCAACCAAGGCGCATGCAGGTTGGAAGGTGGTTTAAACCTACTGGCACGCAGGTTGGGGCTGCCCGGAAAAATGGGCATCACCGGGCATGATGTCTACCCCATGCACAAGGCGGGCAAATTTCAGGAAATCAACGACTACTGCGCCTGCGATACCATTGACACTTATTTCGTGTTCCTGCGAACTAAAGTTCTCATGGGCCATGTAACACTTGAACAAGAAAAGAAAATCTTCGAAGACGCAATCAATTGGTTTAAAACCAAAGCGGAAGATTTCCCAGCATTAGGCAAATATCTCGCCAATATCCAACGGGGCAAAACTGTTTGATCCTGCATTAGCCATCGCCAAATCACCCATCTAAAATTCGCTTAAAACAGGTATAAACCAGCCAACAAAAACACAACCAATGATCCTTCAGCCTAAAAGGGCTGAATATACCGCCCAAATACCCCTTAATTGCATGTTTCGCCAGCTTTCGCCTTGACTTACGAATGTCAAAGTGAAAAATTATATATAGCTCCATAATTTTATGATCTATTATTAGGTGAAGCGAACATGATGCAATTCAAGAAACCCAAGGCCTTTACCCTAATTGAATTACTGGTGGTTATTGCAATTATCGCTATTCTGATAGGCTTATTGCTACCTGCGGTGCAAAAGGTGCGCGAAGCTTCTTCAAGGGCCCAGTGCTCCAATAATCTCAAGCAACTTGGCCTTGCGATGCATTCTTATCATGATGTTTTTCGCATTTTCCCGAGAAATTATACGCGAGTCGGTACCAACGCTTGGGAAGCCATGAGCGTTAATTATCTTTTATTGCCCTACCTTGAACAAAACGGTTTGTTCCAGAAAATGCTTCTTCCTGCAGATCCCAATGTGGGCGATTCTGCAGCTTGGTCAAACAATTGGACCTTAGCCAACACCACATTAAAAGTTTTTATTTGCCCATCTTCGGAACCTGCAACTTTGCGAACATCCAATTATTGGGGTGGGCCGGGTTGCAATTATGGCTGGTCTACAGGTAGTAGCACTGAAACCAACTGGGCTGGGACTAGGTTTAATGGCATGATTTCTTATCAATCCGATACAAAAATGGGCGATGTCTCTGACGGGCTTTCAAACACGCTCCTAGCTTCAGAACTCCTAACGGGCAGCGGTGCCAATAGCGGCGCAGGCGTTTTTCCTCGCGATATCTTCTATACCAACGATGGTTTGTTTAACGCAGTTGTCAATAAGAACTTCCCCACTCAAGCGGAACTCGACACAATCGGTACTGCTGCGAAAACTGCCCCATCCGGGGTTAGGGGAACTCCAGGCGGGAACTGGGCTTGGTACGCTTCAACCCAATCTACGTTGACTACATCTGCACCGCCCAACTGGCAATTTCCAACCGCTGGGGGTAATTGCTGCCCAGGCGGGGCGCATGACTGGGGCACAGGTATCGTTCCACCACGCAGCAGACATGCAGGCGGGGTCAATGCTCTCTTTGGGGATGGCAGCCTTCGATATATTAATGATTCTATTACACTGATTACTTTTCAATGCCTAGGCAATAGATCCGATGGTCAGGTTTTGGGCCAATACTAAACATTTTCGGAGTCATTTTCTTGAGCACTTATTTACGTATCTGTTTGCTTGGTTCGTTAATTGCGTTTTCTATAACTGCATGTTCTAAACCACAAAATGAAACCATTATCATCAAGGCTGCTGAAGATCCTCTTGATGGAATTCGTACCGTGCTTGATGGCTATGTTAAAGGGCAACCTTTACGCAGCGAGGCAAGTTCTTTTCCAAATTACATCAACGATATACGGAAAGTTAATCCTGAAAAAGCTGCCATTTTAGAAAAAGGACTCGAAGAGTTGCAAAAACCAGGGGCTAATGTCCAATCCAAAGCCAAAGCGCTTCTTGAAAAACTGAAGTAACTACCTTCTTAAAATCTTTATTCCAGCTTGCCTCTGGTATATGAATCACTTCGGGGGTTTATTGCCGGAGTTCACTTTATCCTGATTATTTACAAACCCCGGGCCGCCCGCACCTACATAGCCATTACTCGCACCCTTCGCATCACCAACCCAGAAAGAATAAAGCGAACCTTTCGTCAAATAAAAGCGCAAGCGCAATGGCTTTCCAGCCAAGCTGGATAAATCCTTTCCACCACGCCAACGAACCATCACCTTCGCACTATCCCCCACCAAGGGCAGACATTTATCTCTGCTAAACTCCTCAATTACTTTTCCCTGCTCATCCATAACTTCAACCTGAAGCCCACCCCGTTGCGATTCAAGATTCACAAAAAGATTCGCCCCCGAAAACTTCAACAGTTTAGTGGTAAGCGATCCCTGAACATCGCCAGCATCCATCGAGGCGAAGCCATCCCTTCGCATGGTTGCAAGCCCTGTTGCACCCGAATCAGCAGGCTGCATCGTGCGCCCGGAACAATAAAAATAAAGCTTATCCCCAACCACCAGACAACCCCCACCCGCCGACTGCACATTACCCGCATTCCATGCCCTCGGGTCTTCACTTACACCAAGAAAGCGCTCGCGATTGCTGCGATCCCAATGGAAACCATCCCTGCTAAAACCCACAAGCACTTCATTTCTTTTATGAATCCCCAACGCGTGGCAAGTTTCATTATCGGGCCCCTGCCAGATGGTGAACAAACCTACCAGCAAGCTTTCATAAGGAAACACATCAAGGTTATAAAGCTGAGGCTCAATATGTTTGAATCGGGGATCAGGATTGCGGGGGTCGAGTTTGTCTGCAGCAACCCAAGGTTGCAGATCGCCCGGAATATAATCGCCCTTAGCAACCAAATCGGTGTGCTGCATCCACCCAAGGACATCCCGTGCATTATTTGCCTCGCGATAACAGCGAAGCCTATGCACTCCTTCCTGCCCTACATGATCATGCCCACGAATGCTTGCAACCCACAAACTGCGAAACGGATTGTAAAAGATTGTGGAACGATCCCACGAAGGCCCCGAAACTTTCACCTCATCAGACCATTTCTTACCATCTGCAGAAACCCGTAACGCAATATGGTAGGGCGACTTTTTCGTGCGGGCTTCAAACAACTTGAACCGTTCTTTTTCATCATTCGCCTGATGATCAAGCACCACGGTCGCTGCATCTCTGTTAGATTTCAGCACCACATTACTTGCAGGCTCCAAATCAAGTTCTGGGCGCTTCCATTCAACCCCATCTTCAGATAATGCAAGGCAGGTTCTCCCGGTTGCAGATCGATACCACATCATGAACATTTTTTGCCTGGAATCAAACCAGACTCCATCGCTAAAAGGCGCTGCAAACGCTGCGGTTTTACTTTTCTCCCATGCCATCTCTGGTTTTAATACAGGCGACTTTTCATGGTACTTGGGTTGATGGAAACGCCTCTTTAAATCTGTTGATTCAATCAAAAAATCATCAATGAACAACTGCCTGCCCAAATCAATCGGAATAACACGGGGCCCGTTTTTCAAATAAGGTACCACCATCGGTTCTAAAGATTTCATCTCTTTTGCAGTACGCTGCGGAGGCCAAGGCGAAGAAAGCTCGATGCCATTGTATAACACCTCTTTCTTCTTCACCCCAGACTGGGCTAAAGCTAGTGGCCCGATTGCAACCAATCCAATCAACACCAAAAATATAATTCTCATGCGATCTCTCTTGGGCCGAAGTAACCGATTATTAATCCAGGACTTTTTTATGCTTAAGCCAGTAGGCAAAGAAATCGTAAAGCACTTCGTTAGATTCTACGGTAGGCGAATGGCCAGGCCGGTTCGACATGAACACCCTGCCCTCATAACCCAGGAATTTGTTCACCGCAACCAGATGATTGAGCGCCTGCCAACGCAAAGGGGGATCTTCCGCACCCCCCGAAACCAACACCGGCCTGGGCGCAAGCAATGCATGCAGTTCATGCAAATCATGCCCCGTTTCAATCAAGGTTTTGTAAGGGCCAGTGCGGGGGTTATCAGGCTTGATAATCCCAGGCTTACGACTGATACCTTTTTCATAACCAAGGTACCAAGGCTCCCAGTAATTGACATTGCCTCTTTTTTCATCAAACACAATCCCGGGATCAGACCATGCAGTTGCTGCAAACTTGTCGTACAAACAAGATCCAAATAAAGCCCACTTGCCACCATAACTATGGCCTGTCAAACCGATCAATCTTGCATCCACCTCGGGGAGGGACGCCAACACGTGATACCCATTTGCTGCGACATAACCATGATAGGTCAAGGGCTGAAGCTTGACATCATCGCGGGAGGGATAATAGCTGTTGGGGTCGCTGCCCAACGAAAGGGTGACAAAGCCCCGCTTCGCAAGTTGCCATGCGAAATCGCGCATTTCGCCTTTTCTTCCTATTCCAGTAAGTGATTCATAAAAGACCACAACAACTGCAGGAAAAGGCCCCTTTCCTTCAGGAATGAGAAGGTAGGCATCCTCGGTTTTTTTCCCCGGTGCGACCTCGATACGAATATGATGCTGCAACACTTTTTCACGCATCTCTTTTTCAAGATACTCTATTTTCGGTTGCTCAAGAATTGCGGGCCAATGGCCCAGCGCATCGTTCCAACTTTTTCTGATTTCCTGCCTGCGCTTTTCCCAATCTTCCTTTGTCTTCACCCCTTCAAGCATCGATTTATACTTCCCCATATCACCTGCATATTCCTTAGCTGGCTGAGCGAAGGGTTGCAAGCGTAGCAATAGCTTCTCGCTTTCCTGAGCATGTAAAAAGGAACCACCCAAGATGCACACACCTAAACAAACGATTGCAAAAGTTTTCATGATTGTTTCCTGTGAAACCAAGTGGAATGTATTCTTAGATTATCACAAGATTTCTTGGAATTACAGACCTTAATGCACAGTAAAAATATGTCTTATAATAAACAAAAAGGTTATAATTCCGATCTATGATTTAGTGAACTTCTACAGGGGTTGTTTCATGAATACCTTTTTATCCTTGATGGTTGCTCTTTTATTGGCTAGTCAGGAAACCCAAACCACCAAACCAAACATTCTTTTCTTCTTCGCAGATGATCAACGAGCAGACACCATCAACGCCCTTGGCAACAAGGCCATCATCACGCCAAACATTGATCAATTAGTCAACGAAGGCACTGCATTTGAACGAGCTTATATCATGGGTGGATCCCAGGGCGCGGTTTGCGTCCCATCACGAGCCATGATGCTTTCGGGCAAATCACTATTCAGAATTTCAGAACAGTTAAAAGGCGCTACAACCTGGCCCATGGCTCTACGAGATGCAGGGTATGAAACCTTTGCAACCGGGAAATGGCACAACGGCCAGCCATCCTTGGCAGCATCATTCCCCAAAGCCAAAAGCATTTATCTCGGAGGCATGAGTGGTCAGTTCAACACCCCCGTCTCCGATGTAGGCACCGAGGGGAAGATGATCAACTTTAAAACCCCTAATGAACATTGCAGCGAGACCTTTGCCAACGAAGCCATCGAGTTCCTGCAAAAAACTTCCAAAGATAAACCCTTCGCAGCCTACATCGCATTCAAATCCCCACACGACCCAAGGCAGGCACCCAAAAAATTCGTCGATATGTACAACCCAAAAGATATCCCCATTCCTGCAAACTATCTGCCCGAACACCCCTTCAATAATGGCGAACTGGTAATCCGTGATGAACAGTTGGAGAAATGGCCACGCAGCAAAAGTGCAATCCAACAACACCTCGCAGAATACTACGCCATCATCACCCACGAAGATGAACAAATTGGCAAAGTCATCAAAGCTCTTAAAGACACAGGCAGGTTTGAAAACACCATCATTATTTTTTCCGCAGACAACGGCTTAGCCATCGGCAGCCATGGCTTGATGGGCAAACAGAATGTGTATGAACACTCGGTGAAAATACCTTTGGTAATTTCGGGCCCCGGGATCGAAAAGAACAAGCGCACCCAGGCGATGTGCTACACCTTTGATTTGTTCCCAACTTTCTGCGAGGCAGCGGGTGCGAAAATCCCTGCAAGTGTGGAAGGCAAAAGCTTATGGCCAATTCTTAAAGGAATATCACAGACACATCGCGAAGTGATTTTCAGCGCCTACCGAGGCCTGATGCGTGGCTTAAATGATGGCCGTTATAAATTAATTGTCAACATCGCAGTGAACAAAACCCAGTTGTTTGATCTACAAAACGACCCTAATGAAATGAAGGATCTCGCAGAGGATGCAAGCCAAAAGCCTAGGCTGGATGCAATGCTTACAAAGATGAAAACATCACAGGGTAACTGGGCGGATAAGCAGGAATTGAAATCAGAGAAGCCCCTACCGTTGAAGATCGACTTTTCCAAAATCCCCGAAGAAAAGGGCAAAGGGAAGAAGAAGGGTTAGGGCCTTAACATTAAACCAGGCCGGTGAGGGTGCCCGTGGCGTCTGCGAATTTTGAAGTTTCAACGCCCATCTTTTGCAGCATCGTCAGCAATACATTCGACAAGGGTGGATGCTTGTCCGAATCAAACGCAAGATGCTTGCCATGCTTGAATCCAAGCTTCGCACCCCCCGCCATCAAGGTCGGAAGGTTCTTAGGTGAATGTTCGCCACCCTTACCGGAATTCATCCCAGAGCCATAAAGAATCATGGTTCGATCCAGCATGTTGGAATCAGCTTCAGCAGTGGATTTAAGCATGCCCATAAAGCGAGCCAAGCGAGAAAGATGAAACTTATCGATGGTGGCAAGCTTAGAGAGCATGCCTGCATCGCCGCCGTGATGGGAAAGTTCATGATGGTTTTCGCCTCCGCCACCATATCCGCCAGCTTCTCTCGACCATTCAAAAGTGATGACTCTGGTTGTATCGGTGATAAAAGTCAGATAAGCAACTTCAAGCATGACATCAATCCACATGGGCCGATCGTGGGCGTTGCCCGGCAAGCTGCCAAGCTGAAGGCCGGTTTCAGGAACATTGGGTTTGGGAACATCCACCCAGCCTTGAAGTCTTCCGACTTGTTTTTCGGTCTGCCTAACACTCGAAAGATACTCATCAAGTTTACGGCGATCATTGGCACCAAGGTTTTTATCAAGGGCCTTGGATTCGGAAGCGATGTCATCCAGGATAGATTTGCGTTCAGCATAGCGTTTTAGTGTTGCAGCCCGATCGCCTGCGGAATCTGGTACGAAGAGTCGTTCAAAGAGCCTGCGAGGGGAATTTTCCGCAGGAAGTGGCGAGCCATTGATATCAAAGGAAAGGGTATGGCTATGCCCAGAGCCACCAGTGCCAGACATATCGGATAATTGAAGCGAAGGAAAACGAGTTTGCTTGCCGTGCAGTTCTGCAGCGAGTTGGTCTGCAGAAATGGAGTTGGAGTAATCAGCACCAGGCTTGGCTTTAAGATTGGCCGCGGTAAGCCAAGTATCTGCACCACTATGCCCGCCTTGGCTATTAGGATGGCCCATACCAGAAAGCACGGTGAAATCTGAACGGTGTTCTTTCATCACTTCCAATGTAGGTGAAAAGGTATACTTATCGCCCGAAGTTGCTGGCACCCATTCAATAATATTAACACCATTGGGGATGTAGCAGCAAATCATCCTTGGATGTGGTGCAGCAGATTTATCCCAAGGTTTGAAAGTAGAAGGCGCAGCAGATAGTGAAGGTGTCATTGCTTCCAGTAAAGGAAGAGTTAGGGCAGCACCTGCTGCCCTAAGCACATGACGGCGAGATAACGGGCGGTGAAAAAAAGAAGGCATGATTTTAAATCTCCGATGGAATTTACAATTGCTTATTTCGTCGCAAACGCTTCGCTCGCAACAATAAAGTTCGCAAGCGACTTGAGTGTGTATTTATTCTGCTTCATATCAGCGATGGCAGCCTTGACTGCGGGTTGATCAGAAAGCCCCAGCTCCCGCCCATAGGCATATGTCATGAGCTTACTTGCCAAACAACCAAGGAACAAGTCTTCTTTAGCGAGTATTGCCTCTTGCAATCCAGCAACGCCTGTAATTTCGGTACCATCGGGCATGATGGAAGAAGAATCAATAACGGGGTCATTTTTACCGACTCTGCCCTTGTAACCAAACCCCTCCTGATCACGCCATTCACCCGCGGCATCGAAATTCTCGAGGGCAAAACCGAGGGGGTCAATTTTATTATGGCACCGGGCACATTGATCCAACTGACGATGAATTTCAAGCCTCTTGCGCACGGTGGCTTTATCAATGCCCGGCACCTTCGGTGCGATCTCGCCTGCATTGGCGACGGGTAGGCCGGGGTCAATTCCCATCAGGTTTTTCAAAACCCAAGTGCCCCGCTTAACAGGAGAAGTACGGGTGCCATTAGAGGTTGTGGTAAGAATTGATGCTTGAGTAACAATGCCACCGCGGTGAGAAGAAGGCGGAACGGCAACCTTGCGGAACTGATCACCTTTAACTCCATTGATATTGTAAAAGCGCGCAAGCCTTTCGTTGATAACCACAAAGTCGGACTTGACGAGGTTTCTGGCATCGAGATCGTTGAGCAAAATTTCACGGAAGAAGGATTCCGATTCTGCGACGATGGAAAGTTCGAGATGGCGATCGTATTGCGGATACAGATCATTTGCAGGTGGGTTGTTACCGACATCGCGAAGGCCGAGCCATTGGCCTGCAAAATTACGAACCAATGCCCCCGATTTGGGGCTCTTTAGCATGCGATCCACCTGCTGTGCAAGGATAAGCTTTTCACGAATCCTGCCTGTATCTGCAAGCTTTGAAAGTTCTTCATCAGGCATGGTAGACCAAAGAAAATAACTCAGTCTGCTTGCAAGTTGATGGCTGGTAAGGGGTGTTGCTTTATCTGAGGTTCCCGCACTTTGGGGCTCTGCAATGAAAAGAAAATTGGGGGAAGCCATCACTGCAATTAGAGGCAGCTTGATCGCTTCGACAAAGGTTTTTTCTTTTCGGGCAGACGAGTAAAGAGAAAGTTTCGCATCAATTTCCATAGGCGATACGGGCCTACGATAGGCATTACGCATGAAGCGGGCCAGCACTTCCCGAGCATATTCTTGTTCATTGGTTGCCTTGTTAGGGGAGTCGAACAAAATGCGTGAATGTGTTTGGGGCGGCCAGGATTCATAGATCGGGCCTTCGATTTCGAACCAATCGATTAAAAGCTCTGGGCGGGCGAAGGTGTCTCTGTTTTGCATCCAGAAGTTTTCAAGCGCAGAGGGAATGGTGTAGGCGTAATCAAAAAAGATACCCGCAGATTCGGTGGTGAAGCGAATGTTGAACTCATGAGTTTTAGGTTTATCAACAGAGGCGGAGACATCGAATTCTGCCATCACTTTAGGAGTTGGCCCAAGTTGCTGGCTAAATTTGATGCGGGCAGGGCCGTAATCGTAGCGCCTATCTTCCTCGAAATGTTTCATGTCGTTTTCAAAAGCTTGAAGATGCCATTTGGCACGCTCGGGTTGCTTGGCATCTTGTTCCTCTTGGCGCTTTTTAAGAATCTTGGATGCGGTTTCTACAACTTGTGCACGATTTGGAATGCGGGTAGCTGCATGAACTCGAACCGTATAGATGCCTGCAGTTGGAACGCGAAAATCACGGGCATGCACCGAACCTGCGGCATGATGCATTACAACCCATGCCCCTTCCTGACGATTTTGCCCGCCATTGACCAGCGGATTATTCTTGGGATCGAGGCGCTTGCGCACCCGGTCGTTGGCATTGATGGTGGGCTCGAAATGCCATTTGATCATTTTGGGTTGATCGCCCTCAACGAGAGCGCGATCAAGGATTTGCTGGGCAGCCCCCAGATACATTTCTAGATGAAGGGGCGAAAGGGTCAGCGCACCTCCGTTATTATCAAACCCTGCTGCGGGAGGATCCTGGGGAAATGCAGAAGGATCAAAATCAACGCCTACAAGGTCTGCGATGGTGTTTCTATATTCACTGCGATTAAGCCTGCGCAAGATTGGCGACCTCTCGCGCTTGACCAACTCCGCAGCAACAGCTTGTTCAGTTATCCAATCAATTACGGATGCAACAGCCTTGGGGTCGGGTTGTTTTTCTTTTTTAGGGGGCATCTCATGGCTATTTAGAACATTAACCACTTCCCGCCATTTGGATCGGGTTGCAGGGTCGGAAAAATCAATTGATAAAAGTTTAGGATCGGTGGCGAAGCTTCCTTTGGGTTTTTCGCCGGTATGGCACTGGTTGCAATGGGATTTAAAAAAGGGGGCCAAAACCCGGTCATACCCGGATTGATCACCCGCAGCCATTAGCTCAGAAGTATCTGCACACATCAAAAGCGTAATAATCGTTAAAATGCTAAATAGGCAAAGACGCATGGCTAAGAAAATCTCCACGGAAGGGTCACTTTTCTCACATAAATTCGTTCAGTACCAAAGTGATTGTAGCAGGATAATTATCTTAAAAAACAAGCAAACCATCAATATTCCGCTGGTGCTTTGAATTAAGCTTAGTTAAAATTAACATTAACTGCCTAGGGCCCTGCTTCTTTATTCCAACCAGATAGATTCATGAACACGAAAACCATTCAAAACACGCTTCAGATTTCCATGATTGTTTTAGTGGGCCTGTTTTTCATGCCTTTGGCGTCCAAAGGTGAAGAAAAGATGCTTCCACCTGAAACTTCTATCGAGAAGGCAATCGACTATTACATCGAAGCCTCGTGGAAGGAAAAGAAGATAAAGCCCGCAGTTGCAGCTGACGATACTGTTTGGCTTAGGCGAGTCAGCCTAGATCTTGCAGGTAGAATCCCTACCGCCTCTGAAGCCAAAGCCTTTGCTGAAGACAAAGACCCTGCAAAGAAACAAAAAACAATCGAAAGATTGATCGCATCTCCTTTGCATCTGAGGCATCAGGCCCAAGAAATCGAAACCTTCTTAATGAATGGTACCAAGGGTGCCATGAGTGAATACCTGACCAAGGCAATGACTGAAAACCGTTCGTGGGATCGCATTTTCAAAGAAATCATCCTTGCAGATGAATCCGATGCATCGAACAAAGGGTCCAGCGATTTTCTTAAAACACGCGTCAAAGATTTAGACAGACTCACCAATGATGTAAGCGTGGCATTCTTTGGCGTGAATGTTTCATGCGCCCAATGCCATGACCACCCGCTGGTTGCAGATTGGAAGCAAGATCACTTCTACGGAATGAAAGCATTCTTTTCGCGAACTTATGAAGTGGGCAATTTCCTTGCAGAAAAAGAATATGGCGTAGTGAAGTTCCTGCCTAACAAAGGAAAAGAAAAACAAGCAGACTTCATGTTCCTTACAGGCAAGACAGTAAAGCCCGCAGGCATGACCGAACCCACCAAAGAAGAACTGAAAAAAGAAAAAGAGATGGTAGAGGAATGGAAGAAAAACAAAACCCAACCACCCAAACCTAAAAACTCGACTCGGGCCATGTTGTTAGACCTCGCATTAAGCAAGGGAGATCAAGATTTCTTTGCGAAGGCATTTGTTAACCAGATATGGAACCGTTTTTATGGTTTTGGATTGGTCATGCCTTTGGATCAGATGCATTCGGAAAATCCCCCCAGTCATCCCGAATTAATGAACTGGCTGGCCCGAGACTTCGCAAATAATGGTTTTAACATCCCCAGATTGGTAAAAGGGATGGTTTCCAGCAAGGTTTATGGCTTATCCAGCCGATATGAAGGTGAGAGCACACCGCTGGCAAAAGATTTTGCAATGGCGCGCTTAAAGCCTTTAACCCCAATGCAAATGGGTGTTTCGCTGCGCCTAGCAGGCCAATTCCTCACCGGAAATGATCAAGAAAAGAAGGTGGACGAAATTTCCCGTGGTTCCAGAGGACTGGCCGATCAGTTTGCCCAACCTACCGAAGATTTTCAAATCGGGGTTACCGAAGCATTATTCTTCAGCAACAGCAGTCGATTCCAGACAGAATGCTTAGGAGAAGGAAAAGATAAATTGGTGACAGCAATGACCACCCTTGCAACCCCTGAAGAACAAGCAGACCTTGCGGTTTGGAGTGTTTTATCACGCGGGGCGACCTCGGATGAAAAAGCTGTTATCGCAGGTTATTTGAAAAAACATGGTGCTAATGCGCAGGATGCCAGCAAACAGGTTTTATGGTCTTTGATGGCAAGCCCCGAATTCAGGTTTAATCATTAAAAAGAAAGCGAGTCTCTTCCAATGAATAAGATTCGGAAAAATTATTGCGGTTCCAGCGAGCACGATGTATCCCGCAGACAGTTTTTAGGAACTGCAGCAAGCGGCATAGCAGGTTCATCCCTATTGGCCCAAAACGCCATGTCCGCAGAATTAAAGAAACAAGGCAAGAGCGTAATCCTCTTGTGGCTTGCAGGGGGCGCCAGCCAGTTCGAAACATTCGATCCCAAGCCAGGCGCAATTACCGGTGGGCCTTTCCAATCAATCCAAACCTCAACCCCTGGCGTTCGCATTTCCGAACTTATGCCCAAGATGGCTGCACGCTTTAAAGACACCTGCGTGATTCGTTCGCTGAACACCAAGAATGGCGATCACGGTAGCGCATCGCAATTAATGATGCGGGGCCGTAAGGATGAAGCATCGTTAAAGTACCCTGATATGGGCGCAGTTTTGGCACGCGAGTTAGGCAAGCCTGAAAGCCAGGTGCCTGATTATGTTTCCTTCTACCTGCAAAGCGAAGGTCGCAACTTCTCAGGCAGCGGATTCCTAGGCGCTCGCTTTGGCCCCATGGAACTTTCCAAAAGTGTAATGCCTGAAAACATCAACAAGCCTGATCATATCAGCGAAATTGATTTCCAAGATCGATTGGCTCTTCGCAACTTGTGGAGCAAGAACTTCGAAAAAGGCAGATCATCAGGCACTCTTGCCAGCCATCAGCAGGCTTTTCTAAGAGTCAACGGTATCATGGATAGCCAGAAGCTTTTCGATGTGACCAAAGAACCCCAGAAAACCCGCAATCAATACGGACCAACTCAGTTTGCAGAACAGGTGCTTATCGCCCGCAGACTGGTTGAATCTGGCGTGCCATTCGTTCGTGTAGGCCGAGCTTGGTGGGATAGTCATGGCCAAAACTTTGAAACACATCAGGAACTCGTTCCCGAACTTGATCACGTAATGGCAACTTTGCTTACCGACCTTGAAGATCGGGGCATGTTGAAAAACACACTCGTGGTGACTCTTTCTGAATTCGGCAGAACCCCTGGAATTAATTCCAGCTTGGGTCGCGATCACTTTGCCAACGCCTGGAGCTGCTCGCTTTCTGGTTGTGGGATCAAGGGTGGTTCGGTGTATGGCAAGACCGATGAAAAAGGCGACAAGGTAGTGGAAGGCGAAATTGGCGCTGCAAGCCTCTTCGCAACCATCTACAAAGCCTTGGGCATTAACCCACAGAAAAACTATTATGTTGGCTCGCGACCTGTTCCACTTACCGATCCAGGCACCGAACCTGTCAAGGAAGTTTTGGCATAACCCTTTACGAGGCAATCATGAATTACACAAGTTACAAGGTTGATAAGAATCTGGGCAGGCAGGATATTCTTTTTGCAGTCGCCCGTATTCCAAACTCCACCAAGGCCTATGTTGCAGGCTCGGATTTCAAAATCCATGAAATCGATTTTAATAATGCCAAGCCCGACATTCGCTCTTTCCCTGCTCATTCCAGCTATATCACCGCATTGATTCTCAAGGATGACACCTTGGTTTCAGGCGCTTACGATGGCAAGCTTTCGTGGTGGAAAGCATCCACAGGCGAAAAAATTAAAACTTTGGATGCTCATAAAAAATGGATCAGGCAGGCCGCGATCAGCCCCGATGGCAAACTCTTCGCATCGGTCGCAGATGATATGGCTCTTCGGATCTGGGATATCAAAGACGCAAAAATGGTGCGCGAGATGACCGGCGAACATAAGCCACTCACCCCCAACGATTTCCAATCCATGCTTTATGCATGCGCCTTCAACAGCGATGGCAAATTGGTTGCGACCGCTGATAAAACTGGACATATCGTTGTTTGGGAAACCCATACCGGCAAGAAAGTTGCAAGTATGGAAGCACCCATCATGTACACCTGGGATCCCAATGCCCGCAGGCATTCCATCGGCGGCCCCAGATCTCTTGCTTTCTCCCCCGATTCCAAACTGCTCGCAGTGGGTGGTACGGGTAAAATCGGCAACATCGATCACCTAGAAGCCAACGGCCGCATTGAAGTTTTCAACTGGGAAAAGAGCGAACGAGTACACGAGTTTGTAACCGATAAGTCCAAAGGCTTGGTCGAACACCTCGAGTTTCATCCAGAAGGAAATATTCTTTTGGGTGCGGGTGGGGCAGGCGAAGGCTTCCTAGCCTTCATCGATCTCAAGGAAAAGAAAGTAGCTCATCAGGAAAAAGCTGCAATGAACATCCATGCCATTGCAAGCACCGATGGCATGAAGTCACTGCTGGCAGTTGGCCATCACAAGATATTGCACTTTAAAACAGCATAGAACTTTTTAGTTCCGCTAATAATAAAAGCCCCGAGCAACAACTTGGGGCTTTTGTTATTTTAACTGCTTCTGTTAATAATCCGTTATGATCTGACCGTCGCTGCGTTGCGCTAAAAGCGCAAGGGTTGCAGTTGGTATTCCGGGAATCAGTGCCCGAACGCTGGCATCACAGAAAACAAACTGAACCACGCCGGAATGATAACTGCCAAACATGGAAGCATGGTTCGCCGTGGCCAAGGCTGAAGAATCGGTGGGGCTGGTTGCCAAGGGATAACTAGGGCCTGCAACGCGGGTAAAATGCCATTCATGGTCGCCATTGTAAACGGAACCATCTCCCCCACCGCTTCCAATCCCAACTCCAAACCATCTTGAAGGAATATGCTTTTCCCCAATAAGAAGGGTGTTACTGGTTCCATCAGAAATATTGTTAAAGCTAAACTCGCCCATAATACTACTATTGGGCGATCTTTTAGACATGCCATTAGCACCACTGCCATCACGCCAATCGACCCACCCACCAACCCCTGCAACTGCAGTGTATCTTTCCTGACTACCAGAAACGGTATTGTAATCAGAACAGGCACCAGATGGGCTTTCCCCTGAGGTGCTAACACGGGTTGTTCTGGCGAAGGAAGGGCAGAAGAAAGATTTTACTTCCTTAAGGCGCGGATCGCCATTGGTTGTCGGTTGCTGATAGTACTGCTTGGTGGTATCAAATTGGTTATAAAGATTTTCTTGTTCCATATAAGGGAGAATTAGAACCGCCCAAGTCAAACCCGGATCAAATGTACGGGAAGGAGGAAATACCCCAAAAGTGTTATGGAAACTGTGCATCGCAAGGCCCATTTGCTTGAGATTATTCTGACAGGTGGATTTTGAAGCTGCTTCACGAACTTTTTGCACTGCTGGCAAAAGCAAGCCTATAAGAATGGCGATGATTGCAATCACCACCAAAAGTTCGATCAGGGTAAATCCTATTCTGGGAGCCTTCGTTTTCATAATGTTCTCACAAAAATGATGCGATTAAATAAGCCACTGTTTCACAATTCGCTCGATTTATTTACCGACTGCAGTTAGAAACAAAGAATATTTCTGTTCAAAGCTGTAGCAATGAGTCATTATTGTTATATTGAAATGAATTCCTAAATATGACAATGCTAATTAATTGATTTATTTTGAAAGGTTTAACGCCATGAATCGAAAATCTATTTGTTTACTCGTACTTTTATCAGGTTTAATTGGTTGTGATACCAATGAAAAGCCAGTATTTCCAGTTTATCCTGTCAAAGGTACTGTGAAATACGCTGATGGCAAACCCCTTACCGATGGCTGGATCGAGTTCACCTCGCAAGCTGGCGAAACCAAAGGCCGTAATTCCAACAGCAAGATCGACAAGGATGGCAGCTTCGAAATGGAAACCTTTGCCCGAGGCAAGGGAGCATACGCAGGCCCCGTAACCGCAGTAATCAGCGAACCTGCTTCGGAATTCGATCCTGAAACCGGCGGTGTAAAAAACTCAGGCGTCAAAGTTCTTGAGAAATACAAGAACTATGAAACCAGCGGCTTAAAATTTGACATCGAGAAAAAAGAGAACACCCTCAATATCATCATCGATCGAAAGTAAAACCCTTGTTTGACTCTGGTTTCCATTCACTCCCGTCTCTTTGATTACAGAGTCAAGCACCCATGCTGAAGGCAGATTAGAAATCTCCAGCTTCGAATAAAACGATGGCGCAATTCCATTCAAACCTTAATAGCACCAAGCCTTTGGCTCGATCCACCTAGGGCAAGGCGCAATAACATTTCACTTGGTTTTAATTGCAATCCAATGGGATTGCAGTCATATTGAGTTCAGGCTTTTACTATTACGATTTAAGCCAACCTACCCGAAGTTGTTTTAGGATGCTTCACCATGAAAAATTTTATCTTCTCTTTGATTACATTTTCCCTTTTAAACACCTTGGCTTTCGCCCAAACGGGAGTATTTAAAGCTGGCGCATTTGCCCAAGATATCTCGCCTGAAGAATTGCCTATTTCTATTAATGGCAATATGAAAGATGGAAAAGCAAACATGGTGCATGATCGCATTCATGCGCGCTGCATTGTTCTCGATGATGGCATAACCAAGCTGGCTTTGGTGGTGTGTGATTCGTGCATGATCCCACGCGAAGTTTTTGATGCTGCAAAAAAAGCAGTCGCTGATAAAATCGGCATCCCTGCAACCAACATTCTTTGCTCTGCAACGCATACCCATTCAGCCCCCACTGCAACCGGGGTTTTTCAAAGCGAACCCGAGAAAGATTACCCTGCGTTTCTTTCGAAAAAAATCGTCCAGGGTATCCTCGAAGCTCATAAAAGAATGGTGCCCGCGCAAATCGGCTGGGGCGTTACCTCTGACCCAACCCAGGTTTTCAACCGCAGATGGTTCATCAAACCGGGGCAGATGAATACCAACCCCTTTGGCGAAACAACAGACAAAGTCATCATGAACCCCGGGTTTCAAAATGCCCGCGTTGATACATCTGCAGGCCCTACAGACCCCGAAGTTTCCGTTCTTTCCCTAAAAACAAAAGAGGGCAAACACATCGCCCTTCTTGCAAACTATAGCCTTCATTATGTGGGCGGCTTCCCAGCTATCAGTGCAGATTACTTTGGTGCCTTCGCTGAATCCATTGGCGTTCTTTTAGATGCGGATCGCTCTTTTGTTGGCATCATGAGCAATGGCACCAGTGGCGATGTGAACAATGTCAACTTCGCAGCCATGGCACCCGGTAAGCGAGAACCAGGCGAGCAAATCCGTGTAGTTGCCAACAGCGTCGCAAAAGCTGCTCAAAAAGCAGTGGCCAACATCAAGTATAAGAATCATGTTTCCCTCGCTTCTGAACAAAAAGAACTTTTACTAGGCGTTAGGCAGCCTTCCAAAAGTGATTTGGAAAAGGCAAACGAGATATTAACCAAGGCGAATAAAACTGTTTTAGATACCATGACTGAAATCTATGCACGAGAAACCGTGCTGCTTTCCAAATACCCTTCACAGGTTCCTGCAATCATCCAGGTAATGCGCATAGGCGATCTGGGTATTTGTGCAATCCCTTGCGAAGTGTTTACGGAAATAGGATTGGGACTCAAAAAGAAAAGCCCCCTCAAACAAACCTTCACCATCAGCTTGGCAAATGGATACAACGGGTATCTGCCCACGCCTGAACATCACAAACTAGGCGGTTATGAAACCTGGCGGGCTCGTTCGAGTTATCTGGAAACAGAAGCCTCAGTAAAAATCACTAACACTTTGATGGGCTTGCTCGAAAAAGTGAAGAAGTAATCACACGGATTTGAATGCCTTGTTAATTGATGGGTTTAAACATAGCAAAACCGCAAACTTTAACAAAAAAATGTGATTGTTCGATTTATTTTAGCACTTAACTCCTGCAATTGATTCAGCATGAAATAATGGAAAATCCATCAAGATTATTGTTTTAAGCAAAATACTCTTCACCATACTCTTCACCACCTTCTCCTAGGCGTTATAAGTAATTCAACCAATTGACATTGCAGGGTATGCTTTGATTGTTCCGAAGTTATCTCTTGAAAGCATCATCACTTGTGCCCACGGGCATCGGGAAGATTCCTTGGGGGGAATTATGATGATGGTGTTTCAAACGAGATAACCCATGCTAAAAATTCGATCTTTATTTTTTGCATCTATTTTTGCATCGACCTTGGTTGGTGGCTTCGCAGTCAAAGCAGAAACCCTGCCGATTGCAACCACCCAAGCTCCAGCCCCTTTTGCAGCACAACCTGCCAACCGATATTGGAATCTTAGACAAACCCCGATCACCGATGTGGTGCGAAAAGTTCGTGGCGCAGTGGTCAACATCCAAAGCGAAAAGCCTGCAAGCAGTGATGACTTTTCCATGATAGGTTCAGCTAAGAGCAATATCAATGGCATGGGTACCGGTATCATCATTGATTCGCGGGGGTACATTATTACCAACAACCATGTGGTTGAAGATGTTTCAATTTTGCGTGTCAGGCTTTCTGATAACACCCAACTCCCAGCACAGGTTATTGCACGCGACCCAGAACACGATCTCGCTCTTTTGAAAATCGATGCCAAGAAAAATCTTCCCGTAATCACGCTTGGCACCGCATCCGACCTGATGGTTGGCGAAACGGTAGTGGCAATCGGTAATGCCTATGGTTATGAACATACGGTAACGGTTGGCGTTGTAAGCGCAACCCGAAGAGATGTCAGCCTGAACAAAGAAATCTCCTACAAAGGGCTGATTCAAACCGATGCGAGTATCAATCCGGGGAATAGTGGCGGGCCATTGGTGAATATTCATGGCGAATTAATCGGAGTGAATGTTGCGATTCGTGCGGGTGCCCAAGGGATTGGGTTTGCGATTCCCGTAGATACGATGGTTCGGATTTCCGGTGAATTAATGGGAAGTAAACGGGGCAATGTAAAACATGGGGTTGGCCTTCGTAATGAAGTGAAGTTAGAACAAACCGATGGTATCCGCAGGGCAGCCATGGTTGATGCGGTGGAAGGTGGTAGCCCGGGTTCACGCGCTGGTATCAACAAAGGTGATGAACTTCTTGCGATTGAAGATTTCCAAGTCAAATCGAGCCTTGATGTGGAACGCGCCTTGGTTGATAAATCCCCAGGCGACAAAGTGGTTTTTCACTTACGCAGGGATGGCTCTGAACAGAAAGTCGAAGTGACATTAGAACCAGGTAAACCTGTGGTTGCAGTTGCTGAAGTGGTTTGGCGCAGAATTGGTTTAAAGGTTCAAACCATTGGCTCTGATGCTGTTGCTAAGGCAAACAATCAATTACATGGCGGATTATTGATTACTGAAATAAGGCCGGAGAGTGTTGCTGCCCGTGCAGGATTTCAAAAAGGCGATATCTTGGTGGGCTTACACCAATGGGAAATGATCAGCATCGATAATATTTCGTTCGTGCTGAATCACCCTGAACTTCCTACTTTTCAACCCGTCCGATTTTTCATCGTAAGGGCAGGCCAGGTACATCGAGGCTTCCTACCACACATCGATTAACAATTAAAATGATCCCTTTTACAACGCACTGATCAAGGGATGATTTCAAGGGATTTGGACAGCACCTTCATTGATTTTTCCTGCGCTGCAATAATTTTCTTCTGAGCCATAGCAACCATTTCCAATGATTTTTCGCGATTTTTCACCATAGCCACCACAGTATCTGCAACCTTATTTCGGTCTGATTCCTGATCCATGTTGAACAACCAATCTTTCAACCCAATATCCTGCCACATGAAACCCTTACTAGTTTGTTCAGCCCATCGACATACAATTGCAGGCACTCCATTTCCTATACACATGATTGGTGAATGCATTTCGTTCCCAAACAAGCCAAGAGATTTCTTGTAAATACTGATGGCTTCATCGGGCTTCCAAAACTGTTTACGTAAAACCACTCTTTTACGAACAGCTTCTTCCAACGGTTCATAAAGCAACTCTTTCCCTACTTCCATTTGGCTGGCATCTTCCGGGCAAAGAAGAACTTTATGGTCGGTTTCTTTGATCAGCCTAATGATGGCATCACGCAATGGTTTATGATCCTGTTCCTTTTTTAATTGATTCTCCCTGTCCTTCCGCTCATCCTCTGCAGATTTGACTTTATCGTGTATTTTCCAATAGGGAGTGTAACGCAGTCGGGGAATGCAACAAACAAACCTACCTGTTTCGAGTTGATTTTCAGCAAGGAATTTCAGTGCAGTAGGTTCATCTTTCAAATCGGTTGCAAATGCGCCATCTGGTGCAAAGTCGAGGATTGGACATTTTACATTCTTGGATTTTGCCAAAGCTAAAGAGACAGAGTCACGAAAATATACAAACCTAGCATTGTCCATCAACTCCATCCCTGCAGGATCAATGGATGAAACAGTCACCCCCAAAATGCCATAGGGCTTGGATGTTTGTTTGCGCCAAAGCTGAAGAGTTTTGGTACCCACAATCGAAGGCCCGGACCCGTGCAGTAGAAAACCACATTTTTCCAATGCTTCTTTCTGTTCCGTTTCCGTTTGCAAAATACGAAGGGAAGGAAACCTCGCAAGCAACATTTCCTTCACCCCATTGTTGACATTGGAAGGCCAGAGCCAGACTTTTTGATCCGGGAAATATTTTTGGAGAAGCGTTAGCATACCGGGCGTGTGCGCAACATCACCAATATTTACGGTTTGCCAAGATGATCTCAATAACAAGGGCGCTTTGCTTCCAGGTAAAGCTGCCAATGCAGGAAAAGCTAGGCAACTCCCCAACCACTCTCTACGATTTAATTGAAGCATGAAAAACCTCGGTAAATAGATTAACTTTATTTTTACAGCATTTGGAATTAATAGGGCTACTTACCTGAAGCGGGCTTCGTGTGCGATTGGAAAAACTTCACCATCAGTTCCGGTGCAAAGGCAGGAAACTGGTGGGTTCCCGGATGAATGCATACGACCAATGGTGCACTTTTGGAGGATGGGTAAAGAGTGCAATACTTGGCCCATTCTTTACCGGTGGATTCACACCCATTGATTTCTTTTACTCTTTCGATTGTCTTTTCTTGCCATACAAACTTTACCAACATATCGTTCTCTCCTGCAAAGTGAATGCAAGGCTTGGGCTTCGCATCGAACTTCACAGCAAAACTTGCACAGGGCGCAACAGCAGCAAAAACATCACCTCGAGTTTGCCAAAGGGTGTAAGTAAACCCACCGCCGTTTGAATGGCCCGTACAGTAGATTTTATTCTCATCGATTTTGAATTCTTTGCGCAGATGATTAAGCAGTGCATCAAAGAATTTAAGATCGCGATCATTTTGTTCCCCGGGTTTATGCTGCCAGCCTGTTTTTTTCCCTTCCGGATCGGTCAATTTCCCGGGCGTGTTCAACCCCTGCATGTAAACCACGATTGCACTAGGCCAGTATTTCTGGATTGCAAAAGACTTTGCTGCACCTTTTGCAGTACCACCATGGCCATGAAAAACAAACACCACCGGGGCGCTAGTATTCGATTTGGGAGGAAAGAAAACCAATGCATCGCGATCGATTTTATCCACTTGCAACTGGATGTTTTTAGGCTCACCGATCTCCTGCGCAAAAAGTGGGAAGGAAAGAATCAACAAAGATAAAAGTGCGGGAAAGTATTTGTGCACGGAAAGATCTCGTAATGAAGGTTTTAAAAGAGCAGCTCCACTTCCTAATAGTAATGAAGAAGAACCACCCGTGCAATCATAAGCAGCCACGCACACAATCCTAGTCCCATCAGCACTTGTTAAAAGAGAACCAAAAGCGGGAACTATCCCTTAAACAGGCTTAGCTACCCTTAAAATGTATATTAAAGTATATTTTTTATAATCAAGTCAACCAACTATTGTACATTTTTATGCAATAAAAGTCCCAATTAGCATAAACAACGCCTCCACTCGCTTGCTTAATAAGTGTACTTATTTACACTATAAGTATAGGAGGTGTTTGCTGCCTTCTAAAGAACTTAGTTGTAGAAGTTGGAGGAAAAAGAAATGGAACCATGGCGCTATATATTCCGAAGAGGTTTCGCCCCGCTACTTTCAAACAGTGCATTAAATGCGTTGCAAGATGGATTGAAGCAAGATGATCCAGCTTTGGTTCAAGGCTGTGTGGTTTTCCCAAAACCAATGCCTGGCTTCTGGGAACTACCTGCTGCTGCTGTTGGGCTGCTTGCATATGTGGGTCGGGAAGGCGAAGGCTTGTTCTCGGTCTTTGAAGTTTCAGAATTTCACGAAAGGCTAAAAGAAGCTGCTGCGCAAAAGTTGGGGCAGATGGAAGCCGCTACCTTGTTCCTCGATTGGTTCGACAAAACCCCCAGAGACATAATGCGCAAAAACTTGCTTCAAGAAACACACCTCGAGTTACGCAAAAGAAAAACAGCATCCCGAATCCGTGAAAAACAATCGCTCTCAGAGCGAATACCTTCCAGTACCAACCAATAACCATTCCATTCTTTTCAAGGAGACTTTCATCATGTTGTGCCGTAATTGTAATAAAGTTCGTTCTAATCGTCCCCGCGGCCTTTGCTATTCCTGTTACTACAAACCTGAAGTAAGGGCGCTATTCCCTTCGACAAGTAAGTTCGCCCGGAAGGGTTCAGGCATAGATGTGTATCTGCCTCCACTTTCGAATGAACCCACTGCAGCTTCACCCGGTAGTGAAGATAAAATTCTTGTGCTGATGGAACGTGCGAGAAATGGCCAGTGCCTTTGGCACCCGATGGATGCAGTAAAAGCGATGCCAGCTTTGGAAGTACCTTTGATTTATCAACTTGCTGGTGTTGCGTAACTTGGTTTTAAGGTTTGGAAGTACCTTTGATTTATCAACTTGCTGGTGTTGCGTAACTTGGTTTTTAGGAAACAGGAGCGTAGGTGGAGATAATGCTCATTGCGCTACGAAGCCCATCGAGAGCAGCACTGACAATCCCACCTGCGTAGCCTGCGCCTTCTCCAACGGGATAAAGCCCGATTGCAGAAGGGCTTTGCCTAGAGAGTGAATCGCGAACCACTCTTACGGGTGCACTGCCCCGGGATTCCGGCCCAACAATACTTGCTTCCTTTAAAAATCTACCCTGCCATTTTTTGTCCATAATGGGCAAGCCATGATGCAAGGCCTCAATCACCTGCGTGGGTAAAATCGATTCCAAATTGGTTGCAATCGTCCCCCTAGGATAACTCGAGGGTGGCGCTGCAGGGGAAATCCTTCCGCCCAAGAAATCTTTCGCACCTTGAATAGGGCAAAGATACTCTTTCTTCCCCACCTCGTACGCCATCTTTTCATACTTTTCTTGAAAGTGAATTCCAGCAAGAGGATGGCTGCTACCAAAATCGCTGGGGTTGATTGTGATCACCAGCCCGCTGTTGGCGTAGGGAGAATCATGCTTGGAAAGGCTCATGCCGTTGGTACAAAACGCCCCCGATTCGGAAACGCTGGGCATGATATATCCACCTGCGCACATGCAAAAAGTGAACAAGTCATATTTCCCATTGGCGACCAAACTATAATCCGCAGCTCCAATCACATTTTCTAAATCAGAATGCCCATACTTCACCCGGTTGACTGTTTCCTGAGGCTGCTCAATGCGGACCCCCATTTGAAATGGTTTTTGTTCCATTAAAACACCGCGGGCATGCAGCGCATTATAAGTATCTCGGGCACTATGGCCGATCGCAAGAATCACCACATTGGCAGGAATATAACCGCTCGAGGTGTGCACCCCCCTGATGATGTTATCTTGAATATCAAGATCTTCCGCTTTGCATGAGAATTTTACTTCGCCGCCCAATGCTTCGATTTTTCTTCGAATGGATTTGACTACTGCAGGCAATCTGTTGCTACCGAGATGCGGTCTGAAATCATAAAGAACCGAGGGTTTACCTTTATTTTCCGCAAACATCTGCAAGATGCGGGTAACATCAGGCCCTGAACCCCGATAGGTTAATTTCCCATCGCTAAAAGTACCAGCGCCACCCTCTCCAAATAAATAATTACTTTCAGGATTAAACTGCCCGCCATCATCAAAATCCTTCACATCGCGTATGCGATCGCGCACCGGCCTGCCCCGTTCCAAAAGAATGGGCCGGTATCCAAGTTCAGCTAAAAAATAAGCAGCAGCAAGCCCTCCCGGGCCAGATCCGATAACCACTGGCCTGCCAAGCGTGGGAACTGATCCACAAGGTGGCATAACAAAAGGGACTTCAGAGTAAGTCTCAATACTGATGGATTGAAACCTAGGCTTGTGTTGCAGGATTTTTTCTTCATCCAGCAATTGAACTTCGGCACTGTAGACAAATTGAATTTGCCTATCTCTGGCATCAAGGCTTTTTCGCAGAATGCGCCACCGTTGAATATCAGCGGTTTGAATACCCAAGGAACGAGCGAGCCGATCTGGAAGGGTTGTTTCCGGATCTTCAACTGCGAGCCTGATATTTGAAACGCGTAATGCCATAATAGTGGCTTTATGATGTTGAAGTAAAAAAGAAAAGAGGGGCACCCCATGAAAGGCACCCCTCCGAGGGAAAAACAGTGATAAAACCTGAGGAACCGGCAAAAAAGGCCGGGTTATTCAGGGTTTACTTACCTTTACGAGCCCCTGCGAGTTCGCCAAGGGATACTTTTTCCAAGCTTTTTCGAAGAGCTTCAGAAGCTGCTTTGCAAATGCTTTCAAGCTTGTTATTCAAAGGGCCACCAACATCTTCAGCAAATGGTGCAACGCCACGAATCGGGCCATCAACAGCTTCGATGATGTGCAGCAAAGAAACTTTGAAGGGGTCCTTCATAAGTTTGTAACCACCATTGGGGCCTTTGATGGAATTAAGAACTCTGGTTGAAACCAAAGGCTTCAACACTTTAAGCAAAAAGCGCTCAGGAATACCACGATCTCGGGCGATAAGATGGGATGGAACAGGCTTGTCAGATTTCTGAGTCGCCATGTAAGCGAGGGCGTGTAGAGCATAACTTGATGCGCGCGTCAACTTCATGAATCAATAAGGCCTCTTAAGGGCCCACCTCCAAAATAAAAAATTCGTCTGCTTGACAATCAAGCAGATCTAAACTCAACCTTCTGGGCTCACTGTTTGGGCGCGATTCAGTGAAAGGCTTCGTACGTGTAAGACTAAAAACAAACCATTTATGATTATTATTAGTCAACTTGATAGAGCGTTATCAAATAACACACTTATATTAATATAGTTAAATGAAGAGGATAGCAATAGGCAAACGAAATAATTAAAATAATTTCATCATATTCGCTGATTAAGATTATCTGTATATCAAATAAAAAAGCAGAAACAAAGGTTAAATATGGTACAAATTAGCTGGCAGCGGGTGATTTTTTCACATCATTTGCGCCAAATTCAACGCCAATAACACCTGTCGCAGACGGAAGAGAAGAACAATAAAGATTTTTACCGCAAAGAGCGCAAAGAAAGACAAGAAATCCGGACTTGTCTGCTGCGTCTTGGCGGTAAAGACTCTTGGCTTTGGAGTTTTTCAGAGAAGAAAAATTACAGATGAAGTAATGAGTATAACCGTCGGTGAAACTTCCGGCTCTGAAAGATAAGTGGGCAAGAGTCACATTAGCTGGCAGCGGGCGCCTTTTTCACATCATTTGCGCCAAATTCAACGCCAATAACAGCGGTAGCAGGTATTTCCTTGGCGCCCACAGAAACCAAACCTCTGCGGACTTGCAAGCGCCAAAGCATTGGCCCCTGATGATTTAAAATCTCTTGCGCACTAGAATCATCGCCATCGGTGCATAGGAAAGCGGTCATTTCGTCGCCAGGTTCGAGGATTTTATCTAGGTTTTCATCTTCGACGGTTTCCCGGGGAGATTGCGACTTCTTGGAACCCGCCAAGGCTAAAGGCAACCAGTTCGCAGGGCCACCAAAGAATGACTTTTCGGGCTTTTCTGTGCCAAATTGCACAAATGTGAAGGGAGGCGGGTAACTGTTTTTGCTTTTTTCCTTCCATTTGCGATTAAAGTAATAGTCCAGAGGGCTAAAAGTTTGATCACTGGAAACATTTTTAAGCTTGAGCCTAAGAACCAAGGAATCTCCCTTGCAAGGTTCTGATTTAGAGAACCCCGAAACCAACACCGAAACCGTTGCTTTTTCCACCGCAAGGGGCGTCACTTCCAATTCACCGACCCTAATGGCCACTCCGATTTTAGTGCGCAAATGGGCAGGCACGATCGTTTGGGTGGTTTCTTTATCATGATTGAATCGTATTTTGGTGCGTTTTGCACCCGGGTTATCACCATCCACATCGGGAATGTATTCAAGCGGATGCAAGGGGCCTGCAGTCTTCATGCGAACCAAAACAAGAATGAGAATTGCGGTAGCCATCACGCTATAGGAAAGTAGCGAGAAAAAAATAATCGGCATGGCCATCGATTTTGAGGCTACAGGCCTTTTGCGGGCAGCTTCCCCAGTAATGGAGGGTGCATTATCCCATGGAGCAGGGGCACCGGCTTGAGCTACATCACTGTTTTCAGAAGCCATAAGATCGGTGGTGGGAGCACTTGCATAATTAGCTTCTACCGCAGGAGAAGCTGCGGGTGATTCATTTGCAGCAGCCACGGATGATTGATCACTGGAAGGGAAGGGTAAAATTTCTTGGGACAACTCTTCCGGTGCAGGGTTTTCGGGTGACTGATACTTAAAATTTATTATATCCGTTTCGGGTTCTACGGTTTGAACCGGGGCAGGTGGTGTTGCTTCAGCGCTCCCTGCAGCATTAATCATTGGTAGCATCTGAATGGTTTGGCAATGAGGGCAGCGCATTTGCTTGCCCAGAAAGTCTTCGGTAATGCCCATCAGTTTAGTACAAGAAACACATTTAAAATGATAAATGCTCATGATTATCCTTTTACTTCTTCGTATAAATGTAAGCTGATTTTCTCGAGGGGCGATGCAAGCTTATCCTGAATGCCTGCAGACAATTCCAACCAATCCACCGAACCCACAACCTTCCTACCCGCTTTGTCGCCTGTCTTTTCAAAAGGCAACACAGCTAAAAGGGGAACTGCAGACCGCAGCGAAAATTCAACAGGGTTATGAATCGCTGCCAGATCCAAGGCTTCTTCGGTTTCCGACATAACCACTCCAGCCACCACCAACCCATATTGCCTTGCAACTGCTAGGGTCATCAGCAAGTGATTGAGTGTTCCCAAACTTCTGCGGGCAACAATAATGATTGGATATTGCAACCTTTGCGCGAGATCCGCTATTGATTCAGTATCTGTCAAAGGGCAAAGTAATCCACCTGCTCCCTCAACTATTGCAAACGCTTCGTCACATCGCTTTTCCACTGCAACTGCAAGGGCTTCGATGGATAAATTTGAGCCTTCAAGCTTGGCAGCCAAAGCAGGGCTTGCGGGAACTTCAAAACGCCACGGAGTGATTGCTGTCAAATCTTTATCACCCGCAGCACGGCTTAATGCCAAAGTATCTGAACTGACAAGAACGCCTTTCGAATTACGCTGGCAACCTGTGGCAATCGGTTTACAAACCTTGACATCAACTCCTTTAGAGATCATTGAACGGGCCAAAAGAGAAGCAAATCGAGTTTTGCCCACCCCTGTATCAGTGCCAGTAATAAAAAAGCCAGCCATCAGCAATCAGCCCCCTTGGCCGGATAATTGTTGCGAAAATTCCATCAAGCAATTGTAAAGCACTTTACCTATGCGATCCACTAATTCTTCAGGTATTGCAAGAGGTGGCATAAGAACCACCACATCCCCAAGCGGCCTGATCATAAGGCCATGTTTGCCTGCCAGCATGCAAATAACATGGGCGGCATTGATATTTGCAGGAAAAGGCGTGCGAGTTTCGCGGTTGCCAACCAACTCTATCCCAATCATTAGGCCCGATCTGCGGATATCTCCCACAAAAGAAAACTCCCACAGGCGATCCAAATGCCTTTGCATTCTTAGCCCTTTAGCTTCAACTTGCGCCAAAACGCCATTATCTGCCATTAATAGATCTAGGCTGGCAATTGCAACTGCAGCACCCAGTGGGTTGGCGGTATAAGTATGCCCATGCTGAAAGGTTTTATCTTCTTTGCCGGGCTCATTCAAAAAAGCGTTGAAAACTTCTTCGGTTGCGAGGGTCGCAGCCAGGGGTAGGTATCCGCCTGTAATTCCCTTCGCCAAGCAAAGAAAATCGGGCACTACTTCTTCCTGTTCGCAGGCAAAAAGCGTACCTGTTCTGCCAAACCCCACCGCCACCTCATCCGCTATCAGCAGCACGCCATATTTTTTAGTAACCTCACGCACCCGCTTTAAAAACCCCTTGGGGGCAGTGACCATGCCTGCAGCCCCCTGCACCAAAGGCTCGATCACCACAGCAACTAATTCATCCGCATGCTGCTCCACTAATTTTTCCAACTCCAAGGCACAAGCCATGCCGCAACTCTCTGGTTTTAATTGCAGCGGACAGCGATAGCAATAAGGGGCAGGCGACTTTATCGTCGGGAAAAGCAAAGGCTTAAACATATCATGAAAACGCCCGAGATCTCCGATACTGACATCCCCCATCGTGTCGCCATGATAGGCCATTCCCAGAGCAAGAAACTTGGTTTTATTTTTTCTTGGATTAGGGCACTGATGCCAGAATTGAAACGCCATCTTTAATGCGACTTCAACAGCGGTTGCGCCGCTATCCGAATAAAACACACGGGTCAATCCTTTGGGTGCTAGTTCGATTAACCTCTTGGCGAGTATGGTTGCGGGCTCATTCGAAAGGCCCAAAAATGTGCTATGAGCAACCTTCTGCAATTGTTCCTTAAGCGCATTATCCAACTCGGGAACTTGATGGCCATGCAAGTTGCACCAAAGAGAAGAAAACCCATCGATGTATTCGTTGCCAAACTGATCCACCAAAAAAAAGCCATGCGCCTTGGTAATGATGATGGGCTGGCTTGTTAAATAAGAAGCCATGGGCGTAAAAGGATGCCAGTTGTAAGCTTTGTCCCAGATTTCAAGCTGCATCGCAGTTTCATTCATGCCAAAATAAGTTCCAAGTTAAGGAGTTGGATAATCATAACAATAAGAACACACACCCTATTTTACTGATTTTTCAAAGGGCCTAAGTACGATTGTACCGGCTTTACAAATTACAACCTTCTTTAACAAGCAAAACAACTCTGCCTTTTACCAGAAAACTATATGAAACCCCTTAAATTAGACGAATTCTAATGTGAGAACTTAGATTTACACCTTTGAAAATTTAGCGACTAAGGAGTCAACCATGGGGAACGGATTCCCAATTTGGTTTGGCATTGCAGCAGGCATCGTGGGCTTCGCCCTTGCCGAAGAAGTTACCAACAAAACTGAAAATAATACACCTACAGCGCCTCAGGTCGAGGCTCCTGTTCCAGGCATATTACCAAAGCAGGTGTTTTTAACACCCGATCCGCTTGATTCCATCACCAACCCTATTCCTAAAAGTGTTATCCTCAGAGAGATGGATGGTTTCTGGGTTGGTGTGGATTATTTGAACTGGCGCATTAAAAACGGCCCTCTGCCCAACCCCATGATTACCTCGGGATCGCTTTCCGATGCTGTGCCCGGTGCGCTTGGACAACCCGGCACCCGTGTCCTTGCTGGTGGCAATAGCAGTAACGGCATGGATTACGGACCATTTTCGGGTATTAGAATGAATGGCGGATTCTTCCTCGATGACGATCGAATCTTCAGCTTCGAAGGCTCTGCCTTTTTGCTTGAACAACGCTCCTATAATTTCAGCGCTTCAACAAGCGATATGCAACCCGTTGTCACCGCTCCCTTTTTCAACACCAACGGCATAGCAAATTCGATTTTCGCAACTGTTCCCGAAAACTTCAATAGTCTCCCCAACAGCACTCTCAGCATCTATTCTTATTCCAAGCTTTCGGGTGGCGAAGCTAATGCCAAGGCCAGATTCGGCAACCCAGGCAATGGCTTTTCTTCCAACCTCCTGTTTGGTGGTAAGTTCACCGAACTTGAAGAAAACCTAATTTACTCAGTAAATTCCCAACGGTCTGCGGGGGGTATCAATACCACCACTCAGGGCACTGATCAATTCCTGACTAGGAACTGGTTTTACGGTGTGCAGGTTGGCGGCGGTTTAAATTACGATTACAAACGATTCCATGCCAGCGCACTTGGTAAAATCGCACTAGGCCAAACCCAACAAAACATTGCCATTGCGGGCTCCAGATCCAGCACCATCAATGGCTCACCCGCTGGTTCTCCCACTGATGGTTTTGTTTATGCCCTGCCCACCAACAATGGCATGCATAACCAATCCGCTTTTTCCGCCATACCTGAGCTTCAATGCCGCCTAGGCTATGATGTCACCAAGCATATCCAACTCTACGCAGGGTATGATTATTTTTATTGGACGAGTGTGATTCGCCCCGGTAATGCAGTGGATTCGGTGATCAACACCAGCCAAAGAAACGGCCAACCCTTGGTGGGTGCTGCACGCCCCGAAGCAGTAATGTCTCCCTCAGGCATCTGGGCACAAGGTATGACCTTCGGCGTCGAACTGAAATACTAATCTTCAGTAAGTAATGTCACTTTCGCAACAGCTCCTTATCTTAAGGGGCTGTTATCGTTTATATACCAACTGATTTCACCCCTACTTTATCAAAATAAGATGGTATACGGCTGCAATAAAGGCTATGATTAACTTACATTGAAACTTAAGTTCCATCCCACCTAGGCAAAGTTAAAATGCTATTTAACACGGTTCTATCAATTAGCCTGACCTTTGCAGCAGACCCATTGGATGATTACCAAAAGGTAATCAAACCCCTGTTACAATCGCGTTGTTATTCCTGCCATGGGGCATTGAAACAAAATAGCAAACTGCGTTTAGATACTGTCTCTTTTATTCTTGCAGGTGCGGGCAAATCGAAAATCATTACGCCGGGTAATATCAAGGGAAGCGAATTACTCTCCCGCATTACCACAATGGAAGAATCAGAGCGCATGCCCCCTGAAGGCGAGCCCGTTTCCCCTGCGCAAATCAAAGCGATCGAACGCTGGATTGCAGCGGGCGCCCCCGGGCCTGAAAATGAAAAACCCGAAGTCAGCCCCAAAGACCACTGGGCTTTCAACTCCCCTGCAAAAGCTGTCATACCAGCCAACACCAACCCGGTTGACTACTTCACTACAGAGGCTTGGAAGAAAAAGAATCTGCAACCCCAGCAGACTGCGGGCAAGCGTACACTTCTTCGCAGGTTGTATCTCGATGTGATCGGGTTACCCCCTCTCGAGGCAGATTACCTTTCTTTTATCAACGACTCTTCCCCCGATGCGTATGAAAAAATCGTCGACAAGCTGCTTGCAAGCCAACAGTATGGCGAACGCTGGGGCAGGCATTGGCTCGACATTTGGCGCTACACCGATTGGTGGGGATTAGGCGCAGAGTTACGCAACAGCCAGAAGCACATCTGGCATTTCCGCGATTGGACGATCGAATCGCTTAATAACAATCTGCCCTACGATGAAATGGTTAGGCAGATGATTGCTGCAGATGAGCTTAGCCCCACCGATGATAAAAAGTTGCGAGCGACAGGCTTCCTCGCTCGCCAGTATTTCAAGTTCAATCATAACTCCTGGATGGAAGAAACCGTCGAGCATACCTTCAAAGCATTCATGGGCCTTACCATCAATTGCGTCAGGTGCCATGATCACAAATATGATCCCGTAACTCAGGTCGAGTATTACCAACTGCGAGCTTTTTTCGAACCCTATCAAGTGCGTACTGATATGGTGCCTGGCGAATCCGACTTCGAAAAGAACGGCATCCCAAGGGTGTTTGATTGCAACCTCGATGCACCAACCTACCTCTTTGTGCGAGGCGATGAGAAGAACCCTAAGAAAGACAAAGCCATCCCGCCTAATGTTCCAGCATTTCTGACAATAGGCGACTTCAAGATCGAACCGGTAAACCTCCCTGTTGAAGCACACGCACCAGAACTCAAGCCCATCGCATTTGAAAATGCAAAGCTTCTTGCAAAGTCAAAAACTGAAGCAGCATCAAAGGCTTATACCTTTGCAGAAGAAGCCCTCAAATCCATTAAGAAGCCCGAAGAGAAACCCTTACTAGAAAAGAAATTAGCATCTGCAAAGCAAGCATTAGAGTTTGCTATCGAGGAAGAAAAAAGCATCGAACCCCGATGGATTGCAACCAAAGCAAAACTCGTAGAACCCATGAGTGCGGAAACAAAAGCTAAAGCTCTGCTAGCATCGAAGGCAGAAAAGCAAGCCGCCATGGCAAAAGCAAGCTTGGATATTTTAAATGCTGAGATCGAATTGTTGACTGCTGCAAAGGGCAAGGAAGATGCTGCAAAGAAAAAGGTGGAAGCTGCTACCAAGGCACAGGAAGTCGCAAGCAAGAATGTTGCTACACCCAGTGAGGTTTTCACACCCATCAAAGGTTCGTTAAAAACTCTTGAATCAAACCTCGAAAAAGAAGACTCCCGCAACAAGCCCTACCCTAAAACCAGCACCGGTAGGCGCTCTGCCCTAGCCAAGTGGATGACTGATAAATCCAACCCCCTTACTGCAAGAGTTGCGGTCAATCACATCTGGGCCAGGCATTTCGGCAGACCCCTCGTCGATACGGTTTTCGATTTCGGTCGCAAGGGTGCACTGCCCTCGCATCCCGAACTCCTCGATTGGCTTGCTGCAGACTTCATGCAGAATAATTGGGATATGAAACGATTGCACCGCATCATGCTTACTTCCAAAGCTTATCAGATGAACTCGAGCACTCTGGGCATGGAAAAAAACATCGCCCTCGATCCCGATAACAAATTGCTTTGGCATATGAACCCTCACAGGCTTGAAGCTCAAGCTGTGCGTGATTCCATGCTGCAACTTGCAGGCAAACTCGATACCACCCTAGGCGGCCCCAGTGTCCCCACTGCTGCTCAAAATGAATCCAACCGCAGGGCGCTTTACTTCTTCCAATCCCATAACGATCACAATATCTTCCTTATGCAGTTTGATGATGCCAACGTGCTCGAATGCTACAAACGCGAGGAAAGCATTCTGCCCCAGCAAGCACTTACCCTTTCCAATAGCAAGATCGCCTGGTCGATGGCGGAAGCAATACATGCCCAGCTTCAACTAAAACTTTCGCAGGCAAGCGATAAAGAATTCATACAAGCATCGTTCAGACTACTTCTAGGGTCAGAGCCCAACGATGCTGAGATCGCCCAATGCCTTGATATCTTTGCAGCTTGGAACAGTGCAAACCCAGCAAAGCAAAATGCGGGGGGTAATGCCCGTGCCCGATTACTTCTGGTTCACTCCCTTATCAACCACAACGATTTTGTAACCGTACGCTAATTGCATCAAGAGGTGTCTTATGAATCATCAACGATGTTCGGGAAACCACCGCAGGGCTTTCCTCGCTGATATGGGCATGGGCTTTACAGGCCTTGCTCTTGGTTCAATGTTGCAGCTTGATGGCATAACACGGGCTGATTCTTCCCTCCCATGGTCGCCACCCAATGGCAAACCCTCTTCCGCAGCAAAGGCTAAAAGTGTGATTTGGTTGTTCATGAATGGCGGCGTGAGCCATCTAGAAACATTCGATCCCAAACCCGAACTCGATAAGTACGCAGGGAAATCGATCGCTGAAACACCCTATAAAGGCACGCAAGATCCCGAGAAACTAAAGCTGGCCCGGGTTACTGTGGTCAACGATGCCAACGGGCAGCAGCGCAATAAACTCTTCCCCACTCAGGTCGGGTTTAAAAAACGCGGGCAGTGTGGCATGGATGTCTCCGACTGGCTACCCTACTTAGGCAATTGCGCAGATGACATGGCCATCGTTCGCTCTATGTATACCACCGATGACAACCATGGTGCACAGACCCAGTTTCATTCAGGCAGACACATGCTTGATGGCGAATTCCCCACCTTGGGTGCCTGGGTTCATTACGGCTTGGGCTCCCTCAACGATAACCTGCCCCAGTTTGTCAGCATGGGCAACCGTGAGTATTGGAACAAGAAAGATGGCCATTATCTTGGACCTATGCATGATGCGGTTCCCGTAAGAGCTGCTTCGGGTAACCCGCTGGATTTTGGATCGCCCGAACGCCCGATTACTCCCGATGAACAAAAGCTAGGCTTCGACCTCGTGGGCAAACTCAACTCCATCCGCGGAGTGGAATACCCGAACGACCCCGCACTTGCTGCCCGCATCAAAAGCTACGAGCTTGCATTTCGTATGCAAAGGTCGCTTCCCGAAGTCATGGATTTCTCCAAGGAAACCGAAGAGACAAAAAGGGTCTACGGAATCGACAAGCCTGCCTCCCGCGACTTTGGCAATCAGTTGCTTGCCGCTAGAAGATTAGTCGAACGAGGCGTACGCTTTGTTCAAATTCAACATGGGGCAGGCGGGGCAGGGGCTTGGGATGCCCATGGCGGACTCAAGAACAACCACTCCAGCAACTGCGCCAAGGTCGATCAACCCATCGCTGGGCTCATTCAAGATTTAAAACGCAGGGGCCTTCTCGATGAAACTCTCATTGTTTTTGCTTCCGAGTTTGGGAGAACGCCTGGCACTCAGGGCTCTGATGGCAGGGATCACCATATCTATGGCTTCTCCGTAATGATGGCGGGGGGCGGTATCAAGGGTGGCACCGTGCATGGTACCACCGATGAAATCGGCTTCCATGCAGTCGAAAACCGACACTATGTAACTGATATCCATGCCACCATCCTGCATCTGATGGGTCTTGATTCGCGCAGGCTCGAAATCCCCGGGCGAAAGCGTCTGGATATCGATCATGGCAGGGTTATTCCTCAGATCCTTGCATGATTTATATCCATCAGAGCGCTATTTCATTGAGAAATAGTGCTGCAATGCCTAAAATGTATTTAGATGACTTGGCTTACTTCCAACCCAATACTTGTTATTAAAGTTTGGCTTTCTTATTCAGGTTACATTCATGAAACGATTGCTGCTTTCACTTTTAATTCTAACTCCCGTGTTTTGGGTTCATGCAGTTGAACCCTCTTCAGCCCCCATAAGCTTTAATAAAGACATCAGGCCGATCCTTTCGGAAAATTGCTTTTCCTGCCACGGGCAGGGCAAGAGCAAGGGTGAACTTCGCTTGGATACAAGCGAGCATTTTATCAAGGCGGGTGCCTCGGGCGAAAAAGCAGTTGTTCCGAACCAACCCTCTGCAAGCGAACTGGTCAAGCGCATCCTTTCAACTGAAAAAGGCAAGGTGATGCCCCCGCCTTCAACCAAGAAAACTCTCACCGCTGCACAGAAAGAAACTTTGAGTAAGTGGATTGCCCAAGGCGCCCCTTACGAAAAGCATTGGTCGTTCGAACCCATCAAAGCGCAAGCGCCACCAGAGAAAAAAACCAATCCCATCGATGCGTACCTTATCGCAAGGCTTAAGAAAGAAGGCCTAAGCTATGCGCCAAAGGCAGACCCATCTACTTTATTACGCAGAGTTTCCCTCACCCTTACCGGATTGACTCCGAGTGTGCAGGAAATGGAAACCTACCTCGCTGATAAATCGCCTGATGCCTACGAGAAGATGATTGATCGCTATCTTTCATCGCCTAAATATGGTGAAGAAATGGCTCGCCATTGGCTCGATATCGTTCGCTATGCAGATACCCACGGCTTACACCTTGATAACGAAAGGCAGATGTGGGCCTATCGCGACTGGGTGATTTCCGCATTCAACAAGAATCAACCCTTCGATCGATTCATGGTAGAACAAGTTGCAGGCGACTTAATACCCAACGCTACTTTAGATCAATTGATTGCAACAGGTTTCAACCGTTGCAATGTTTCCACCGGAGAAGGTGGTTCGATTTCTGAAGAGTGGGTGTTCCGTAATGCAGTTGATCGCACCTCGAATTTCATGGAGGCTTTTCTTGGCCTAACAGGTGGTTGCGCGGTATGCCATGATCATAAGTTTGATCCCATTACCGCTAAGGATTATTACTCGCTTTACGCATTCTTCCATTCTGCAGCAGATTCGCCCTTGGATGGCAACCAATTGCTGCTTGCTCCAAGTGTGAGGCTAGATCTTCCAGAAACTAAGAAAAAGATTGCAGAGCTTGAAGTAGAAGTTTCGACACTACGCAGAAAAATGGAAGAAGAAGCTTCAAAGCTGGCGTATGAAGACCCTGCATTGAAGCCAACAAAGAACGAAATCAAGGTTGCAGAAGACATCTGGTTTGAAGATGAATTCCCCAAGGGAAGCAAAGTATATGCAAGCCCCGGACTGCCTCTTGAATTAATCGATGCAAAAAAAGGAAAAGTCTTCAGTGGTACTAAAGCCATTCGTAGATCCGATGCGGGCCTTGCACAAGATGTTTGTGAAAACATGCCACCGATCACCATTCAAGAAGGCAGCGTGCTTTTCGCAAATGTGTTTCTTCAAGATGGCAGGCTTCCCAAAGCAATCATGCTGCAATATCACTCTACCGGTTGGCTGCATCGTGCGGTTTGGGGCGACTACAACGTCATCGCTTGGGGCGCTGCCAACACTACTGAACGAGTCAACATGGGCCCACTTCCCTCTGCAGGCAAATGGATTCGTATTGAAGTACCTGCTGAAAAAGTCGGGCTCAAGCCTGGCACGGTCGTTACTGGCTTTGCAGTAACCCAGTTTGGGGGCATCGTCTTTTGGGATAAAATTGGCATGACTGGCAAGAAAGATCCCGCTACGGACCCTGCACAATCTTTCGCAGCATGGTGGCAACAACAAACAGGCAGAGACCAACCCGAAGCCACCACCGATGTCGCCATACTCATCAAACAAGGCCCCGCAAAAACCACTGATAAAGATCAGGTGAATAAGGTCAAGGCTTTCTATCTTGCCAACCATTGCTCTGCAACTAAAACCCAAATGAAACCCTTACTAACCAAGCTTGATGAACTCTCCAAAAAGAAAACGGCCCTTGAGCAATCTGCACCTGGCACCGCAATCTTTAGGGAACTACCCAAGCCCCGCGATAGCTTCGTGATGGTAAGGGGTATGTACAACAAGCCAGGTGAAAAGGTTGAACCTAACATCCCTGCGATTTTTCCACCCCTTAAAAAAGCTGACCCAAAGAAACGAGCCAACCGACTCGATCTCGCTAACTGGCTTGTCTCCCCAGAACAGCCCCTCACCTCTCGTGTGATGGTCAACAGGTTTTGGCAGCAAGTGTTTGGCCCAGGCATTGTGAAATCCAGTGGCGATCTGGGAACCCAGGGCGAACTCCCTTTCCACCCCGAACTTCTCGATTGGCTCGCTACCGATTTCCGCTCCACCGGCTGGGATGTCAAAAAACTTATGAAGCTGCTTCTTACTTCAGAAGCCTTCCAACAAGTTTCTTCCGTATCTCCCGAACTACTCCGTAAAGATCCCGAGAACAGGCTGCTTGCACGTGGCCCGCGCATCCGACTCGATGCCGAACAAATCCGCGACAACACTCTTTTCACCAGCGGCCTGCTTAGTTTCGATATGGGCGGTCGAGGCACCATGCCCTACCAGCCACCCAACATCTGGGAGCCCGTTGGCTTTACTGGTTCTAATACTCGTAACTACAAACAAGATACTGGTGCCAACCTTTATCGCAGAAGTATTTATGTTTTCATCAAGCGCACCGCTCCTGCGCCATTCATGTCCAACTTCGACCTGCCTAACCGCGAAGCGCTTTGCGCCAAGCGAGAACGCAGCAACACCCCCCTTCAAGCTTTGCAACTGATGAACGATATCCAGCATTTTGAAGCTGCTCGAAAACTTGCTGAAAGGCTTATTACCGAGGGCGGTAATGATGCTGGAAAGCGCATCGAGCTTGCTTATAAAATCATTCTTTCAAGGCTTCCCGCGCCAGAAGAAAAAGCCATCGTGATGGAGGGTTTAGAAAAGCATATCGCACGTTATAAAGCAGATCCCAAAGCCAGTGCCCTCGTTGTAAAAGTAGGCGAATCTAAAATCAAGGAAGGCATCAACGAATCAGAACTCGCAGCCTACACCTTACTTGCCAACACGATTCTCAACCTCGATGAAACCGTCAACCGAAACTAAATGGAACTCTCATGAATCCTTTCCTAGAAAATCAGATGCTGCAAACCCGAAGGCAGTTCTTCGGCAATCAAGGCCTTAGGCTCGGTTCGCTTGCCCTTGGCATGATGATGGCAGACAACAAAAAATCCCACGCACAACAAGTGCAGGTTCATAAACCTGTCGCAGGGTTGCCCCACCACAAACCCACTGCTAAATCCGTCATCTATTTCCATATGAACGGAGCGCCCTCGCAGATCGACCTCTGGGATTACAAACCCACCCTGAAGGATTTCTTCAACAAGGATCTTCCACCCTCCGTTCAAGGTGGCCAACGACTTTCCACCATGACCAGTGGTCAGGCACGCTTCCCTGTTGCTCCTTCCAAATTCAACTTCACCCAGGAAGGAAAGTGTGGCAGATGGATCAACAGTGAACTCCTGCCCTTCACCTCAAAAATTGTGGATGATATCGCTGTCATCAAATCCGTTTTCACCAACGCAATCAACCACGATCCCGCCTGTACTTTTGTAATGACAGGCAGCGAAGTGCCAGGCAAACCCAGCATTGGTTCTTGGCTCGCTTATGGCCTCGGTAGCGAAAACAACAACCTTCCCTCATTCGTCGTCTTTACTCCGCGCTTCCCCGAAGGCAGCAACGGCCAAGCCTTGTTTACCCGTATGTGGAGCAGCGGTTTTCTTCCAACCCGCTTCAATGGCGTAGCATTGCGTGGCACCGGCGACCCTGTTCTTTATCTTCGTAACCCCGAAGGTGTTTCTTCCGATGATCGCAGAACCATGCTCGACACCCTGCAAAAACTCAATCAACGCGAGTTGCAACAATTAGGCGACCCAGAAATCCAGACTCGTATCTCCCAATATGAAATGGCTTTCCGCATGCAATCCAGCGTACCCGAACTTACCGACCTTTCTTCCGAAAGCAAACGCACCCTCGAAATGTATGGCCCCAATGTTTCAACACCAGGCACCTTCACCCATAGCGCAATCATGGCTCGCAGACTTGTCGAGCGAGGCGTAAGAGTCGTGCAGCTTTTCCACCGCGGATGGGATCAGCATGGCTCCCTCCCCTCCCAACTAGGCAACCAGTGCAAAGATACCGACCAAGCAACGGCTGCACTCGTCATGGATTTAAAACAACGCGGCCTTCTCGATGAAACCCTCGTAGTATGGGGCGGCGAGTTTGGTAGAACTGTTTACTCGCAAGGCACTCTTACCAAAGAAAATTACGGCAGAGATCACCATCCCAAAAACTTCTGTATGTGGATGGCGGGTGGTGGTACCAAGCCCGGTATCTCTTATGGTGAAACCGATGATTTCAGTTACAACATCACCAAAAATCCCGTTCATGTCAACGACCTTAACGCAACGATCCTTCATTGCATGGGCATTGATCACGAACAGTTCGCTTACAAGTTCCAAGGCTTGGATCAAAAGCTTACAGGTGTCGAACCCCAGCATGTGATCAAAGATTTACTGGCTTGATTAGGATTTTTCCACGAAAGGGAAATCATGATAACTCTTCAAATGTTTCGAGCTGCAATCAATAATAATCCAGATGCAGCAATGCAGTTCATGCTTCCCGATCAAAGCTTCATCCCACCCCACTTCCACATCACCGAAGTGGGCAAGGTTCAAAAAGATTTCATCGATTGCGGTGGAACCCCAAGGGCACTAACTTCCTGCATATTGCAAATCCTAGTCGCTGATGACACGGATCACAGGCTTAAGACGACCAAGCTTGCGGGCATCTTCAACTTCGCAAACAAGTTGTTCACCACAGATGAAATTCCTGTTGAAGTGGAATACGAACAGGATGCAATCTCACAGTTTCCTGTTGCAGATATTGAAGTCACTCCGGCAGGACTTTTGTTTGTATTGGGATCTAAGCATACCGCATGCCTTGCGCCTGATAAATGTGGCATCGGTACTCCGAGCACAGTAAAAAAAGGTTGCGGCACTAATACAGGTTGCTGCTAACGAAATCATAGCTTCAAGGTGTTGATCTTCTCAGCTATCGCCTGCGCCAGCGCAAGATGCCCTGCCTCATCGAGGTGAATTCCATCAATTGTGCTTACAGTACAATGCTTTGCTGCATCAAGAAAATGTGATGCGGTATTGTTTGCAACTTGTTGCACATGAAAAGCAAGGTGCTTTGATTTCTCTTCCGCACCAAAGAAAAGATCACTCTTGGAAGGTGCAGGCACGATAAAAGGTGGCGATACCAAAAGTATCTGTGGTGCCTTGCCATTGATTCCCGCGCCACTTTGCAAAATGGTTGAAACCAACATCGCAACGCCTTCAGAAATATCAAACGCAGATAGGCCAAAGCGATGTTTGCAATCATTTGTGCCTAGCATCATCACCACTAAATCGATGGGTGCTTGTGAATCCAAGCAAGGGCGAAGGTAGGTCATACCATTCTTGGCTATGCGTGTGGGATCATCCAGCACCGTAGTTCTTCCGTTAAGGCCTTCCTCGATGATGAAGGAGGAATTGCCCAGAAGGTTTTGCAGAATGCCAGTCCAGCGGATTTGTTTAGGGTAACGAATTCCGGTGCCAGGCACATAGCCCCAGGTATTCGAATCGCCAAAACAAAGAATGTTTTTCATGATCAATCTCGCACAGATAAAGTTCAATTTTGCCTAAGGGTTATTTTATGAATTAGGAGGGGCGATGGTTTTCGGCTTTAAGCCCTATTCAAGTGCGCTGGGTGGGTCTGCCTTTTTTATTTCTCGTCATTCAAAAACAAGCAAACCATGCTATACTTGGAAATACACAATACCAGAGGTTGCAAATGAACAAAGCATTCGAGCAATTAAAATCACAAACAATCGCACTCTCTGCGCCAGAGCGTGCTGAATTGGTGCAATTCTTGCTGGATTCTCTGGACCCATTTGACAAAGGCATCAAAGAAGCTTGGCATCTTGAAATCAAACGCAGGTTGGCAGAAATTCATCATGGGAATACGCTTGATGAAAATACAGTTGGAAAGCCTGCGGAAGAAGTTCTTGCCGACCTACGATTGCGCTATCCGTGAAACCAGTCTCCTTTCACGCAGAGGCGGAAGCCGAATTACGGGCTGGATTGAATTATTATGAAGAGCACCAGCCAGGCCTAGGTGGTGTTTTACTTCGAGAATTCGAATCTGCTCTGAAACGCCTTTCTGAAAATCCCTTGGCCTTTGCAATGGAAGAAGATGTTGGCGTGCGTTATTGCCCATTGCATCAATTTCCTATCAGCATCGTTTATGTAGAACTAGAAGAAAGGATTTGGATCGTTGCAATCGCCCACCAACATAGGCGACCACTTTACTGGGCAAAGCGTAAATCCGATTTAAAATAGCAGACCAAAGTCGAAATCACTCGACATGTATTAATGAGCGGCGGATGTTAATCCGCTGGTGAGTGCCAACGGAAAAAGACTTTCGAAAAGCTTTTTGTTACCTACTATTTTTTCCAATAGGGTGGGAGGCCGGGTTTGGTATCGCAAAGAATTTGGATAAGGGCCAAACGATCAGCATCTGAAAGATGTGCATACTTTTTAGACTTATCCACACCATTCAAAATCTGCCAAAGTTTTTCCAACACATATTCCTTCATCTCAACAGGAAGATCATCAAAGGCCTGGGAATAAATTAAATAACTACAAGGGTATTTGAATAATCGTTGCATAAGATCCAGATCCCTAAGCGAACGGCCACGCTTATCTGGTATTCCTGATTGCGAAAACTTTTCCGCATAACCCGAGGTACCACTAATAGGTGCGGTTATTTTGGCTTCCCCCACCATCAACAATCCCTCGATCAACTCATCACCCGCGCTTTGAATTCTACGGGTGGTACTTTCCAGCCTTTTGCCTGCGGGTATTTCCAACGCCTTGTTGATCGTCACCTCGTAATCAAATGCCATGCGGGTGGTAAAATTAGCCTTTGCCAAGCGATTGTGCACCATTGCTTGGTGCTCCAAGATCATCAAAGCAACTATGTCGCTATGTGGTGAAAGATACATCCCGGTATCGAAACGATCCTTCAGGTGCATCACATTATGGCCTTGGGAATTATCAAGATCACGGGGGGTATCTCGGGTGCGGATCACAAGATTTCCCATATGGGATTGAGAGCCATGCCGGCCTGTTACATACCAACCACCCCAGCGTTGTTCGATTGGAGTGGTATGATCCACCGAATGGCTTCCACCCGAAAGCATGGGTTGGCCTGATGAATCAACAAATAAAGAACGAACCAAATGACCCGGAACATTTGAGGTTCGTGAAGAAGCATGACAGATCAAGCAGCGATCTATCTGCCTTAGAAATTGTGGTTTGCTTTTTTGTTGTTGCTCAAGGGTGTAGAAAACTGCACCCAATTGAGGATCAACTGCGGAGAATTCAAGCACATCGCCCGAATGGCAATAACCAACATAGACATCATCGTTGAAATAAATGGCCCGGGGAGTTTTAGGTGTGATATGGCGAAGTTGAAGGCTGGTTTTGGAGAACACCAAAATCTGGGATTCGATTGGAATATTCAAGGCTTTGAGTAAGGCGGGCAGGTAGCCATGCTCTTCACTGTAATCTAATTTTGCGACACCGGAATCGAGCTTAGTTTGCAGTTTGGAAATTGGATCCTTGGGGATGCTCTTACTGTACTGAATTGGCGCATGTTCGAATTCATCAATTGCGAAAACCATTGCGACACAAAGAAAAGCAAGGATAAGAGAATAGATGCGTATCATAAAGCACCTGAATGAAACGCAAGGATGAAGGATCAAAGGCAATCCGTCGCCTACCATAAGGATACCACTTGAATTATATATGTCAAGGTGTAGAATTAAAGAGATTCTAGGGGGTGCTTGAATATGTTGCCTAAAAGTGCTGATTACGCTCTTCGAACCATGGCATGTCTGGCGTCAAATTCAGACAAAAAATGGTCTGCGGATAGCTTGGCAGAGCGAACGAAAGTTCCAAGGCGATATCTCCACAAGGTATTGCAGGATTTGGTGCAAGCGGAGTTGGCTCAATCCCGTTCTGGCCCAGGGGGCGGATATTCTTTGGCGATGCCTGCAGATAAGGTCACCATATTAGATGTGGTCAATGCGGTAGCCCCGGTGGAAAGAATTCGCCATTGCCCGTTAGGCTTACCCTCACATACAAGCCTTTGCCCGCTGCATAAAGAATTGGATCGAGCATACGAAGCTACGGAGGCAGCCTTTGCGCGGGTCACCTTGGGGCAATTGCTTCAATCTACGACCAACATCATTCCCTTGTGCGATCAACCCTGCACGAAAAAATAACACTTTAAAATGTGAGACATTCCCAGATAAAACTCGTTCGAAAATGAGGAGCATGATCATGTTACACCCGAAGCTCTGTTTATTAATCAAAACCTTGGCAATCCTTTATGTAACATTGTCGTTGGGTGCGAAAGCCCTGACTAAAGATCCTGAAAAACCCATCCCGAATGAGGTGCGATATTCCAGCGAAGATGCAAGGATTCATGCCAGGTTGATGAATGATATTTACCTTTCAACCTTGAATATGCTTCATCACCGTTACTTTCACCAAGAACGAACAATGGTTCCTGCACGGGCAATGGAAGATGTTTTTTCAGACATAAAAAAGACCTCGAATACTGAAGCCCGGTGGCTATCTGTAAACTTGAAGGCGATGAGCTTCACCCACGAGCCCCATACTGATTTTGAAAAGAAGGCTGCGAGGGAAATCACTAATGGAAAATCAGAAGTGGAAGTGATCGAAGACGGATTCTACCGCAGGGTGGTTGCGATTCCGCTTATTGGTGGTTGCCTGAGTTGCCATGAGGGGGTTTTTAAACCATCAGGTAAAGCACCTAAATTTGCAGCATTGCTAATCAGCATACCTGTCAAAAATGCAGGCAAGTAATCCAAAAGCCCGAATATTAACAGCATCAAGCTGTTGCGTCAGGTTACAAATAACGGTACTATAAGAGGGTATCAAAGTTGTCCCAAGTGCCTATAAATGGCTTATTTTGAATATAACCCCACCATGCGAATAACAATGAAAACAATAATTATCCTTTCCAGCTTTCTTTTTGCAAGTTTTGCAGTTGCAGGGGAAGCGGAAGAGTTCGCTTTTTTTGAAGCCAAGGTTCGCCCAATTCTCATCGATCATTGCTATTCATGCCATGCCAAGGATGCAAAAAAGATCCGGGGAGAATTGCTTCTCGATACCAAAGAAGGCTGGATGAAAGGTGGCGAAAGTGGTCAAGTAATCATCCCTGGCAATAGTGAGAAAAGCCTATTTGTTAAAGTGCTTAGCTACAACGATACGATTCAAATGCCACCCAAGGGAAAGTTGGCCGACAAAGATATTGCAATTTTGACTGAATGGGTAAAGCGGGGTGCAGCCGACCCACGCAAAGGAACTGCTCCCGCTATTGCTGTCAAGAAAATCGATTACGAAAGCGCGAAGAAGTATTGGGCTTGGCAACCTCTTAAGAATGTTGCGCCACCCAAAGTTAAAGATGCTAGTTGGTGCAAGACCCCCATCGATCACTTCCTTAAATTCAACATGGAAGCCAAGGGCATCAATCCAAACCCAATTGCAGATAAAACAAAATTAGTTCGCAGGGCTTATCTGGATCTTTTGGGCATCCCTCCAACCCCTGATGAAGTTGACTCGTTTCTCAAAGATAAAGCTGATGATGCGTATGCTCGACTGCTGGATCGCTTATTGCAAAACCCGCATTATGGCGAACGCTGGGGCCGTCATTGGCTTGATGTCGCGCGCTTTGCGGAAAGCCATGGCTACGAACAAGATTACGATAGGCCCAACGCCTACCATTATCGAGATTTCGTAATCAAGGCTTTAAATCAGGATCTGCCTTATACCACCTTCATCAAATGGCAACTTGCTGGAGATGAATACGAACCTACGAACCCGCTGGCGATGATGGCGACTGGATTTTTAGCAGCAGGAACTCATGCAACGCAGATTACTGCAAGCCAGGCGGAAAAAGAACGCTACGATGAACTTGACGATATCGTTCGCACCGTGGGCACAACCATGCTGGGCCTTACCATCGCTTGCGCAAGATGCCATGATCATAAGTTTGATCCGATTAGTGCGAACGATTATTACCGCATGGCTTCGACTTTTTCAACCACGGTAAGATCGGACTATGATCTTAATTTAAGCACTGGAAATTATGCCAAGGAAAAAGCGGAGTTCGATGCTGGTAAAAAGAAACTGGAAGAAGTACGAAGCAATTGGGAGCGTGATAATCTAACTGCAAAATTAGAAGCATGGGTGAAGGCGGGGGCGAAGGATGCCCCACAAAGCGATTTCCTCTTTGCAGATGTCAAAGCTGCAAGTGCGAAAAATGGCACATCGCTCGGCATACTTTCCAACGGCATTATTACTGCAACTGGCAAAAACCCTGACTTCGAAACCTATACCATCACTTTGAATTCCACCACTAAGCATGTAACTGCGTTAAGACTTGAAGCGTTTAAAGATGCTGCGCTGGTGAAGGGTGGGCCGGGTCGTGCGCCTAATGGCAACTTCGCCCTCAGCGATTTTAAAGTGACCGTCAATCCTTTCGATTCCAAGAACAAGCCAACTTCTGTGCAACCTGTGAAATTCAAATCGGTTCGCTCATCATTTGATCAAAAGGGCCTGCCCGCATCGGCCACCATCGATAGCGACAAGAAATCTTCGTGGGCGATTGACCCGCAGTTTGGCAAGGATCATCAGGCTGTTTACGAATTGGAAAAGCCGCTTGATCTTCCCCACGGTGCAGAATGGATCATCACATTAAATTTCAACGGGAACAATCAGCACAATCTAGGAAAATTAAGAGTCACTTTTTCCTCGATGGATAAACCCGCACTTGCGGTGCTTCCCGTGCCCGAGAAAACCCAAGCCGCACTAGAAAAACTTAAAGCCAATCAAAAGCTTACTGCAGCAGAAATGACTGATTTAAGCATGTGGTATCGCACCAAAGATGCAGATTGGCAAAAGCTTAACAAGGCAGTTGATGATTTCGCTGCGAAAGAGCCCAAACCAAAACTAGTTAAAGCTCTTATTGCAAGTGAGGGGGTTCCCGCAGTCAGATTGCATACTCAGGGGGCGGATTTTTACGACCCTGTTCATGTTTTAAAACGAGGCGATCTCAACCAGAAAGTTTCGGTCGCCTCCATTGGCTTCCCGCAGGTTCTGATGAAATCGAATGATGCTGAAAAACATTGGATCACCAAAGCCCCCGAAGGCAGCAAAACCTCTTATAGAAGAAAAAGCCTTGCTGAATGGATCACCGATACAGAACAAGGTGCGGGGATGTTGCTTGCGCGAGTTATAGTCAACCGAGTTTGGCATTATCACTTTGGCAGGGGCATTGTTGCGACCCCCAGCGATTTTGGCGTACAGGGTGAAAAACCTTCTAACCCAGAGTTGCTCGATTGGCTTGCTGCAGAGTTTATACGCAAGGGCTGGAAACTCAAAGAGCTTCACAAGCTGATAATGACCAGCGCTGCTTACATGCAATCTTCAAATGTGGATGAACCCAGGCTGTTGAAGGATCGCGAAAACAATCTCGTTTGGCATTTTCAATCCCGCAGGTTGGAAGCTGAAACCATCAGAGATTCCTTATTGGCTGTTTCGGGAACTCTTGATGCAACGCCCTTTGGACCAGGCACCCTCGAACCAAATCACAAGCGCAGAAGTATTTATTTCTTTGTGAAACGCAGTAAGCTGATTCCGATGATGATGCTTTTCGATGCACCCGATTCACTACAAGACCTCGCCATGCGGCCCTCTACTACCATCGCACCCCAAGCCCTGCTGATGATGAACAGCAGTATTGTGCGAGGCTATGCAGATGCACTGGCCATAAAAGTTTTAAAGGATGCGGGAACAGGGGTTGAGGCTCAGATCAATCGAGCTTATCAACTCGTATTATCCAGAAATGCAAAGCCCCTCGAATTAAAAGAAGGTGTTGAGTTTCTCAAAGAGCAAGAAGGGTTTTATAAGGCGGATAAAAAACCCGAGTCACTCGCCTTGGCCGATTTCTGCCAAGCGTTGTTCAGCCTTAATGAGTTCGTTTTCCTCGATTAATTAGGATTATTTCATGCCATTCAATAATATCCCCCATTTCAATGCGAACCCGAGTTTCGTGCGCAGGCGCGATTTTCTAAGCCGTACCGGTCAAGGCATCGGCATGCTCGCACTCGCCAACCTTCTCCAAGATAACGAAGCAAAAGCTGCGCCTGATCTTTCCCTAAACCCACTCGCACCCAGACAGGGAAACTTCCCTTCCAAGGCCAAGTCGGTAATCTGGTTGTTCATGAATGGCGGACAAAGCCAGGTGGATACTTGGGATTACAAACCCGCACTTGCAAAATACGATGGCCAAGATCTTAAAGGCTTCGATAAGTTGACCGGTTTCTTTTCAGGCGAGGTCGGCCCCTTGATGAAGTCGCCCTTTAAGTTTGAACAACAAGGAAAGTCTGGAAGCTGGGTTCCCGAGATCTTCCCCAACATGGTGGATCATGTGGACGATATGGCGTTCATTCATTCATGCTTTACCGAGACGAATAATCATTCGCCTGCCTTGTTCCAGATCAACACGGGCTTCAGCAGAATGGGTTTTCCCTGCGTTGGTTCATGGGTGACTTACGGCTTGGGTTCAGTAAGCCAGAACCTGCCCGCTTTTGTGGTCATGTACGATACGCTGGGAAGGGGTTTGCCCAAAGGCCATGCTTCAAATTGGGGCGCTGGTTTTCTACCTGGTATTTTCCAAGGCACTGCTTTGAATCCGCAGGGCCAGGCGATTGATAATCTTTCCCGCCTGCCTCACATGAATGAAAAAGAACAGCGCAACCAACTTGATTTGGTCACTAGGCTGAACAAGCTTCATCAGGAAGAAGCGCCACATGAAGCTGCACTTGCTGCTAGGATTGAAAGTTTTGAATTGGCCTACCGCATGCAAATGTCTGCACCCGAAGCATTCGATATTGATTTAGAACCCGAGCGCATTCGCAAAATGTATGGGCTTGATAATAAGAAGTGTTCGCATTTTGCAAGACAAGCACTGGTCGCCCGAAGGTTGGTAGAGCGGGGTTCGCGCTTTGTGCAAATCTACTCAGGCGGTATGGAAAACGAACGCAGTTGGGATGGGCACCGCGATATCGAAGGCAACCACAGGCAGTTTGCAGGCGAAACCGACCAACCCATCGGCGCACTACTTACCGATCTCAAACAACGCGGGCTCCTTGATTCCACCCTTGTAATCTGCTGTGGCGAGTTTGGAAGATTGCCCATCGTTCAGAAAACCAAAGATAAAAACTTCATGGGTCGTGATCACAACCCCCATGCGTTCACCACATGGATGGCGGGCGGCGGCGTTAAGGGTGGCACCCATTATGGCGAAACCGATGAGGTTGGATTTAAAGCTGCGGTCAACAGAGTTAGTGTCAACGATTTGCATGCAACCATTCTTCAACTATTGGGAATCGATCACACTAAGTTGACTTATCGTTATAATGGCAGGGATTTCCGGCTGACCGATGTTGCTGGCAATGTGGTGAAAGAAATCATTGCTTAGTCTTATTTGTAATACGCTAGAAAGCCCAACGCATCATGTTTAAAAATGTATTGCTGGTTGAATGTCAGGATATTCCGGGTTTAGTGCACGAAATAACAGGGGTGTTGTTCAAACACAAATTGAACATCACAATGAACCAGGAATTTGTAGAGTCTGATCGATTTTTCATGCGTACGGAATTCGAAGGTCCCCCAGCAGGCACACCTTTGATCGCAGAACTTGAAACCATTCTTCCCAAGGGCGCAAATATCAGGTTGGGTGAACAACGCCCTAAAAATGTTGTGCTCATGGTTTCTCATGAATCCCATTGCTTGGGCGACATTTTAATCAGGCATGAGTTCAAGCAATTGCCCGTGCGCATTCTTGGGGTGATCAGTAATCACACTTCACTGCAAAACCTTGTCAATAAGTTTGATCTACCCTTTCATTTTGTCTCGCATGATAAGCTTACCCGCGAAGAACATGAGGCAAAAATACTTGCCTTGATCGATTCGATGGCCCCTGATTATGTAGTACTTGCTAAGTACATGAGGGTGTTAACTCCTGGCTTTGTAAAGCGCTTTGATGGCAAAATGATCAACATCCATCATTCATTTCTACCCGCGTTCATCGGCGCAAAACCCTATCAGCAGGCTTTTGATCGTGGGGTTAAAGTAATTGGGGCTACCGCACATTTTGTTACCGAGCAGCTCGATGATGGCCCGATAATAGTGCAGCAAGTAATTAATGTTAATCACACTGCAAACGCACAAACTATGGCGCAATCGGGCAAAGATGTGGAACAGATTGTGTTATCGAAGGCGCTAAAGCTACTTTGCGAAGACCGCATTTTCCTTGCAGGTAATCGCACCATCATTTTTGATTAAAAAAAGAAGCCCGGATTTCTCCGAGCTTCTCTTATTGAATCCCAAGCGCTTTAAATTACTTCTTAGCTGCTGGCATAATTACTGAATCAATAACATGGATTACACCATTGCTGCATTGAATGTCAGTCTTTACAACTTTAGCTTTGTCTACCATTACGCCTGCATCGCTTGCAGAAATCTTGAATGATGCGCCATTGACGGTCTTTGCAGACTTCAATTTTACAGCATCCTTAGCTTCAACTTTGCCTGCTACAACATGATAGGTCAGAATTCCAGCAAGCTTTGCCTTATTTTCTGGCTTAAGAAGTTCTTCTACAGTGCCTTTAGGCAACTTTGCGAATGCTTCATCAGTTGGGGCAAACACGGTAAAGGGACCCTTGCCCTTGAGGGTTTCGATCAAATCTGCTGCCTTAAGAGCTGCTGCCAAGGTTTTGAAACTTCCTGCTTCTACTGCGGTATCAACGATATCTTTTTCTGCTGCTGCTGCAAAAATATTTGCGGCCATGAATGCAGATGCTACTACGAACGCGCCTAATCTGAATAAACTCATAACGAAACTCCATGAAAGTAAGATCGACAAGCATCACTTATCGAAAGATTGAGGAAAAACTTCAAGAATGCTTCAAAGCCAAAATCAGATTTGATACCGCACTCTTGCCAATTATAATTATTAATAGTCAACTGTTATCTCGCCAACAAAACAGATTCCAATAATTTTTCTAATTATTTTGATTTTGTTGATTATGCTTAGTTATCCCTTTAAAATTGTAAGCTTGTCTTTACTTTTTTTTGAAAGATTAAAAAATGAACGCATCACTCTTCTATATCGTATCTTCATATTTCCTTTTTGCCCTGCCTCAAATCGAACCTAACAAGCCCAACATTGTATTCATCATGGCAGATGATCTTGGATATGGCGATTTGGGTTGCTATGGGCAGACGAAAATCCTTACACCGCGCATCGACTCCCTTGCAAAGGATGGGATGCGATTTACCAATTACTATGCGGGGTGCACGGTTTGCGCCCCTAGCAGATGCGTGTTGATGACGGGTAAACATATGGGGCATTGCAGGGTGCGTGGCAATGGGGGCGGGCTTAGCCAATCGCTTCGTCCGGAAGATGTCACGGTTGCGAAATTGCTTCAGAAGAATGGTTATAAAACCGGATTGTTTGGAAAATGGGGCTTGGGCGATGAAGGAGTAGCAATCGTTGGCAGCCCTATCAGACAGGGGTTTGATGAATTCTATGGCTACTTAAACCAACATCATGCGCATAATTACTGGCCCACTTTTCTGATAAAAGGTGAAGCTAGGGTGCAATTAAATAATGAGGTAAAGCCCATTGGCAAAGATGGGGGTGGGGTTGCAACCAAGAAGGTTGATTACGCCCCAGATTTGATTCTCCAAAACTCCCTTGATTTCATCACCAGAAACAAGAAAGAACCTTTCTTTCTTTATTATTCAACTACCTTGCCTCATGCCAACAATGAAGCAACCAAGGAAACCGGAGATGGTTGCGAAGTGCCAAACCTTGGAATTTACAAAGACAAAGAATGGACGAAACAAAATAAAGCGCAAGCTGCGATGATCACTTACCTCGATACCCAGGTTGGCAAAATCTTGGATCATTTGAAAGACCAAGGGTTGGAGCAAAATACTCTGGTCTTTTTCACCTCCGACAACGGGCCCCATAAAGAAGGAGGCAATAACCCAGACTTCTTTAACGCATCGGGTGGGCTTAACGGCATCAAACGATCTCTTCATGATGGTGGGATTCGCGTGCCCATGATTGTTCGCTGGCCGGGAAAGATTGCGAAAGAAACCATCTCTGCCCATATTTCTTATCATGGCGATATTCTTTCTACTGCTTGCGACCTAGCCCAATTAGAAGCCCCAAAAGGGCTTGATAGTATCAGCATGAAACCCATGCTACTGGGCCAAGACAAGTTACAAAAAAAGCATGAATACCTTTATTGGGAGTTTTATGAGGGCAAAGGTGCCCGTGCAATTCGCATGAACAATTGGAAGGGAGTGATGAACCCTTTTAATCAAAACCAGCTGGAAGTTTACGATCTTGATAAAGATTCAGAAGAAAAAACTAATCTGACAGCAAAAATCCCAGAGATAACTGCACAATTACTTAAAGCAATGAAGGAAGCTCACGAAGATTCAAAAGACTGGCCAAATCCGGGTTCCATCAAAAAATAAAATTTCTTTTCCCGCTTTCTATAGCTCTAAACGACATTCAAAAAAGATTTTCATCCTGCTGGGCTTTTCATTATGAAAAGTCAGGTTAGGATGCCTACACATTCTTTTCTATTTTTAGGGAAATCTTTTGTAGGAGTGCTCGAATAATCTATGCGGATTAGTGAGGGGCGGAATTCGTTCTTTAAAGGGGGAATATCTATGTTTGATCTTGCTGAAATAATGAAGTCGCAATTGTCGCTTTTTTCCAAGGGGAAAATCAAAATCCATGAAAGCGAGATCCTTACCGATTTGGTAGAACAAATTATCAAAGCCCATGGCAGAGATTCCTGGGTCGAATCGGGCTTTCCCGGTTTGAAGCAGCTAACCGTTGAAGATGCGCTTAAGTACCTTGCGGGTGAAAGCTTTAAGTTAACCGATAAATTCCTTAAGGCCGATGATGTTGAAATAGGCATGTTTGTAATAATGCACCATAGTAAATTCCCCAGGCAGCACCTTTGGGGGCAGTCGTACAGAATTGCGGGTATTGAGTTCCCCTATGTTTTGCTGGAACCTGCAGTGAAATCACTAAATGATCAAGAAATGCTGGTTACGGAGTTCAACAAGGTAGCTTTGAGAAAATGCTCTGAAGCGTACTTCCAGGCCCAAAGAAATGGCAATAAGTCTGATAAAGTAGAGAAAAAGGGATATGTTGCCGACGATTTATCCCTGCCTTTCTAGCAGTTTCAGAAAATTCCTGTTTTTGTGGAAATAATTTCAGTCGAGCTACGAATAAATAGTATAAGTCCCGTTTCAACTTCAAGGAGGTTTTCATGGCTATTCATTATGCAAGCGCGATTCACCCAAACGCAGCTCAATATATGAAGTCATTGATTGCCTCTAGGTATAGAGTCTTTGCAAGTCTTAAACGCAAACCCATGTTTGCCTATGTTCATTCCAGTTAAAGTTTCTGACTGCTAGTAATCCAATAATCTTGTGGTTCAAACTTGGTTTTTAACAAAACCGATAGAGTTTGTTTCACTTCGTTTGTGTTCCTAAATACCGGGTTTTTAAAAGTACTTAAAGGGCCTATTAATTGGCACACGAGGGTGCGTACCCCCTCGCCTTCATAACTTTTCCCCAAATAGGAAATCACAATACAGTCATGGTAATGCACACGAGGGTTGTTAATCCCTCACCTTAAATTTAACAGCCAATTTGTTCTTTCTTGCCCCTGGAGGATTCATAATGAATGTGCCCACTTCCAACAATCACGATAAATACCCTCTTAATGTTCTTACCCTTAAGATGTATGCCCATCTTGATAAACAGGATAATGAGTTGGCGCGAAGAACGCTCGATGAGATCATTTGCCTGCTTACTGCACCCGCAAAAGGCTATATCTACAACCAAATTCACAAACCTTATCTGTTGGAATTTGAGGGCGAGATTTTAAATGATTTATGGATGGCGCTTTGGCAGAACGCGAACCGGCCCTCTATGCGTTGGGATCTTTCCAAAGGTGCAGTCTTCCAAACTTGGGCCATCAGTATTCTTCATAATAAAATCAGGGACCGGTTACGGAAGGAAAAACGACAAAATCGCATGATCTACATGGCTACTATCAAAGATGATACTAAAGGAATGGAACTGACATTCACCGATCCCGAACCGATGGTACTGGATCAACTCATCAGCATGGAAACTACTGAACGGGTACGCAATGCGATTAAGAAGATGCCCGCAAAATATCGCGAAATCTTTAGGCTAAAGCATATCGATCACATGAAATCACGCGACATTTACCTGCAAACCGGCATTTCAGAAAGTACGGTCTGCAAACGACTTAAGAAAGGAGAAAAGATTCTTCTAGACCTGCTTCATAACAAGTGGGACTAACTTATTTCGCTTTTTTTGATTTATTTTGAGCCCAAACGGAAATATTCCCGCCCTTCCTTCGAACAATACATAGGTAAGGTGCTTATCTGCTCCAATCCCGGCCCCGCCCAAGCCGGGTTTGAAGAGCAAGCCGGGGTTTTTGAGCTTAATAAGTTGCAAGAGCAAGCTAAGTCTAATTCTTGAGAGAAATTAACATGGATTACCAAGAACCTTCAGATCAAGTAACTTCCTACAGGATTTCCGATGCGTTATGCAAAGAAAACTGGACCGTCGAAGAGATTAATTCCTTGATGGAAGATTCAGGTATCTCGCAAAAACTTGATTGGATTGAAGAAAACCTTTGGTATCCCAAACCCATGGAGCTTTTCAATTTTATTTTTCAAACCAAGCTCACGCCGGAACTTGAAGATGATATTCATTACCATCTAGAAACTTTGGGATGTGCTCGAACCATCAGGCTCATGAAAACCATGGTTCAAGACCCAGGAATGAATCTGCTCAAAAAACTTCCCGCAGCAAGGCTTATGAATATCTTCAGTCATCTTGCGTTTTCAAAAACTTGGATTGTTTCTCTACATCCAACCGAAAAAACAACTCACCAAACTTCAGAAACCCAAACACTTTTGCATAACCCTTCAAATAATTCCCTTCCCATCAAGCAAATGAAGGGCGACTCTTCCAAAAATATTATTCTGGGTAATTTCCCGATCCGAATGAAACGCTCGATGCAGCCCAATGGCGAAAGAATCACCCTTTTATTTCCCAACAGAACCTTCCCCTTTCCCAAAGTAAGAGTGATGGCGATTAACGAAAACCATGAAATCGTCTTGGATGGAGAATTCGCACTCGATGCAGGAAGCAAATTCTGGAGCGTGCGCTTCAAGGCGCCCATTGCCTCCAAATACATGTTACTGGTAAGGCCTGTTGATGCTTCCGAATGTTTTGCAGAAAACACCCCTATCCTGAACTGATAACAAAACTTTATTACTCTCTTTTTTAAATTTACAAATGCAGTCTTCTGCAAAAGAAGTTATCCTTGGGGTATTCATCTACCTTGTAAGGAATGTTCATGCAGAAAATTTCTTTTAATGAAGATCGCTCTGCTGTTTGGCTAGCGTTTCTTTTTATCGCCCTTGCACTTTGTCTGCCTTTAGGCGTAGGCAATCTTCTCGGCTGGGTTCTAGGTGTTAAGGTTTGGACCGACCCGCTTAACGCCCTCGCACCTCTGGGCAAATCTTTTTCCCACATTCCAGGCTGGATAAGCTTAATTGCAACCCTTGCCTTTATTGCACTTTTGCTTCTTTGGGAACGCAGGCGATTTGCAGAAAATAAAAAAGCATTCTTCACCGCACTTCTTATTGTTCTAACACTCACCATGATTGGTTGGGTGCTGGGCCATGCTGGAATTGTTGCTGCAGTTCCCAACGAAAGAGAAAAACTTGGGCTTAAATGGTCAATGGGTTTAACGGGCGAAGCAGGATATCTGGCTGCATTGTTCATCGGTTTGATCATCGGGAACTTCTTTACATCCTTTGCAAAATTCCTCTCACAGGCAGCACGCACCGAGTGGTTTATTAAAACTGCGATTGTTTTAGTTGGGGCAGGCGTTGGGCTTAAAGGGCTCGAGCAGGCAAATCTTGCGGGCACGGTTTTCTTTCGGGGTTTGGCTGCAATTGTCGAGGCCTATTTAATCTACTGGGCTTTGGTTTACCTGATGGCTAGAAAAGTTTTTGGATTCAGCAGAGAATGGGCAGCGCCTTTGGCTTCGGGTATTTCAATCTGTGGCGTATCGGCAGCCATTGCAACCGGTGCAGCCATCCGCGCTAGGCCGGTCGTACCAATCATGGTTTCATCATTAGTCGTGGTATTTTCAGTAGTCGAGCTTTTAGTTTTACCTTTTCTCGCACACGCAATTATTCCAGAAGAGCCGATGGTAGCTGCAGCTTGGATGGGCCTTGCAGTAAAAACGGATGGTGCAGCCATTGCTAGCGGGGCGATTACCGAGGCATTATATATGGCGCAAGGTGGGTTTCAAAAAGGCTGGATGTTAATGACCACGACCACCGTAAAAATCTTCATTGATTTATTCATAGGTGTTTGGTGTTTCATTCTTGCGTGTGTTTGGGTCTATGGGATTGATCGCAAGCCGGGCGAAAAGGTTTCGCTAAAGGAAGTCTGGGATCGATTCCCAAAATTTGTAATTGGATATTTCATCGCTTTTGCGTTGTTCATCACTTTGGGGCTGTGCTTCCCCGAAAAAATCAAAGAGCTCAAAGAATCATCCACCAATCTTGATGCCTTCAGAAAATTCTTCTTTGCCCTCGCTTTTTTTAGCATTGGTTTGTCTGCTGATTTCAAACGACTTTGGCAGGAAGGATTGGGCAAATTAATCCTGGTATATGTTGTCTGCCTTTTTGGATTCGTAATCTGGATTGGTCTGGGAATATCCTGGCTCTTTTTTCATGGCATCATGCCACCCACCGGAGTTACTCCATGAACAATCCCCAAGAATCTGAAAAACTAGTTGATGAATTACACAATCAACCCTATGAACCAATGGTAGCAGCAGAAATCTGGCTCGTTTCCTTAAGTTTGTTTACAGGGATCAGCATTCTCATCATTTTAGCGTTTGTTTTAAAAACCTGATTTTCATTGAGCACTGCTACGAAAATAGGCAGATTTCTTAAAAACAAGCACTTCATCAATTACGCACATAATTAATTCAAACTCTTCATTAAGAACACCTCAAACTCTAACACTAAGAGCTTAAACCCTTGCTATCATATGTTTTGTATAGTGATTAATTTTCCTTATCAGGGATTTTGATCAGGCTAATTTATTCTTTTTGGTGATTACTCAGCATTGGCACGGTGTTTGCTTAGTTTAAATAGTATAGAAACTTTTATTGGGCAAAGTGAAGTTTAATAAAAGAGGAAAAATCATGAAACTTGTTTATCACAACCCTACTTATGCAAAAATACTTCCCCATACTATTTCATTTTTTAAATCGATGATGAATTAAAAGCTAACAATTAATTGTTGCTTAACATTAGATAATGGCTCATTGGTGCCATAACTAAAGTCCTAATTTATAGTGTTGCAATATAGTTGTTTTAGCTAAAGAGGTTTGATTTTATGTTCACAATATTTAAAAATTTTTCATGGGCAGCATTGGTTTCTGCGTTAGGGTACGCCTTTGTTGATTCCCCCGAAATGTTACTTCCTCTAATTAGTCCAAACAATTACCAGGCTCAGATTAATAATTACAAAGCTACATATGACGAAATGAATTCCCGAGATCAGATTATTGTTCAACGGCTTCATATAAAAAACCAAGTATGCAATGCATTTAAGCTACAAGAGATTTCCATCTATCAAGCTGCAAGTTGCTTTCAAACACTGATCCTTTATTCCAATGATAAATACGAAACAATGCCCAATGGGCACGAACATTATACCCCTAACATTCGGGCTTGTCTGGGTTTACTTCTTTGGCTGGAAGATCCAGCATTTAAAGGAAATGATTTCGAAGTTGTAATCAATGATTTTCGCAATATTGTAAATATTGCCAAGAATGGAAGTTACCAAATCGAACTTCCATTACCACCCGCCAAGTTGCTAGCAGACTACCTTTACTAACTTTACATGCCTTTAATTATCCAAATGCCTATACGTGATTGCCCAAGGCAGCACTCTGGTCTTAATGATTTTATCGGAAGATTCACGGGTAACAGTTGCCATCATAGTTTCAGAGTCGAACGATTTCTAAATATACGAACGCCACCGGAACTCAAAAATTTCACGGTTGAATGATAGAAGCTGCACCTTCGGGCGAGATAGGAATCTTCCTCAAGCTTTTATTTTCAGCACCAGGATGACCTTTAAAACCTTGGATACCAACCTTTGCGTGGAAGATGCCATTAGGGCCACCCGTACTGCAGAAAATCTCATCGTGGTTGGGGCCACCAAAAGCAATGTTGCTAACCACTTGGGCAGGGATATCAATATGGCCAAGCACTTTCTTTTCAGGTGAAAGAACGAGGATGCGACCTTGCTTGGTTTCGGGGCGCTGAAAATCAGCAACCCACAAATTACCCTGGTTATCGAAGGCGCACCCATCACCGCCACTGCCTCCAAGATCGTAAAAGAGTTCGGGTTCTACGAAAGGTTTACCTTCCTCTGGAATTAAATAGCGAAGGATTTTCTTGGATTGCGATTCGATCAGATATAGGAACTTGCTTTGTGGATCAACATCTAAGCCATTAGGAAAAGCTAGCCCGGTTGCAATCTTGGTAACTTCTCCCTTGGGGCTTAATCTGAAAATATTGCCCACAGGTTTTTGCAGGGATGAGCCCGAAGGATCGGTCCAATAAATATTACCCTTGGAATCAAGGGTGAGATCATTAAGGCTGTTGAGAGGTTTATTTTCGAAGGAATCTGCAAGAACATTAAGCGAGCCATCGGGCGCGTAATCAAGGATGGCCTTATGTTTGTTATCACAAATAAGCAGATGGCCTTTTGCATTTAGAACCGTGCCAGCGGGATTGATATCGAGAAACTTTTCGACTTTGCCTTCCTTATTTACCCGTAGCAATGATCCGCTGCAGAAGAAGAGTTCGCCATTCTTCCAAGTAGGGCCTTCGGAATAGCCCGGGGCTTTTGCGAATTGAGTAGGCTTGATGTCTTGAAGTTTGGAGTAATCGGCCTGCCCGATAATGCCAAGGAAAACAAAAGCTGTAACGATGTAATTGCTCGTCATGGGATACGAACTCCAGAAAAAACCGGGTGAGAGGTTTAGAACAAATCGAGGATGGGTTCACCTTCTGCAAGAAGATTATAAGGCCGGCCTTCTTTGTCATGGGCTTCGAGATCGGAAATACCCATGGCATGGTAGACGGTTTTGGTAACATCTGCGGGTGTGACGATTTTCTGTTCGGGAAATTCGCCCCGCTTGTCGGAAGAACCATGAACCTGCCCGCCTTGAATCCCGCCACCCGCCATTAAAACACTAAGGCAATGAGTCCAATGATCACGGCCTGCGCCATTAACCCCACCGCTGCGTGGATCGCCCACTTTGGGTTTTCGACCCATTTCAGATGTAACCATAAGCAGTGTGGAATCAAGCAGATTGCGCTGCGAAAGATCTTCGATAAGTGCAGAAAAACCCCGATCAAATCCTGGTAATAGATCTTCCTTTAAGCAGTTGAAGTTATTGCCATGCGTATCCCAACCGCCACCACTTTTGCATTTCTTGTTGAGTTTATCATCGCCCAACCAGAATACGGTGATGAACGGAACCCCTGCTTCAACCATTCTTCTTGCAAGCAAAAGCGACATGCCATTGGTGTTATTACCATATCTTTCGCGCATATTAACAGGTTCATCTGCGACATCGAAAGCCTTGGTGGCTTTTGCGGAAAGAAGTAACGACATTGCTTTTTCCTGAAGCTTGGTCCAAGTTGCGCTTTTATTCGATTGATCAAACTTACGCCTTGCACCATCGAGCTTGTTTAATATTTCCTGCCTAGCCAATAGCCGTTTGGGATTCATGCTTGCATCAAGGCTGATCGAAGGCGCGGTGAAGGAAAGGGGCTTATCGATGGTTCCCAAAACATAAAGGGGATCGTATTCCACACCCAGCTTGGCAGCAAACTGGCCCGGCCTGGTATAAGGGGCTGTGCTTGGTTTTTCAGGCAGGGTGATTGCATTGGGCATATACGGATGTGGCGGGCGCTTTGCAGAGATCACGCTTCCCATGAAGGGCCAATCATCCGGCATGGGCGTACGATTATTACCCAGCGAAAGAAAACTCTGATCAGGCACATGGCCTGTCAGATTGTAATAATATCCCGCATGATGATCGTTGGTGTTAACTGTGCTTTTCACACCTTGAATAATCGCAAGGTGTTTGGCTTGCTTGGCCAGTAAGGGGAGGTGTTCGCAAAGTTTGACGCCCGGGGCAGTGGTTTCAGTCTGCTTGAAAAGCCCACGGTATTCTTCGGGGGCGTTGGGTTTCATATCCCAGGTATCGATATGAGAAGCCCCACCTGAAAGAAAAAAGAGGATGGTTGATTTGGCTTTGCCCTTGCCCGAGGCTGCAACTGCCTGAGGAGCAGCCATCAAACCCGGTGTACCTAAACCAAAACCAGCAATTCCTGCAGTGGATGCTACAACAAAAGATCTTCTGGATTGATTCATGGCAAAAACCATTGAGGCATGCTTATTCGAGGTAAATCTATTTTCAATCTAACAAGTTTAAATGTCAACAGGGAAATAAGGGCGGAAATCATCATTTATAAAGGGAAAGTTCTTTTCCAAAGGGTCGTAAGGATGATAAAGTCTTCTAGGATAAACATTTAAACATTAGGGAACAAAATGGCAGTTAATTTTGGACATATGTTGCAAGGAACGATGACCTTGCTGGGCAGGATTTCTCTTTGTGCGATATTCCTTTCCAGTGCCATTGGTTTCAACCTCCCAAACTTTGAAGACGCAATCTCTGCAATGGGCCGTCAGGGCGTACCCATGCCCCGGGTTGCATTAGTGTTAGCAATAGGTTCACTCCTTGCGGGCAGTTTAATGGTAATCATTGGTTGGAAAAGTAAGGTAGGTGCGGGCTTATTACTTTTATATCTACTTGTGGAAACCTATTACTTCCACGATTTCTGGTCGATGCAGGAATCAATTTCGAAAAAGATAGAGATGGTTCAATTCATGAAAAATCTTTCGCTGATGGGAGCCATGCTTTTCATCATAGCCAACGGGGCAGGGCCTTATAGCCTTGATGCCCGTGCCAAGGGTGGTTTTTCCGCATCCAAAAAATAAACTCGGTGTTCTAATGTCTAAAACCATAATGATGTGTTCGTTCGTTGTGCTTTTTTTCATGTCGATTTCGCAATCTGCGGAAGTCACACTTCCCAAAAAGAATTTCAATCCGTTAGCGTTAGAAGAAATGATGCTGGGGTTCATCGCAGAAAACAACCTTCCCGGCGCATCCGTTGCAGTGGCATATAAGGGTAAAGTAGTATTCACTGCAGGGTTTGGTTATGCAGAACTGCCGGGTGAAATAAATGGGAACCGTGGAGTTCCAGCAGCGCCTAATTCCTTGTATCGCATTGCAAGCATTTCCAAACCCATCACCTCCATTGCAATCATGCAACTGGTGGAAAAGAAAAAGCTCAACCTAACAGATAAGGTTACCGACATACTCAAGTTTGATCCATTTCTAGAGGGTGATGCAAAGCCCGACCTGCGCTGGAAAGAAATCACCATTGCGCATTTATTAAGCCATACGGGTGGATTCGACAAAGCAAAATCTTTCGATGCAATGTTTAAGTCGGCGCAAATCGCCAAGGCATTCAACAAGCCCGCACCCGCTTCTAAAGAAGATGTCATCCGCTACATGATGGGCAGGAAACTCGATTTCAATCCAGGTGAAAGATTCGCATACTCGAACCTAGGTTATTGCCTTCTAGGTAGAATCATCGAAAAAGTTTCGAACCAAACTTACAACGATTATGTCACTGAAAATATTTTCAAACCTTTAGGCATCGATGAAATCAAACCGGGGAAATCTCTTGCCTCCAATCGATATCCCAACGAAGTCATTTACTATCCCCCAACCCCTTCTAAAGCCAACAGCGTTTTTCCACCCTACGAACCTGTAGACATCGCATATGGCACCCATGATCACGAATCACTCGATGCAGTGGGCGGTTGGATTGCGTCTGCCCGCAGCCTAGTACAACTAGCTTCCAGCCTCGATGATGATGCCCTTAAACGGGTATTAGGAAAAGAAGCCACGAAGGTAATGTTCAGCAATCCTAAACTTCAAAAAGAAGAAAAACCCTCTCCCACTTTTTATGCCCTAGGTTGGAATGTCCGACCTGTTGAAAATACCTTAAAGGCCAACACTTGGCACAATGGTGCACTCTCCGGAACTTCCACGCTTTTGGTACGAAGACACGATGGCTATACATGGGCAGTCTTGTTCAATGGCAGCAAACCATCAGGGAAAGACAAACCAACTTCTCCTTCAGGTGCAATCGATCCACTAATGCACAAGGCTGTTGATTCTGCAGAAACCCCCGCCAAAGATGAAACTTTTTCAAAGCCCTCAAGATTAAAGCGCCTGAGACCTTTAAAAGATTAACTTTCTTTTACTTGGCTGCGGATGCTTTCAGAGCCGGATGCGTCAGCGACGGATGGGCAATAAAGCAGAAGTATTTGCCACGGAAGGAAGACCAAGCAGAAACATTGCCACGGAATGACACGGAATTTCACGGAAAAAAACAAAAACAGAAGAATTAGCTTCGGTTGCACTCATCCTTAGGTGCAAAATCCAAAGGTTCAAATGGAGGAGTTGCAGTGGGGCTTCCCCATCGCAACTCCTCTATCTTTAAAAAAGCTCATATCAATTAATCGAAAGTAAAAGTGGTGGAGGAAAGAAACCCGGGCTAGCGAAGCGAAGGGCCCTTTTCCCGGAGGGAAGAGGGTTGGGAGTTGGGGGAAGAAAAAGAAAGAAAAAGCAAAAGAGAAAGCCGCTTGCACTAGCTCAAAAATTGTACGAAGATAGCTGCTTAAGAATCCGTGAGATCCTTGCCACAAAAGTTGAGCTCACCCTAGCTTTATATCCTTAATAAAAAGAGATAAGTATCATGCATAAGTTAAAGATTATATTTACTGTTACTTTGCTTTTGTTGGGAAATCATGCTGCCCGGGCAGCAGATGATAACAAACCGACCTCCCACACCAAGAGAACCGTGGAAGGCTGGACTGTCCGGGTTGACGATCGCTTGCTTCAACCAGAAAACAAAGAAAAGCTTGATCGTGCCATTCACTTTCTCGAAGCCAAGCTGGTTGATATCAAGATCGTAGTTCCAGAAGATAAAGTAAAAAAACTGCAAACGGTAACCATCGTACTAGATCAAACCCATGGCAAGCTTAGCTCCATGCAATATCATCCGGGCGCTGGCTGGCTTACATCCAATGGCTACTCCGCAGACCTTGTCAAATGCGTTCATCTTCCCCGTATTGATGATCTGGTTACGAAGCGCAACACCAACGAACAACCCTGGGTTATTCTTCATGAACTGGCACATGCCTACCATGATCTGTTTCTGGGGTTCGATGAACCACGCATTAAAGATGCCTATGAAAATTATAAAAAGAGTGGCAAAGGCGACATGACTCTTTTATACAACGGCAAACGGGTCAAGCATTATGCCCTTACCAACCAAATGGAATTCTTTGCTGAGATGACGGAAGCTTATTTCGGTAGCAACGACTTCTTCCCCTTCAATCGGGCAGAACTTAAAGAATCAGAACCCCAAATCTATGAGGTTCTAAAAAACACTTGGGATTCACCCTCAACTAGAAAGTAACATTCATGAACTTAAAACAATTTGCAATGTGCTCTATCATGCTTGGAATAATGGCAAGTGCAAGCTTGGCTGCAACTCCAACCATCTTAAATATCTGGCCTGGAAAACCACCGGGCGAAACCAAAGAGCTTCCCCCAGAAGTTGATCTCACCAAAGATACCGACAAGTTGATTGCAGGCAAACGCATCATCAAACTGGGCAATGTTTCCACGCCCCAAATAGCTGTTTATAAGCCAGAAAAATCAAAAGATACTGGTGCCTCCGTAATCATTTGCCCCGGTGGTGGCCATCATATTCTTGCTTACGATCTCGAAGGAACTGAAGTTGCAGAATGGCTAAACACCATTGGCGTGACAGGGATAGTATTGAAATATCGTGTCCCTTTCAGAGACCCTGATAAGCGTTGGGGCGCTGCAGTTGCAGATGCCCAAAGAACTGTAAGCCTAGTGCGAAGCAAGGCCGCAGAATGGAACCTTGACCCTAAGCGTATTGGGATTTGTGGTTTCAGCGCTGGGGGCGAAACCGCAGGCTTGACTTCTTTGTTTCTTGAAGAAAGGCAATACACCGCTGCGGATGATGTGGACAAGGTTTCCTGCAAACCTGATTTTGCAATCCTTATTTATCCAGGGGGCTTTGATACCAAGGGTCAGGCTCAAATCAGAGTGAAGGACAAGGTAACAAAAGATACCCCACCCATGTTTTTAATTCATGCAATCGATGATCCCGTCACCGCTAACAATTCTCTCGCCCTGGCAGTGGAATTAAAGAAAGCGGGTGTATCCACGGAACTTCACATTTATGATGCAGGTGGCCATGGCTACGGCCTACGGTTGGTGAACACTCTGCCTATCACCACTTGGCCCAAACGCTGCGAAGAATGGATGCAGCGCAGAGGTTTGCTAAAACAGCCTTAACAACTAGAGGCAGTATTATTATTTGACAATCTTAAGAATGCGGTTGTTACCACTATCGGTGATAAAGAGTTCACCCTTGGGGCTGATTTGTACGCCATGCGGTTGAAAGAGTTCTACTTTTTCAGGTGGGCCATCAATTCCAGCAGTACCTTTTTTTCCTGTGCCTGCGACCAATGAAGTAGTTTCAGTTTTAGGATCGTAGCGAAGAACTCTGTGATTTTCAGTATCTGCGATAAGGATCGTGCCATCGCTATCTGCACACAAATGTTTGGGCCCGTTTAATTCGGTATTTAATGCAAGGCCACCCACGCCTTTGCTTCCAGCTTTACCAGTGCCAACCACGGTTTTGATCATACCATCTTTGTCAACCATTCGGAGGGCATGGCCTCCGCGTTCCAAGATATAAAGATTGCCCATAGCATCCATGCAGGCAGCTCTCGGATCCACCAGAGGGCTATCCACCGCCTTCGAGTTATTTTTAGGCACACCACCTTTGCCATTGCCTGCAAGGGTAGTAACGATATTTGTTTCAAGATTGACAGAACGGATTCTACGATTCTCTAGGTCGGTAATGATCAGGTTCTTTTTAGCAGCATCAAAAGCAATGCAGAATACCCCAGTGAAAACTGCTTTCGTAGCAAGGCCATTATCGCCTGCGAAGGCTTTATCCCCTGTGCCTGCAAATGCAGTAATGATATTAGTTTTGGGGTCGATCTTACGCACCCGGTTATTCCAGGTATCGCCAACATAGATGGAATCATCCTTGCCAATGATCACACTATGCATGCCATTGAAAGTAGCTTCTTGCGCATTGGCATTATCGCCTGACGAACCTTTCGCACCGGTACCGCCTACAAGGGTAAGGTTATTTTTAGAATCAACCTTCATGACCCGATGGCCTGCGATTTCGATGATATAAAAGTCGCCTGAAGAGTTCCAATCAACGCCAAAAGGGCCTTTCAATTGAACTTCAGTTGCAAGTGCTGGGGGAGGATTTTTTCCTGATCCTGCAACCAAAACTATTTTGGCAGCTTCCGCAACAACAGAGACGCTAAGGAAAAGAGAACAGGCAAGAACAAAAATTCGCATGATAGAAATCTCCCGCTTAATGTTCAGCATGAAACCAAACAACATCGTAATGGCTGAGGATATTGTTTGGAAATGAAAAACAAGACATGACGATATGAAGCAGATTGACCTCCGGTCTTAATTATCTTATTATGAGTTATCAATTTAGTAATTCATTCCGTAATTTTAAGAGCAACAGTTATGTTAAAACCCCTCAATCGACGAACTTTCCTCCGGGCAGCGGGCATGACCATGGCTTTGCCCATGCTAGATGCAATGGAAGCAAAGCTTGGCGCTGCAGAAAAAGCAAAAGCTATCCCCCGAAGGATGGTTGCAATCCAAACGAACATGGGTATCCTGCCCCAGTTCTTCTTCCCAGAAAAAGCGGGTAAAGATTACGAACTATCACCCTACTTACAAAGGCTAGGCGCCCATCGCAAAGAAATGTCCATCTTCTCTGGCGTAAGCCTTCCTGGAGTTACAGGCTCCCACGCTGCTGAAAAATGTTTCCTTACCGGAACCCCACATCCTGAACGAGGTGGCTTCCGTAACTGGATCTCACTCGACCAATTCGCTGCGGAACAAATGGGTAACCAAACCCGCTACCCTTCCCTCGTATTGGCTATGAGCAGCGAAGGTGCAACCCTAAGTTACACACGCAGTGGCGCCCCTATCCCCGCAGAGAGAAGCCCGAAAAAGGTTTTCCAAACTTTGTTCCTGCAAGGCAAGAAGGAAGAAGTTGCTGCCAACATTGAAGCCATCAAGCAAGGTCGCAGTATGCTCGACTTCGTAGGCGATCAGTCAAAAAGATTGAACCGTTCACTTTCGAAAACAGATCAGGCACGCATGGATCAGTATCTCTCTTCAGTACGAGAGCTTGAAAAAAGATTGCAAAGCTCGGAAGAATGGGAATACAAACCCAAGCCCAAAGTTACCGCTCTGCCTCCAGAAGACATCGAAGATTCACGCGAGTTTGTCAAGAAAACTAAACTTATGTTTGATGTCATGAAGCTGGCACTGGAAACCGATTCCTCCCGTATTATCTCATTGTTCATCGATACCACCGTGATTCATAACATCACCCATCATGGCAACCGACCAGAAATGATTGCGGAACTGCGCTCTAAGGAAGAAGGCCAGTTCGATGTACTTAATGGCTTCCTCAATGGCTTGAGCGAAGCTAAGGAAGAAGGGCAGTCGCTGTTGCAACGCACCATGGTTCTTTATGGCACTTGCATGGGCAGCGCCAACTCGCATTCCAATGTCAACCTGCCCGTGTTGCTTGCAGGTGGCGGGTTCAAGCATGGCCAGCATCTTGCGTTCGATACTAAAAATAATTATCCGCTGAGCAATCTTTATCTTTCCATGCTGCACCGATTGGGGATCGAAGCTAAGGACTTCTCCACCTCGAAGGGCACCATGACCGGATTGGAGATGGTGTGATCAATCCCATGCGAATTATTCAAACCAAAACCCTTTGGGCCCTTGGTCTTTATCTTGTATTGGTGCACCATTCATTTGCTGCAGAACCAACAATTAATGCCTTCCTTGAGAAGCACTGCATTGCCTGCCATGAGGGTGCGAATAAAAAAGGCGGCCTTGATCTTACTCTACTAAAGGTCGATCTAAGCAATTCAGACAACTTCAGCTCGTGGGTAAAAATTCACGATCGCATTCAATCGGGTGAGATGCCCCCGAAAAATAAACCCCGACCTTCCGAAACCGACAAAGCTGCTTACACAAAATCCTTGAAAGAATCGCTTCTAAAAACCGAGCAGGCAAAGCTTGCAGGCGCGGGTCGCACTGGTATTCGCAGGCTTACCCGAACCGAATACGAGAACACAATCCGCGATCTTTTCGATATGCCTGGCATTGCACTGCAGGGCTTGCTGCCTGCAGATGGCTCAGCCCATGGTTTCGATAAAAACAGCGATGCCCTTGATATTTCGCATGTCAACCTTTCCAAATATGTTGAAGCTGCAAACCTCGCCCTCGACCTTGCAACCGCAACCCGACCAAATCCTCCAATCGTGCAAAAACGCCGCATCTCTCTTGCAAACTCAGGCGGTTTCGTTGCGCATATCATCCTCAATGGCGATGGTGTGTTGCTCAAAAATAAGAAACCTGATCCTGATTTTCCACCCGCTGCAGAACAGAACCATCTGGATGAAGGCGCACACGAACGCATGGGGTCTTTTCGTAATGGTTCCAGCGTCGGGCTTTTCCGCCATGAAGATGAATCTGTAAGCCCGTACTTTATCGAACATGTAACCATTTATCCGGGGCTGTATCGTGTTCGCACCTCCCTATGGAGTTTCCAATGGGATAAGGGTCAGGTACTTCCTTCTCGTGGTACTGAAGCCGCACGGTTATCGGTTGTGCAACTTACAGGCGATGGTCGTGGTGGCCAGCATCCCAGCTATGTATTGGGTTATTACAACGCCCCTTCCCTTGAATCCAAAGAACACGAATTAACCACTTGGTTAAATCACAACGAGATCATCGGATTCAACACGGCCTCACTAGCACCCGTTGCAAATTACTCAAGAAAAGGCCGTGCGATGGCGTTCACCGGCCCGGGGATAGCTTGCGATTGGCTTGATATCGAAGGGCCGTTGCACAGCGTATGGCCTCCGAAAAGCCATCAGACACTATTCGGCGATCTTCCCCTCACGGAGTTCAAGCAAGCGGAGCAAAAAGAAGTAAGACCACCTCAGCGAAAGGCAATCAGACAGTTAGGCGCAGGGAAAAACCGGCCTGATCTTGTTACCGGGCTCTGGACGGTGCAAAGTGAAAACCCTTTGAAAGATGCTGATCGCCTTTTGGCTTCGTTTCTTCCCAAAGCTTTCCGCAGGCCGGTTTCAGATGATGTTCGCAAAGAATATGTCGCTCGGGTAGAAGATCGTTTAAAAGCGGGCGATTGTTTTGAAACTGCAATGCGTTGGGCTTACCGGGCAGCGTTGTGCTCCCCCGATTTCCTTTACCATGTAGAACCAGAAAACAAGCTTGATGATTATGCTCTTGCAAGCCGTCTATCGTACTTCTTCTGGAACTCGATGCCCGATGCGCAGCTCATAGAGCTTGCCTCCAAAGGAAAGTTAAAAACCAAAGAAGCACTGCGTGTGGAAGTTGATCGGCTATTAAAAGACTCTCGCTCGCAGCGTTTTATCGAAGACTTTTTAGGCCAATGGTTAAAGCTTAGGCAGATTGCTGCCAACGATCCTGACCGAGGGTTGTATCCAGAAGCGAACCCTTATTTGCAGGATTCCATGCTTGCAGAAACCCGGGCCTACTTCCGCGAACTCATCGAAAAAAATCTGGATGCATCACACCTCGTGAAATCTGACTTTGTCATGATCAACGAAAAGCTTGCAAAACATTATGGCATTAATGGTGTTGGCGGTGCGGAGATTAGAAAAGTTCCCTTACCAAAAGATTGCCCCCGCGGAGGATTTCTGACCCAAGCCGCAATTTTGAAAGTAACCGCCAACGGCACAACCACATCGCCTGTGCCACGCGGAGCTTTTGTTCTAGAACGCATTCTTGGAGAACGGCCTGATCCGCCCCCTCCAAATACTCCTGCAGTCGAACCGGATGTTCAAGGAGCAACCACCATACGCGAACAGCTTGCAAAACATCGTGCGGATTCTTCTTGCGCTTCATGCCATGCCAAGTTTGATCCCCCAGGTTTTGCCCTCGAATCCTTTGATGTGATTGGCGGATTCCGCACCCGTTACCGCTCCATAGGCGAAGGCGACAAACCAGAACGAGGCCCGATTGATCCGTTCATCAATATCAAGTTCAAACTAGGGCAACCGGTTGATCCTTCGGGTGTAATGCTGGGTGATAAGCAGTTCAAAGATATCCAAGAGTTGCAAGTAATTCTTGCTGCAAATCCTGAGCGATTGTTGAAAAATCTGTTGGAGCAATTTGCAGTGTATAGCACAGGCAGACCCATAGCTTTTAGCGATCGGGATCAAATTGCAAACCTAGTTGAAGCCACCATGAAAAACAAAGCGGGCATTCGAACCCTGCTTCAAGAATTTGTACAAAGCGAAATGTTTCAGACCCGCTAATAATTTTATCTAGGCTAATAACAATGACTATTTCAAATGCATTCATTAAGACCGCTATGGCAATGGGTTTCTTACTCGTAGCACTGAATGTTCATGCGGACGAAACAAAAACCAAGGTGCGCCTGTTCGGAGTTTTCTCTCCCGACCGAGAAAAAGACCTCCGGAAAATTACCGATGAATGGACCGACATCAAACTAGAGTCAGTCGATTTCAAACATGCAGAAGGCGTATTTGTTTTCGATGCTGATAAGTTGTTCCCAAAAGCAAAACCTGAGCAGATCATCACCAACCTTGATAACAAACTTCGTACCTCAAGCAATAGTACCTTTGGTATCAAGCCCCTATCCACTGTGGCGAAAGATAAGCTAGTTCGAATTGAAATTGGTGTGGTTGGCCTCGATTGCAAGGCTTGCAGTTTTGCAGCCTACAATATCGTTGCAGGCGTTGATGGCGTAGAACAAGCAACTTGTAGCTTTAAAGATGGCTTGATAACCGCATTAATCGATCCCGCTAAAACACAGAAATCTGTTTTGGAAGAGACTCTAAAAAAGCGCAATGTAACCCTCAAACAAGACCAGGTTACCAAGTAAAGTTATTCAATTACTCTTTCCTTTTTTGCACCACAGGTTGATTATCCACCCAGCGCTTCAAGTAATTAATATTTTAACCTTTAGATCATCGATTAAGGATGGTTGTGTTTTTTTCAGCAATATGTCATTATCCCGCTTGGCAATTATGCCAGGCACCTGTTATTTGACTTAAAAACCCAATGGAGACAATCATGACCACCAAATTTTTCATACTAAAAGTATTTGCAATCTTCATTCTTACTACGATCATTGCTACAGAATCATTTGCTCAAGCGCCCAAACGTACCAGAAATAAATCTCAGGAAAGTATCGCTGCCACCATTAAGGAACTCTCCACCGATTGGTCTACTGCAATGCTTAAGGGCGATGCCAGCATTCTTGAACGAATCTGGGCAACCGATTTCATCTATGTCGAACCAAATGGGAAAAGGTTCAACAAAGCAGAAGGAATCGCGGGCATGAAAAACAGCACAGAGAAGCTAACTTCTGCAGTGGCTGGCTCGATTGATGTTCGTGTTTATGGTGGTGGAACAGTAGCAGTTGATATCGGCGACTACAAAGAAGCCGGCACGGATAAGGACGGCAAGCCTTTCGAAAGATTGTCCCGCTTCACCAATGTATGGGTCCTAAAAGAAGGCAAATGGCAATGCGTCAGCGGCCATGCCTCGAGCGTACCGGTAAAATAGTAATCAATTTTGTTAGAGTTCATTACTAGAACAAAAATGTTCAGGTAATGTACTTTTATCATTTGGCATGATCGGTAATCAACTTGCTTTTTATTCCGAGAAGATCTACAACTTCTTTGACAATACCCTTGTTGTTCTTGGGTGCGCTGAAGTACCAGTTATCTAAAAAGCTTTCAAAACTATTGGTGGCATCAGGCCGGCCAAGGTTTAGGTAGCGAAAAGCTTCCCACTGGCTGGGATCACGCTCCAACATTTTAAAAATATGAATCGCAACAACTCGATTGCGAACACGAAGATGGGGATCAGCTTTTAGGGCGGGACGGTTATCACTAAACCACTGGGGCATTTTATCTACGCCTGGTATCTCGGTATCTTTTAACATTTTATCAAGATACTCTTTAAGGGCGGGCGCAAAACTTTTCCAATTCATATAAGGTGGATCAGTCTTCCATGTTTCTGCCATTCGCCCTAACACAAATAATGAAGCCACCTCAGCTACAGTTTCTTCAAACCACTTATTCTCATTCCCAATCTTATTATCGTTTATGCGTTCATAATGAGAAACAATATGGCCAAGTTCATGACCAAACTGAAAAGCAAACTGCGCCCAAAAACGCCCACGAACAGATAACCTGACAGTGTATTCCCCATTTGCCGCACGTTTGAAATCAACTTGAGGCACAGTATCTGAAGCTACAACATGAATGTGGATGATCTTGTTCTGCGGAATATGCTTCAGCAACTCCCGACCTGTAGATTCGAGAACCCTTCGAATATCTTCTGGCGATGCACCACCCCATTCCCCAGCTTCTATTCGAAATACCAATTGTTCAGATATGGGAATTCCTTCAGACGGGAATGCGAGTGCACCCATGCTTGCAAAACATAAAATGAATGCAAGACTGAGAAGGATAATTTTATGTTTCATGCAAACGCTCCGCCGCTGGTTTATAGCAACCAACAACAAAATTTAGAAAACGTTGGCTGATTACCTTTCTTTATAAATGATATCCACTGCGAGGCCCGCTGCTAGCATTAAAATAGCCTTAGCGGGTGAAGGTTCATCATTTAAGGCGATAATGTAATTATCTGCAGAGGTGAACATTTCTTTTCCTACACCGGCCCACTTCTTAGTAATTGTGCCTATCTCGTTTTGTTCTCTATCAAGAAATTTAAAAGTCCATCCAACCCAATTTCCCTGCACAAACGCAACTTCATTTCCTGAAGAATCGTAAACATAAAACGCTCCTCCAATGGTAAATAATTTGCTTTTAAGCCAGCCCAGCACTACTCCATTGGCGTCACATATATCCACCTTTGATCTGAGGAATGTGACGCCCCTTTGAATAGAAAACAATAGCCTTGATGGATCATCAAAATCGGACCCTTCATAGACAAAAACCTTCGTAGGAAGGATTCTTTTTTCCACTAGGAAACGCAATACATGAACGAGCGTTCCGGGCTTTTCCTTGGCAATTCCTAATTGGTTATGGGTTTCGGGGTCAAGAATATCATAAGTATCGGAAAGCTTGAACACCCCGACATGCTCTCTAATAAAATATGTTTTACGGCTTAACATGATCTCACCTTTTATTAAATGTACATCGCTTACACGAGTCTTTGTGCCTTTGTGATAAGACCTTCATTAAATAATCACAATCCACCTATCATCTACAATTCAAAATTAACTTATCTCAGTTGATTTTAAACTAAAAGTCTGACTATTAGTGTTATAATCTTGATGTTGTTTTGAGATTAGAAATATACAAGTGTTAAGGTAATGCTTATCAGTTTCAAAACACAAGTAATTTAAGAGAATAATGAAATGAATTTATCAAAATTAGCAGAGATGCTTGGACATGTTTGTTTTTTCGGAGGCTTTGCCAGCATTATTGGCTCTATCGCTATCTGGTATTTAAAGACCAATGGCGTTGAATCCTCAGAGCTAAAAGCTCATGGCGAAAGATTTGGTATTTTCGTGGGCCTATGGGCACCCACATTTTTAATTCTTAGCCACAGGCTATCCCACTTCGCCAAGGAATCATCAGGTAAGTAAGCTTAGTCATCAGGTAAGCATTACTTGCTTTATTGGTTATATGACCACCCTTAAAAACATTACGTTATATTAATGGTGGTTCTTTCATTAATTTTTTGGTGCAACCTTATTTGCAAAAGCGAATTAGTCCAGCAACAATATCACTAAGCTTTTCTAAATTTTATGGATCCAAATTAAATAAAACGGATTCTTGATCTTACGATCGAACCTTCATTTAGCCACATCATTTCCAACTTCAATCCTGATCGTTAAACCCATTTGACATTCAAGAAAAAGTGAAGTTTAATTAAGGCATGAAAACAATAGTCTTATTATGTGCGCTTGCAATAGCACTTGCGGCATCGGAAAACCCCATCAGCCTTAACCCACAACAACGCACCAAGTTGATGGAGCTAATTAAAACCGACAAAGAGGCCAAGGCTCGTTTTGAAACCTTAAAACGCGCTGCGGACAAAGCACTTAATGATAAGCCAAATCCTATACGGGTCATCCAAGGCGAAGGTAAACTTAAGACCGATCCTCTTGCAATCAAGACACGCGAAAGCCTTGCTGATATGCGAAAAATGTATTTCTTCGCTTACATTTTCGCTGCAACAGGCGATACCCAATACGCTGATAAGGCACGCGAATTCATACTGGCTTGGTCGCAACAAAATATGCCAACGGGTAACCCAATCGATGAAACCACGCTCGATGATCTTTTCTTCGCTTTTGATCTCACACAATCCCAGTTTTCCCCCGCAGAGAAAAAAATAGCCCAGACCTGGATTCGCAAAGTGGCAGACACTCAAATTGCCATTGGCTTGATGCATGCAAGAAAAGGTGATGGCATATCTAAAAATAATTGGCAAAGTCACCGCCTTAAAATCGTCGGGCTGATTGGCTATACCCTCTCAGAAAAGAAATATATCGATTATGCAGTTGAAGGATTCAAAAGGCAGATCGAGGTAAATCTCAGGCCTGATGGGTCAAGTATTGATTTTCACGAACGCGATGCATTGCATTATCACTGCTACGATATCGAACCTTTGCTGGAACTTGCGATAGCGGCCAATAACAATGGAACCAATCTTTATACCTACAAATCAAAAAGTGGTGCATCATTGGAAAAATCCGTCAAGTTTCTTATGCCTTTTTGTTCGGGTGAGAAAAAACATCCCGAGTTTGTCAAATCAACTGTAGCGTTCGATCGCAAGCGCGCTGAATCAGGGGATGAGAACTATAAAGCTGGCCATTTTTTTGATCCAAAAAAAGGCGGGCACTCTTTAGAACTTGCTGCAGCGTTTGAAAAAAATATTTCAGAAATGTACTGCCAAGCTACTGCCCGTACAACGTCGATTTATCCATCCTGGCAATTTGTAATTAACGCTGCCCGCGATAAATAATTTATATTTTAGGACAACCGTTGAGCCAAGATATTACCCTTAAAACACCAGAAATTCAAAATCAAAATCGTAGGCATGACTTGGATGCCTTGCGTGCATTTGCCATGTTTCTTGGCATTGGATTGCATGCATCCTTAAGTTTTGTTTCACTTCCCTGGCCTGTTCAGGATATTACACAACCTCCCATTTTTATTTTTTTCATAGTACTCGTTCATGGCTTTCGAATGCCCCTGTTTTTTCTGCTGAGTGGTTTTTTCACCATGATGCTTTTTCGCAAAAGAAATATCAAATCATTGATTTTACAAAGAATACTCCGCATTCTTTTGCCCTGCTTGATTGGGTGTTTCACCATTATTCCGCTATTAGGTTATGTTTCAAGAGAAACAGTCAAAGCCGGTTCGATAAGTGTGCACTTGGATGAAAATTCGCTTGCAGGGGCAATCCGCAAAGGCGACAGAAAAACCATCAATATATTCCTTATCAACCCAAATGAAATTGAAAAACCTGACAAAAGATTAGGCGTAACACCCCTTTCATGGGCTGCAATGATAGGAGATCTCGAAACAGTTTCCGAATTAATCAAGCTAGGGGCAGATGTAAATTCAACTAACAAGGATGATACGACCGCACTGCATGGCGCAGCTTTTTTAGGCAGAGATGCAATTGTAAAACTACTTTTATTTCATGATGCCAATACCAGCAAACGCAGCAAAGCAGGCTTCACCGCTCTGGAAGGTACTTTTGCAGATTCCAATACCACAACCTTAATTTTGAATGTTCTTGATATTCAACCACCCAACGATACTGATTTAACTTCAGGAAGAATTAGTGTTCGTAACAGATTATTGTTAAACCAGTTTTTAACCCCCGCTTCAAAAGACGAAGCTCAGACAATCGCAATAACCAACCCTAAAGAACAAAATGAATTTTATAAACGGTATTACTCTTGGCTTACTTCATCTTTTTTCCAGATAAATTTCTTTAACAAACCAACGCACCTGTTTAAAACCAGTATTTTTAATCATCTCTGGTTTCTTTGGTTTCTCTGCTGGATGCTTCCATTATTTCTTGTTTTTTTCAATCTAGGATCCCTTTTATTTCGTAATTTAAATCCCAACACCATGCGCATCCTTAAAAAGGCGATGCTATATATTTTAATCCCAGCACCTTTGTTACCGCTTTGCCTCATGGGTGAAATACTTGGCCCTGATACTTATACCGGGATACTCCCACCCCCACACATGTTGTTTTATTACATGATCTTTTTCAGCTTCGGCTTGATCTACTTCGACTTAAATGATTCCGCCTGTAAACTCACACGCTTTTGGTACATCATGCTGCCATTGGCTTTGTTCATGATTTTTCCTGCAGAGATTGTATTCAAGGACAACTTACCATTGAACCTTTTGATGCAAACACTCTTAATATGGAACATGGCATTTGGAATGATGGGAATGTTTCATGCACTTATCAAGAAAGAAAACATCTTCATTCGATATTTATCTGATTCTTCTTATTGGATTTATATTGTACATCTGCCTTTAGTCATAGTGTTGCAATTCCTCGTCAAAGAGTGGCCTACTAGTGCTTTATTAAAATTCCTACTGATCAATATTGCGACGATCACCTTGCTGCTTTTCAGTTACCATTTGCTAGTTCGTTCGACATGGATTGGATGGTTGTTGAATGGTCGAATGATGCCTTGGTTCCGTAAAGCTTAGTGTAAAAGCATAAATGCAAATGGCTTTAAATAATAATTCACTTAGTTAAATAAAATCCACAGGTTAGTTTCAAGCAACTCAGATTAATAGCTGTTAATCGTTCTACAAAATGTAGATGCCAAAAAACGAATTACAATAATCTGATTTAATAACTTGTTTGGCAAATGCACTTCCCCTCTTCGGTAGGCTCGAGAATAAAACTCAAACTAAAATAAGTTATAATTTTTATACGATTGGTTTAATGTTTAACACTCGTTGGGTAATAAACATTCTGGGCTCATTCATTTCATTCGAAAAACTAATCTCAGAAATGGTCGCTTTTATAAAAATCACTTTTTTTGGCATGTTTAAGTTGCGAACACCGTTGATTAATAAGCAAGGTGGTATCGCCCAACATTCATTTCCTCTTTAGCGATGCCGCAATTTCACATTTTTTATTGAAAGGGTTAAACATGAGATTTTTACCACGAAATTGGTTTAAAAAGTTGATTTCTGCTTCAGGTTCAAATTCCATTTCAAGAAAACACACTTCTCGTTTCAGGCCGGCATTGGAATTTATGGAAAATAGAGTTACCCCCAGCGCCAATCCTTTAGGGCCCCAATTTACTGTTTCTGATTCACAAGGTGCTGAGGCTGGGGCACCAAGTGTAGCTATTGTAAATCAAAATGGGGATTTTGTTGTTTCGTGGGAAAGTTTGGGAACAGATGGCAGCGGAATCGGGGTTTATGCCCAAGGTTTTATGGCTGATGGAACGCCCGTGGGTGCTCCGCAACTTGTCAACAATACGATTCAGGGAAATCAATCCCGCCCCTCTTTGGGAAGTGACGGCTTGGGGAATGTCATCATTTCTTGGCAAAGCCAAACTGATGGCGGGGATTCTTACGACATCATGTATAAGGCGGGAACCTTTGACGGAACTACTAATTTATCATTGGTCTCGGACGAATTGATGGTAAACACCGTTTTAGATGGAAATCAAACTAGGCCGACAGTAGCCATGGATAATGAAGGCAATTTCACGATTGCCTGGCAATCCGATCAAAATTCCACCGTCTCGGGAATCGATATTTATGCAAGGTATGGGAAGTTCGATTTGATGAGTGAAGGTATGTTTATAAATGAAAATGATTTTGAAATCACTACTGCTGCTGGTGACCAGCAACAACCAACAGTTTCTATGGGTTTCAACGAAACTGATGGCGGCAAACTTATTATTGCTTGGTCTGGGCCTGCACCGATACCGGTAATACTTCCGCTTCAAGGTGGTGAAGGAGAGGAAGGTGGCGGGGAAGACGATGGTGGAGAGGAAGAATCATCTATTGTGATCAGCGGAACACTTTATTCTTATTCTTCACCAATCAGTGAAATTAATCCCGTAGATGAAGCTCATACTTATTACCAACTAACAGATCCTAATGATACAGTACAAAAAGATCAGGTTGAACCAGCAGTTGCAATGAATTCCTCAGGCAATTTTATTCTTGCATGGCAGGCTGAAGGAAATGAAGGTTCTGGTTCTGATGTTTTTTCCATCAGGCTTGATAGCGCTGGAGATCGTTTAGATACAGCAAATATTCTTGTAAATACGCAAACCAAACAGCCACAAAGAACCCCTGCTGTTGGCATAGATGAAAGCGGCAATTACCTAGTTACCTGGCAAAGTCAGAAAACAGATGCGTTTAGCTGGGGAGTTGTGGGAAGGGCATTTAATTCAGATGGATCAGATGCCCGGGATGTTAATGATGTTCTTAGTTCCAACGATTTTTTAATCAATGTGAACGAAAAAGGTCCACAAACAACACCAACTATCAGTATGGCACCAGATGGCAAAACAATTGTAGTTTGGGCCGGCCCGTTTGTACCTACCCATGGTGGAGAATCAGAGTCGGAAAGCACTGAAGAAGGAATCGAAGGTAGTGGTGGGCATCAGCCTTCCTTGTTCGGAAGAATTTTTGACTCCGCAGGATCAGTCGACATAGAACCTGGTACCGGTGCATTGAATGTCAACGGCTTGGAATTCCAGATTGCTGTCGTAGGTGCTGGGGAAGACACTCCAAATGCCGCCACGGCACTCTCTGATGGGAATTTTATAGTCGCATGGGCATCTTTTGAAAACCCCGAGGATGCCAGCGGTTATGGCATTTATGGTCAAATTGTTGCGCCCAATGGAACTCTTATTGGCGCTAAATTCCTGATAAACCAGACCACTGTGGGTTACCAGACAAATCCTGTTGTAACCGCACTTCCTAATGGTGGCTTTGCAGTAGTTTGGCAAAGTGAAGTGAGAGGGGAATTAGAAAATGATCCTTCCGTGGAATCCATTTTTGGGCGGATATTTACAAATGATGGATCTGGAACTATCGTGGGTGGAGAGGAATTTTCTTGTATTCCGCCAAGTAAATCAGGAAACCAAACTCATCCAACGATTGCCTCGGATTCTCTTGGGAACTTTATCGTTGCTTGGGAATCAGATGCCCAGGAAAGCGATGAGGATATTACCGAGATTTATGCACAGCGCTTTTCAACAACTGGAACTGCAATAGGATCTATTTTCCGTGTAAATACAAATACTGACACTTCACAAGTATCTCCCAAGGTGGCAATGAACGCTAATGGGCAGTTTGCTATTGCGTGGGTAAGTGACCACAATATTGCAAATGATGAAAACGATACGGAGAAAAGTATTTTTGTACGATGGTTTAACGCAGACGGAGTAGCACCAAATCCTGAATTCCTTGCTACAGTCTATGTAAAAGATGCTCAGGAAGCCCCATCAATTGGAATTGATGCAGCAGGAGATATGGTTGTTGCTTGGCAGAGTATTAATCAGGCAACTGGAACCGGGCCATCTTGGGATGTGTTTGCCCGACAGTTTAGACCTGATGGTACATCGCCTCAGGCTCAAGAATTCCAAGTAAATGAAACTTCTCCCAAACCACAAAGATTTGCATCCATTGGTGTGGATCAATTTGGTCGGTTTGCGATTGCTTGGCAGTCCATAGATCAGGATGGTTCCAGTTGGGGAATTTATCAGCGACAATTCAGGGCGGATGCAACGCCTGAAAGTGGCGAAGAATTAGTAAATTCCGTTACCTCTGGCCCCCAAATCCTTCCTGTTTATGCCCGAAATAGTACCGGGAATTATGGCGTTTTTTGGTCTGGGACTATGGGAGAAAATGTTGATGGCCTTGGTGGTAGATCCTATGGAATCAATCAAGGCCCCAATGGCCCAAATATGGAAGGGCCAAATGGTCTGAATGGTAATGAACGAAGCCAGATAAAAGTTCCAATTCAAATATCCAAATCAAATCAAGATCTTTTGGAAACACTTTCTGTTGTAATTTCTGGTGTTCCTGATGATGCTGTACTTTCTGCTGGAACCAAGCAGTCAAACGGGGAATGGCTGCTTACCCCGGAACAGCTTGATGGGCTTTCCATTGTTTTGGCCAATGAAGCTGCCATTACTTTAACGGTTGTTGGAATTGCAACAGAAGTTAAAACCGGCTTACAGGCAAGCACCATTCTTTCAATTCCTTTGGTTGCCAATGATATTGATGGGAAAGGTCAAAATGGTAATTTTAATTACCTTTTTGTGGGAGGCTCTACAGTCAATCAATACGACTCCAATAATCAAGTAATCCGACAATTTGATGTCTTTCCTGGATTTACTGGAAGCTTGCAAGTTGCTTCAAGCGACATTACAGGGGATGGCTACAGTGACTTGGTTGTTGGTGCAGGGCCGGGTGGCGGCCCTCATATCCGCGCATTTGACGGTTTAACAGGCGCTGAAATTTCCAGCTTTTTTGCCTATGATCCCTCTTTTCTGGGTGGTGTCTCCGTTTCGATTGGAGACTACAACGGTGATGGATTGGGCGAAATTATAACTGGGGCAGGTCCAGGGGGTAGCCCCCATGTGAAAATTTTCAACCCTTTCACAAGAGAGCCAATAGCCTCATTCTTTGCTTACGATTTAAGTTTTAAAGGGGGTGTCAGCGTAAGCTCGGCTGATATTAATCAGGATGGTATTTTTGACATTATTACCGGGGCAGGCCCTGGAGGTGGCCCGCATGTCAGGGTATTTAATGGAAGTAATCTTTCTATTCTAAAAGAATTTTTAGCTTACGATCCATCTTTTACGGGTGGGGTATTCGTAAGTGCAGGAATAATTGGTATGGGGGCTATTAATAGTTCTGTTAATAGTGGTTCCAATAGTGATTTTAAAATAATTACCGGGGCTGGCGCAGGAGGTGGCCCTAATGTAAAAATTTGGGATTATGAATCATTGAAGGTAGTTCGTGATTTTATGGAATTCTCCGACCCTTCCTCAAATGGCAACGACTTGTTTGCAGGCGGAGTCAGGGTTGGAGTTTCCGATCTCAATAACGATGGTACACAAGACCTTATTACAGGTGCCGGCCCAGGCGGTGGACCACGCGTGAAAATTTATTCCGGGTTAGATTATGAAATATTGAATGACTTCTTTTCTGATGATCAAGATTACAAAAAAGGAATATTTGTAGGCTAAGTAAACTTAGATCTTTACCTAACCAAGCCGTGTGCTTTAAATCACATAGCTTGGTTTTTATACTTTAATGCATCGCCTAGAGAAGTACTTACTTCTTCTTGGGTGCTACTTTATTTTCAAGATGTTTGTTTAAGTCTGCGATGTCAAGTTTATTTGGCGCACCCTTTTCTGGAATCTCCAACCCTGCACTCCAAAGCATGCCATTGACAACCAACTGTCGTAGTCCATCCTTGCCCCAATTAGATTGCAAATGGCCCCCTGTATAAGAGAAAGCCCTGCCTCCCTTGGAGGATTCAAACGCCCAGCCAACGGTTTCGGGATTTGGTGCATTCTTCTTGGATGAAGCTGTGGTTCGCATTTTTTCAGGTGGATTGATCATCACCAATGGGGTAACACCCTTAGCTGCAAAGTTCATATGAAACAACCAGCCTTCATCAACTTCGAATGGAGTGACTCCCCTAGTGATCGGATGTTTTGCAAACTGATCCACCGTTGAAACCCAATGGCCCCTGCAAGAAATACTTTTCTCCCAAACACCACCCGCCCACTCCAATGCAAGGCTCTTGCGATCCGCAGGGTATTCGATGCAATTATGCAAATGAACCAAACCTGCACCTTTGGAAACTGCATTTTCGATCACTTTAAGTTTGGAAGGTTCCAGATAGGCTTGTTTGCCATCGCCTGTTAAGAAAAAGACAATCGCAGAGGCATCGTCAAATACTTTTTCATTTTTTGGCCAACCATCGCGCACTAAAATAGGATGCACACCCTGGGTTTGTTCAAGCATGTTCGCTAAAAGAACAATACCAGCGAAGTATTCATGTTCGCCAGAAGGTTTAGCTTCGGGTTTACCTGCAATTAGCACTATCTTTTTTGCTTTTTCAGAGGTGGGCAACTGCTCCAATTTTGGTGCATCCCAAAAAGCAAGAGTTGCAGAAACTGAAACAAGCAAAGCCATCAAAGCTGCAAATCGCATCGCATCATCCCCATGACAATAATTAAGATTTAATTATCATGAAGGTTTCAAAAATCACATGCAAGCAGAAATTTAACGAAAGCTCGTTTAGATATAATACCTATGCAGCCATCCGTTTTTCAGAACTCATCTCACGGACAAGTGTAGATTTCATGACATCTTCGAGTGCAACAAGTACACGCGCAGCAGTAGCTCCATCCAATACACGATGATCAAAAGTTAGTCGAACATCAAGGTTACCTTCTTTATCAAGCATGCCGTAATGTATCTGGGTGGTAAGAATGGGCATAAGATTAAGCAAACCTGCACCCATGGAGCTTACCGAAGAAATGGCAAAAGTGCCAAAATTATGGCATCGTCTAGGCCCTTCAACATTCAAGGTATACCACCAAATGAACTTCCGGATAATTGAAGGTACAAGGCTAAGGGCCCGGGTTCGGGTATAAGATCGGACCTCTTCAATCGGGTCGTCCTTGTGATGCCTGATGATGTCATCTATTTCAACAAGGGTGCGATTTTCTGGCCCACGCACATAGCCATAGATCACAATATTTTCGTCATTGACAACCCGTTCAACATTAATCGATGCGATGCTATGAGGGTGTTCGTAAAATTTAGGCCAAGGGAAACTCATGAAGCTTCTGCGCAATTCGGGAAAATCCCGTGCGACCAAACCATAACCCTTTGCAAAAATACTTGTCCAACTCGGTTTATCTGGGCTCATCTGCCTGGCAATCTTCACCGAAGATAAACTCATTTTTCTCTCAACAGTTGCAATTGGGATCTTGGCACTGAAGTGCATCAGATCGAGCACGATTTTTCTGTAAGGAGAAAGAGAAAGGTAATGCCCGGATGCTTTTGTCATATTCCACACAGCCCATTTAAGCTTTCATCTACGAATGTTAGTAAGCACTTAATAGCAATTTCCCGTAATTATCAATATCTGTTTTGGAGTTGGTAATCTGAGAAAAAACGGTAGCATTCTTCGGTATGAAAACTATTTATTCAAGAAGATAGGGTATATGGATCAACTATTCGCCTATTACGAAAGAATCAAAAAGAGTACTATAAATCCTTATATTTCCCATAGGATAACGACCATGCGAACCACCTTAATTCCCATGCTTACCATGCTTATCCTTTCTCCGCCATTATTTGCAGCAGAGCCCAAAGCCTTTCTCAATATTCCTTACACCGAAACGAAGAACGAAAAGCAAACCCTTGATCTATTCGCTCCCCCAGATGCAAAAAACCTACCCATCATATTTTGGATACATGGGGGTGGCTGGCAGGCAGGCAACAAGGAAGATGTTCAAATCAAACCCCATGCCTTCACTGCAAAAGGTTTCATTTTTGTCTCCACCAATTATCGCTTGATCCCCGCTGCCTCCATCAAAGAGATGGCCGGAGATATCGCAAAATCAATGCGCTGGGTTTTTGATCATGCAAAAGAATACGGAGGCGACCCCAGCACCTTCCTTGTTATGGGGCATTCTGCAGGGGCCCAACTTGCTGCACTGCTTTCCACCGATGACTCTTACTTGAAAGCTGAAAAATTACCCCTGACAATTATCAAAGGTTGCGTGCCCGTAGATGGCGACACCTATGATGTGCCAATGCAAATCTCAATGGTTATTGAACGTAGTGCCATCAGTTATCGAAAAAAATTCGGGGACGAAAAACAACAGAAGGACTTATCACCCGTGACTCATGTCGCAAAAGGAAAAAATATTCCTCCCTTTTTAATATTGCATGTAGCAGGCCATCCGGAAACCGGTGGTCAATCTCAGCGATTGGTGAAAGAGTTAAGGGCTGCAGGGATTTCAGCTACTGCCTATCCATCCGAGGGCAAAACCCATGGCAGCATTAACGCAGACCTTGGGAAAGTTGACGACAAACCAACGATTGAACTGTATTCGTTTCTTGAAAAAGTATTGAAGAAGTAAGGCTCTTATTTTAACCAGCAAAGGGATTTATCATGGAAAAGTTACTGTTTAGTGTAATGGCATTTTTGGTTTCAACCGTGTTGGTGCAAGCAGCGGAAAGCGCTGATGAGTTAGCAAAAAAAACTGCGGGTGATTTTCTCGATGCCTTTAAATCCAACAAGGTTGAAGCTGCAATGAAAATTACAAGCACTCCTTTCTATCTAAAAAATCGCGATCTGATTAAAGATAAGGCCGAGCTAGAAAAACACTTCACTGAAGAATTTAAAAAGAATGCAGGCAAAGTAGATGACCTTACCCATTCGGTCAAAGAAATCCATCCCTTCGAAACCATCAAGGAAAAGATCAACGAAGATAAAGAAAAAATTGATGAGGTATTAAAGGATGGCGACCGGGTGGTTTTATTGGAAGTAAAAATTGGCGATAAGGAAATGACTGTTGCGATTGCAGTAGCGCTACGCCAAGGTAAAGCTACTGTGGTTGGCGTAAGCAAGGTTTCAGAGAAGTAAAAATCACGCCATTGCTGGAACAAACCTGCAAATATTTCATATTTGAATAATTTTTGGCCCCTTTCAATAAGTTTTATCGCTCTACTAAGTAGTGCGATAAGACTATTTACACAATAATTACTTTTTAAGATCGCATTATTTATCTTTTTTATTGCAAGATGGTACAATGTGATGAAGTGATTGGTCAAAACAAAGGGATGCTATATGTTCCGATTCTTTACTTTGACAGTGCTTATTTTATCTTTAGGTTATATTAATGATACTCGGGGCGCCTGAGGCACCGGCCCTTCGCGATCGACCTGTACGGTTGGATCTAAAACAGTTTCTAGTTCTCAGTTAAATCGAAATCTTGGTCAATCTTTTTCCCCCACACTGACAAACCTTATGAACTCGATAGGCGTAGCCAAATCAAACCTGGCCTCTGCTGGAACTTTTTATGGCGGTCACAAAGGCAAAGCTACAGAAGAGTTAGACAAAGCCATAAAAATGATCAACATTTATGCGCCACAAACAAAAAATATCAAAGCGATGCCGACTGGAAAAGAATCCAATTCGCAATCACAATCACAAAGCATAGATACCAATGCATCAAACAAGAAGTTAAGGCAAGCCAAGCAAGCGATCGATAATTCCATAGCGATCATGTATGCAACGAGAAACCCTAGTTTTGAAAATCAACTTTTGATTTCTTATTTCAAGAAAGCCGGTAAAGAAATTGATCTAGCTCTAAAAAACTAAAGAGTTTGAAGGCTATTTAAAAAGGGACCGGTTCACTTCAGTGAGCCGGCCCCTTTAATATTAATTAGAAAGAATAGAAACGATTTCTACTTAAGATCAATTTTAAGCGAAGCCTTTTCACCTGCTTTGATCTCCACGGAAATATCCGTGGTATTTAATGATTCGTATTTAGTTGGGATATCGGATTTGAAACCACCTGGAGGGGGTGGTGCAAGCACGCCTGGTGCGATTTCCTTCGTCATATTTTTTGCTGCAGTCACTTTATATTTTCCCTCAGGGGCGCCATCATCTTTACCATAGGTGGAGATAGTAAACTTACCATCCTTATCGGATATGCCACGAGGAGCGACTTTGCCTTCCGAATGATGCAAAGAAATGGAAACCTCTGCAGCGGGTTTCCCATTAAGGGTAACAACACCATCCACGGGCGTGGTAGAAAGTTTTTCGGGCCCTTTGGGTGCATTAGAACCACAGCCTAATGCTGCAGTCATGCCAAGGATGACTGCAAAAGAAAGATACAGTCTCATAATTATTCTTTCTAGATAATAAAAGGATTACTCGGAAATAGGTTCTTCGCCTGCGCGGGTACCCATGGCACCAAAAACACCAAAGGGGCTTCGTCCGGTAAGGCCGGTGCCTGTGGCATTCTGGTTGCCAGAATCAATATTATTGTTGATAAATCGAACCGAGGCATCGCCAAAAACTGCAACAATGCCACCTGTATGAGCACTGCTAGGCGGATACAACCCAGAACCTGCATCCCATCTTACATAACAACAGGCGGGGCTACTATTAGGAGCAGCATTGGTAGAAATACCTGTAAATGCTGAACCACCATCATGCCAGCGAACCCCAGACCACGTTGTAAGATCCCCTTGGGGGACTGCGGTGGGAAAAGAATTTCTGGAAAAATCAAAAGTGGCCCTGCATTGATTCGGAGTGGTAAACCAATTGCCCGCTTGAATATAAGTCATGGACATATCACGGCCACTACCACTTATGGCACGTCTTCGTTCAGCCATGGCAAGCGTATTACTGGTACCATCGACAACATCTTTTAATCTTAGTCCAACCCGGTTTCCGGATAATGCAGCGGACTGATAGGAAGTGAACATTCCACGCTCACGACCAGATTGAATCTGATCAATGGAATCTCCCATGCAAAACATGTAGTTGGTTTGTTGGGTGGTGTTACTTCCTGGAACTGGAGCTGGATCGGAGGGGCATAACAACCCAGGAATTTTTTGGTTTTGATTAACAAAGTTATTCCATGGGTCTTTTTCGCCATCCACTGCTTCAATTTTGTCAAACAATGAGGCTTGTTCCAGATAGGGCAAGAGAAGCAAAAGTCCACTCTGCCTGTAATTGACACCACCGGTTACAACATTTAACTGGCCCTGGCGCCAAGGTAGGCCCCCCATGGTGCTTTCAAAATTATGAATTGCCAAACCAAGTTGCTTAAAGTTATTGGTGCATTGGGTACGGGCTGAAGCCTCACGCACCTTCTGTACTGCTGGCAACAGCAAGCCAATCAGAATAGCAATAATTGCTATCACCACCAAAAGCTCGATAAGAGTGAAAGCTGATTTTTTTGACATGTCTTTAGCTCCCATAAAACGGAAGGTTTATACTTCATTTATTTTATTTTATTTAAATCACTTTTGCAAACCTAATAAATGCCAACTCAACAAAAAATTAAACTCATTTTCTATAAAGAAGCCATATTCTTACCCCGCATTTTGGTACATTTAAAATCGATTGTACTTGGCCCCACAGAAAAATTGACATCCCCTAAAAATTTAACCCATGTAATAAACGACCCTTACGAAAGAAACTTCATGTACCATTCCATTAAAACTATACTCTTGATTCCAATTCTGCTGTTAGCGACATTCAACAGCCTAAATGCTCAAGAAAAAACCAAATCACGATGCTACTTGATTGGAAACTCGCTAACCTGGGATACCTCACCCAGGTTACTTTCTGGAGATGTTCAATGGCATGTAGATTGTGGCGTCCCTTTACCCTTCATTTATGCCCACCCCGAAAAGCCATGTGTGAAAGAATCCACCCTCTGGCCCACTGCCCTTCTTGATAAGCAATACGACTTCATCTCGGTGCAGCCCCATTATGGTTCGACCCTTCCACAGGATGTTGAAACAATATCTGCATGGATGAAATTGCAACCCAAGGCAGTGTTTATTATTCATTCGGGTTGGGCATGGCATACCAAGCGTGCGGAGGAATTTGCAAGTTATGCACCCCCCGAGCAAATGACTCATAGCCCCGTTTATATCCGTGCTTTGATTACAGAGTTACAAAAGCTTCATCCCGGGCGTGAATTACGACAGACCCTTGCCCAAAACCTGCTTGCCTCTATCGCAGAGGATATTTCAGCAAACAACGCCCCAATCAAAAATGTTGCAGAATTGTATCGCGATGACATTCACTTAACCCATAGCCATGGAAAATATCTTGCCCATAACGCAATGCGATTCGCAATGGGCCAACCATTTTCCCAAGCGGGATTCGAAAAGCTGGACCCCGAGGTGAAGAAATATCTTGATAGCGTGCTGGCAAAACTTGGGGCATCAGCTAGCGACAAAACCCTGCTCACCCAAATTCTTTCCATTGAGGAAAAAGTCGATCGCTCATCCTTGATCTCAAAGATTTCTGATACGAATTTAAAGGTCAAACTTCAGATCCTGCTTCCTGAAATCGAACAAGCAGCAAAGTTGCGACGCAGCACTCTTTTGCTGGATGCAGAAATCAAGGAACTCAGAGGTAAACTCATTTGCACCCCCACCGCACCACAATGGCTTTACCTCGCTACCTCTGATACTGCCACCGATATCTTTGATGTTCCTGCTGCGATCGATCTCTACAACGGCAACAACCCACTCAAGGGCAAAGGTGGGAAAAACGAACGCGTCACCGATGATTGGCTCAAGCGACTTTCAAACATTTCTACCCTGCGCAAACTCGATCTCGCAAATTGTGCCATCCAAGGTGATGGCTTAAAACATATTTCCTCACTTAAAAACCTGCGCGAACTCAACCTGACTTTAACTCCTGTGAATGATGAAGCGCTTAAACATCTTTCCGGCCTGACCGAACTGCGAACTCTGGGCCTAGCTTCCACCCAGTGCACAGGCACCGGTTTCACTCATCTAAAGTCCCTTACCAAACTTGAAAATGTCAACTTCCATTTCACACCTCTTAACGATGCTGGCTTGCAAGCAATATCTCAACTCCCGCTTTCAGGCAGGCTTTGGTTCGCTCATACCAAGTTCACCGATCAAGGGGCCACACATCTTAAAAACCTGACTCAACTTAAACGATGTGGCATTGGCAGTGCCGATAAGGCTAGCTCAGGCGAAGCCGTCGCTGCCCTATCAAATCTACACCTGGAAGATCTGGCCTTGCTGGATAACCAAGCAAATGCTGTGGGTATTGCTCATGCAACCAAAATCTCAACATTACTTCGATTTGATGTTTCGCATGCTCCCACCGTTAAAGATGATTCGTTGCTTCTAGTTGCGCAAATGCCCAAGCTGGAAGAATTTAAACTTGGTAGTGCATTGGTTACAGATGCAGGCCTTCAAGCACTTGCAAATTCCAAGTCTTTGAAAAAAATATCGCTGAGTGGTTGCAAGAGTATCACGCCCGCTGGGGTCGAACAATTGCGCAAAGCACGACCCAACCTCGTAGTGGAATCCAACTAAACGCATTAACTTTGATGAGTAGCGTAAATTGATTGGTTTTACTACGCCCTATTACTTAGACTGTTTTCATTGGAAGACTGAAAATTTCACCCCCACCGGAACTTGATCCATGACTCAAACAAAATTCATCTGGCTTGCAACTCTTCTGCTCATCGCTGTTACCCCTGAAATTTATGCGCAAAAAGCGCCCTACGATGTTTTCCCACCCGCAGAAGCACCCTACTACCGTGTACGCTACGAAGCTTCCACCAATCCGGGCGAGCTTACCTTCCCCGTCAACTACACGATTTGGATTCCCAAAGATGTGAAGAATCTCCGGGGCGTGATTGTTCATCAACATGGTTGTGGCGAAGGGTCTTGCAAATCTGGCCTTACAGGCGCATATGATCTTCATTGGCAGGCACTTGCAAAAAAACATGATTGTGCTCTGCTTGCTCCCTCCTACGAACAACCAGAAAAAGGCGATTGCCAAATGTGGTGCGATCCGCGTAATGGTTCAAGCGCAGCGTTTCAAAAGTGCCTCGTCGATCTGGGTGCAAAATCCGGGCATCCCGAATTGTCGAAATTGCCTTGGGCACTTTGGGGCCATAGTGGTGGTGGCCATTGGGCCGGCGGCATGGTGCTCATGCATCCCGAACGCGTTGCAGCAGCTTGGCTTCGTTCAGGCGTTCCACTTCTCAAAGCAAATGCAGAACGCTCTACCATCAAGGCACATACCTTACCCGATGCAGCTTTAAAAGTTCCCGTCATGTGTAACCCTGGAACCAAAGAAGGCGTTACTGTTAAAGATTCTCGTTTCGCAGGAGTATGGCCTGCCAACGAAACCTTCTTCAACGAAGTTCGCTCCAAGGGTGGCCTAATAAGTGTTGCTGTTGATCCACTATCCAGCCACGAGTGTGGCAACCAGCGTTACCTCGCAATCGTATGGCTCGATGCTTGCTTAAGCGCCCGCCTACCCAAGATTACTACGAACCCACTTAATGCTATGCCCACTGATCAAGTATGGCTTGCCCCTATCACTGGCGGAGAGGCACAACCTATGGCAAAGTTTTCAGGCGAACCTCTAAAAGCTGCATGGTTACCAAACGAAGCCATTGCAAAGTCTTGGATGCAGTATGTGAAAGATACTTTGGTAAGCGATACCACTGCGCCCTCTGCTCCAACAAATTTACAAGTGAAGGGCAACGAACTGAAGTGGGAAGCAGAAGCTGATCTTGAAAGTGGACTTGCAAGTTTCATCATCGAGAGGGATGGGAAGTTTCTCGCAAACCTTCCAGAGACTGGGAAGAACCCCTTTGGCCGACCCATTTTCCAGAACCTGCAATACAGCGACACGCCCTCCCAACCGCTTGTCCCAATGAAATACACCGATACAAAAGCGGAGGCAGGCAAGAAACACACCTACCGTGTAATCACGGTAAACACAGCTGGCTTAAAATCAAAACCTTCTGCAGATTCTAAATAAACAAATGTTTTAAAGGAAGAAGTAGCAGAAGCATAGCCACGGAAGGAAGAATAAGCAGAAGCATTTGCCACGGATTAACACGGAATTTCACGGAATCAAAACACTTCTTTCAGAGCCGGATGCGTGAGCGACGGTTTGACTCATCCCTTAGGTGCAAGACCCAAAGGTTCAAATGGAGGAGTTGCAGTGGGGCTTCCCCATCGCAACTCCTCTGTCTTTAAACAAACCCACATCAATAAATATGTAATTGGAAGCAAAAGGAAGAATAAGAATGGAACTCCGCATAAGCGAAGTTGACGAAGGCGGCGGCGGGCTAACTGGAACCCGGGCTAGCGAAGCGAAGGGCCCTTTTCCCGGAGGGAAGAGGGTTGGATGTTGGGGGAAGTAAAAGAAAAAATGCTGGTGTAAAAGCAAAAAAGAAGAGGGTTGGGTGTTGGGGGAAGAAAAAGAGAAAAAGTAAAAGGAGGAAGTGACCGGCCCAGTGTTATTTCACTTCGAGGATTTTATCGAACAGTTTGAATGCTGCTTCTCGCATTTCCGGGTTGAAATCGTGTCCGCCTTCTGGGTGAAGCACCTTCAAATTCTCGGGCTTCTTATAGAGCGAAAAAATCTTGCCTGCAGATGCAGCAACTCTATCCACACTATCTGATTTAAAATTGCTATCCATGGTAGGCGAGATGATAAGAGTATTTCGGGGTGCAAGTGCACCAATCATTTCGTGAAAATCAAACGGGATTTGTTCGAGCCTTCCTTTATAGGATGCAAGCTTAGGCATGTATCGCGTTTGGCACCAGCCTTTCTCTAACTCCCAGACCTTGGGGTTACCACCCATATAATCGAGATAAGAATCCAGTCCGCAACTAGAGACAATCACTTTGATGCGTTCATCAAAAACAGCGGTGTAAACGGAGTTATGCCCACCAAGAGATTGGCCTACTGCGCCAAAGTTATTGTGCGCAAGGTAAGGCAGAGTTTCCAGATAATCAAGACCACGGATATTATCCCAGACTGCTTTTAGCGTACCGCTTTCCCAACCCAAAGCTTTAATATCAGGCTGATACTTTGCAAGCAGCGGATAACTAGGCGATAAGGTGATATAACCCCGCTGGGTTAATTCCATCGCATAGCCACGATTGGCAACATTGCCTATGCCTACGACGGTGCCATGGCCTATTTGATTATTGGTGCCATGCAGGCAAAGCACCGCGCTTGCTTTTCTTTTTCCTGAAAGCACATCCTTAGGGATGCAAAGATAAGCTGTCACACGGGAGTTGGGCTCGCTGGCATAGGAGATTAATTTTCGCACGTAGGTGCCACCATCAAATTCTTCTTCGACTTTAACCTCTAAAGCGATGCGTTTTTCCTTTCCGGGGAGTTTGCCCATCACGGATTGCATGCCCCGGATAATCTCCGCTTTGCGCTTTTGCCAATCTTCCGTGGTGGTGACGGGAGTGGGTTTGCCCATGGCATTTCTAAAGAGCAAAAGATTTTCGCGGGGTAATCGCTCTAAAACATCAGGTTTATCTTGATAGCCATAGCATGAGCAAAGAAGAAGTAATGAAAGGCTGGATGACCACATGATAAATTCCTCAAAGGGTATGATTCACCAAGCTTAGCTTAAAGTTTGTGCAAGAGGAAGTATTTGATTAGAGTATCTTGGTTATATCAATGTTTTGAAATCGTAATAAGTTAGAAAGATATTCTCTTGGATTTGTCACACATATTAGTGCTGGGATTATTATTTTTTCTAGCTGCGTTATTGTATTCTTCGGTAGGCCATGCTGGCGCATCCGCATACATTGCAGCAATGGTTCTTATGGGGGTCGCCCCCAGCATCATCAAGCCCACTGCTTTCATCCTTAATATTTTTGTGGCTAGCCTGGTGACTTATCAGTTTCGAAAGGAGGGATACTTTCAATGGAAATTATTCTGGCCTTTTGCATGCGCTTCGGTGCCATGCGCTTTTTTGGCATCGTATGCATCGTTACCATTAAGCTGGTTTAAATTAGGCTTGGTGATAATTCTTTTATTGGGATCATTGAGGTTGTTCTTGCATAATGATGATTCGAAACCTTGGTATCCCAACCGCTTTAGTACTTACAAAGGGATGATGATAGGTGGGATGATAGGTGGACTTTCGGGCCTGACGGGAACAGGTGGAGGAATATTTCTATCGCCCATCATTCTTTTTTCGGGCTGGGCCAACACCCGCACGACTTCTGGAATCTGTGCAGCTTTTATTCTGGTCAATTCAATCGCAGGCCTGATGGGATGCATCGCTTCCACCCATTTTTTACCCGAGGCAATCTTCCTTTGGGTTCCCATCGTTGCCTTCGCAGGGTTTCTAGGCAGCCAATTAGGAATTCGAAAACTTCCCCCAAGAATTCTTCTGCGATTTCTCGGGCTGGTGATGGTAATTGCAGCGTGCAAACTTATGTTTCAATAATCGCTAGATATCACAGTTAAAATCGTATAGGATACAGGCTCGTTCTTTTATTATTAAAGGATCAGCCATGGCAGAAAATCCAAGAACCGATAGTTTCCTTAATCCGAAAGATCATCGGATTGGTATTTATATCAAATGGCCCTACCTAGTTGCTTTCACCGTTTTAGCGCTAACCCCCGTTGCGATGGCGTGGGCTCAATACTTTCTCATGGGTCTGCCTTCCCTGCCCGAAAGCCCCAAGGTTATTCCCGAATCATTTAACGACCCGATTGGCTTTCCTGTATGGCTGCGCATCAATCACTTTGTCAACTTTTTCTTGATGGTGCTTCTGGTACGAAGCGGGCTCTCCATTCTTGTAGATCACCCCAGACTTTACTGGAACGATCATTGCACCCTCGGTTCGGAATGGATCCGATTCACCCCAATCGTGGTGCCCAAAGATTCCGTCTGGACCGCCAAGCAAGATAGCAGATACCTATCGCCTTGGATCGGGCTTCCCGGTTTCAGACATACCGTGGGCATCGCTCGCATATGGCATTTCCTTAGCGCATTCTTCTGGTTCGGCAACGGCCTTATCTTTGTCGGGTTATTGTTCTTCACGAACCAATGGAAACGCCTGGTGCCCGTGGATTTTCAGATCTTCCTCGATGCCTGGTCGGTTCAAGTGCACTATGCAACCTTTCACCTTCCTGTCGAACCCAATGGATTTTATAAGTACAACCCACTGCAACAACTTTCGTACTTTGGCGTTGTCTTTGCAATCGCACCAATCACCTTTCTAACAGGCTTGGCGATGTCCCCCGCAATAGACAACCGCTTTAAATGGTACCCCTATTTATTTGGTGGCAGGCAGTGCGCCCGTTCCATTCACTTCCTCGCATTATTAGGTTACCTTGGATTTTTGGTCCCTCATGTGACCATGGTAATCATCACCGGCTTTGCCCAGAACATGAACCACATCGTTTTCGGTACTGATGATACCAACCCGATGGGCATGATAGTCGGGCTATCTGCAATTGCCCTGACAGCAGCGTTCTGCCTGTTCGCAAACTGGTTCTCTTGGACAAATCCACGATGGTTACAACTTGCATCACGCACCATCCTTGGGTTCTTCAAGAGGCTTTTCGTCAACAAGATGGAATCCGTCGTTCAGTATAAAAAAGAAAACATCTCTCCCTATTTCTGGCCCAATGGCAACCTTCCAATCTGCGATGAATGGAAAAACCTTTCTGCAAACAACTTCAAGGACTACCGCTTGAAAGTATTCGGACTGGTCGAAAACCCGATCGAACTTTCACTTGAAGATATGGCGAAGATTGCAAAACAAGACCAAGTCACCATGCATCATTGCATTCAGGGATGGTCGGGGATTGCCCACTGGGGTGGGGTGCCCGTTCACAAAATCATCGAAATGGTGAAACCACATAAGGACGTCAAAACGGTTGTCTTTCATTCCTACGGCGAAGGATTGCATGGCGGAGAATATTACGACACCCTCACTCTTTACAATGCCCAACATGATCTCACCCTTCTTGCATTCGAAATGAATTACGAGAAACTCCCACTTATTTATGGTGCGCCACTCCGGTTGCGAGCTGAAAACCAACTTGGTTTCAAGATGGTCAAGTGGATCAAATCGATCGAGTTTGTTACTTCCGAAAAAGTAGTAGGCAAAGGCTTTGGTGGCAAGAACGAAGATGATGAATACTACCCCATGCTTGCCAACATTTAAAATAGGCCAACTCAAATGCTAGACGAAGCCAGCAGGATCAAAGATTTTCCTTCCCTCGGAAACAGGATCTACTTTAACTCTGCTGCAGAAGGTATCCCCCCACTTTCTGTAAAGGATGCACTGCTTCAATATTTCCAAGATAAACTTCTTGGAATGGATGGCAGATTGCTGCACGAAGCCCAATGGAATGCCACCCGCGAATTAGTTGCTTCTTTCTATAATCTAACACCCACCGAAATCGGTTTATGCTCCTGCTCTTCTGAAGCCTACAACCTTGCATCGATGGCTTTGCATTTGAAAGCGGGCGATGAAGTTGTCATCAATGATCTTGATTTTCCAGCAGGCGCAACCCCTTGGCTGCAGGAAGGATGCCCTGCAACCGTAAAAGTTTGGCGGAGTCGAAATGGCATCTTGCAATTTGAAGATCTTGTGCCACTCCTTGGTTCAAAAACCCGCCTAGTGAATGCATCGCTCGTAAGCTTCCTCAACGGTTTTAAAATCTCTGTACCCAATCTTGTAGAGATCGTACGAAAGCATTCACCCAGCCTTTTGGCTGTTGATGTTACTCAGGCACTGGGCAGAATCCCCCTGCAACTTCAGGGCGTTGATTTAATAATCAGCAGTACCCACAAGTGGATTCTTGCAAGCCATGGTGGTGGCTTAGTTGGAGTACCTTCTGCCAAAAATAATTCTCTTACTGTTCCCGCAGGTGGTTGGTTCAATCTTGAAGAGCCCTTTGGCGCTAACCGCTTCACCGAAGCTAAAAGTAAACCAGGCGCAGCAAGCTTTGCAGTGGGCATGCCCAATTACCCAGCAATTTATGCGATCCGCGCTGGGCTGCAATACATCCAATCCATCGGCGTTGAAAAAATCGATGCTGCAACACGACCTTTGGTTTTGCATTGCCTCGAAGAGTTGGCAAAATTGCCCATCGAACTAATCACACCCACGAATCCAGAACATGTTGCGGGCATCTTGGCATTTCGACATCCCAAAGCTGATGTTATTCATGCGCATCTAAAATCAAAAAATATTCATGTGATGGGCAATGCAGGGCGATTAAGAATTGCAATCCATGGCTACAACACCCATGGAAATGTGGAAGTGCTGCTTCAGGAATTAAAAGCCGTGCTAAAGCAATTGGGTTGATCACCATGTGATTGGCATTTATTGCAATCACTTCTCGCTAGGCTAAAAGATACTTAGGAAAAGATTTCCTGAGCCACCTTCCCCGCCACATCGGTCAACCTGAAATCACGGCCTGCATATCGATAAGTAAGCTGGGTATGGTCAAGGCCCATCAATGCCAAGAGGGTGGCATGAAAATCGTTGTTGTGCATTCTACCTTCAACAGCCTTGATACCGTATTCATCCGTGACACCGTAACTAAAGCCTTTTTTGACACCCGCACCCACCATGAACATTGGGTAGCCGGTGATATTATGGTCACGGCCATCCTTGCCTTGTGCGGTAGGAAGCCTGCCGAATTCGCTGCCGAACAAAACTAAAGTTTCTTCAAGCAAGCCCCGTTGATCTAGGTCTGCAAGCAGGGCTGCAACGGGTTGATCGATGGAGCCACATCGATCTATCAAGCCCTTGTGAAGATTATTATGGTGGTCCCAACCTGGTTGACAAATCTCAACAAAACGAACCCCTGCTTCGCTTAATCTGCGTGCCATGATACATTGGCGGGCAAAGCTAGAAGTGGCATTTCTATCTACGCCATAAGCATCCTTGGTGCGTTGAGATTCCCTGGAGATATCAAGAAGCTCGGGCACTTTGTGCTGCATTTTAAAACCGAGTTCATAGTTCTGGATGATGCCTTCCAAAGAATCAGGAGCACCGGCAGAAGAAGCCAAATCACGGTTCATGGCTTGAATCAAATCAAGTTGTTTACGTTGCAACAGGGTATCAGAAGAAGGCCTAAGGTTGGGAAGATTGCCTTTGTCATCAATTCTGGTTCCTTGAAAATGAGCAGGTAGAAACGCACTTCCGAAGTTGACCGAACCACCAAAGTTTGGCGGTGGATTAATGGTGATGTAGCCTGGCAAATCTTGGTTTTCGCTACCAAGGCCATATAGAAGCCAAGCACCCATGCTAGGGCGGGTAAGAGCAGCATTGGCACTCCCGGTATGCAATTGGACAACGGCTTGGGGATGTGCGGGGGTATCGGTGTACAAGCCTCTGAGCCAGCAAATCTTATCCGCATGGGTGGCCATGTTGGGCAGCAGCTCTGAAAACCACGAGCCTGTTTGGCCATGTTGGGAAAATTTGAATTTTGAAGCAGTGAGCGTTCCACCCCCGGGGCCGGACTTCCCATCATCTTTGATCAATTGGGGCTTGTAATCGAAAGTATCATGATGCGACATCGAGCCATTCATATGCACGAAGATAAGGCGCTTTGCCTTGGGAGTGAAGTGGGGCTCTTTAGGCGCCAAAGGCATTGCGGAATCTTTTACTGCGCCTTTTGCCTGCTGACCTATCAAGCCTGCGAGGGCGAGCATACCAAAGCCTCCGCTTGCTGATTTTAACACCTGTCTACGGGAAATTTCCAGCATTGAATCATCCTTTATCTACGAACATCTAGTGTGATTTATTTAACAAACCTGAACTCAGCAGAAGCATATAAAGCCTGCACCAAAGCGAGCCATGCCGCAGTTTTACCATCTTTTGGCAAAACTTCTTCATCATTTGATAATTCGCCCTCTTGTTCGATCTGGTCAGGGTTCGCAGGGGGGGCATTTTTTTTCTTGGCATTCTGCTTGGCTTGAACAGGCTTCTTCATATTTGGTTTTGGTGGGTACTTCAACTCTCTTGCAGCAGATTCATAATCCGCCAAAAAGGTGTTACCCCTCTCCAATTCTTTTTCATTCGGAATACGACCAAGCATAAGTTGATACGCCTGCTTGATTTTTTCATCATCAGAACTATTTGAGTTCTGCAAGAGCTTTTCTGCAAGCACCAAAGATTGCCTTCTTACAAATGAAGAATTAAGTACAAACAACGCCTGGCCCGGCACCGTAGTGGAATCTCGGTTACCCGTCACCAAGGTTTGATCCACGGGGTCGAATGCTTCAAGATCTTTCGGAGTAAGGCCGCGCAAAAGTGGCAAGTAAATACTTCGATAAGAACTCTTCGCTGCTGAATCGTGAATCTGTTTCGCTTCGCCACCATTGTCGCGAATCTCTTTCATTTTAAAATTGTTTGTAGGTGAACCTGAAATCCTATTCGAATTAAGCTGCCCTCCTGTAGCAAGCATTGCATCGCGAAACTCTTCCGCACTTAAACTGCGAGGCGAATGATGCCAAACCAAGGAATTTGCAGGGTCAACCTGATGATGTTTATCGGTTGATTGGGAAGATAATTGATAAGCCTTGGTAAGCACGAGGGTGCGGACAAGCTTTTTGATGCTCCACCCATCTTGCATGAATTGGCGGGATAAATAATCGAGGAGTTCCGGGTTCGAGGGTTTGTCACCCGAAACGCCAAAGTTGTCAACTGTGGAAACAATGCCCCTGCCAAAAAGATGGGCCCAAACCCGGTTCACAATCACCCTCGATGCAAGGGGATTTTGTTCGCTGGTCAACCATTGTGCAAGTTCCAGCCTGCCACTTTGCTGCTTGTTGACAGGCTTGGCATCAGGTACATGAAAAGTAGTAAGATACCCACGGGGCCAAACTGGGCCAAGTTTCTCTGCTTCACCACGGATGCGAAGCTCGGTATCCGCAATCACATTAGAATCCCGCACGCCATGCGCAGACAGTGACTCCTGGGCTGAATCCATCAGTGCGGATAAGTCTAATTGTAGTTTCTCTAACTTAACCCGGAATTTTTTCTGTTCTGGTTCGCCATTGGCATTAGGTTTCAAGCCCTTGGGAGTGCCTTTGATTTCCTCCCACGCCTTCTTGGCATCTTCAATTTCTGCCTGAAGCTTTATACGCTTTTCGTCGGGCACCTGAGAAAGAGCGCCCTTAAGCTTGACCAAATTATCAGGAACATAATAAGCCAGCCCACCCCCGCCCATCAGATTTCGCAACCCGGAGGCATTATCGGTGCTGGTGAATATTCCCGCCAATGAGTAATAATCGGTTTGCGGAATGGGATCAAATTTATGATCATGGCATCGAGCACAACTTACAGTCAGACCAAGCACGGAACGAGTAACCACATCAATTTGCTCATCAACATTATCCATGATGAATCGTGTTTTGAAGCGCTGGTTTACATCTTTGACACCCAAGGCAAGAAAACCCGTTGCAATCTTCAGGCGGTTTGAATCCTCATCATTTTTTGGGGAAAGAAGATCGCCAGCAACCTGCTCTTTGATGAATTGATTAAAGGGCAGATCTGCGTTGAAACTATCGATAACATAATCACGATACCTCCATGCATGGGGATACGGAATATTTCTGCTTGGGCCTGTGGATTCACCATACCTTGCAATATCAAGCCAGTGCCTGCCCCAACTTTCGCCAAAGGCCTTTGCTGCGAGAAGCCGATCCACTAGATTTTCCAACGCATTGGCGTTGGTATCATTGACAAAGCTTTGGATTTCCGCAGGCGTGGGAGGCAACCCGGTCAAATCAAATGTCAATCTTCTTATAAGGATAACCCTATCCGCATCAGCAACAGGTTGCAAACCCGCAGCTTCCAACTTCGAAAATACAAACCTATCCACGCTCGACTTGGACCATGAGGCATCTTTTACTTCTGGAACCTTGGGGTTTGCTATCGGTTGCCAGGCCCAATGCTCTTTCTTTAATTTTTCATAGGTGGGCCTGCTTTGGCCCAGTGCAAAAGGCAACTTGACCGCAGGCCATACCGCCCCATCTTCGATCCATTTTTTCAAGATGTTGATTTGCGTATCGTTTAATTTTTCGCCCTGCAAAGGCATCTGCTTATTCGCACCACTCGATACCCTTTTAAGCAATAACCCCTGATCAGGTTTCCCCGCAACGATTGCTGGCCCATTCTTCCCACCAACAATAAGCCCCTTGCGATCGTCCACCCGCAAATCACCTGAAGGTTTGGTATCCGCACTATGGCAGGCGTAGCAGTGATTAACCAAAATCGGCCTGACATTCTTTTCAAAATATTCAACCTTGGAAGCATCTGGGTCTGCAGACAATACAACATTTTTATCAGGCCCTTTTTTATTTTTGCCGGGCGATACTTTTTTAACTTCCGGAACAGCGGCAGTTGCAATTTCAATAATTGCAAATCCCAATGCCACGATCATCAATTTCGAGCGAATTATTTTCGGCAGGTTTAACATCATTCATCCCATTCCTATTCAATTCGGCAAAATACCAGGCATGATTTACGTTTAACTACAATCTTAAACCCCTCTTGCGTGGAAATGGTCCGCTAAACGATTGTTTTTTCCAAAATATAGCTTTGAACATCATTCGCCACAACCTATTCCAATACATAGCCTTATAGCTGTTACAACAGGATCAAACCTTTTAAACCCAATCCTTTTTAAGCTTAAATACTTACCCTAAATCGAGATAACCCATGTTTCACCATTAAGCATTCCCCACAAAGATCCCCTTCGCTTTAAATGGCATAAAACAATTCCATTCATAAAGGTCTTCGCTTTAAGCCACTTATCTCATTACAATTCAACCTTGTGCTTAATTAAAATCAGACTTGGATTTCATCGATGGCTTATTCTCATGTGATTCGTGGCGAACAATATAACTTCGCAGATCTTAAAGCGCTTTTAGCCAAGGCCAATGAACCCAAATCCGGAGATTTACTTGCAGGCATCGCTGCGAACAATGAAAGAGAACGCATCGCTGCAAAAATGGCCCTTGCAGATCTACCCCTAAGCGAATTCCTTGCCCACCCCATTCTCGACCCCGATGCCGATGACGTCTCCAAAGTAATATTCGACACCCATGACTCAGTTGCGTTCAAACCCATTGCATCCCTTACGGTAGGGGAACTACGAGAATACTTATTGCAGGATTTGCCCCAAGGAGCAGAACTTAAAAACCTTCAACAGGGGCTTACCCCAGAAATGGTAGCTGCGGTCACCAAGCTGCTTGCCAACAAAGAGTTGATTGCAATTGCAGCTAAGATTAAAAACATCGCCCGTTGCAGAAACACCACCGGCATTGCAGGAACCCTAGGCGTTCGTATCCAACCCAATCACCCCACCGATAACACCGCTGGCATTGCAGCTTCCTGCATCGATGGATTGCTTATGGGGGCGGGCGATGCAGTGATAGGGGTCAACCCCGCGGTGGATTCCATTGATTCCGTTTCCGCAATTTTGAAATCCATCGATCATGTAATCACCTCGCTGAATATTCCAACTCAGGGATGCTGCCTAGCACACATCTCCACCCAGTTAGGTGCGATGAAAAAAAACGCTCCAATTGATCTTTTATTTCAATCCATAGGTGGGACTCAGAAAACCAATGAAAGCTTTGGCATCTCTCTCGCCCTGCTTAAGGAAGGTAAAGAGCAAGTGCTAGAACATCACACATCCAGAAATGTTAATTGGTTGGGTAATCAAGCCATGTACTTTGAAACCGGGCAAGGTAGTTCGCTTTCTGCAAATGCCCATCATGGTATTGATCAACTTACCCTCGAGGCCCGGGCCTATGGCTTGGCACGAACCCTTGACCCGTTTCTTGTAAACAGCGTGGTGGGTTTCATCGGGCCGGAATATCTTTTTGATGAAAGACAGATCATTCGTGCAGGGCTTGAAGATCACTTCATGGGCAAATTACTGGGCCTACCCATGGGAGTTGATGTTTGCTTTACCAACCATGCCGAAGCGGATCACAACTCGCTTGATAACCTGCTTCTATTGTTGGCCAATGCTGGGGTTAATTACATCATGGGGGTTCCATCAGGTGATGATGTGATGCTTAGTTATCAAACTACAAGCTATCACGATGCAGCCATGGTAAAGTCTTTGCTTGGGCTTAAGGCTGCGCCTGAATTCCAAACATGGCTTGAACATAATGGAATCATGAATGGCTCTTCGCTTTGTGGCAAAGACCGAGCTTTTACAGTTATGAAAAATATTCTTCCAATTCTCGAAAACACCAAGGATGCTTGATGAACACCAATGAAAAACACGCCAGCGAAGACCAAAAAAACTTAGCCAGAATGGGTTACGAGCAAGAGCTTTTCCGGGGGTTTAGTGCGTTTTCGAACTATGCGCTTTCCATGTCCATCATTTGTATCCTTGCGGGTGGTATCACTTCTTTTCATATGGGGTATTGTGCAGCAGGCCCCGCAGCAATTGGAATTGGCTGGCCCATTGCTTGCTTATTTTCATTTGCAGTAGCAGCAGCAATGGCACAGATAGCCTCTGCGTTTCCTACCGCAGGCGGGCTTTATCACTGGGGCTCTCTTCTAGGTGGCAGAGGTTGGGGCTGGGTTACTGCTTGGTTCAACCTTGCTGGTATTGTCATCATCCTTGCTGCCATCAATGTGGGCACCTGGAACTTTATCGAAAGTAGTATTTTCGGTAGCGCTGATCTAGGGGACTTCGCTCAGGTTATTGCTGTTTCCATCATTACTTTTTCACAGCTTGCCATCAACCTTTTTGGCATGCGCATCGTTAACCCCATGACCATCTTCAGCGGTTACTGGATTCTGATGGTAACTGTTGCACTGGTTGTTTTGATGTTGGTTTTTGGCGGGCCCGTGCATCCCGAAAGATTATTTCAATTCGAAAACTTCAGTGGCCTTCCTGAAGGTGACAAACAAGTATGGCCCGAAATAGAATCAATCGCATGGCTTTTTTTTCTGGCAATGCTGCTTCCAGCCTACACCATCACTGGATTTGATGGCTCCGCCCACGCCGCTGAAGAAACAAAGAACGCTGCATCCGCAGTCCCCAAGGCAATCATGCAGGCAGTAATAGTTTCCAGTATTGCAGGCTATATACTGCTTGCTGTTGCAATCCTGGTGATTGATGATACCAAGCATGTTGCAATGCAGGGCGATCGGGCATTTGTCACCATCGTTGAACAATCCCTCCCCAAACTTTTACAGGCCCCGGCATTCATCGCAATTGTTCTTTCACAATACCTTTGTGGTATGTCTGTAATAACTGCGGCATCTCGCATGGCCTTTGCATTTGCAAGAGATGGTGGCTTACCTTTTTCCAACTTCTTCAAAAAGGTTTCCCCTAAAACCCAAGTACCCACCAATGCTATCTTTTTGGTTTCCATCACTGCAATCCTGTTTACACTTTATTCGCATCTTTATGACACCATAGCAGCGGCTGCAACCATCCTTCTTTATCTGTCCTACATGCTTCCCATCCTTGCAGGATTTTTTGTACATGGCAAAAGTTGGAAAAGCATGGGCCCCTGGCACCTGGGAATCTGGTTTAAACCAATGGCATTATTAAGCACGATTGCATCGATTGGAATTGTTTGCATTGGCATCCAACCTCCCAATGAAAAAGCTGGTTATGCTGTGCTTGCACTCACCATCTTCCTCATTGCGTTCTGGTTTACCGTAGCAAGGCACCGCTTTCAAGGCCCCCCTATTTCCCTGAAACAAATGCAGGAAAAATAATCATGGACCATGAAGCGGCAATACAAACGATTTGTAAATCCTTAACTTCAGCAAGAGTATTTGCAGCCCGAAAAGGCACCGCCCTTTCCACCAAGGATTGGCTTTTACTTCGTGCAGATCACGCCTTCGCCCGAGATGCTGTTTTTGAATCCATCGATTTGGAACGCGATTTCCGCAGCGAACGAATCGATCAAATGGGACTGTTTGAAGTCGCTTCCAAAGCCAATAACAGACATGAATATTTACTAAAACCTGATCTGGGCAGGCAATTAAATCCCCCTGATCGCAATCGCATCCAGCAGCAATGCCCTTTCCAACCGCAACTCCAAATCATCCTTGCGGATGGATTATCCCCCGCAGCTTTAAAACTTCAAGGACCACCACTTCTCGACTCCCTCTGGGAACTTGCACTTAATCAGGGTTGGACTCTGGGCAGGCCTTTCCTTGTTCATCAGGCACGCGTTGGGATTCTTAACGAAATTGGAAATCTACTCGAACCAGAAATCGCAATTCTTCTCGTTGGCGAACGGCCCGGCTTAACCACAGCAAACAGTCTTTCCGCATACCTTGCTTACAAACCCAATCTTGGCCAGGATGATGCAAACCGCAATTTGATTTCCAATATTCATGGGAACGGTGTAGGGACCAAGGATGCCTGTGTTCGAATCATGGCCCTGGCACAATCAATGAGAAGCGCAAAAACTGGTGGTATCACCATCAAGGAAACTTTGACGCTGGTAAAAGCACCAAATGATTAAGAAGCGGGAAACGCATCTGCAAGAGAAACCACTAAGCGTTTACCCACTGCATCTGCATAGCGTAATAAGGTTTCCATGGTGGGATTGGGGCGCTGACCTGTTTCCAGTTTTGATAATGCTGATTGATCCATCCCGGTAAGTTCTGTTAAATCTGAAAGGCTAAGGCCTTTGGCCTCGCGTGCAGATTTCAGTTCAATCATCAATTCTTGCAGATGATTTTGGGACGACATTCTTTGCTGATGCCTTTCAATCAGACTGGGCAATTCGTTAACTACCCGATTCCGAATACTATTCAATTTGGCCGATTCTTCTGAAGAAAGCTTTTCATTGCGAACGATCCGTTTCATTATTGTCTCCTTGGAACATCAAATGCTGTTATCGGATAAACCGTGTTTTTATCAATCGCTTCAAATACTACCATCAAATGCCTGCCAGTTTTTGTTTCTCCAAAAACAACCGGTCTGCCGGTTGATCGACTAATATCTACATCCATTGCATTTAAAAATACTTCTTCAACCTCTTCTTTGGTCACACCGTGTTGTGCGCAATGAAAAACATTACCTTCAGAGTCTTCATCAAGATCCCATAAGATAGATTCAAAATATATTTTTTATCCTTAATGCCATGGTATTATAATACCAAAGTGTTTTTAAAAAAGCAATAGAAACACAATAAGATGGAAAATTCCACGATCCTGAGTTTTTAGTCGACCTCTCGTTTATGGTTTGTTAAGCTTTCCTAGTTGCAAGTAACCATCAACCACGATCAACTTTATTGTAAGGTCATCATGTGTAAATTTTCAGGATTGATTCTTTTCGTTTTTGGTTTGGCACTTTCTTGCCAGCCACTTGCAACAGCTCAAGAAAAAACACAAGATTCTAAATCCTATTATCCACTCAAGGCGGGTAACAAGTGGACCTATCAAATTGAATCCGATTCAGTTGCCAAGGGTAGTGCCAAGCTAATCAACCAAATTGCCAAGATCGAAAAGATCGATGGTGTATCCTTGGCCCGGTTGGAAACAATTGCGAAGGGAAAGGTAGCTGCAACCGAGCATCTAAACGTTACTGAAAAAGGCATTTTTCGCAACAGATATAATGGCACAGAAGTATCTCCCCCCATTTGCATACTTAAATTCCCCATCAAAAAAGGTTCAACTTGGAAAACCGAATCCAAAGTTGGTGATGAAAAACTATCTGTGTCATGCAAATCAGATGAGGATGAAATCGAGGTTCCTGCAGGTAAATTCAAAACCGTGAAAGTGGTGATGGATGCAGAAGTGGCTGGTGCTGGCATCCTCGTTAGCACAACCTACTGGTTTGCCCAAGGAGTTGGGATTGTCAAGCAGCATGTTAATATCAACAGCATGCAGTTTACCATATTGCTCGAAAAGTATGAAGAAGCCAAGTAACCCATAAGATTACTTTCTAATCAGACTTTTTTCGCAGCGTTCTTAAACCTCTTCGAATAATGTACGCGGTTTCCTTGGTGGGAGACTCTTTATCCCAGCGCTTACATACATCTTGAACCCAACCAGGGTTAGTTTTACTTGCATCATTAAGCCAATTGCCCACCGAGTTTCGCACATAAATCGAACCATCGCAGCGCAAAGGTTCGAGTAAAGGTAAGCCAAGTTCAGGGTTATCTTTCAATGCTGGAATATGATTACACCAAACTCCTCGGGGCCTTGTTATCTCGCTTGCAAAACGCCTGATGTTCGCATCCTTATGCAAACTAAACGCTTCGAGTATTTGCAATGATTCTCCTAACTGCATCACGATTCTGGGCCTTATCGCAAGCCATGCTGCCTCTCTTACACTCATGTTTTTATCTGCAGCCAATGAGTGGATACGCTTTAAACTTTCTTGAAGCAAGATTTCACTTCGTTTGCCAATCATGAAACAAGCCCAAGAGCGAACAATATCCGAGCGATGCTCTTTAAGGATTCTGAGTGCAGTTTCAAATTGTCTTTTAGCGGGAAAACCCTGTGCCAGAATCTTCCCTAAAACTTCCATCTTCTTGGGCGCAGTTTTGATTTTTAGCAAACGAAAAGATTCTTCCAAAGGTTGCAGAAGGAAGTTCCAGTTTTCTTTTTGAAATAGATTTCGAGCCAGTGATTCTTGATCGACCACCAGCCATTCCGCTAGATTCACGGTTTCGATAAGACCAAGATCAAGCAGAGCACGAACCTCCTTGGGTACTCCCGAAGTTTTGGTTGAACCTTTTCGTTTTAATACATGCTCTGGAATCTGCAATTCAAAATGATCTCTTTGAATGTTTATTTCACCCTAACAGTGATACCACTTTGCATCCCTGGACTTCGATAAATTTTGTGAGTTTGTAGTGAGAAATCTGATTCAAGGGCGCTATAAATGTCGCAGAACTTTTGAGGATTACGATCCACCAAAGGAAACCAGGTGGAATGCACCTGCACCATAAGTTTATGGCCCGGCCTGAAAGTATGACAAATATCAGGCATGGTAAAACTCACCTTGGTTGGCTTGTTGGGCTCGAAGGGTTCGGGTTTGGAAAAACTGTTGCGGAACTTACCCCTGAAAGGTTCGCCTCGAATCAACATCTGGTAATTGCCCATGCGAACCCCCGCGGGATTAGGATCAAAATCTGGGTAATCATTCGGAAAAACATCAATCACTTTCACCACCCAATCGGCATCTGTTCCCGTGGTGCTAACCCATAAGTCAACTTTTATAGGGCCCGCAAGAGTTATATCACTCTTTAATTCGGGAGACTGGTAAACAAGTACATCTGGCCTTCGGGCGGCATGGCGTTGATCAGCAACCATGTATTCATAATCCATTTTGGTGGTGATGCGCTCCATGTAAGGCACAGGCTTGGAAGGGTCTGAAATATAAGAATCAAATCCTTCACTGAGGTCTGGTTTGGAAGTGAGGGTTCCTTTTTCTTGGAAGAATAACGACAAAGGATTGGAATCTTTCGGAGGCCAAACATCATACTTGCGCCAAACATTCGTCCCTGTTTCAAACACATGGGCCTCGGGTTGCTTCAACGAAGGAATATCCTTCAAATGAAATTCAAAGAAAGGGAACTCAATATTCTCACGGAAGTATTCAGCAGTTTTAGAATTAAAACGGGCGTTGCCCAGCGAATCGCCCGCACCGCGTGACCAACCGCCATGATCCCAAGGCCCCATCACCAAAGTATTATCACACCCAGGGCTTTGCTTTTCCGTGGAATTATAGCATTCGAGCGCACCAAAAAGGTTTTCCGCATCGAACCAACCGCCCACCGTCATCACCGCAGGCTTGATGTTTTTAAGATGAGGTCGTAGGTTCATTGCTTGCCACAAATCATCATAAGTGCCCCGCTTCATCATTTCATTCCAGAAAGAAATACCGCCTTTGAGGAACTTCTTATCCGCGTTTGCGAGAGGGCCCATGTCGAGGAAGAACTGGTAGCCATCGGGTGTTTCGTGGTCGTGTGAAACCCTTGCGCCTTTGCGTGTGGGTTCAGGGCGTTCCTTGCCAAACCCGGACATAAAGTTAAATGCGTGGGGCAAAAACAAACAGCCATTATGGTGAAAATCATCACCAACGAACCAATCAATCACAGGCGCTTGTGGGCTAGAGGCTTTAAGTGCAGGGTGGGCATCGATCATACCCGCAGCAGTATTAAAACCCGGGTAGGAAATACCTGACTGACCAGCCCTGCCATTATGCCCTTTGACATTTTTCAAAAGCCACTCAATGGAATCGAAAGTATCCGTACTTTCATCAAAATCTTTGGGGCCTTTTTTGGGATTATGGGGCCTGACATTTTGAAAAGAACCTTCCGACATCCAGCGGCCTCTTACATCCTGATACACAAAGATATAGCCAGACTTCTGGAAGTATGTGGAAGGCCCAAGTTTTTCACGGTAATTATCAATACCATAGGGTGCAACGCTGTAAGGCGTGCGATTAAGCATGAAAGGATAGGTTTTAGAATCATCCTTAGGCACATAAACCGCAGTGAATATTTTGATCCCATCGCGCATCGGGATTTGATATTCGTACTTTGTGTAGTTTGCCTTAACATGATCCCGAAGTTGCTTTGCCTCATCGATAACTGGTGCGCTAGTTTGGCCAGCGCAATTAAACACTAAAAGAATTAATAACGAGCTCATTGCAACTCTTTCAACAAAGTTGGTTTAGGGATTACCATCGGGTTATCATCTTGTATCAAAGAAAAACATCAAGCTAAAACTAATATTTTAAAAAGGGTGGCAAAAAATGGGACAGGTCTGTTTTGCATGGCTTAACACCATGCGCAGAAGAAGTAGGCGAACTGTATAACACCTTCATCTAAAAACCCATATATCTTTTGCGCGATTCCAAAAGTTAATTGCGCTTTAATAGTCTTACGGAGAAATCTTTGCAGCCAAGCAGCAAGGTTGTTCCGTCATCATTTCCAGTGATGCAATTCACCTCAGAGTCTAAATGACCAAGGGTGTTTGTTTTCAACTTTGTTTTTAAATCGTAGAGGAAGGGCAAGCCTTTCTTGGGAAATACAAAAAGATCGCTTGTGTTTTTGGGAAAAAATAAAGCTGTAATGGGGCATTCAGTTTCAATTAAAACTTCTTTTTTGGCAGTGATTAAATCCCAGCGGTTGATTTTTAAATCGTAGGGTTCTTTGAGCGTTTGCATTTGACCTCCAAATGCAGTTATTGCCAAGGTGCCTTCGGTATTCATTGAAAAAGAGTTGTAAACTTGATCGGGCCCACTCAGGGTTTGGGTTCTTTTCCCGGACTCCACATCGTATACGCAAATTTTCCCATCCCGTAGACAACAGACCATGGTCTTACCATCTCCCGAAAGACCCATGTGCCAAACCTGCCGGGGAGAACCTAAAGTAAGGTTTTTAGGATCCTGTTTATCCAAATATTCAAAGAATTGGATTTGGGAACCGGTTTCAAGATTCCATAGTCTTGCAGTGCAATCCCAACTGCATGATATTGCCCTTTTTCCATCAGGTAAAAAAAATACATTTCGTATGGAATGAAGATGTCCGGACAAGACTTTTATTTTTTCGCCTTTTACCAAATCCCATAGGACTATTTTATTGTCTAGGAAGTCGCCTCCCGATAAAGCCTGATGACCATCTTTGGAAATTGCGATAGATACTACATTTTTGGTGTGTTCATTTAGCTGAAATCTGGGTTTATGATTCTCAAGGTCCCAAACAATTGCTTGCCTGTCTGCGCCACCGCTGATGCCAGTTTTGCCATCTTCAGACAACGCAGTGCAATATACTTCTCCCCTATGCCCTACTAGGGTTATCTCGTCAAAGGCTGGTTTTTTAGGTTTAACCATAACAGCAATAGAAAACAGGCTTAAGGTTATTAAAGCAACTCCAACCAAAGCCCCTAGGAATATGGATTTTCGATTTAATCTTGATGGGATTTTGGCAGGAGTGGAATTAGCCAGCTTGATCTGACTTATAAATTCGGTACAGCTTTTCCATCGTTTTAATGGGTTTTTATCTAGGGCCTTTGCAACCACCCATCTTTGATGAATGGGTATCATGGAAAGATCAGGCTGGCGATTACAATGCCCTGCCATGATTTCAGCGGCGTTGCCTGTAAAGGGCAAAGTACCACCCCGGATTTGGCAGTAAGTAATTGCAAGGGAATATTGATCCGAGGTTGCGCTCATTTTTTCCTGAAAGAACTCAGGGGGCGAATAGCTTGGGGTCATGCAACCGCTGTGTTGATTAGTTTCTTCATCGAGGATGCGTGCGAGTCCGAAGTCGCCAAGTTTTAAAGCGCCCCCCACGATTAACATGTTTTGTGGCTTGATATCTCGGTGAAGAATAGAAACGGTTTCGCCATCTTCCAGTAAGTGTCTTTTCTGATTAAGAAAATTGAGGGCTTCTGCAGCATCAGTAAACATGGAAAGGATTTCATTTTCGTTAGGCTTATTTTTGTTTACATATTCAAGGAAATTCATTTCCGCCAGCTCGAAGGCAATCCAAAGATGTTCTTCAATGATCCAGAATCCAAAAATAGATAATAAATGGGGGTGTCTGATTGATTTGAAAAGATTGAGGGAACGGATTTCAATAATGTCGAGCCCGTTGGCCATGGGGATAATTTTCATTGCGAGGGAAACATCGCCTGGCCCCTTGGCTTCCCAAACTTCACCAAAGCTACCTTTGCCAATTTTTTGGATCAGCCGATATCCTGAAACGGGTGAATCGCCCTTGGTAATATTGCTGGGAATTAGGGTTTCTTTATCTGGGAAAGTTTCGCCTGTTGGTTCGGAATTTGTCGTAAGAAGCCAATCCATTCTCTGAAGTTTTTCGATTGCTTTTGGTAATTGATCCTTGAGGTTGGGGTAGGATAGTAAAAAAGATTCCAGAGAAATATCTTTTTGTAATGCTCGTTGTTCTTCATACTTAAATAAAGCTTCTTCGAGTTCTTGATTTATTTCGTGTCGAGAAGCATCCATATATTTATCACCATATTCTGGGTTTGAGAATGGCACTCAAGGTGATCCAAAGAACAATCAATTCATGATAGTATTTGAAATTATAACTAAAACTAAAAAGAATATGGAGTAATAAATAATCTTCTTACATATTCTGAGATTTGCACAGAAGAAGCATAGAGACTGAATTACGCTTAAAATTTTGGTAAATTTATTTTTGGTTCAGGCACTTTGCCGATAAATAGACCTGACCCCTTTTTCTCTTTAAGCAAGAAAGGAATGATCATTTCTTGCTGAAAAAATCCAAGGGCAGGGAAAGCGACCAGACTTCATTGCATAGTGGAGGGATCATACCGCCTGCGATCCAGAGTTTATCTTTGAAAACAAAAGTAGAGTGCTCGTGCCTTTCCTTCCAACTGGATTTAGAATCGAACCGGATCCAGTTTTTACCATCCTTGGTCACCCATGAATCAGCCCAGTTTTTTGAGGGCTTATTCGACCAGCCGCCCATAACCCAGATATGATCTCTATAGACAACAGAAGAAAACCACAGCCTTTCACTCCATGGTGCATTTTCTGTTTCCCTAACCCAGTTGACACCATCGCTGGAAGACCAAACATCGTTGTATGCAAAGTATTCTGGAACATAATTCCCACCACCAAAGACATAGATTTTATCATTGAGAACGGCAGCTTGATGATAGGCCCTTGGTGCCCACGGAGCGTTCTTAGATTCAAGCTTCCAATCCTTGCCATCTGCGGAAGACCAGACATCATTCTTAAGGCTGTTCTTATCACCGAAGTAGTAATTTTCTGTACCTCCGAGAATCCAAAGCTTTCCTTTAAACTCAACAATTGCAGAAGCAAGCCTTGGTGACCATTGCGCCTTCGGAGTAATCTGCTTCCAGTCAGAACCATCGGAGGAGGCCCAGACTTGGTTGCTTGCGGAATGGCCAGGCAGCCTGCCATTGTGCCAACCACCCATCATCCACATCTGGTTTTTAAAGGAGATGGACATGGGCAGATCAGTATGAAGAATCGGAAGATCCTTATGGTTCAGGGTCCAATTTTTCCCATCTGGGGAAGACCATAGGTCTCTGGGTGGTGCCTCTTTAGAGTTAAACCAACCTCCCAAGATCCAAAGTTTATCACGGTGCACAAACTCGCCTTGGGAGTCGCGTGCCTGCCAAGGTGCGCTCTTGGTTTCCATGATCCAATCAGGCCCTTGGATGGATTGAAGAGGTTGTTTTTCCTGAGCTATTAGTAAAGAAAAAGGTAAGAAGATTACGGCAATCAAAAGTCTTGGAAGAAAAGAAGGCATGGGTGGGAACTCCTATGAGAGTCATAGCTAAAGGAAAAACCAGAGGAATGCAATTTGAAAAGGCCAGGCTCCTAATATTTAAATTATCAGAATAAAAGGGCACTAGAAGCAAAAGAATAGCCACGGATTAACACGGATTCAAAACACATAATTCAGATCCGTAAGCGTGAGCGACGGTAATCCCATCCCTTAGGTACAAAAAATGGAGGAGTTGCAGTGGGGCTTCATCTGCGAACAAGTGGGCCGATTAAACACAATCTCCCGTAGGTTCATCATTCATCAGCCTTTGTGATCTTGCCATCATTTCGCCCAGCCAAGTCGCGGAATGTTTGTACATTGATGGTGCTCGGAATCAATCTGGTCGAGCCATCCATGTTGAGGAAAAGGCTCGAGTTCTGGTGCGGCCCGAAGAAGCTACCCGGACTGGCGGTGGAGGCATTGGGCCCTGTAGAGCGGCAGTGAACTGTCACCTGTGTGATGGCCGGTCGTGCAGTGACCCCGACCTGCTGACCCAACCGGGCGGCGTGCTGGGCACTAAACACAGAGGCGGCCCCTGGGATAACCCCGGCCCAACCGTTGGGAGATAAAGCACTCATCCGCTCACCGACACCGATCGTGTTCGATGTGCCGTCAGAAATATCGGCGATCCGTATGCCCTGGTTCCGGTGGAACATTCCGTTAAAGGGCTGCTGCTCATACATTGCTGTATATGCCGGGGCATCAGCGGGGTTACCGCCCCCAAGGCAGCCGACATAGCTGGTGGTAGCCATATCGGAAATAGTTCCTGCGGTGGCAGGCATCGGGTTGCCACCATTGGCCGGGGCCATCCAAACGGTTGCACGAGTTGGCCCATTATCTGATGGACAGCGGTAAATTGAAAGCGTGGTGCTGCGTGCTGCGGTGTTCACGGAATTTGTGATAGGCAGGGCGAGGTTGATAGAGCGGTACAGATTCTCTTGCTCCGCAAAAGGAAGAATGAGTGAGAAGAAACTCCAACCAGGGCCGGACTCAGCTATTGCGTCGTTGCCACCGCCGCTCCAAGTTCCTGTGGTGGTAGAGATGAAGCCGGGCGGGAACATCCCGAATGTATTTTCATAATTGTGCAGGGCCAAACCGATCTGTTTTAGATTGTTGGCGCATTGGGTGCGTGCAGCAGCTTCGCGGACCTTTTGAACCGCAGGCAGGAGCAATCCAATTAAAATTGCGATGATTGCAATAACCACAAGCAATTCAATTAGGGTAAACGCACTTGGGACATGACGACGCACAACAGTACTCCTTGAATCAAGAAAATATCCACAATGCTGGCTGTAGCACGGAGACCCTAGTTGGCTAGCAAGCAGGCTTAGGTCAGATGATATTGAGACTTAATCTCATTAATAATGATTTTACTAAGCTCGTTCGAATTCGACAAGCAAGCTTGAAAAAATGTTAGTGAATGTGAATCGGTACACTTATACCCACCATCAACCAATCTGGGTTAATGTACCCTCGCTTTGCACTTTGATGATTATGTAGGGATGACAAAGCGGCAAGCAATGCACTCTACTTTTTCATTTTCCCCTTGGATGCATCAGCCTCGGGCTTCGTGAGTTCGCGCATCGGGTTGGTAGGCTTCTCGTCCTTATAAAGCTGAAGCTTCGTCTTCACCGCACGGCGCGGCCAGAAATTGTTCTCTACTTCAGTATCCATCAACTCCTGCCGAGGATCAAAAGTGATCGCCTTAATCTCCTTAACCGTAAGATGAACCTTTGAGGCTTTCTCTGTATTGAAGCGCCAAATCTCGGCAGGGATCTGCAGTTCCTCACTAGTCCCATCGGTGTATTCAAATTTTAAGGGGACAGGTGTAATCAGACCGCCTACATTGCTGAGCTCGATCACATAGATATTATGCTTCGTCTGCAACAGCTTGGGATCAATCTTGGCATCTTCAAGTTCCTTGATCAGTGCCTCGTATTTCTTCTTATCGCTTGGTAGCACCGTGGCCTCATCGTAACTATCGTAGAAATCCTTCAGCTCAGGAAAGCGATCAACGCGCTTGGGGAGTGCTGCATTTCGCTCCTTGGTCAGCGTCTTGGGCTGGGCCTCGCGTTCAGCCTTGGCCTTGGGCTTCTCGATCGCAGGATCGCGAGAGTCAAGCTGAAGCCAATGGACTTCATCAACAGCAACATCAACATGGTCTACACCGTAAAACCAACTACGCCAGAACCAGTCGAGATCCACGCCGCTGGCATCTTCCATCGTGCGGAAGAAATCAGCCGGGGTAGGGCGCTTGAACATCCATCGCTTGGCATAAATCTTAAAAGCATGATCGAAAGCCTCGCGGCCCAAGATGTTCTCACGGAGAATATTAAGGGCGACAGTCGGTTGGCCATAGGAGTTGTGCCCAAGGTCGGCGATGGATTCCGAATTGGTCATCACCGGTACCCGATCTTTATGCTTCATGTAATCGATCATCCCGCGGTTGTTGCGGTTGGGCTTCCAGTTGGCCTCCCATTCTTCTTGAGCGAGGAATTCCAAGAACGAGTTGAGGCCCTCGTCCATCCATGTCCACTGGCGTTCATCGCTGTTGACGATCATGGGAAAATAATTGTGGCCGACTTCATGGATGACAACACCTATCAGGGCATACTTCGTGCGTTCAGGGTAGGTGCCATCTTTCTCGGGGCGGGGGCCGTTGAAGCAGATCATCGGGTATTCCATTCCGCCGATGGGGCCATTCACTGACCAAGCCACCGGATAGGGATAATCAAAGGTGTATCGAGAATAAACCTCAAGAGTATGGGCGATGGCGTGGGTCGAATATTTGTCCCAAAGCGGCATACCTTCCTTGGGGTAGAGTGACATCGCCATCACTGGCTTGCCCTTTACTTCCATGCCTGCCACGGCCATAGCATCCCATACAAACTTGCGTGAGCTGGCAAAGGCGAAGTCGCGAACATTCTCGGCCTGAAAGACCCAAGTCTTCTTACCCTTAGGCTTGCCCTTTTCTGCTGCCTTGGCTTCTTCTGGCGTGACTACGAACACGGGCTTCTTGGTTTCTTTCTGCGCTTTTAGAAGTCGTTCACGCTGAGTCGCATTGAGTACCTCTTCCTCATTTTTAAGGGAACCCGTTGCAGCCACGATATGATCATCGGGCACGGTCAGCGAGACTTTATAATCACCGAACTCGAGAGTGAACTCGCCGGTGCCGAGAAACTGCTTGTTGATCCAGCCACCATAATCCGTGTATGCAGCCATTCGCGGGAACCACTGTGCGATAGTGTAAATAGAGTTGCCATCCTCTTTAAAGAACTCGTATCCCGTTCGCGCCATAATGCGTTTAGCATCGTTGATGGGAAAGTTCCAAGCGATCTTAAAAACAAAGTCGGCACCAGGCTTAAGCGGCTTAGGAAGATCGAGACGCATCATTGTCTTAACAATCGTATGAGGGATACCGCGGCCTTCTGCATCGGTCAACTTGGTTACCTTCAGTTCGCCGTCATAAGTTTCGTAGGCTAGAAGGCGATCGAGTGCGGTGTAGCTAAACTTTTTTAGATCGACGCCACGCTTAGCGTTGGGAACCATCCGCGAATCAGCGTTACGTGATAAATAGTTTTGATCGAGTTGAACCCAGAGGTAGTCAAGTGTATCGGGTGAGGCGTTATGGTAGGTAACGGTAGAATCGGCGGTAAGGGTGCGCTTATCGTCATCGAGTTCAACGCGGATATCGTAGTCAGCGCGGTTCTGCCAGTAGGCTGCACCGGGGGCGCCAGTGGCTAGGCGCTGTTGAGAGGGCGCTGGTAGGAGGGATTCCAACTGCTGGAACTTCTGCACGGGGCTACCGAGCTTAGCTTCCTGCGCCATTACTAACAACGTGCCCACCAAACCCAACAACATGACTAAGCCAAGTATTCTTTTCATTTCTCACCTCTAAGCTAAAGCTAAACCGTATTCTCTTAACTTTAGGGTAAGGCGTTCACGGAGTCTATTTTAATCCACCTCGCCAGCAACAGGAAGCAGAGCCGGATGCGCAAGCGACGGTAAAGATGTGAAATAGAAAAAAGGAAGAACCATCGCTAACACTTCAGGATTGTAAGAGATCTATTTACGATAGTAGTAAGGTCCACTGTATTATCAAGGAATCGACGCTTTCTCAACAGCAGCCTTCACTTTCGAACGAAGCTCTCTCAAGCCTGGTTGGATGTCTTTCAGAGCAGGATCATCTTGAAGCTTATCAAGTCGAAAGAGTGTCTCTGTACGTGACCCATCCGGAAGCCGCAAAACGATCTGAGGGAAGGTCTCTTGCATATAACCAACCAACCGGACAAGTTCGCTCGCACGGTAACTCTCCCTCTCAGTGAGAGTTTTGATGGCCCCAGCAACAACACTCGCAAGCCCGCGCTTCATTTGATCCAGCCCTTGCATGCGAACCTGATATTTTGGATCGTCTTTTTTGATAGTTGGCAAAAACTCATCAACGATTTCTAGAAGTACAAGGGCCGATCTTAGCTGAGCCCCCAAAAGCTCTACCATTTCACTGTCGCTCACATCATTTTTCAGAAACCCTGCTAAGTAGAGTTTAAAAACCTGGTTGCTAGACTGGAAATAATTTATTAATAGTGGAAAGCGGGCATTTAATGGGAATGTGCGATCCTTAAAAAAATCTAGGTTCTGTGCCGAAGTTAAACGATCAAAGGCCTTTCCTGATCGTTCACTCTTGTATCGAGGGAGCTGCCTGTACCCTTTTTGTGAAACTAGGGTAAGAACTTTCTCTGCTTTGACCATGTCATCACCAGACCAAAGTCTGTCGTAGGCAGGAAGACCGAGGCGGATATACTCCTCTAATGTTAAAGACTCATCATTTGAGGATTTAGGATCTGGAGCTGAGGCAAGCTTAGCTTCCTGTGCCATCCCAATCAACGCACCCGCCAAACCCAACACCATCACTAAACCAAGTATTCTTTTCATTTCTCACCTTAAAGCTAAAGCTAAACTGTAGTGTCTTAACTTTAGTACAAGGCATTCTTGGAGTCAATTTTAATCCACCTCGCCAGCTCCAGCCACGCAGTTCCGGATGGGCAAGAAAGCAGAAGACTAGCCACGGATTAACACGGAAGGAAGAATAAGCAGAAGCATTAGCCACGGAATCAAAACACATCTTGATTTGGGTTGGTGAATGGCTTCAAAGCCCATGGACTGTGTTCCATGGGTCGCTTGTTTTTGAATAATGCAAGTGTAAAAGGCAAACCCACCCAGCGCAGTGAGTGGGCTTGAAGGCATTGGGAAGAGGGTTGGGAGTTGGGGGAAGAAAAAGAAAAAGATGAAGGGCCAGTACCAGCGGATTGACATCCGCCGCTCAATGAGACAAAAGTTGCAACGCAGTAGGATTGGAAGATGTGTTTGCGGAAATTACTGCAATCATTCGCGGCCGAAGGCAGATTCTTCCATAGGTATGGTGATAAAGGGCCAACTGGCTGGATAATACCGGACAATCTTCGTTGGGCGAAAGCCATCAAGAAGCATGCCGCATTCGAGTTGTATTTGTATTCCACTAGATCCAGGAACCACAGGCACTTTATTGAATTTCAGAATGTTGCCACCTTTGCGATCATTTGTTGGATCGTAGGTCATTAGTGATTCCCGCGCAACAGCCATCGTACCCTTCGGTGCAAGATCATCTTTTGCACCACCCTTACCAAATAAGGTGGCTGGCCAGCCAATTGGCTCTGGATTGATCTTCGTTAAATCGTTAAATAGGGTAGGATCAACACCATCAAAAAAGGTGAAGGTGACAAGCTGTTTCTTATCATCAACAGCGTCCACCCAAGCCGGCAAACCGCGTTCCTTAATATGCTGACGATGACTCTCCATCTGATAATTAGTTACCAATTTTCGGCTGACATCATCGAGATAGATTTCGCTAATTCGGCCTGGCCCATACAAGCCAACCCAGGTGAGATTGAACTGCACCAACTGATCCTTAGCTAATGATTCGAGCGTTCCAAGCCCGCGCTCCTGATAAACCCGTGTGCGACCGAAGAGATCAAACGACTTCGATCCACCGACTGGTTTCCCATCTTGCATAAGTGTTGCAAGAAGTTTCTTTTTTTCGAGGTTAACACTGTCAATTTTCCAGACCTGCTTCTGCCTAATGCGATAGCTAAAATCATCCTCCACACGTATGCAGCGTCGAAACGCAGATTCTGGTGAAATGCGATCATGGAACACTGCGATAGGGGGGCGATCATCGGCTTCGCCCTTCAAAAAGCACCATGTATGAAGATGAGTGCCCAAAGGGATATCGCACAATGCAGCCGGCGCACCGTGATAATAAATCGACCCATAAGGCAACATATCTAAGGGCAATGGCAGATCCCATACTCCGCGATCTTGCGAATCATTGCGATCAACACGAATCACCAACTGACGCTCTGGGTGATCAATCTTTATGAGTTCACCTTGGATGTAGTGCGCGGAACCTTCCGGAGGAAACTGGCCACTAACGAGCTTGAACCAAGGCAATTTTTTATTCGTACCATCATCGGTTCGATATTGTGGTTCTGCCGCCATGGCGGTCATCAATAAACTGCTAACTGCAACTGAAATTAGTAATGTGAATAATTTTCGCATGGTCTAAGCCACCACTTCCGAAAGGACGCCTGTGCTGTCTTGGAACTTTTCTGTTTTCACGCCACATCGTTGCAAGATAGTCAGCAGCAAATTGCTTAATCGTGCTTTGTCATCCACAGGGCGGCCACATATTTTGTAATGTTCATTGGCTTCTGCGACATTATATTTACCAATCTTCGGCAGGTTGAAATCGATGTGCTTACCATGCTTCACGCCGAGTTTTTTGCCCCCTGCATAAAGAGTCGGCAGGTTCGCATTTCCGTGGCTATGGCCATAAGACATACCGCTGCCCCAAAGCACCTGCGTAGTATCCAACAGGTTGCCATCCTCTGCTTGATGCGCTTTTAGTTGGTCGAGAAAGTAACTTAACTGTTCGACATGGAACGTATCGGTTTGAGTCAGGCGGCGAAGTTGCTCTGGGTCGCCATTATGGTGCGAAAGTCCGTGACGGGTTTGCGAGATGCCGATATCTGGAATGGCCCCGCCGTTGGCTTCGCTGCCAATCATGCAAGTTATTACGCGAGTGGTATCGGTACGAAGCGCAAGCACCATCAAATCATAGAACAGACGGTGATATTCGCGGACCTGATCATGATTCATCTGACGGGTGAATCGCCCTGATACAGAATTATCAAGCTTGGGTCGTGGCACATCGAGCCAAGTTTCAGCTTTTTTCGTTCGCAGTTCAACCTGGCGCACCGCAGTAAGGTACTCATCCAACTTATTACGATCTTCCGTTCCAAGATTGCTGTTCACGCTTTGGGCATCCCCCAGCACAGCATCGAGAATACTGCCCCGCTGATTCAAGCGACGGCGAACTGCGTTCTTCCCGCCTGGTTGCTCACCAAACATACGCTCAAAAATAGTTTTCACATTACGCTCAGATGGAATTTGAATTCCATCGCGGGACCATGCCAACGAAAATCCATCAATGGCCATTTCGAGAGATGGGAAGCGGGTAGATTCGCCTTGCACCTCTGCAATTAATTGGTCTGCGGAAACCGTATTTCGAAAAGCTCCGCCATTACTGGGAACATTCGCACCTGTCAGCCAAACCTGATCGCAATTGTGAGCCTTGCCAATGACCAAGGGATGGTGCAATCCACTGATGGGGGTGACTTCGTTGCGGTGACGCTCCAAAGATTTTAGCGGAGTCGTAAGTTCATAATCAGCGCCCGCCTTTTCGATCTGCCAACTCAGTGTATTGACACCATTGGGAATATAAAGGAAGACACTGCGTTTCGGAGAGGTCGCCTTGGGAAGTTCTGAAGCACCATGACTAGTTAAACGCATGCAATCCAACATTGGTAGGGCAATGCTTGCACCTATACCACGCAGGAGATGACGGCGACTAAGGAGCCATTTATTGGTTAGAATGTTCATGTCATTTCCTGTTGGTTAACGTTGTTGAAATAGATCCGAGAGCACAAACGCCTCGAGAATGTCTGCGACACGGTAATCCTTTTCGCGACTTTTGATCGCGATTTCTTTTAATTTATCTCGATCATCAAATGTTATCGTTCTGCGCAATCCATAGATTGCCAACTTTTCGATGAAGGTGTTGTTAAACGCATCGAGATCTGCCATCAATAGCTGCTTAAACTCTTTAGCGTTAGCAAAGGTTCGCCCATCGGGCAATACGCCTGTTGCATTCACTAGCGGATCATCCCCGGTTCCTTCTACTTTTTCGTGAGTGCGCCATTCACCAATGGCATTGTAATTATCAAAGGCCATACCTAGCGGATCAATGTTCCTATGGCATGAAGCACACCTAGCATCATGAACATGGGCAGCCAGCTTCATGCGAATTGTTGCTTTCGGAGCAGTAAGCGGGTTTGGCTGAATAGGGTCTACATTCGCTGGAGGCGGGGGTGGTGATTTACCAAGAATCGATTCCGATAACCAAACACCGCGATGAACAGGGCGATGCCGTGTGCCATCCGAGGTAAGCGAAAGAATCGATGCCTGAGTAAGTAACCCACCGCGCTTATCTTCGGGTTTGAGCGAAACTCGCTGGAACTCATCTGTGGAGACAGGGGGCAGGCCATAGAACTCAGCCAGGCGAGGATTCACCATCGTCCAGTCAGAGTCGATAAATTCACGCAGAGTTAAACGCTGCTTTAACACCTGACTAAAAAATGCGAGTGGTTCTTCGATGATACTTTTCTCGAGATGGCGATCGTAATTAGGATAGATTTTTTTATCGGGCGCAAACATACCGACCTTGCGCAATCGCAGCCATTGCGTCGGAAACGATTTCGTAAAGCGTTGCGATCTAGGATCGGCCAACAATCGTGCCAGTTGTTTTTGTAATTCATCCTTATTGTGCAACTTGCCTTCTTGCGCTACTTTCAGAAGTTCATCATCTGGCATGGTGCTCCATAAGAGATAGGACAATCGCGATGCGAGTTCCCAGTCGTTCAAGGTATGCCGTTCTGCGCTCTGATCGCCTTCTGCCATAAAGAGAAAACTTTTCGAGCAGAGGATCGCGGTCATCGCTGATTTGGTAGCATCGACAAACTTTGCACCTGCGGCGATTTCTCCCTCCACAATCTTCATGTAGGTTTGTAATTCGCCTTCTTTTAGAGGTCGTCGAAACGCTCGTTTTGCCATGGCCTCGAGTCCAGCACGAGCTTGATCCATGTTCCCCGGCGTCTTTGCCATGTAGTCGTCACGCCTGCGTTGCTCTTCCTCGGTCACAATGGGGCCCCGCATTGAAATCGAATCTAGGATAAGAATGGGAACCCGCGGCAGGCCCTGTTGATCAACAATCTTCATCTGCCAGGGTGCGAGTGGATCAGCAGTGGTGACAAACGGAATCCTACTATCCGAATTGTTTCGAGGATGGCGTGGCCCCGCAGCAATGTTGATCACATGAATTTCAGGAGGACGCACCAGATGGGTTCGAAAGGTGACCGTAATCGGCTTATCTTCAGGGGCTATGATATCCCGCTCAAACAATACCCGGTCGAGCTTGTGTTCGTACACCTGCATGCGTGGCGGCCTTTGATCCTCTGGTTTTAATCCAACTACCTTATAGCTGATTTCATAAATACCAGCTCCGGGGAATGCGCGATCAGGGGAACCATGGAAGGGGCTTGAAGCACGAAAAAGTTCACCAGCAGTAGTAAGCGGAAAACGCACCTTATCGAGCTGGCCCGCTTTTTCCAAACGCTCGTAGTGAGGCTGCTTGGGACGTACGGTGGCAGCCCGAGTGCTTAAGTCACGATACTCAACCTTCTTATCGGGATAGGCTTCGGCAAGCACGGCTTCCGCCGCAGTCATGTATTTTTCAATGTGCGTTGGAGAAAGAGTGAGCACAGAACCTAATCGTTCGAAGCCATTCCATTCGGGGTCTTCAAGTAAACCGCCTGGATCGGCTGCATCGTATTCAACGCCAATCAGATCTCGCACGGAGTTGACATATTCTTCACGCGTTAGGCGGTGATATGAAACGCGAGCCCGCTTTGCCAAGCGATCCGCTTCGCCCTCTTTAATGCGTGCTGCAAGCCACTGAACAACCTTTGCGCTTTCGTCTGCCGTTGGGCGCTTCTTAACCTCTTTGGGCGGCATCTCGCCCGAACTAATACGCTCAATAACTTCGGCCCAATGTGAAGAATCTTTCATTCCAACTTCGGGTGATAAACGGTCAATCCGAAAATCCCCCTCTTGCTTCTCTGCGTTATGGCAACGGATGCAATACGTTTTAAGATAAGGCTGAATCTCCTTTTCGAAAGAGGATTGAGCAGAGGCAATCCCCGAGTTAAGGAGCAGACACATTAGTATGAAAACTATAAAGCGGTTAATCATGTTGGTAGCTACGGAAACACAAGGGATGAATTAGCAGACTGTATATCGTATCCCGAAGCAAATCGAAGCTATTGCGGGGATGATCCGATAAATAATTGTACCTATTAATATTGGAAACTACAAACTCAATTTAAGGCCCGCAGGTGATTTGGAGTCTAAATAGTGAGGAATGATAAAAAAAGCCTGAGGAGTTTATGCCTCAGGCTTTCGTTGATCGTTACCGACAAACACACATTACACCTTGATGATATCCTTAACGGTCATGCCGCTTGGAATCATAGGTAACACATGTTCCTGATGAGGAGTCATCACATCAAGGAGGTAAGGGCCTTTCGATTCAATCATTTCGATAAGGGCTTCATCAAGATCTTTTGGATCGGTGATGCGCCTAGTAGCTACTCGGAAACCCTTAGCAATGGTTACAAAGTCAGGGTAGGGGGGCTGATCAAACCCAGCGCCCAAATAAGTATGGCCACGATTACTTTCGAAGAAGCGATCTTCCCACTGAACCACCATGCCGAGGTGCTGATTGTTGAGCAGCAACACTTTGACAGGAAGCTTTTCGGTGAAGCAAGTTGCAAGTTCCTGAACATTCATTAGGAAGCTACCATCGCCATCGACATCGATAACGGTCTTAAGAGGATTGGCAGCCTGCGCACCCATTGCAGAAGGCAAACCAAAGCCCATAGAGCCAAGGCCACCACTGGTAATCCAGGTTCGAGGAGAATTAAACTTGAAGAACTGGGCAGCAAACATCTGATGCTGGCCAACACCCGTGGTAACAATAGTATCATCAAGCATGTTGCGTTCTTTAAGAAGTTCCCACATGCGCTTGATTGCTATCTGAGGAATGATCGCATCTTCGCGAGCTTCGCAACGGAGTGGCTCGGTTGCACGCCAGTGTTCAACCTGCTTGATCCATTCCTGATGGCCTGCGGTAAGCGATGGCGAACCCTTGGGGCGGGCATCGATCATGCGAACAAGATCTTGCAACGCCAGACAGATGTCACCATGAATTGGCAAATCGGCCTTCTTGATTTTATTAAGTTCAGAAGGATCGATGTCCAAATGAACAATTTTACCATGCTTGGCGAATTCACTTACTTTGCCCGTAACACGGTCATCAAAGCGAACCCCAAAGGCGAGAAGAAGATCGGCTTCGTTAATGGCATAATTACTGTAAACGGTGCCATGCATGCCGAGCATGTCAAGGCTAAGGAAATGCTCCGCAGGGAAGCCACCAAGGCCAAGGAGAGTCATGGCAACAGGAATGCCAGTTTTCTCAGCAAAGGCTTTAAGGTGTTGTGCAGCATTGCTACTGATGATACCACCGCCTGCATAGATGATTGGTTTTTTGCTTGCACGAAGCATCTCGAGAAGTTTTTCGAGTTCTTCACGAGTGGCTCTGCGATCAGGTGCATAACCCGCCAAGTTCATTGGGGGATCGTAGTCTGCAACAATTTTGCGCATTTGCACATCTTTGGGCACATCAACAATGATCGGGCCAGGGCGACCTGAAGTAGCAATATAAAAAGCTTCCTTCATAACCCGGGTAATATCTTCGGTGCGCAAGATCAAATAATGATGCTTGGTAACAGCCCTGCAAACTTCAACGATCGGGGTTTCTTGGAATGCATCGGTGCCAATAACTGGCGTACTCACTTGGCCAGTAATGCACATGATGGGGCAGGAATCCATTTTGGCATCTGCGAGGGAGGTGACAAAATTAGTTGCGCCAGGTCCGCTGGTGGACATACAAACGCCAACTTTGCCAGTGGTACGAGCATAGCCTTCAGCAGCAAATGCACCACCTTGTTCGTGCCTAGGAAGAATGGTACGAAGCTTATCCGAGACTCGGGTAAGAGCTTGATGAAGGGGCATGCTAGCGCCGCCTGGGTAGGCGAAAATAACATCTACGCCATGATTGATTAAACACTGAACAAGAATTTCAGCGCCTGATTGAAGATGGCCTTGGCCTTTATGCTCACTCATATCCAAATCCCTCCTGAAGGGGTAATAAAACCGTTAGGTCATTTAACTATAGCGATTTTCAAGCGTTATAAAAGGGGAAGTGAGAGTGTTCCCCGAATAATCATGCCTACCTTAGTAGTATATCCGGACTACGAACCTTTTTGCCACAAAACAAGCAGAATATTGGCAAGGAAAGAGGCAAATCAAACAAATTCGACTAAAACAGGGTGCGGAATAACCCCCGCCTTATGCCCCTCAGTTAAGAGCAGCTGAACCGCTTTACGCCCTTTTTCACCATAATCCACTGTCCAATCGTTCACATACATGCCCACAAACTTGTCTGCCAACCCGGTATCAAGATCTCTGCCATACTGCAAAGCATAAGCAAGGGCCTCCTTGCGATGATCAAGGCCATAGTGAATACTTTCACGAATCAGCCTGCTGGCTTCGGAAATAATGTCTGCGCCTAAATCTTTGCGCACGACATTTCCACCTAAAGGAAGGGGCAGGCCTGTTTTTTCATACCACCAGACGCCCAAATCAACAACCAGCTTCAAACCTTGGTTCTGAAACGTCAGCTGGCCTTCATGAATAATAAGGCCCGCATCTACTTTCCCTTGCTCTACAGCATTTAGAATTTCATCAAACGGAACGATTTCGTATTGAAACTTGCTGCCTAAAAGTAAACTCAGAGAAAGAAAAGCTGTTGTCAGAGTGCCAGGCACCGCAATACGCAGGTTCTTGAGTTCATCAATGGTATAAGCTTTTTTCGCTACCACCATCGGGCCATAACGGTCGCCCATGCTGCAACCCGAAGATAACAACGCATACTTATCCGACAAATAAGCGAAGGCATGAAGGCTGATAGCGGAAATATCAAGTTCCTGCTTCAAGCATCTGCGGTTGAGGGTTTCGATATCTTGGAGCTCATGAGCAAAAGCGAGATTCCCGGTAGGTATCTTATTATGCGCAAGGGCATAAAACATGAAGGCATCATCAGGGTCTGGGCTATGGCCAACAGAAAGAGTTCGAATAGTCATTAAAAAATCTCATGAAGTTAGGTACACCTATAGAATATAACCGAGCTTATAGGCTGACCATAACTTTAATCAGGTTGATTAGCGGGGCCAATCTTCCCAGCCCTTTTAATGATAGGGCCATTTTCCACCCTGCGAAGTGCAACACGCGTATTATCATCCGTGGTAATTCCTAGGAACATAAAGCACATTTCATCGGTGGTCTGCTCACCAAACTTAACCCACTTGGGCGGGATGCTAGGGTTGTGGGGATTGTTGTTGGTATTATCAAAGACAGCTTCGATCTCAATTTTAGTACCTTCTTTTAGCCTCATTGGTTCCTTGAGAAAATAAATCTCCTGCCAGTTGTAGTCCCACGAATCAATGCGAATAGCTTCAAAAGTTTTTTCACCGGGCTGAGTTATGTTCATAACAAATTTCTTACCGATAAGGTGCATATGAGGATCGACAGAATGCATTAATACTTCTTGGGCAAGCCAGATGGTATTGCGAACGGTATAGTCGGGCTTATTTGCAGGGATGACAAGAAACTGCCCGGGAATCACAAGAGGCTGCACATAACGCTTTGCAGGTTTCTTAGCAAAGTAAAGCCCAACACGAGAGCGATCTTTTTCTTCTTTGCCTGTACGATGGTAATGCATCTGAACAATAAAATCAGATCCCTTAGGAAGGAAGTAACCAATGCCCTCGGGAAGAAACTTAGGAGAAATGCCGGGCGCCCAGCCACCCATTTCCCCCGAAGGAGGAAACCCAACACCCATTGCAGAAGTATAACCCGGGCCATGATCTCCCTTGGTTTCTCCCACACCATTCTTTTCCTTCCAACTGCTTTGTAAATCTCTGCCTTTACCCGATTTATCCAAATAATGAAGGGTATGATGAACCACCCTGCGATTGCCTGGCCTAAATTCATAAGCCACCACAATTTTGTCTTCGGTGAGATTAGTAGGTAAAACCATACAGCGGAAAAGATCTTTGCCTGTACCTGCCAACACCATATCTTCAGAAGGTTCCAAAATTAAATCGGGCTCTCCCAATTGCCAACCTTCGGTAAACCGCTTGGGCAATGGTGCATTAGCAAAATCCCCTTCCGCACATCCCCCCTTTACCCAGTTGCGTAGCAACGAAGTTTCCGCATCACTCATTCTGCGTTCGCCCCGATAGTGCAATCCGCCACTAGGCAACCAAGGTGGCATCTGTTTTTTCTCTACCACTTCCACAAGAAGATCTTTCCAGCGCACTGCATCGTTAAAGCTGGTTAACGAAAAGGGGGCGACTTCTCCCGGACGATGGCAGGCTTGACATTTTTCCTGAATAATCGGAGCGATATCGCGATGATAAGTTACTTTACCCTCTGCAACTTTGGGCAAAGGCCTGCTAATAGGGCAACCCACCGCATCGGTTTTTTTAATCTCAGGTGCTTTGTTCGCAAGATAAGATTCAATCGCATCGATAAGATCTTTTTTCTTAGGCGTAACATTCCTACGCAAACGTTCGGTCCAAGAATCATCCACTCTTCCCGAGTAAACGACCGCCCCTTTTGAATCCAAAAGAAACACCTCAGGCGTAATCTTTGCGCCTAAAGCATCCACCAATATAAGCTTGGCGTCATGAAGAACTGGAAACCCAATTTTATACTCGCGAGCATCTTTCTTTAACTCAGAATCCTCATCCGAATTGGGAATCACCCCAATAAAATTCACACCCTTGGAACTATAGAGGGTTGCGAGTCGGGCTAGTTCTGTGCTGTATTCTGAACTTATCGGGCATTCAAATTGCATGAAAACAACGACCGTCGCCTTGCTGCCTGCGTGATCTGCCAACTTTGCAGCCTTGCCCTCTAGATTCTTTATCGAGACTTCAAGCGGGTTGGCCTGCATCATTGCAAAAGATAAAAGACAAAGTGTTGTAATCGAATGCATAATGATTTTTCCTGTGTTTAATGAGCACAATGAATCAACACTAACTCAATCATTTTATCAGGGAGACGTGACAAGAGATTCTGGCATTGGTTTAATTACATCAACCTCAAGTTTAACAGGTTCAGAATGAACCCCGTCCGGCAGTTTTGCGAAGAAAACCTCTAGAAAAACTTTTTGCGTTCCTTCAGGCACTTTGCTGGTCTCGACCGAGGCCAGAAAGGGATCTTGTGAACCCGCTCAGCAATCCTTCGAGAATGGTTGTGCCAAAGGCTCGCTCAATAATCCATCTGCATCTTGAAACCTTGTCAGGATTGTTATCTCGGGCAAAGATTCGCCTTCTTGCATCATCAGCCAGCGATCTACAGAATTGCGTTTTAAATTCACCCGAAGCAACACATCATGCGCCACGCCTTCCACCCACGATTTCAAAGCTGCGGGCTTTAATTCCAAAACATCGCCCTTGCGAATACCCGCACCGCCACATCCCGAAAGAAGTGTTAGTGAAACAATCAATGGTATTACCAGGTAAAGCCTTCGCATGTCTGTTATCTTACAGCAATCAAATCTGTATTGGAAGTAACCGAAGCCAGCATTTCTCAAACTTATCTGGGCTGTTCAGTTTTCTTAAGAGGTTTACCTGCCAGCTTTCCAGTGGCCTTTCCATCCATAATTGCAAAGGTGCCATTAACAAGAACATGGCTTATACCGGTGGCATACTGATGTGGTTTGTCGTAGGTGGCTTTATCGCGAAAAGTATCAGGATTAAAAACTACAATGTCTGCAAAATACCCAACCTTCAAATAACCACGATCCTTAAGGCCCATGATATCTGCAGGTAACCCACTCGCAGAACGGATTGCAGTTTCGAGTGGAATAAGCTTTTCTTGAATTGCATAAAAACCAATCTTGCGGGGGAAGGTTCCATAATTCCGAGGATGAGGCACGGAAGAAGTGTCGGGAACCTTTGCGCCACCATCACTTGCGGTGGCAACAAAATCCTGCTTCATGAACAGGCGCATATCTTCCTCACTCATGCCAAAGTGCACAATCTGAGCGCCTCCGTTTTTCTCTATTTCAACTACAATATCAACCGGAGATTTGCCCATCATTTTTGACAAATCTGCGATGTTTTTGCCTGCATATCTAGGCTTTTGCGCATAATAGGCAATCCGCAAGTCAGCACCCCCATTCATAGATTCCAAAGAATCTGCAATCGCTTTTCTAAGCAACACCCCAAGCTCTGGGTCTTCAAATCTTTTCACCAACTCGGCTCGCTCGCCCTCACGAAAACGCGAAGGCACCACCGTTGCAGTAAGAGAGGTGCTGCTTGCAATGTAGGGGTATTGATCTGCTGTAACTTTGATTCCGTTCTTTCTTGCCTGCATTAACAGTGCAAGCACATCGCCTGATTTGCCCCATACGGATCTGCCCGAAACCTTGATATGCGAAATATGCACAGGCATATTAGCTTCTTTTCCGATAGCTAATGCCTCATTGATTGCGGGAAGAACTTCAGAACCCTCATCGCGAATATGACTCGCATAATAGCCGCCATGGGAAGAAGCAACTTTTGCTAGCGTGATTAATTCGGGAGTCTTTGCATAAGTACCTGGGTTGTAAATCAAACCAGTGGAAAGGCCCCACGCACCATCCTTCATCGCCTTGGTTGCAAGATCCACCATTTTTTTCAACTCAACTTCAGTAGGCGCACGGTTTACATTTCCCATAACTGCCCTTCGGGCATCGTTATGGGGAATTTGATGAGCAACATTACTGCCAACATTTACTTTTAAAAGAGCTTTATAAAAAGCCTCGGTATCAACAGGGCCAGAGCCACAATTGCCTGTAACCGTAGTGGTAACCCCCTGAAAAAGGTAGTTAAGATTGGCATTGGTTGGCAGCTTCAAAAGAGGAAAATCGCTGTGAGTATGCATATCGATGAACCCAGGCGCTATAATTAAACCGGAAACATCAAAAGATTTTGTGTTAGGAGGGATTGGGAAGGAACCAATCGCAGCAATGCGCTCGCCCTTAATCGCAATATCGCCCAAAACGGCCATTTTGCCTGTTCCGTCAAAAACTAGTCCCCCTTTAAGAATAAAATCGGCATCCAGAGGTGCTGCAGCAAAGAATAGGAAGGCGAAAAGGGGTAGGAGCATAGAAAAATCCTTAAAACCAAGGGAAAAATAAGAGAAGTTTGATGGAGTCTACCGTAGTAAACAGGGTGTGCAAACGATAAAACATGAGGATTATTAGGGTTATGTGGGCTACGCAGGGGTATAAAAAAGCTGTCCGGAAAAGTTGCGCCAAATTGCCTATTTAATTCTTGACCAATGATCATCCTGACTTTACTATGTTATCTAAATAACCCCTCCTCCGCCCAATCTCCGATAAGGAGACGATGTAAGGAGACATCGGTTGCCTTATCCGGCAGGCCTGTGTTGAAACTCAACGACAGGAAAGTTTATCCGGGTAGGTTGTTTGGTCACTTGATGGAATGGGGAGGAGCGTGAGTTCAGTCTTTTGGCAGGCCCGCTGTGGGTTTGTTCTGAATCGGTAGAAGGGGTTAAAAGGTTCCTGGTTTTCATGGAGTATGTGAAATGTATAGTGTTGTATTGTTGGTTGCCCTTAGTGGCAGTGCTGATGTTGTTGAACTTGGCGGACACAAGAGCTGCAATGGTTGCAGCGGCGCCGTAGTTGTTGAAAAGTCCAGCTGTAATGGCTGCAAGGGCGGACACAAGTTGTTCGACCGTGCTCCTAAGGGCTGCTGTGGTGGTAACAAGTTGTTCGACCGCGCATCTAAGAGCTGCAATGGTTGCAACGGTGGCGGACACAAGTTGTTCAACCGTAGCTCCAAGAGCTGCAATGGTTGCAATGGTTGCACAGGTTGCACCGGTGGATCTGCTGTACCAATGGCAGAACCTAAGAAAGAAGAAAAGAAAGAAGCCCCTAAGAAGGCTGCTTAATTAATCTTCTTCAAAGCACGATAAATTAATCTTTAAAGTGCAATTGAAAGAAGGGGAGCCTAACCGCTCCTCTTCTTTTTTTGTTGGCACTCATCCCCTTTTTACGGTCTTCTACCTGTATAGAGGGATATTTTTAATGACGACGGAACTCAACAAAGATGGTAAGCGTATTCGTGCAATGTTTTCAGGCATTGCGCCTTGGTACGATTTCCTCAATCATTTTCTTAGCCTCAACATCGATCGCTACTGGCGCAATCGCATGACAAAATTGGTTCCCCCAGAGGGAAACGATCCAATTCTCGATGTTTGTACGGGTACAGGCGACCTCGCGTTGGCTTATCACGCCGCTTCCAAAGGAAAAATCAAAATCGTAGGCAGCGACTTCTGCCTTCCCATGCTTGAATCTGCTTACAAAAAGAACCGAAAGAGAGGTTTGGGAATATTCTTCCTCGAAGCAGATACCCTCTGCCTGCCTTTTTCAGAGAATCACTTCCAGCTGACAACCGTAGCCTTTGGCATAAGAAATGTTTCAGATACGGAAGCAGGAATTTCGGAAATGATACGGGTAACAAAACCAGGTGGACGGGTTGCAATCCTCGAGTTTTCCCGCCCCAAAGGCTGGTTCTTGGGCAACCTCTACCTTTTTTACTTCCAGCGCATGCTTCCCCTTCTAGGCCAGCTTTTTTCCAAAAGTAAGGATGATGCCTACCACTATTTACGCAATAGTGTGCTGCAATTCCCGGATGGCGAGCAATTTGCCCAAAAAATGCGCGATCAAGGATTACTCCAAGTAACTTGGAAACCCTTCACTTTTGGCATCGCAACCCTTTATTGGGGAACCAAATCAGCTCCAACCTAATAAATTAACCTAAGGTTCTTACTTGGGATCAGGAGTTATCGCATGGTTGTTGCAGAAATGAAAAACAAAGATCATTTATTGGTTCGCGCTGCACGGGGCGAAGCAATCGAAAGAGTTCCTGTTTGGGCAATGCGACAAGCAGGGCGCTGGGATCCTGAGTTTCATAAAATCCGATCAGGACTTGGGTTCTATGATTTTTCTGAAAATGTAGAACTCGCAGCAAAAGCCTCAATCCTACCCGTAAGGTTTGGAGTTGATGCGGTGATTCTTTTTTATGATATCACCACCCTGCCTGTTTCCATGGGCCTGCCTTTTTCATTGCAACCCAATATCGGCCCGGTTCCCGCTTCCCCCGTTCGCACCCTCGAAGCAGTTTTAAAACTAAATCCCCATCCACAACCCGAAACCTATTCCCATGTAACCCGCATGCTAACCCAAGTCCAAAAAACCTTGGATAAACCCATGCCAATCCTAGCCTTTGCTGGCGCACCCTTCACCGTGGCAACCTATTGCATAGGCACTGGCAAAGATATCAATGCAACACGAAAATTTATCCAAGAACAACCCATCATTTGGCATGAACTTCTTGAAAGGCTTACCTCCGCAACCATTGGTTTTTTAAAAACCATGATTGCTCACGGAGCTTGTGCGTATCAACTTTTTGATTCCTGGGCCGGTATGCTGACCGAAAAGGAATACGATCTATGGGCCCAGCCTTTTCATCGCAGAATTCTTGCAGGTGCCACCGGTGCGCCAAGGATTCTTTTTGTAAAGGAATGCCCCTACCTTCATAAACAAGTTGAAACAGGCGCAGATATCATCAGCTTGGGTAAGCGCAACGATCTTAAAGAAGCCCGGGATAAATACCCCCACCTCGTTTTTCAAGGCAATGTGGATGAAAATATCCTACGCACAGGTACACCCGCAGAGGTGAAAATTGCCGTGGAAGAATGTTTGCGAAAAGGTGGCGGGACTAGGCACATTTTAAATCTCAACCATGGAGTGGATCGCACCACCCCCGTTGCTAACTTCGAAACTTTCGTAAAAACCGCACACGAATTCAAAGGGTAACACCTGAACTCTTAGATTAATGTGCGGATTTTTTGTGCAAGTTCTTCAAGCATTAATTCCCGGATCAGGAATTTCTTATCCCGAGAGCTATGGCCCGATAGGATTTCAATCTGATTTCTTTTGATACCTAATGTTTTCTTAAGCAAGTCCATAATAGCATCATTGGCCTTACCATCTTCAGGCGCAGCTTGAACTGAAACTTTAAGCGCACCATCATGCACGCCATTGATACTGTTTTTTCTTGCACCGGGTTGCGCCCTTATGGGAAGAACAATACCATCCGCATGCAGAGTTATCTTGGGCATGAAGTAATAATCTGGATTATTTAATACGCTTACCATCATTGGTGATGGTCGCAGGGCAGGTAAGCCCAACACTGAAATTACCGCTGGTAATGCGCTCGAGATCTGCAAGATTATCCATGGTGATGAATTTCGTATGGTTAAAACTCCCCAACATTTTTCCAGCCTTTTCAAATAATTCTGCATTATCAGCACTCAAAAACTTCAATTGGTTATCATGCAATTCGGAGATGATTTTTCTCAACTCCGGTTCAACCTTCTTTAGTTCATTAAAATTAGTGCGGGTTTCCAATAAAAGTTCGAAGGCATTGCGCACTTCAAGCCTGATCAGATTCTTAGTGCTTTCCTCGACAGCAGCACCACGATCTGCAAAGGCCTGAGCCCTTGCAACACGGTCAGACTTTTTACCCACAAGCGAAGAGGGCATTTCAATGGTAATGGCTTCAGGAGTAAAGTTTTCGCCACGCCCTTGCACGCCAATCGGAATGTAATGCAAATCGGAACCACTTGCAAAAGTTCTGAACTTAGGGTTAAACCTAGCAGATCTCTGGGCATTTACTTCCAAAGCAAGAATTTGAGATGCCTTCGAAGATTTAATAAACTCATCACGGACTAGAACTGTTTTTTCAATCATTTCATCAATAAATTCAGGCGTAAGCAGGCCTAAAAGATCATAAGAAGGGAATTCAGTTTCCTTGGGTTCGATAAGACCGATTTTATTTCTGCCACCTACTTCTTCTCTTAATAAAGCCTTGGCCCTTTCAAACCCCGTATTAGCTAATGCATTCTTATGCTTAGCCTCAACCACACCCAACTTTAATTTTTGAAGTTTGATATCATCTTCAGGCGTCTTTTTGAGAACCATCTTTAATTCAAGCGCTTTGATGTTCTTGCTTAAAATATCAAGCACTTGCTCGCTCAAATCACGTTGCTGCTTCGAATAAATAACTAAAAAGTAACTCCGGGCCACCCCATAGGATGTGTCCCTGATTTCCTGCCTCAACCCTGCATCCGCAACCTCTATCCCCAACTCGGACTGTTGTCTCCTGTACTTCATATCTGGCGAAAGCTTGGCGAAAAAAGGAAGGTTTTGTACCCCGCGTGCTCCCGCTTCCGAACCCCTCAAACTCGCTTCCGCTGCATGTATTCTTGGATGGTTTGCATTCATCAACTCCAGCGCTTCTGCCAAAGTGATTTTTTTCACCGCCTCTTCACTTCTTGCAAATCCTGCAAGACCTGTAAATAATGTCGCAACTCCAATTACAGAAAAGAAACTAATGCGATTAAATTTTAACATCGTTTTAAACCTTAAAAGAGTTAGCAGTTTCATTTAATAATCGACGTATTAAGATCACAACAGCACGGCATCTACGCAAGTTGCGCAGATCCCCTCTGCTATCTATAGCATATATTATAGAAAGTGTCGAATATATCGATTAAAAAGATTACAACGATCCCGCAGCTTAGGCAAATTTAGTTGCTCTATCATTAATAGCCTGCAACTGTCCCGGGTGCAGCATGCAAAACGGGTAGTCCCATTACTTTTCTGCACTCTTCCAGCATTTCTCTGGTTCTGCTAGCACCAACCCTACTGACTCCCAAAGCGCGCACTTCCAGCATTTTTGCAAAGTCCCTCACGCCACCCGCTGCTTTAACCTGAACTGAAGGGGCAGCATGTTTGCGCATCAAAATCAAATCATCGATGGTTGCCCCGCCTGAACCATAGCCCGTAGAGGTCTTCACCCAATCCGCCTTCAATTCGCTGCAGATTTCACAAAGCTTGACCTTATGGTCATCTTTCAAAAAGCTGTTTTCAAAAATCACTTTCACTTTTTGACCTGCTTTATGTGCAACATCGATCACCACCTTGATATCCTCGCGCACATAATCCCAGCGTTGGCTCAACACCTGGCTTATGTTCACCACCATGTCAAGTTCTTCGCACCCATCAGCGATGGCTCGTTCAGCTTCCATCTTTTTTATTGCAGTAGTGTTTGCACCATGAGGAAACCCAATGGTAGTACTTGCCCTGATTCCCGTACCCTTTAGCAAATCCGCACACCTTCGCTGGTAATAAGGCATGATACAAATGCTTGCAACATCGTAATCAATCGCAAGGGCAATCCCTGCCTCCAACTCCTGAACCGTGAGGGTCGGGGTCAAAAGAGAATGATCGATCATCTTTGAAATATCTTTATACGTGTAGCTCATCAGTTCCAACTCCTAAGATTTTAAAATCTGCAAGTGCAATCGCACCTAACAACCCCGCGCCCTCTCCCACCGATGATAATTCAATCCGAACATCATCCACTGGGAACATCCGCACCCTCTGTTTAACAACACTTCGCACAGGCGCAAGAAGCAAATCTCCCATTTTTGAAACCCCGCCTCCCAGCACAACCAATTCCGGATGCAACGAAGTTACCATGTTAGCAACACCAATGCCAAGAAGAGTTGCAATATGATATATTCCAGCAATCACTGCTTCATCACCGTCCTTTGCAGCCTGTGCCATAGTTGCCGGAGAAACATTTCTAATATCGTTGGCGCAAATACGAACCAACTTCGGAGCCTGCCCAATTTTAAAAAGCCGAACGCCCTCCGCAATAATTGCTGGCCCACTGCATACCGCCTCTAAACAACCCTGGTTCCCACAACCGCAATAAGGCCCATTGGGAAGAATAGTTTGATGGCCTATTTCCCCTGCAGAACCCAAGGGGCCAAGGAGAAGTTTCCCGCCAATAACTATTCCGCCACCTATGCCGGTTCCCAGAGAAAAGAAAACCATGTTGGAAACATTTTTCCCCAGCCCGAATTTCATCTCACCCAATGTTGCAGTACGAACATCATTCAAAATACGAACAGAATACCCCAATGAATTTTCAAGTATTTCACGAACGCAAACACCCCGCCATTGAGTATGCATGTTTGGTAGAAACAGGGTTTTGCCAAGTACAGGATCAACCAAGCCGGGAACACCAATGCCAAGGGCGGTAGGTTTATAGCCAACTTCATCCGCCAGATTTTTTACAAGGGATGCCATTCTGCAAAGAACATCTTCAGGCCCATTTTCTGAAAGTGTGGGAATGCTACGCTGCAGCAAAATATTGCCCATGAGATCGCCCAGCCCCGCTGTAATAGTGGTGCCACCAAGATCAATCCCAGCAAGTATTTGATTCCCAGGCATTAAACTTTGCGCCTTGGAATGTAGTTACGCAAGAAGGTATGGCTTTGCGTAAGCGCAGCCCTGCGTGATTCCAAAGAACCTTCATAAGCCCTGTCTTCCACTTCAACACAAACAGGGCCATCATAGCCCGTGTCGCCCAGTACCGAGAAAAATTTTCCCCAGTTCACTTCGCCCATCCCGGGCAGTTTGGGCACATGATATTCCTTCGGGTATGCAAGAATCCCCACTTCATCAATTCGATCTCTATCAACCCGCACATCCTTTGCATGCACATGAAAAATACGCTTGGAGAATTCATTGAGCGGCTTGAGGTAGTCCATCATCTGCCAAGGAAAATGCGAAGGATCAAAGTTTAAACCAAAGTTAGAGTTCGGAATATCAGCAAACATCCTACGCCATATCGCAGGGGAAATTGCAAGGTTCTTACCGCCTGGCCATTCATCCCGACCAAACGACATCGGGCAGTTTTCAATACCAATGCGCACGCCCAATGATTCCGCAAACTCAACCAAAGGCCTCCACGTCGTTAGAAAACGAGGCCAGTTCTCATCAATTGTTTTCGTGTAATCTCTTCCCACAAAAGTATTCATCTGCTTGATGCCCAAAAGCGCAGTTGCCTCGATTACTTTTTTAATGTGAGTACAAGCGGTATTTGCCTCGGCCTCATCAGGTGATAGCGGATTAGGATAATAACCCAGCCCACTAATCTTCACCTTATACTGCGAAGCAAGCCGGTTAACTTCATTCGCTTGGGTTTGATCAAAGTTGGTCACATCAACATGGGTAATCCCCGCATAACGGCGTTCCGCCTTGCTCACAGGCCAGCACATCAACTCTACGCAATCATAACCTTCTTCGCTGGCGAGCTTGAAGACTTGCTCCAAAGATAACTCCGGGACGATGGCGCTGACAAATCCTAGTTGCATTGGTTTACTCTTTTACTTTAATCCAGCGTTGTTCACGATGGCTTTGAAGGATTGCTTCACACAAAACGATTTCACGATGCCCATCTGCAAAGGTGGGATATTGCGCATCAGGGCCTGTTTTTCCAGATGCAATCGCATCATAAAAACCCCTGAAGCACATCTTGAAGGAGTCATCATAACCTTCGTCATGCCCGCCCGGATAATCTGTAAACTTTCGTGCATCATTTCCAAGCAACGAAGGATCACGAAGCAAAATCTCATTCGCCCTATCACGATTCCCAAAAATGATTTCGTTGGGTTTTTCGCTATTCCAATTGACTGCTTGTTTTGAACCTGCAATTTCAAACCTCAGGCAATTCTTATGCCCAGCACTAACTTGCGAAACCCAAAGCAAACCCTTCTTCCCACCTTTAAACCGCAAAAGAATGGATCCATAATCATCCGTGGTGATTGGAATATTCTCCGTATCAACAAAAGCCTGGCCCTTACCCTGAAAGGTTGCGATCTCGCCCTTGGGCCGTTTACGAACGGGATGAACAGTTTGCAAATCAGCACAAACCGATTCCACCTCAAGCCCGGTAATGAAATAAATCAGATCAAGCCAATGGGTGCCAATATCGGAAACCGCACGAAGTTCGCCACCTTCAGAATCAAGCACCCGCCAGTTGTAATCGGTATCATGCAGGAGCCAATCCTGAGAATAACTTCCTGTGATATGAAAGATATCACCTAGCTCTTTTTTGTGGATACGATCTTTAGCTTCGATACAAAGGGGATAATAGCGGATGTTGTAATTCACCCCCGCTGCTTGTTTGGGATACTTCGCAGCTATCGCAACCAAAGCAGCAGATTCTACTGTGTTCATTGCGAGAGGTTTTTCGCAAAGCACATGCTTTCCGGCTTCCAATGCCTGCTTCGCCATCAGAAAATGAAACTTATTGGGAACACCCAGATGAATAGAACCAGCATCGGGATCTGCAAGAACTTCATCATAAGAAGCATAGGCTTTTGCGATACCGGTTTTTAGGGCAAAAGCTTTGGTTTTTTCGGGGCTCGAACCAAGCACACCCGAGATGCCGATGCCCAGCCTTCGAAGAGCCTCGATATGAACCCACCCCATGAAACCGGTACCCACCACCGCCACTTTAATCGAGTTCATATTTAAAAATCCAAAAGGTTCAGCCTGCTTACTTCTTCAGCCTGCCCAACATATATTTAAGTTTGCCAAAGCGTTCTTGCTTCACACTAAAATCAGCGGAAGGTTCTATAACCGCATTGGTGGCAGAAACTTTTGGAGTGGCATCCTCGCCAGGCAAAAGCTTGTAAATACCCTTACCATTGGCGGTAACGACTGCAAAATAAGCTTCGCCTTCCTCATCTTCACCAAAGGTGATAATTGGAAACATGGGGCTTGGAATAGAGTAATTACCCAAGACCTTGTTGGTTTTGTGATCATAATTCAAAGCATAAACCCTGCCCGAAATATAATCTGCATAAAGGTAATGCCCTTGAAGCTCGGGAATCTTTTTACCTCGATAAACAAAACCGCCTGTGATGGACTTGCCCATCCGATGATCATATTCAAAAACAGGGTCGATCAGATTTTGGGCCGATTTAGATTCATAATTCCCAAAGGGGTGGGCACCTTCACGAATAGCCCAACCATAGTTGCCGCCCTTCTTGACAATATTGATTTCTTCCCACAGATTCTGGCCCACATCTGCAGCCCAGAGGTTGCCTGTGGTTTTATCAAAAGCCATGCGCCATACATTGCGAAACCCGTATGCAAAAATCTCGGGTGCAGCTTTCTGGCCCACAAAAGGATTATCCTTTGGAATAGAATACTTCATACCTGTATCTTTTTTATTAACATCAATACGAATGATTTTGCCACAAAGAGAACCTAGATTTTGTCCGTTGTTGTAGGACTCATTACCGCCACCATCACCAATCGCACAGTAAAGAAAACCATCCGGTCCAAACGCAAGCGTGCCCCCCTTGTGGTTCCAAAAAGGATGTTGGATTTCAAGCAGCACTTCTTCATAAGCAGGATCTGCTTGATCAGGATTATCCTTGGAAACCTTGAATCGGGAAATCACACACACATGTGGCGTATGCTTCACAGTATAGTAAGCAAAAAACTCGCCATTCTTTTTGTAATCAGGATGAAAGGCAAGCCCCAAAAACCCCTCTTCATTTTCCTTGTCGATGTAACGCACCTTGGAACTTATATCCAGAAAGATCTTGGATTTCTCAGCCTTTGAATTATTCGGAATCAGATGAACTTGCCCCTGCTGCATAGCAACAACAACCCGATTCGTACCATCGCCCGGATGAGTGATAATGATCGGCCTTAAGGGCTGAACTTTACCCTTTTCGTCAACTTCATCCCAACCCGACCACTTAACATTGGGAAAACCAGGCGCCAAGGAAACATTTTTCTTCCCATCCACAGGATCCACAATCGGGGCAGCACTATTCAAAGTTCGAACCTTAATATTGCGATATGAAACCATATCACCATGATCCTGGAGACAGATAAAGCCCTGACCAGCCTTGGCAAACATCTCTAACTTTGCAAACTTACTCTTGGCAAGTCTTTCATTCCAATCAGGGCCACCAAGCTTGCAAGTCCAATACCGAATACCATTCATGTTCAGTTCGCATTTATCTTTGGCAATGATCAAGTTGACATGATTCCACTGCCCAACAGATTTGGTGGCATCGATTGGCTTAGCAGTCTTAGAATCAATTGATGGTTGATAAAGCTGATAAAGCCAGCCTGCTTTCTGTGGGTCGTGCCCATCCACATTATCTTGAATCTGTATTTCAGGTCCTGAATGCCAAGGTGGGCCAGCTTGTTCAATCACATGAAACATGATGCCACTATTTCCACCCTTGGAAATCTTATATTCTAGCGAAAGCTCGAACTCTTCATATTTTTCGGTAGTGATAATATCGCCCGCACCTTTATCCACACGGGTCAATGCGCCATCTTTAACCTGCCAGCCATTGCTTATATCTTTTTTATTGTAATTGCGCCAACCTTTGGTTGTCTTCCCATCGAAAAGGGATTTCCACCCAGATTTTTTTTCAGAATCAGAAAGAGTGTTTTCCTCGGAATGAGCAAACAAGGGAACAATCCCAATTAGCGCAACAATCACCAACAACTTTTTAATAACTGGCATGATTAGGTTCCTAAATAAAATCCCACATAAACAACATGGTCACATTATCAAAGATACAATGCATACTAGCAAGAATGTTTTTCAAAGACCGATCATGGCCAACCATTCTCCGCAGGTTTTCGTATTCAACAACCAACTTAGCCTGACGAACATATTGACGGCTCAAAAACTCATAACCTTCCTTTAGATAATGTACGCCAATCGCTGCTTTAGTATGTCAATCATACAATGGACCCTTAAAGTGTTATTTTAATCTTTTTCTGGGCAGTATCACTAGCAGGCATTGGTTCCAATCCCTTTAGGGTTTGAGCATCCGGTTTATCCTTGCCAACTTTCACAGTGTACTTTCCTTCCGCATATACCTTAGGAGAAAACGTTCCCCCCTGAGTACGTACCGTGTAAAGAACCTCTCCGGTTTTTTCCTCGACCACCTGAACTACTCCATTCAAACCCTCTTCGAAAACTATCTCCGGAAGGTAGCCCACAACTTTTCTGCCATCGTTGGCATCCATTGCAACCTTGATGGGCCAACCTGGGAACTGTGCCTTGTCCCCCATTCTTACATCACTAAAACGAGGCCAGCATTCAAAAGTGATGGTGCGACTCTTCTTATTAAACCTCGCAATACCATATCCATCCGAACGCTTTTTTTCATCCGTGATATCTTCCGGGTTGGCGTACGCCATCATCGAAATCTTATTTCCTAGTCCATCAAGAAAATCTCCCGTCCATGGCAACGGACTCCCTTTAACAGGGTTGGGGCCTGCTTTCTCATCAAGGGGATGCCACCAACGCCCATAAATAGTATTAACCAAGGCAGGGCCTGTAAAACTATATGGGCCATCTCCAAATTCTTTAATACCATGCTTGACCGTTACAGCAAGATGCTGATCACCACACAGATGAACGGCCCACGCCTTGCGAATAAGCTCCAAAGCCCGATTGCGTGGTGTTTGGGGCCAGCCATTGCAATCCAAATCCGCAAGCAATCTACTGTTGCGACCCCCATGCATATGCACTGCTCCGCAAAAAGCAGTCTGAGAAAGAACGCACTTCATTTGGGCACCCGTCCAGTCCTGACCCCAGTTTTGCAAAAACTTTTCCTGCCTAACACCCAGCAATTGAAGATTGGGAAGATCGATCGTTTTAGGATCATACTTAGGATCATTGATATGATCAGGGCGGGGGCCCATCTTGGGAATCTTCCCATCAGGCCCGCTCTTGAATTTTCGATCCTCAAGAATTGCAAAATCCACTCCACCAACAGTCATGCGTGTGAAATAAACCCCAATGCCTCTGTCAACGGGTGCGGGATCAACCGGATCAGGCAGGTTCCACGATTGCTGCCTTTGTACCTGATTTACATATTCAACAGGGTATCGATATCCACCATCAGCATCGCCTGGCGTAACTGATTTTTTTCCGTTCTCTCCCCACACATTTCCATGCCCCACATCATGATCATCCGGAATACAAATGGTTGGCCTATCTCGGATGATATCCCGAAACTGCAAACCAAATTCAATCCAACCTGCAGTATGCTCCGTATGGCGATAAGTTTGGTCTCCACCAAAAAAAAGAAGGTCAGGGTTCTGCAGCTTCAAATTTTCAATGATCTCTGGTCTCATGCCAACAGTGCGACTTGAGTTACAAGACATATTAGCAACGATGATCTCTTCTTTCTCCACAGGGTCTTTACGGATCAAACCATCGAATGTTGCTTTTTCACCATGGCACACACGGTAAGGAACATCTTTCGTGTTGTCCCATTTTTCGATGCGAAAATGCACATCCCAACCGGGATAGAAAACCTCTGCACGAGAAACCTCCACCCATTTGCCCTGTTGCAATAATTCCAAACGTGCAATGCGTTCTTCTTCGGGCATCAATGGAAATAATTGGGCCGAGACTTTTAGCACATTGTTTTGATGCGTATACAAAGCAAACACTACGACCTTTTCGCGGGCAACATTCATCGATGGGGCAGGGGTTGGGCCACCGCCTTTGCCTTTACCCTTCGTCTGATTTTTAGGAGCAGCTTCCTGCGCCCACCATTTTCCCGTTGTCAGCGATTCCAAATTTGGGAACTCTGTTCCAAATGGCTTGGCAGGCGCTTGCCCTACTGTAGTATTTGGTACCAAAGAAAAAGCACCAAGCCCTGCTGCAGTTACTTTAATTACAGCCCTGCGATTTATTTTCTTCATGTTCCTCATTACCTAAATAACTTAATATTTTCATCAACCAAATCAGCCATGCACTCCATACTGCTTCAACGCATCAGGATTTAATTCTATCCCCAGGCCTGGTTTATCGGGCAGGGTCAACAAACCATTCGCATCTGGGCGGAAAGGCGTTTTGATCAAGTTGTCTACATAAGGCGAAGGAGTTAGAAATTCCACATACTTGGCAACAGGCATGGCGCAGGCAAGATGTATATCTGCTGCCAACCCGATTGCAGTGTTCCAACCATGAGGTACCCAAAGCACATTATGATCATACGCCATCCATGCAATGCGCCAAGCTTCCGTCAACCCACCACACTTGGTGCAATCAGGTTGAACAACATCCACAGCTTGCATTTCAAAAAGGGGCTTGAAACTTTGCCTGCGGGTAAGCACCTCACCAGTTGCAATGGGCACGGGAGAATGTTTTCGTAATTCGCTAAACCCTGCAAAGTCATCCGGGGGCAGTGCTTCTTCAAACCAAACCACATTATAATTTGCAAGCATCTGAGCAGTGCGCAGGGCCCACTTATAACCATGTGGCCAGAAAGCCTCACTACCACCCGCATCGACCATGAGTTCAACATCGGGCCCAATGGTTTCCCTTGCAGTGCGAACCAATTGCTCATCAGTCTGAAAATCTCTGCGACCAAATGGCTTCCACCCAAGCTTGATCGCTTTGAACCCATTCTTCATTGCAGCTTTAAGCTTTTCCTTCAGCGGCTCTACCTCATCGAAGAGAAGCGATCCATAGGGTTTAATCTGCGTGCGATAGTTGCCACCCAAAAGCCTTGAAACAGGCTGATTGGTGATTTTCCCAAACAAATCCCAGAGAGCGATGTCGATACCGCTGATGGCATGCTCTATGCTGCCTCCTCTGCCTTGCCAAAACATATTCTGGCGAAGTTTTTCGCTGATGCGTGCAGGCTCATCGGTCCGCTCACCTATTAAAAAAGGCTTGAGCAACTTGGCAGCAGCCCGCACTAATTCACTATTGGTAAAAGTGCTCCCAATGCCAACCAAACCACCATCTGTAAGCACTTCAACAATGGTGTGAACATTATCCTCAGGGGTTAGCTCCTTGGCCCAACCACCCTCGACGGTGCCACCCGCTAGTCCCGTAATCCGCAAGTCAACAATCTTCATTCAAAAATCTCCAGGGATGAATTCTTAAAATAGGGTTATAGGATTAGATCGATTGCTGATTCCAAGGCATGGGCATAGTCGGTTTTTTACGATGAAAATCCTGCCTGACATCCTTGGGGCGGTCTTTAAACCAGGGCACAAACCGAGCAAGTTGCTTCACAGATTCCTCGTAAACTTCACGGCCTTTCTCGGGGGTCGCAAGTTCCGCATCGCCCAGCACACCCGTATCTGAATAACTGCTGGTCCACGAAACCACAGTCGCAGGCCCTGCTCCAAAAAGATCAACCCAGTTGAACGGGCTCTCTTCATTGTTGAAACTTATGGTACCACTCTTGATTTTATCTTTACGAACATTGTCGCCATCAAGATACATATAAAGGCTGGTTTCAAGTTCGCAGGCATGGGAACAACCACCAGGGAATTTACTCTGCCTCCACCGGGGCATGAATTGCTTGTCCACAGTAAGCAGGTTCCACCAAGCGATGACACTGCATTCCGCATCTGTCTCAAGGTTCGTCCTGCGTGCCACCAGATCAAGATTAGGCATGTTCGATCCATGCCCATTCAACAGGATAATCTTTTTAAAACCGTGATAAGAAAGCGACTTCGTAATATCAAGCACATGGTGCATGAAGTGTTCAAAATCTTGGTTGATGGTACCCGGAAAATCCATCACATGGCCCGTGTAACCATAAGCAACCACAGGCAAAACCAGCATCTTGTCTGGGATTTCCCGCCCTGTTCCATTCGCAATTCCCACCGGGCAAACCAAGTCAACATCAAGTGGAAGATGATGCCCATGCTGCTCCACCGCACCACATGGAATGATACAGACCTTACCTAGATCGACAGCATCATTGATCTCAGGCCAAGTAAGTTTCTCGTATCGATATTCGCTCTTTGCACGGCTCATACCACTATCCTTATGTTAGTTATCTTGATTCCGCTACCAAGTACTTCTTTACAAACTTTTCATCGAGGGTTACACCCAAGCCAGGCCTATCTGGAACCTCGATCCAACCATTCACCGATTGTACCTTCTCCAAAGTCAACTCATGCCTTAATGGCGAATCTTCAACGCAATCCTCGAATAAGAATGCATCTTTGCAAGTGGAAAGCCAATGAAGGCTGGCAGCAACCGTAAGCGGACTGGTGTAGCAATGATTACAAAGGCGGGCGCCTATTTCTTCAACCCTTGCGCGAATATATGCAGCTTCTGTAAAACCACAGCGTGATATATCAACCTGATAAACATCGAGCGCTTTCTGATCAATAAATGGCCTAAACGATTCCCGCCCACACTCCCCTTCACCCGCCGCTATCGGAATAGGTGAACGATCCTTTAACCATACATATCCCTCGATATCATCCTCGCGTAATGGTTCTTCAAACCATTCGGGCTTAAATTCTGCAAAGGCATTGGCCCTTCTTAATGCAGTGCGTGCATCGTAAACACATCCTGCATCGACCAGCAGCGTGGCATCGCCCAAACCTCTTCTTGCACCTCGCACCAAATCAATATCCACCGCTTCCGAAGTGCCCATCGGTTCCCACCCAAACTTAACCGCACTGTAACCGGCATCTACCCATTTCTTCCCGATATCTGCTGTCTCGTTCCCATCACGGCCAAAAAGAATCGAAGCATAGCCCTTCAGTTTTTTGTGATGCTGCCCGCCCAGCAATCGATGAATCGGCTGATTGAACGCCTTGCCCTTCAAATCCCAAAGTGCCATATCCACTGCAGCCATAGCTGTAATACCCGCAGCCTTTCGGCCGAAGTACATGGTGCGCCTGTACATTTTGTTCCAAAGGCTTTCGTTCTCGAGAGCATTTTCACCTATTAAGATCTTGCGTAAACCACAGGCAATATTATGACTGAATGGCGCATCAATGATCGCCTTGACAACTTCCGGAGATGAATCAGCTTCTCCTATGCCTTCAAGCCCGTTATCAGTGCGGATTCGAACCAGTACAGAATCCTGACTGCTTGCAGTTTTCGCCTGCACATTTGGAATGCGAAGAATCTGGCAAACGACTTCAGTTATTTTCATGGGAGTTTCCTCGGGTCTACATCATGGGCAATCACTGCAACGCAATCACCCTGAGTTACTATGGAAGGGGCACGGGTTGCTATCAGTACGCCATTTGAAGGTGCAATTACCTCGATGGGGTCGCGTTCTGGGCGTTCCAAAAAGTGAATAGCTCCTACCACAGTTCCCGCAGCAACATCATGGCCCAAAGGAACAATGTTTTCATACACTCCCGATTCCGGAGCAAATCGATAATCCTGCCAATCAAGGGCCTGCACCCAGCGCGTGGGCTTCTGCCCCAACTCTTTCCGCGATGAGGGTTTGCCTTTAAGAACACCTAGGGTGTTTAACACATTGGTAAGGCCCGACTGCGTTAGCGAATGCACCGCTGCAGTTACATTTTCACTTCCACCCATCTCGGTGGTGATTACAATTTTTCCTTGGTTCTCTGCTTCAACAGGCAGAAGGCCAGTTCCTGCGATATCAGAATAAAGGAAGCAAAAATCAGTATTGAAAGCCTCGGTACCTTCGAGCATTTTCTTTCTTTGAGGGCCATCAGGCACAAGATGCATGTGTGCGCAGGGATAAAAATCAACTCCCCTACCGCCTGTATGAATATCAATCACAATATCAGACATCGGGAAAAGCACAGTAGTAAGATAGTGCGCCAAAGCTTCGCAAGGCGTGCCCTCAGCATTGCCCGGAAAGCAGCGGTTGAAGTTTTTGCCATCGAGTGGAGAAAGCCTAGTGCTGGCCTTAGCGCCAGGCATAGTAAGCGTAGGGATAAGGATAATCCTTCCCTGCACATGTTCGGGCTGAAGCTTTCGAAGCAGGCGCATCACTGCAACTTGACCGGGATATTCATCGCCATGATTTCCTGCAAGGACAAGTGCAGTGGGGCCGGGGCCATTGTTGATCACAGCAATGGGAACCATCAGGTTCGCCCAGCCAGCAAGGTTGTAGGAATAGGGAATGTAAAGGTGGCCAAACTGCCTACCTTGAAGTGAATAATCAACCGTGGCTCGGATCATGATTGTACTCGTATGGTGTGAATCTTTGAACAAGAATCAGTCTAACAGTGGCGGGGCTGATGACAACATTTTTTCAAACTACTATTTAACTAATGCGAAATCGAGCAACTGCTTTTTCATCGAGTTCTACACCTAGGCCGGGACCGTTAGGAACAATCGCATGTGGCGGCCCGAGATCAAGTGGCTGGGTGATGATTTCGCCCTCGTGATAAAACGGCCCGATGGTATCTGCAGGAAAGGTATCGCAATCAATTTCAGGAAACGCCGCTGCAACTTGAAGCATCGCTGCAGTGCCAACCCCCAGTTCAAGATTACTGCCTATGGTGCAGCGAATACCTGCAGCCTTGGCGATGGCGACGATTTCAGCGGTGGCAGCTATTCCGCCATGCTTCCCAGGATAGACACTGAAAATATCCGCAGCACGATGATAGGAAAGATGCCATGCATCCTGCAGGGTGAATACGCTTTCATCCGCCATGATTGGCGCAATGGTATCCCTACGAAGCTCCGCAAGTGCAACAGGGTCGCCTGCTGGAATAGGCTGCTCTGCAAGAAGAAGTTTTACATCTGCAAGTTCGCGCAGGCAATAGCGTGCCTGCTGAATAGTCCAACCACAATTAGCATCGATGGTAACTGGAATATTTGGCCCACACACCTCACGAACTGCCCTAACTCTTGCGATATCGGTTTCAGGATCAAGCCCCACTTTCACTTTAACGCAATCAACACCAAGCTTCAGATGCTGCTGTGCCATGATTCTAGAACCAGCCACATCGCGGGCCCAAACCACCAATTTAATACGAACCTTGTCACGGACTTTTCCACCAAGCAACTGATACACAGGCAGACCCACAGCCTTGCCTGATATATCCCAAAGCGCCATCTCTACTGCTGCTTTGGTAAATGGATTAAGCTTGATGATAAAATCCATCGCCCGCCTTGCGAGGGTAATATCGCGCGGATCTTTTCCTATAAGAACAGGGGCGATATAATCGCGAATTGCAGCGATGGTACTTCCTTGGGTTTCACCCGACCACAACCCCGAAATGGTTGCCTCTCCCAATCCCACAATACCTTGATCCGTATGAACTTTCACAAGCACATAAGGAGAAACCGCATGTTCCCCATGCGCAGTCTTTGCTGTCAACCCTTTCTTAAGGGGTACATTGATTGCAATGGTTTCAATACTATTTATCTTCATCTTAATAATCCTAATTTAAGTTTAGACAAGAAACCTTCGCAACACATTCGAAGTTATCTGCGAGACTTTTTCATCAATGGGTAAAGATGAAACATAGTTGATCGAACCAACGGAAAACACTTTGCCTCCCGATGGAGTATCAAAGGTGATCATCTGCGCACCCCCCTCGTTTGCATTGGTACCTTTTGCAAGATGCGTGATGCCTAAAGGAGAACTAGGCGAAACTTTATCCGTCTCATGGCCCGAGGCACCGCCGGGGCAACGCCTATGCAAACTCTTTTCACCAAATAGATCGCCCGACTTAAGTTCTGTGTTTTCAAATACCCAATGCGAACCATCCTGCACCTGATAAGGTGCACCTGTCATTGCCCCCGCAGGTGTGAACACCACGCCTAAAAGCCCCGCCTCCGATTCATGCCGAATCGCATAACGACTTTCAAACCCGCCCAGTCCTTTGGTATCTAACCCCGTGAGTTTTCCGTTATGGCAAACCATAGCGCCATCCGGATTAATCTCTACCTCGCAATTCAGGCCGTTGCCCCCAAGATAAATAAGCCTGCCTTTTTCCTCAAACACCCATCTTTTTACCCGGCTGAACATCGGCTCAGTCCAGTATTCAGGATGCACTGAAGTGATCAGAGCCTTGTATTGTGAAAGATCAAGCGTGCCATCATGCAATTGGGTTTCTGCATAGTAATCGTAAGCGAAATTTTCCCGCTCAAGCCAGCCTAGAAGTCTCCATTCCGCAGGCGCAAGATGACAAGCCTGCCTACTTTCAATCGGATCAGTGATTTTTTCATCGAAGCTAATGTGATTGTAAGGCTCGGGCCGATCAAAAGACAAAGGCGGATAATTATCACTGTTCCAAGTCAAAAACCCATTATCCGAATATCGCTTTAACTCTGCCCTCGAATTAATCGTCGGGGTTCTTGGCAACCCATCTGCATGAATGTAATTGCTTCTTCCCCCAAAACTATTGTAAGCATTCCAAGTTAGATTAGAGGCCAGTACCGCAAGGCCTGCGCTGGGTTTCTTAGGCGCCACAATCCACGGAAAAGAAAACTGCTGGCCCGATGCAGTGGATGCCCGGAAGTAATATAAACCTGATCTCTCTGGGGCTTTGACATGCTGGGAATGAACCGATTTAGCATAACCAATTAGGTTGAACATTGCCCCAAACTGAGTGTAATCCCCATCAGGCGTGGTTTGCATGACCGCCCTCGGAGCATGTTCATCATGCCAACCTAGCGAAGCAATAAATTCGGGATCCCAACCATATCGCCATAACTCAAGCTTATAAGGTTCAACCGAATGCACCCGAAACTCCGAAGATTCCCCCGAGCAAACCTGCTTAGGCCAAGCATAACCCACCAAAGAATCGGAAAGCATACGGAAGTGATGCGAAGTATTTATAGGCAGAGAAAGATGCGAGATTTTTGCCCCATAACCCTGCTTTTGAAGCACCACTCGATACGTACCCTTGGGCAATTCCAGATGCACCGCACCTGATGCACGCGACCTGCATTCCCATGATTGACCCACATCATTGCTAAATTCAAGCAACACATCAGGCAACGCAGAATACTTCTCATCGCTTACATAACCAATTAGCATCTGTATTTCTCCTAGCGGTAGATGTCTATTTTCTACCAGACATTTAATCTCCATGCGACAAGATTCAACTTTAAGCTAATGACATTCAATTCAATTGCTGCTAAATTTGATCCAACACCAAAGGAAAGGCCCACCATGGCCCAGGCTAATGACCCCATGCCCAACATCAATATCACCGCGCCCACCAAGGCTAGGTTCATTCTAGTACTTTGGCTATGTGTATTATCTTCTATTTTATACCTTGATCGAATCTGCATGTCGCAAGCAGTTGTGCCCATCCAAAAAGAATTGAACCTCACCAATACCGAGATCAGCTATGTAATGATGGCTTTTTCGCTAGCCTATGGATTGTTCGAAGTTCCCACAGGCAGGCTTGGCGATAGGCTTGGCTCGCGACTCGTTCTTACCCGCATCGTCATCTGGTGGTCTGCATTCACCGCATTCACAGGCGCTTGCACAGGCTTTTGGTCGCTACTTTCCGTCCGCTTTCTTTTTGGCATTGGCGAAGCAGGCGCCTTCCCAAATGCCGCCAGGGTTATCTCTCGCTGGTTCCCCATCACCGAACGCGGCCGGGTTCAGGGTATCATGCTCGCTTCCGCACAGTTCGGCGCAGTCGCTGCACCCATTGCTGCAGCTTCCCTCATCGAATCCATACGATGGCAATACACTTTCGCAGTCTTTGGCGCATTGGGAATCCTATGGGCTTTAGGATTCTGGTATTGGTTCCGCGATAACCCAGCACAACACCCCGCAGTCAACTCACTCGAACTAAAACAGATTCAATCCGATTCCGTCTTGCAACCCTTCACCCATTCACCCATTCCCTGGCGCAGCGTACTTACCAACCGGGGCATCATTGTCCTATCCCTCATCATGATCCTAGGTGCTTTCTATACCTACTTCTTTTATTCTTGGTTTCCCAAATACCTTTCCTCTGCCCGCGGACTCGACAACATCACCACAGGAAAACTTTCTTCCATGGTGCTCGCTGGTTCTGCAATAGGCATGTTGTTTGGTGGCTGGCTCGCAGACAAAATCCCCTCTTGGTTTTCGAACTCCGTGGATGCCAGACGCTTCCTTGGCATATCCTGCTACCTAGTTGCTGCGATATGCCTTTACACTGGTATCCGCTGCGATAATCCGTGGGCACTTGCATCGCTTTGGGGGGCCTCTTTTTGTGCCATGCATGTAACCCTACCCAACTGGTGGTCAGTTGCAATTCCACAATCCGGCGCTCATGTGGGCGCACTCTTTGGCTTGATGAATGGCATGGGCACCGTTGGTGCAATCGCTTCGCAATGGTTTGTTGGATTCTATTCTGATTACCGCTCTCAGCAGGGATTCTCAGGCCGGGAACAATGGGATCCACTCTTCGATGTTTATTCGGTCTGCCTAGTCCTTGGCGCAGTCGCATGGTGGGCATACCGCTTCCAACCTCTTGAAGATGTTCCGCCTCAAGAACCTTCCACAAATCTCTTTTAAATTAATCTTCAAGCTGCGATGATCATACAAGTTACTTTCCCCAGTAGTTCTTGTTCAAGGATTTCACCCATGAAGAAAACATCCCCCATAATCTTAATTCTTGCCATCACCCTTGGCACTTACCTAAATGGCTCAACACTTGACGCTGCAGATAACCCCAAAACTTCTGTCTTCAAACATCTTAAAAAAGGCCAGATCGTAACCCTAAAAGATAACGGCCATAACTATTCCATCCAAGTTCTTCCAAATCTGCCCATCGGCCATAAAATCGTTGAAATAGGTTCCGATTACCTTGTTATCGAAGATGCTGGCTCTGCGTTTACTTTTTATATTCCCGTAACTTCCATCAAAGCTATTTCATTTTTGAATGGGAAGTTTGGCATCGAAAAGTAAGCCCCTCCGCAGGATTTTATATTTGGAGTTTTTGCAATGATGCGTTCCTTTGCTTTTTTGTTTCTATTCATTGTCGTTCCTTCATTGGCATGGGCACAAGGAACCCCAGAAGATTTTGAACGCGCTGCTTCCTTCGATAACCGCTTCCGAAATCTTGTCCAACAAGAAACAATCGAACCTAAACCCATTGGCAACCAAGGGAACTTTTGGTTTAAATCCTCTGATGACAAAAACATCAAATCTTTCTTCTTGGTCAACCCATCCAAAAAAGAAAAAACGCACCTCTTCGATCATGCTCTTTTGCGAAAATCATTGCTGCAACTCAAAGCACCCGCTGAACCAACCAACAAACTTGATCTCGAACAATTAAAAGTAGATGAAACCACAGGCAAGCTTTCGTTCTTCCTCCAAGGCCAGGCATATGAAGCCACCATTAAACCTTGGGAACTAAAAAAGATTAACAAGGAAATGGAAGTGCTTGCACCCATCCAAACCATCCCCAAGACCAGCACCATGCAAGGTGCTGAAACCAACCTCACCTTCGAAAATAACCTCCCTGAATCGATCGAAATATTCTGGCTCTCTTCCGTAGGAGTAAAAGTATCCTATGGCAAAATCAAACCAGGCGAAAAACGCTCACAACATACCTTCGAACATCACATCTGGGTTATTCATGACTCCATGGGCAAACTACATTCCGCTTATAAAGCCCAAGCCGAGAAAGCTATCGTGCGCATCACCAAAAGTAGTCCCGCACCTCAATCACCAAAATCCCCGGAACGGAAACCCAACAAGCCCGCTAACACTTCCCCCGATGGCAATTGGCAAATCATCCTCCGTGATTCCAACATCTTTATCAAAGGCCTTAACCCGACCAAAGATGAAATCAAAATCACTGCCGATGGCTCTGCTAAAAATGGTTATAAAGGCGCCATTCATTGGGCCCCAGATTCCTCTGCCTTCGTCGCTTTTAAATCCACCCAAGGCGATGGCAGAATCATCAACCTCATCGAATCTTCGCCAAAAGATCAACTCCAACCCAGACTTATCTCCCTCAATTACGATAAGCCAGGCGACAAGCTCGATCAGCATTTCCCCCACCTGTTTAGCATCAAAACCATGAAGGAAATCCCACTCGATAAATCGCTTTTCAATAACCCCTGGAGCATCAACAACCTCCGCTGGAAAGCAGACTCATCCCGCTTCACCTTCCTTTACAATCAACGAGGCCATCAAATTCTTAGAGTCGTCGCAATCGATGCTAAATCTGGAGGGGCATCCACCCTTATCGAAGAAATCTCGAAAACCTTTGTCGATTACAATCACAAAATCTACTTTCATTGGCTCAAAGATGATGCAGACTTTATCTGGATGTCTGAACGCGATGGCTGGAACCATCTTTACCTAATCGATGGCGTAAAAGGTGGTATCAAAAAACAACTCACAAAGGGCGAGTGGGTCGTTCGTAATGTCGAACGCATTGACGAAGATAAAAAACAAATCCTCCTTAAAGTGCTTGGCATCCATGCAAACATGGACCCTTACTTTTCCCACTTCGCAATCCTGAACCTCGAAACCAACCAACTGACAAAACTAACCGACTCACATGGAACCTATCGCAATATCCTACCAATTGGCCCTGATTATTTTGTCACCACCTGGTCTCGAATTGATCAAGCGCCCATCACCGAACTACGCAATCTTAAGACTGGCGCCCTGATTATGAATCTTCACACCACCGATGATTCGAAACTTAAAGCCGCAAGCTGGCCAACGCCAACGCCGTTTACCGCCAAGGGAAGAGATGGCAAAACTGATATCTTTGGCATCGTGCTCAAACCCTCGAACTTCGACCCCAATAAAAAATATCCGGTCATCGAACAGATCTACGCAGGGCCTCATGATTTCCATGTACCCAAAGATTTTCGCATCTCTTCCAGAGCACATGCCATGACCGAACTTGGCTTTATCGTCGTGCAAATCGATGGCATGGGCACCAATTGGCGCTCCAAATCTTTTCATGATGTCTGCTGGAAAAACCTCGCTGATGCTGGTTTCCCTGATCGCATCTTGTGGATGAAAGCCGCTGCCAAAACCTTTCCACAAATGAATCTCGAAAAAGTCGGAATCTATGGCGGCAGTGCAGGGGGCCAGAATGCAATGCGGGCCCTCATCGATCATGGCGACTTCTACAAAGCAGCCGCAGCGGATTGTGGCTGTCATGATAACCGCATGGATAAAGTCTGGTGGAATGAACTCTGGATGGGTTGGCCTATTGATGCATCTTACGAAAAAAGTTCAAACACTGTTCATGCAGGAAAATTGCAAGGCAAGCTGCTTCTTACCGTGGGCGAACTTGATCGCAATGTGGATCCTGCAACGACCATGCAAGTTGCAGATGCACTGATCAAAGCCAAAAAAGATTTCGATCTTATTGTGATTCCAGGCGGCGGCCATGGTTCGGGCGAAAGCCCCTACGCACATCGCAGAAGACAAGAATTCTTCTTGAAACACCTTTGGGGAAAAATAAACTAAGCCACGAAAAAGATAGGCAAGAGAAGAACAAGATTTGCCACAGATTGACACGGAAAAATATAGAAGAAGAAGACAAGATTTGCCACGGATTAACACGGAATTACACGGAATTACACGGAAAAGAAAAGCAAAAGGGCATCGGCCAAATAATCTTTCAATTTGCCCCGTGCCTTCGTCACCCTCGTTGAAAAACGAGGGTCCATTTTTTACTGATTGCATCTCTGATTAATTGAAAACAGGAAAGGCTTAAATCTCATGCAAGAAGGGTTTTACCTAATGCTTGTGATTAAATTCAGTTTAAGCACCTGTACTACACCAAACAGAATCAATCTGAGCAAAAATAACCTGAATCTGTTTATCACTTGCAAATAAAATCATTTACTACGGAGGGCAAAGTTTACTAAGTTCAGTAATAAACTCTTTTGCATCATTAAAATAGTTTAGGAGAACAACGTTTGGAGGTTCCATTTTTAAACTGGCGTCTTTATTGAGATGAGTGATGCGTTCATCTAACTTCTTTAATATAGCTTTGTTATTTTTGTTTAAGTTATTAATATATTCGGAAAAATCTGAAGATATATTTGTAAATTCTAAAAATGTTTTATTAAGACTAAACCAGTCGTTAAAAATCTCAAGAATATGCTTGTCTTTATTATTATACAAAGGAGTTATTGGTGAAGTTTTTGGTTCTTCATAAATACCAGAAGGCTCTAAACCAAAATCAATAGCCTTAAATACTTTTATATCTTTTTTTAGATTACCATTGTTCAAAACACTATTTTGCAATTTAATAAATTTAACATAACAAGCATGTATATTTTTCCTTATTTCTTTTTGATCTTTACCTTGAATTAACTCATAATAAGATTTAAAATTATTATTTCCTCCCTTTAAAATAAAAGCATATTTTTCCGTTATTAGCTTATTTTTTTCATCAAAGAAACTTTTTGCATACTCTTCTAACTTACTTTCTTCATATTTAGGTGAAGTTGCTTCTATATATGATTTCATTTCTTTTTTGAATTTATCAACTTCTTCTTTGCACTTAAATTCGTCCATCAAACGGTTCATATATTGTTCAGTTGATTTACTATAAACCGAAGGATCTTGTCTACCTACCTTCGGAAACATTTGGGAAAACAATACACCAAAAGACGGTAAAATCTGTGAAAGGAATACAGCAACAACAAAAACAACAAAAAATAAAATCGGAACTATATTTGATAATGATTTTTTCCATAACCATAAGAGAATTGATGGTGATGGTTTCGGATCCTCTTGTTTGTATTCAGGTAAATCTTGAAAATCTTCTCCAGAAATCCAACCTTCTAAAATTGGATTAAAACAAATAATCTTATTGCTCTCTTTTTCCCAATCGGTATCTTTTATTAACTGATCTAATGGGACAAAAAGTTTTTGTAAGGCTGCTTTAATTTTTACAATATCTACCTTTTGAGTATTTACACCAATTAAAACGATCTTCTCATTACCTTGCCTAAAACTTCCAGGTAAAGTTTGAGTCATTGACATTGAAACAGAAATGTAGTTTGCACCTACAGCATTCATTCCAGCTTTAGTAAAAATATCAACAATACTTTGTTCGGTAGGAAGAACATTTGAAGACCTAATATAACGATGACCTAATCTTCCCGCTCGAGGAGTTTCAACTACTAAATAAATTCCTGAGTTCATATTTTCAAACCGTTCTTTAGCCGTTATTAAAATCTTGGCATCAGAATTAATGACTTGTAAATCACATTCTAATGGTGACATAATTTAGTTATCTTTCCAATCGGGTAAGGAAGGTGCCATCGGAATACCATTGAGAACAATCGTCGCTTTATTTCTAAAAGCATTGTCATCAGGTACTAAATCAATTGTTTTTGAAGCCTGAAGTTCAGATACTGTTCCTGTCCAAGTTCCTTTACCACCGTCCATTTTTGAAGCCCAAAAAGTACCATAAGACGTTGTTATGTTAATTCTTAATTCAATATTTTTATCTAAAGAAATTTTTGTCTTAGCATTTCCAAGTGAAACACTTGATGTGTCAGGTTTACTATCAATTTGATTTGTTGAAATTATTTTTTTCCCATTAGCAAATATTTCAATATCATTTTTATAATAATATCTATAACTATAAAAATTTGATCCCCAATCAATTCGGGAGCAATCTATACTTACTTCAACTTCACCCATCAATTTACCAAGATAAGATTTATATTCATTAACTTCTTTGCCCATGATTTTTAACGGTGCTTTTATAATGTAGTTTTCAAGGGTGTCTTTACTCATGTATTTTTTAAACTGATCGTACAAATACTTGTCTTCCGCCTTGTTAATTTCGGGATCGATCATTCTTACATAATTAATCTGTTCAAGCGTTAATAATTCTAAAACATTCGCATCTTGAATTTCATTAACTTTTTTTCTGGCCATATCATAATTTTTGTTATTTAAGTCAATCTTTGCAATTTTCAAAATAATATTAGGTGCTTTGGACCTAAAATCATCTTTAAGCATTTCAATATCTGGTTTTTGACGAGAAACTAGAAGTCTAGCGGAATCTAAAATCATATCTTTGGAAATAAGTTCATTATATTTTTGTTTAAAATCTGCTAGCTCCTCATTGGCTATTAATACTGTAATTTCAATTTGTTTTTTTACAATTATTTCCCTTAAGACATTCTGCCTTATTTCAGCAGATTCCGTGGCAGGGGAAAAAGGTAAATTATATATATTATCGTGTAGAGATTTTAATTTTTCTTGTGATGCTTCTTTACTCACCTTGAATGAATTTATTTCTGTTTCTAAACTTCTCAAATAATTTTCGTTTTTTTTATTTCCTTCAACGGTTATTAATCGGCCAATAATTACAGAAACTTCAGTACTATATTTCCCATTCGGAAATACTTTAATATATTCTTCAATATAGGAGATAACATTAGGGGTATCTTTTTCCTCAATTGCCTTATTAATTTTCACATAAGCTTGTTCTTCTCGTTTATTTGCCCATTCGATAGATTTGGTTTTAGCTTGGTTTTTTGTGAGTACAAAAATTCTTGATAAAAAATGTCGATAAGTTGGTGATACATAATAACTAGTTAACCATTCTTCATCTTTTACAAGTATATTTTCATCTACTGCTGGGTTTTCCCTTCGAGCAATTATTTCTCGGTACATAACCCCATCATAACCAATCTCTAAAAATTCGGCAGATAAAATTATTATTAATACACAACTGGCAAGTTGGGCCAATGCTTTAAATGCAAATGTTGCAAGAATCGTATTTACTTTCTTCCTGATCACGCTTTCAGCCCGAAATTTATGAGAAATATTCCAAGTAGCTGAAATACCTTTTAAAGCGGATATACCACAGAACCAATTTTTAATTGCAGAACTTTCGGCGGGATTGAAATCAGGGCGCGCACCAATTATTAATTGTTGTGTCATCCACCACGAAGTTTTTTCAGATGCTTCCAAAAGCATTTTAACCTTTAGAGTATCACTTCGTTCTGCTAACCAAATAAACCCATCTTCAAGATTAATTGTTTTTAACATTTGGCCATGAGTTTTTGGCACTTCTTTGCCATCTTGATTAATATTATGGGATCCAAATGCACTTACCGGAAAACAGTGGATATTTTCATTACCTATAAAATTGGTGATTTTATCAACCAATGATTTATGAGGTGGCTCTGGAGATTCTGAAAGAAAATTATCGATTTCTTCTTGTCCTATATTTGTTACAGCCTCTTTTCCATCAAGTCTGCGATCCCATTTATTAAAAAGAAGGGCTATAGGCCATTCCTGTTTTGGTCCGGAATCGCGTTCTTTTGCCAAAGTTGCAAAAGCTTTGGATAAATCATCCAAGCCATACGCAAGATCCCCAGATTCTGAATCAGGTTTTGGAACTTCTGCTAAGACTAATAAACCATCACAATCCCGCATAATTTGTTTAAGTTTTATTGCTAAATCAGCAGATTGTGCAACAAGAAGTTCACCTGAATAATCAATTAATTCGACTGAAATGCTTCCATTTTCTTTTGAACCAAATTCAAACATAAATCGCATTATATCCGTGTTTGAGTTGGCTTTAGGAATATCACCTTTTTTAAGCTTTTCTTTTGATTCTTTTAACCAAGAAGCACCCAAAACAAAAGGATCTTCAGCACTTATAGTTTCTGCTGAATTTGTTGAAATCTCATGCCCCGGAACTTGCTCAATCCACGTGCAAGTAAAGCCTTTGGGGTTTGAAAATCTTGGCAAAGCCAAAGCTGATAAAATACATGTCTTTCCAGATTTAGCAATTCCAAATAATGCAAACTTATATGTATTTTTATTAATCAGGGGTATTAAATTTGCCATGTAGAAACGCCTTTCAATATAAAACTTATGGGCTAATTAATCAGGGGTTAAATTGATCCTTTTTTCGATTGCGAAGTTTTGCCAGGAGTTTGACTTGGTTTAGGTAAAGTTATTTCGGGAGGGGTTGTATTCAACCAATTGAATGGCCATAGAACCCAGCATCTTATTCTCTTAAAAGCAAAACTCAAACCTACTATAATTACTAACAATAATGCCATTACTGCATATACACTGGATAATATGGAATCTTTTATTGCATCGACAACGGCGCCCCCAGCTTTATCTGCGCCTTTACCTAAGCCGTCAATAAACCTTTTGCCTGCTGCGCCCATTATGTCCGTAATAATTGTTATTCCACCCTCAGTAATATCCCCAATTTTATCTTGAAAATATTCTGGATTTACAAGGTATGCAGCCAACGCCCCTGTTCCAGCCCATAACTTCCAATTAGGTTGGATGTATTTGTTCCAAAATGACCATGAAGTATTACCCTCGCGGGTAAGAATAAAACCATAATCCGCAACTGTTACTGCACGAGATCCTGGTCTAAGTACAAGAGTTCCTCCTTTAATAGCTTCATCTAACCGGAGTGCTGTTTTGGCAGCTTCGGAACCAAAAATACCAACGGCAGCGACTGTTTCAGCGCCCCCATTTCGTAATAATTGTCCCCGCGCTAAAAGATCAGGAACGGATTTACTTATTTCTTCTCCGCCTCGAGCTAAAACTAAAGCCATTTCCCGAGATGAGGGCTCCAACTGTTCAATTTTTTTAATAAGTGAAGGGTCAAGTTTAGTAGTTGCATTTCGCAACAAACCCATAACTTCATTAGCACGGGCAGCTTTACCAACTTCACTAGTCCCATCGAACAACTTGCCTGTTTTTTTCAATTCCGCATCCACAGCTTCTTTAGGCCCACGAAATTTTGATATGTCTGCAATTAAATCATCAACTTTTTTGATAGGCACTTCGGGGCCAACTTTGGCGGCCCCACGCACTAGATCAGATAATAAATTTTTTGTTGCCTGAGCATCTACATTTGAAGTAAGAAATACAAAAATTAACAGTATAAAAACAACTTGGAAAGTTGCTTTTCTTTTTAAAAATAAAAAGTTATTCGCACTGAATTTATTCACAAAATAACTCGCATTCTGTTTTTGTAATTTTAAAAAATTGATCAATTGACTAACCACCAAGCTGAAATATGCTGTTGCCATTCTGTTTTTGTGATTTTCTGTATACAGCCAGCAATTTTAGCGGTACCTTCAATGGCATCTTGCGCAGGATCACTTTCAACAATTGTACCCAATGCCACATCACCTGTTGATCTATTAAGAAAAGCAACTACCTTAGTACCTAACATTACTTTTGGAACATTTCCCAAGCGAACAAAAACTCTTGCATCACCCCGCATGAATATTCTTGCCTCTAAACCGGTCATCCGCTTCCATGTTTCTCTGCTTACACCACTAAGTTCAAATAAAAGTTTTAAGGGCTTAGTTATTTCAAAAGTAGTGGCTTTCCCAACCGAAGAAGATATTGAGCTTTTCATTTGAGCAAGAAGTCCATTAATCGTGAATTGAACTAATTCTTTATCAGTTAATTTCTCTGCGACTTTTTTAGATAGTTGTTTTTCCGCAATTTCTAATCCAGTTGTTCTTAGGGTTATCACAACTGCCTTTTCAGTACCTTTTTCACCAAGTTTTTCTATAGCAGCTTTACTTCCTGCCATTAAGGTTTTTCTGCCAACTGTTGCACCGCCAGCAGAAAAAACATCCATAACTAAAAATGCAGGGTCAGCAATTGCACTGATAAGATCCATCCCTGTGGGTTCTCGCCCCTGTAGCATCTTTTTAGGCACTTCATAGAGGGTATAATAAAATGGAACCCAAGTAATTACACCTGAAGGCGGTGGGCCGACTTCATCAGCTAAAGCTTTATCACTTAATTTATCGTAGGCGGTTAACAAATTAGAATAAGAAGGGCCAGACTTTAAAAGTTTGCTGCATGTTGCAGAAAGACTTTCTGGGGAAAGTTTTCTATTCAGTAATTTTATAAAATTGGGTTCATCTCGATATTCAAGTATGGCACTTATAACGGCCTCATTACTATGTTTATTTAAAAGAATCTGAATTATAGTATCATGCAATTCTTTTGGATAAGGGTTATGCTTCAAATATTCATCGCCATACAACAAATTGGTTGGAATAGGCCCTAATCTTTTCACTAATTCTTCGCCATTGGGTAAAGCAAGGATGTCCCATATTCTTTGATCATTAAGTTGAAAATATATTTCCATCGTACTTTTTTGTTCATTTGCAATTCTTACCATTCGGGGCCACAATTCACTTGGAAATTTATGGCGAAAGATTTCATCCTTCTCCATTTTTTTTCTAATTAAAGGACCTTGAATTAACATTAAATGATAAAAAGATGCAAACTCTTCATCTGATGAGTCAGAAAGCTTATTATTAATAACTTCTGATAACCATTGACTATATTCTTGAGCACCGGGTTTTTTATGATCAAACATAAACAGCATTTCGCTATTAATCTGACCTCGCCTACTCAAATTGCAGATAAGATCCCGGCTATTATTTAAAGCAGAAGCAGCCAAAGTGGAATCATCCATAAAACAAAACTGCACAAAAATTGATGCTAAAATTGGGTAATCTTCTTCTTTGACCTTTTCAAAACACTTAGCAATTGCTGAAGGATCATTTGCTCGGGCCAGTAAACTTGCTAATTCTGGATGGCTTACAATAAGAGACATAAATTCCGGGTGTATACCTAAACCACATAATTGCTTTAAATTAAGTTTTAACCCATTGGGGTTTTCTTCTTGTTGAATTTTAAAGAACTCGCTATTCAACTGAACTACGGCTTCTGCAGCCTCTTTTTTCCATTTAGCATTTAGCAGTTCTTGTTTAACTAAATCGATTGTAGCGTTATTGACAATTGGTGCCAGGGACTGATTTGCTGACTCGGGGGCAGGAATTCCATCTAAGGGTTTATTTTTAAACCAATTTATTAAATAATTAAACCCATTGCCGCCGGCATATCCCAGCAGGGCTAACATCAAACATGCGAAAAAAAAATTCAATATTTTAAATTTCATCAGGAAATTACTCTTAATAATTTTAAACAAGCCTACTTTATATCTATCGCAGCACCGTCACAAACTATGCCAAGATTTCTCTAAGTATTTTAAAAAGATTATTTATTACTCAATATTTATTTTAAATTTGGTTATAATTTTGCATAATATCCTTAATGAACGAATTTGAGCACTCAACCCGAATCAACGCTCTATTGGCTAAGCTTAAAGCCAAGGAACCTAAAGCCCGCGAAGAGTTAATCGCACACTCTTTAGAGCGGCTTCAACGCCTATCCCGAAAAATGTTCCGAAAACACCCCAACCTCTGCACCCTCGAAGAAACCGATGACATTACCCAAAAACTAGTCATCCGACTTCACAAAATGCTCGATGGCTTGGTTCCCGAAGATACTGCCTCCTATTTCAAACTCGCATCGCAAAACCTTCGCTGGGTGCTACAAGACCTTGCCCGATCCAGCATTGCAAGGAACCAAAATAAAAACTCAGGCGATATGAGCACCTCCGTCAAAAGAAATGAATTGCTCAATACCAAAGACCGCGATGGTGGGCCTTCAAGCTATGCAGAATGGACTGAGTTTTATGAAAAAATTGACCTCCTCCCAGAAGAAAACAAACAGCTTTTTGATCTTCTCTGGTTCCAAGGCTTAAGCCAGGATGAAGCTGCTAAATTTCTCGATATTCCTCTGCGAACCCTCGCAAGGAGATGGATGACCACAAGAATCTTAATCCGAACATTGATAAACAATCAAACGCCGGAACATGGGGACAATTAAAAATGGATTTCGCCCAATCCAAAATGAATCAAGAACTTGAAGAGGCTTTATTCAGTTGGGAAGAACAACGCCTATTTCAAAAAGAAATTCCTTTAGAAACTCTTTTACTATCTTACCCCGCATTAAATAAAAATTTGCCAAGAGCGATTGAAGAACTTCAGGAAATGGATTGGTTGCTCTACCCAGATTCTGAACCCATAGGCGACACCTTCCCAGATAAAGAAACCGTCATTCCCAGTACGATTACCAAAGGCGATTCACCCATACCTGGGTATCAATTGATTAAAAAAATAGGTAGGGGTAGCTTTGGTGAAGTATGGGAAGCCCAGGGGCCTGGTGATCTTTCCCTAGCAATGAAAATCATCCCTATGAGCAATGGGCTAGACCTTATTGAAATTCGATCTTTGAAGCTTTTTAAATCGATCAGGCATCCGCATTTATTATCTATTTTTGGGTTCTGGATAATTGAGGAACATCTTTGGATTGCAATGGAACTTGCGGAAATGAATTTCCTTGAGTATATGAACAAAGTAAATCCTTCGGAAAATGCAATTCATTCCATGTTTACTGAAGCTGCCGAAGCCCTTGATTTTCTAAACCAGAAACAGCACTTCTCTGATGGTGGCGAAATCGTTGCCATTCTTCACCGCGATATCAAACCACAAAACATGTTGATCGTGGGTGGTGCCTTAAAAATTGGGGACTTCGGCCTCGCGCGCATTCTTGATGAAGAAAAAAACCAGCACAGCGGCTGCATGACCCCTAGTTATTCGCCACCGGAGTTCTTTCAGGAAAAAATGAGCGCAAGCTCGGATCAATATTCCCTTGCGATCACCTACTGCAAAATCCGGGGCGGAGCAATGCCCTTTATCGGCAATGCTGCTGAAATCATGGCGGGACATTGCCATCGCCAACCTGATCTTTCCATGATTCCACTTCAACAGAGATGGGTGGTGGCAAAGGCACTTGAAAAAAATCCCTTGAAACGCTGGGGAAGTTGCTCTGAATTTATCAAGCAGATCAGGCAGGCGAATTCTAATCCAATACCACCCGTACCAACTTTAAATCGAAGAACTCTTTTCACAGCGATCGTTCTGGTATTTGGTTTACTGGGAGTGGCATTTTTTGCCCGACCATTTTTAGGAAAAGACCAATCCCCAACATTTAAAGAATTTATCCTTGAGGGCCATCGGGGCGAGGTAAGTTGTACAAGCATTTCAGAAGATGGAAAAACTTGCATCAGTGGCGGTAAAGACAAAAAAGTTATTGCATGGGATCTTGAGAATCAAAAAGCCAAATTTATATTCAATGACCACACAAAAAGTATTTTATCGGTTGCTATCTCCCAAGATGGGCAAAAAGCTTTGTCAGGTGGGGCCCTTCTAGATAACCGAGTAATCCTTTGGGATTTAGCCAAGGGTGAAAAAGTGCGTGAGATGATCGGGCATGTGCATGGCGTAAAGGATGTGCGGTTTTTACCAGATGGCAAAAGAGCGATCTCGTGTAGTTTAGATTGCACTGCAAGATTATGGGATCTGGAAACCGGAACACAAATTCAATTCTTTGAAGAGATGGGAACCTACGACCCAAGAAACATGCAATATGGCTCGCCCAGACAAGTTTGGCACATGGATGTTTCTGAAGATGGTAAGACGATGGTTTGCTGTTTGCGAGATGGCAGAATTTGTGTGCACGATGTAGATTCCGGAAAAAGAATTCAGACCTTGAACGGGCCAGAACAATTTTACAACTCGTTATCAATGAATAGAGATGCTACGTTTGCGATTACAGCCTTTGGCGGAACATCTTATTCACTCCGGGAGCCAATTGATTTAAAAATCATGCGTTGGGATTTACTCACAACAAAAAGAGAACTTTTGATGGAGACTGAAAGCGCAGTTGCGGCTTTATTTTCTCCCAAAGGTGCAAACGAACTTTTTGTTTTTCCCAAGAAAGGATCACCCTTTCTATTCGATTTAAATACGAAAAACAAAACAGACATTTTTAGCCAGCTAGGATCTGAAGTGAATTGCATTACAGGGAACGATAAGGGAACCATGTTGCTATTGGGGTGCAATGATTTCACCGTCCGGCTTATGAAACGCAATTAAGGCTGATGCTAGGATCGCGATTAAGTACTGTTACTCGAGTAGAAATCAATAAAGGTTAGTTAAAAAATAAACCCACTAGCAGGATGAAACTGCGAGTGGGTTAAATGTGAAAATAAAATTATTTACAAACCATTGTCGCTATTGCCGAATCCACCTTTACCGCCAAATCCACCGCCCTGACCAAATCCACCACCACCCTGACCAAACCCGCCGCCGCCCATGCCGCCCATACCCATGCCACCCATGCCCATGCCACCCATGCCCATGCCGCCCATACCCTGACCACCCATACCCATGCCTTGACCGCCCATATTTCCGCCGCCACCGCTTTGGAATGCTGAGCCACCCACTCCAGACATAATACCTTGCATTGCCATAGCATAAAAAGGATTGTTCATACCGACCGCTTGGCCCCCGCCGCCACCTTGGCCCCCGCCACCAAATCCACCACCGCCGCCGCCCTGACCAAATCCACCGCCGCCACCACCCTGGCCAAATCCGCCACCACCTTGGCCGAATCCACCACCACCTTGGCCGAATCCACCGCCGCCTTGGCCGAATCCACCGCCGCCTTGGCCGAATCCACCGCCGCCTTGACCGAATCCGCCGCCGCCGCCACCTTGGCCGAAGCCGCCGCCACCACCACCTTGGCCGAAGCCACCGCCCCCACCGCCCTGGCCAAATCCGCCGCCCCCGCCCATGTTGCCACCACCTGTAGAGAGTGGTATTTGATAAAGTTGCGAGATTTGCATACCCGGAGCATTATTTTGTGTAACTTGGGCAGTACCTTGAATCCCACCAGTACTTTGTTGGAAACCCCCGCCGCCAAACCCGCCACCGCCACTAGAACTGCTTCCTGTATTAAAATTTACATTTTGGTTAGCAATCTGTGCTTGAACTGTATTATTTAATTTGGGTGGCGCTGGAGGAGCGGGAGGCAAAATCACCCTGTATCGTTGTGCAAAGAGAGCATCAGGAGAAATCAGCAATCCAACCGGAATCAGGAATTTTAAACTTAGAGCTAATAAGTTTTTATTTTTGAACATAAGAAAGTTCCTTTGATAAATAGATGCTTCTATTACATAGTACACTGTTATAAGCTAAAAAGACTTTATTAAACAATCAAACTTGGCAATTTATAATAATTGCATCGGAATAATCAGATTTAATTCGAATAGATGGGAAAACTAAGGGTAAAGTAAAGTTTTGACCAAAAACTCATGCTCTTTTAGTACCTCCTACAAAAGAATTACTATTTCTGCAACATTTAATCACAAAAACAATCATACAAAAGATATTTAACATATTTTATAAGATACATTATTAAGCTGTATAAGTTGATAAACCTTACTTTTTGGCTGCAAAAATTCTTCAATTCGCGTCTTACAACACACTTAGCCTTGGGTTATTGTTTTTAGCAATAGCCCCGAAACTAAGGGATCTAGCGTGGTTTCACCAACTTACCTAGAAACCCATTAATGGGACTAAAGCATGCCTTTTGGTTAAATTTGCAAGGATAATGAATGAGGCTATAAAATTCAAACCACGGGTATTTTGGTTTGAGCCAAGAACCACGACATTACACAGAAGGTAAGAGAAGACTAGCCACGGAACTATTACGCAAAAAAAAACAAAATTAGCCACGGATTTACACAGAAGATAAAAGGAAGAAAGAAATTGCCACGGACTTAACTTAGCGTCTACAAAACTTGGCCCAGACCATTTTCTACTTCTCAAGGCAGGCCCATGATGGCGGAGCGTTTGAGTTCTTCCAAAGATTTAAATCGTTCTTCGGGTGGCATGGTTACAAAAATCCAGTCATGGCATTTCACTCGAACAACCCTACCAGGGCGATACCCATCCAGAAGTTCGGTAAACTTTAAGCGTACCTGAATACCACTACTGCCTAGGGGTGGGTTTGCTGTTTCTTTCCAATCGAGAACTTGCCCAATTTTTTTATCAGCCCTATGAAACCAAGTGCGAAGGGTTTTATCCGATGCACCAACCCCAAAGCCTTTTTCCTGAGTAGCCTTGAGTTCATCATAAAGAGATTTGTCCATACCGCCGAAAAGGGTAAGGGTGACTACGCCACCACCAAAGTCAAAATTTTCGACATGATCAATCCAGCCGGGTAGCCAGCGCTGCTTTTGATAGCGGACATGTTTTTTACGTTGAAGTTCTGTAGCAAAAGCCCTGCTCTCTTCATCAAGCCAAAGTTCAGAAACCGAGTATTCGTTATCGCGCCAACCTTGGGCCCATCCTAGATTAAAATTGACCATAGTGCCCGGAGAGATTTCCTTCAGATCAACCAGCTTGCGCGATTTCCAAATTTTCGAAACCTGATCAATGTCAAAGGTGTAGGGTTTATTGATACCATCCTTGGCAGATTTTCCTTCGGGGGTCAGATTGATTTTGCCTTTGATCTCATCAACAGAAACAACCTTCCAGTTTTGGCCCCGTTTTTGATAAAAACTAAAATCATCCTCTATGGAAAGGGCATGATTATGTTTCACATGATACTTTTCCATGTTTGGAATAGCGGGAATAGTTTTTTCCTCACCCTCCGGTGGCAATAAAAAATATCCATGAATATGGGTGCCAATGGGGATATCACGAAGCTCTGCGGGGGCGCCGTTATACCAGATCATGCCAAAGGGTAGCATGGCAAAGTAATGAAGAGGGCCAGAATGGTAACGATCGCCTGGTGGATTTCCATCCAACCTAATTCCACCCCTTCGATTTATTGGATCGATAAAAACAAGTTCGCCTGCGATATAAGTACCTGAATCAGATGGTGGGAACTCACCTGCTTTCAGCACTGGGTCTTTTTTTTCTTGAGCAGAAACTAATGAAGGCAAGGCTAAGATTAAGCTGGAAGATAGTAAAACAAGAACCGATAAAAGACGCAGCATCATGCCTGTACCTCCGAGATGGGGGAAAGGCTGTCTGCAAATTTTTCTGTTTTAACATCCATCTTTTGTGCCATGGTGAGAAGCAGATTTGAAAGTCTCGCTTTTTCGTTGATAGGTTTATGGTAGATGGCAGGATGTTTATCATAGCCTTGGAATTGCGCAGATGCATTAAAATCAATATGCCTACCATGCTTAAGGCCAAGCTTGGAACCACCTGCAAGAACAAGAGGAAGACTGGCATTACCATGGCTATGACCATAAGCCATACCACTGCCATAAAGTGCCATGGTGGTATCCAGCAAGGGGCCATCGGCATCTTTGACTTCGCTTAGTCGATCAAGAAAATAGCTGAACTGTTTGATGTTGAATGCATCGTTTTCCGCAAGTTGTTTCATCAAATCAGGATTCCCGTTATGGTGGGAAAGAGAATGGCGGTCTTGTTTAATACCTATTTCGGGAACAGCAAATCCCTGACCTTCTTCGCCCGTGTTGAAGGTAACAACTCGGGTCATATCGGTTTGAAAAGCAAGAACGATGAGATCATAAATAGTGCGGAGATAATCACCCAGCATCTGCATAGAGATTTCACGATTGATACGAGATTGAGTTGCTGGCTCGATCTTAGGTCGTGCGGTGTCGAGCCATTTATCAGAGCGCTCGGTCCGAATTTCCACTTCGCGAACAGAAGCTAAGTACTGCTGCAAACGGCCGCGGTCTTCATTTCCTAATTGATTATCTAGGCTTTTAGCATCATCAAGAATAGCATCAAGAATACTGCCGCGCCTTTTATAACCCCTGCGTTGACTAGCAATACCACCCTTTGGATCTTCAAAGAGTTCTCGGAACACGACTGCGGGACTGGATTGCGAAGGCAACTGAATACCATCAGCATTCATCGAAAGACTTCCGCCCTGATTGCTGAGTTCGAGCGAGGAGAAGCGCGTTTTCGGTCCGGTTACCGAAGCCATCAGTTGATCCACTGAAATGGTGTTGCGTTCTGAAGGGCCAATCTTGGCACCTGTCAACCAAATGGATTTGCAATTATGATGATGGCCAAGCCCGTTTGGATGATGAATACCACTGAAGGGAGTGATATTGGAACGATGTTTCTCGAGCGATTGCAAAGGCATAGATAATTTATAATCTGGCCCAGATTCACGTATTTGGTAATCAACAGTGTTGACGCCATTTGGAAGATAAATAAAAACACTGCGCCTTGCCTTCATGGGGGCATCAGCAGCACGAAGCGGAACCATGCAATCTAGGAGTGGCAAAGCAAGGGTGACACCTAAGCCACGAAGCATATGGCGACGACTTATTAGCCAGTTTTGTGAAAGAATGTTCATAAAAGATTTCCTAGGTTTGTTGGTATATCATCTCTTCTGAAAAAGATCTGAATACACAAGATTCTCAATCACTGATTTAAGTTTGTAATCATCCTTCTTTGAGGATAACGCAATTGATTTGATCTGATCCATGTCATCAACGGTCATGGCTCTGCGAAGTGCAAAGGTTGCGAGTTGTTCGACAAAGGCCAAGGCAAAGCGATCCATATCCTGCAGGAGAATTTGCTTGAATTCGAGGGAGTTATTGTAAGTGCGTCCATCCATCATAGTGCCACTTGCATTCACAGGGGGATTAGTTCCCTGGCCAGACTTCATAACTTCTTCGGTTCGCCAGCGGCCTATAGCATCGAAATTATCAAAGGCAAATCCAAGTGGATCAATCCGTTGATGGCAGGAAGCACATATTGCATGAGTGGTATGAGCTTGCAATTGCATGCGCACGGTGGCTTTGGGTTTATTAAGAGGGGTTGGTTCCAGCGGTTCAACATTAGGAGGAGGAGGCGGTGGAGTTTTACCAAAAATAGCTTCTGAAACCCAAACGCCACGATGTACTGGTCGGTGCCTGGTGCCATCAGATGTAAGCATGAGAATACCAGCTTGGGTAAGCAATCCACCCCGATGATCTTCTGGCTTTAGAGCAATTCGCTGCATCTCTGGATTTTTTAACGGGGGCATTTGGTAATGAAGTGCAAGCCTGGAATTCATCATGGTCCAATCGGAGTGAATGAATTCACGCAGAGAAAGGTTTTTATCAAACACCTCGTTAAAATACCCAACCGATTCCATCACCAAGCTTTTTTCAAGCCATTTGTCGTAATCGGGGTAAAGCTCTGAATCGGGGGGAAACATTCCTACTTTATGCAATTGCAACCATTGTTGCGGGAAGGCATCAGTAAAGCGCTTGATTTTTGGATCCAATAACATGCGGGCAACCTGAGTTTTCAAAACTTCGGGCAGATGTAATTTTCCTGACCGGGCAGCATCTAACAAATGGTCATCGGGGATTGAGCCCCACAGGAAATACGAAAGGCGTGAAGCTAGTTCCCAATCGTTAACCTTTGGAAGTTTCTTTAAGGGGGAACCTTCTTCGAGATAGTAAAAGTTTTTGGAAGTAAGTACACCCACCATAGAAGCCATGTATGCGGAGCGAAACTTTTCACCTGCAGCCATTTCATCTGCGATAACTTTCATCAGGCGCTTGATTTCATCTTCTTTAGCAGGTCGCCTCCAAGCTTTGGACGCAAAATAATTCAAACACTTTTGCGCTTCCGCCATGTCGCCTTCTTTTGCAGGGATCATTCCTTCGCGTTTCTTACGATCCGCATCCAATAAAATCGGGCCTTCCCATTCAACCCAGTCAACAATCAATAATGGAAATATCGAACGCCCCTGTTCATCAAACAGCTTGTAACTCTGGGGCCGAGTGGATTGCATTTCCTTAGTGCTTACAAAAGGCACATCCGTAAGGCTGAGAGTATGCCCATCAGATAACATTCCCGGAACTTCGTTTGTAAGATCAAAACCACCTTCAGGAAGAAATGCTTCTATCTCAACAATGGTTGGTTTATTCTCTGCTGCGATTACATCCTGACCAACTATGGATTTTTTTAAACCCTGATGCCAAAGCGAAAGATGAGGAAGTCTTCCTTTAAAAGAAGGCAGGGCGCTGACTTGAACACGGATGCGATAAAGGCCGGGGGCACTTGCACGGATATTACCACGATGAATCCCGGGGAAAAGCAACCAGCGATTACCAGCAGTGGGCTCACTACGACCTTTGGTAGAAACTGGTTCTTTAAGCGGGAAACCCCTTTCAAGCACAGTTTCAGCAGCTTTAAAATATCGATCAACATGGGAAGGAGAAAGCGAAAGCATGGAACCGATGCGGTTGAAACCATGCCAGCGGGGATCTTCATTAAAGGCTCCGGGAAGATTCACATCATAATAAACGCCAAGCAAATCATAAATCGAATAGCCATATTCATCACGGCTTAATCGGTAATGAGATACAGGGCCACGCTTAGCCATTCGTGTCGCCTCGCCCTGCTTGATTTTGGCAGATAGCCAATCCACTGCTTTGCCAAGCTCATCGGCCTTAGGCTGTGGTTCCTTTTTAGGAGGCATCTCTCCTGAATTCATGCGGAACAAAACTTCGCCCCAGCGCTGCGCTACCGAAATATCAGAAAAGTCTGTGGAGAGGGAATCGAGCCGGAATTCGCCCTTCTGTTTATTTGCATCATGGCAACGCAAGCAATAAGACTTAAAAAAAAGCGCATGATCCTCTTGCGCATTAACCCCTGAGGTTAGAAAACTCGCAAGGACAGTAATAACCATGGCGTATTTCAAAGATCTTCTCGGGGTATTGGAGTGGCTAGTTATCTTAATCAAGTTTGAAGTACTGTTTACATGCAATAACAAGCAGGAGTTTAATTATAGGCCCGAAAGAAACAGCTTGCAATAAGTATATATAAGAAAGGCACCTACCCAAGATAGCCGCTTTACCCAACTTCCAAACTTTAATCCATTCTTAAGAATCCTTCAAAGATTTTATAAAGATATACCGATAGTAGGGATAAGGGAAAATTGCCCTTCAATGCCCAGTTGTTTTTATCGGGAGATCGCCTTGAGCCAGACACTAAAATCCAATTCTTACAACGAAATTCCTTATGAAAGTTTTCCGTTTCAGCAAACGCACCCCGATAGGTTGGCAACGATCGCCAAGCTTTTTGGATTACAATCTCCTAATGTTGAAACCTGCAAGGTTTTAGAAATTGGATGTGCTTCGGGCAACAATCTAATACCGATGGCGGAATACCTACCCAAGGCTAATTTTCTGGGAATCGACTTATCTGCAAATCAAATTGATGAAGGCAACAAGCTATTAAAAACTCTTGCGTTTCCCAATATTGAACTTCGTTGCCAAGATATTCTTGATTTTAACGATGAGACAAAATTTGATTTCATCATTGTGCATGGAATATATTCGTGGGTGCCCGCACCAGTACAAGAAAAAATCCTTGCGATTTCCAAGAAGAATCTTTCACCCGATGGCGTAGCTTACATCAGTTACAATGTGCTTCCTGGATGGCATATGCGTGGAATGATCCGCGATATGATGCTTTATCACTCTGGAAAATTCCCTGACAATGATTCAAAAATCAAACAAGCCAAGGCCCTTTTAGAATTCCTATCGAAATCTGTCCAAGGCGATAAAAACCCCTATGGCATGTTCCTACAATCCGAACTAGAAATACTGAAGAAACAAAACGATGGCTACTTCTTCCACGAATTTTTAGAGGAGAATAACTTCCCCGTTTATTTCCATGAGTTTAATTCTGCAGCCAATCGCCATGGATTGAAATACCTTGGCGACTCTGATGTTCGAACGATGTCTACACGCGACCTGACTCCTGAAGCCCAGCAATTACTTACCAAAACGCCGAGCATGATCGAGACAGAGCAATACATGGATTTTTTACGCAATCGCATGTTTCGAACTTCTCTGATCGTGCATGATAACAAAAACCCAATTTACAACTTAAACTCAGCAGCTATTGTAAATTTTAATGTAACTTCAACCCTGACACCTGCTGAACAAAATATGGATTTGCATTCAGCTAATCCTGCGCAATTCATAACTCACGACGGAACCACCATAGGCACCACTGAACCCCTAATGAAAGCAGCATTGTTATGCTTGTATGAATTCAGCCCAAACTCCATGACCACAGCAGAAATCATTGAAGGCGCTTGCAAAAAATTAGGATCTAAACCACCCGTGGCTACAGAGGAAATTGCGAAAGTAACAGCACAAATAGGGCAGACATTGATTACTGCTTATACTTCTCTGCCTGCAGGTTCGCTGGAACTTACGACAAGGCAGATAAATAGATCTTCGCTTATCTCTTCAAAACCCAGAGCTTTCAAGTTGGCACAAATACAAGCAGGAACTATCGGTATGGTAACAAACCCAAGGCATCAAATGATCAGGCTCGGGGATTTCGAAAAGGTTCTTTTACCAATGTTGGATGGCAAAACAACAATAACAGAAATAATTAATAATTTTAAAGACCTTGTAAATACAAATAAAATTACAGTGAAGGATAATGGAATCCAAGCTGATGCAACTAGAGTCGGAGAGATCGTTCAGCAGCAGGTGGAAAATGCGCTGCAGACGCTTGCAAAAAATGGGATGTTAGTTGATTAGATTAAATTATTCTAATTCAACAGTCCAATAGGCGTTATCAAGAAATGTACGCCAAGATTGATACTTGGAGTTGTTAAGTTTCAAACTGAGCGAAGGACTGCGCTTAGGTTTTTCAGGTTTCCGAATCAGGTTCATGCTGGCTTGCTTGGGTGTTCTGCCACCTTTTCGAACATTGCAAGAAACGCAGGCACAGACAATATTTTCCCAGGAATTCTTTCCTCCCTGGCTCCGGGGCAGGATGTGATCAAGGCTGAGTTCAGGCATCGGAAACTTTTTACCACAATACTGGCACGTATTGTTATCGCGGGCAAAAATGTTCTTTCGATTAAACTTAACGGATTGCTTGGGGAATTTATCGTACTCTGTCAGACGAATAACTCTGGGAACTTGGATTTCGCAAGAAACAGTGCGAACCCAATCATCTTCTTCTTTGCGGAAAAATCTCGCCCGATATTCACTAACTTCAAGCCAGCTCGAAAAATCATAGGTCGAATATTGCCCATCCTCGGTACTGACCACCTCTGCTTGTTCTTTTACCAAAAGAATAAACGCTCTTCGAACATTGATGATCTGAACCGCCATAAACATCTTGTTCAACACAAGAACACTGGAATCAAGAGGACAGGCTAACGAAGAACCCATATAAATACCTCTATCAAGGAGATAGAATTAAAAACCTTTTAAATTTTAAGACAAACATCCTTTAAAGTTACAACACAAACTTATGATAGCAGTGCAATGCAAGCGTAAGCAAGCCTCCATTAGTAAAGAACTTCGGGAATTCTCTAAATATTCATAGAATAAAAACATGAGCGAAAAAGAAAAACTTAGTAACTCTGATGCGCGACTTGATGAAGAAAAGCTTGCAAACGGCTTGGTCTCCCGCGGGTTGATGACCAACGAAGAGGTAAAAAAACACCCACCCGATGGAACCATGGGCGCAGAAGGGTACCTAAAAAAACTTACGGCAGTTGGGTTACTTACAAAAGCACAAGCAGAACGAGCCCAGTTAGACCTGACGCTACTGGTGGGTCAACAAATCCCCGGATATGTGATGCTTGAGAAATTAGGCCAGGGTGCGATGGGCGTCGTTTATAAAGCATTGCAAACACGCTTGAACCGCCATGTAGCAATCAAACTGCTTAAGGGAAAGAAAACCAATGATGCAGGATTCTTCGCCCAGTTGGAACGCGAAGCCAGGCTTGCTGCAAAGTTAAGCCATAACAATATCGTGCAAGCAATCGATATCGGGTCTGCGGGGAAGTTTCATTATTTTGTGATGGAACTCATCGATGGGAAAACCATCCAAGATGAAATGAAAGCTGGGAAGAAGCGCTACGAAGAAAAAGAAGCAGTTGAAATCATTTTACAGATAGCGCAAGCGCTAGACCACGCAAGCAAGCGGGGGTTGGTGCATCGCGATATCAAGCCCGCAAACATTGTGATGACATCTGAGGGAGTTGCGAAGCTTGCAGATCTGGGCATGGCGCGTGAAAATACGGATGAGGCTACTAACTCCCGCGAAAAAGGGATGATCATCGGGACTCCGAATTACATCGCACCCGAACAGGTTCAGGGCAAATCTGATATCGATACCCGTGCCGATATTTATTCGTTAGGTGGAACACTTTACCACATGGTTACAGGTCAACCGCCCTTTGTGGGCAACACAGTTATGGAAGTGCTGAAAATGCACGAGAAAGCTGAACTTGTGCCCCCGGATCATTTGAACGATAGTCTAAGCGCAGGCCTGGGCGAAGTTGTAGAAATGATGATGGCCAAAGACCGCAATATGCGTTATGGTTCGCCCGAAGCATTAATCAAAGATCTAGAATGCCTTATTAATGATATGCCCCCGAAGCTTGCAAGGCAGAAAATGAGTTCTTCGCTTGCAGCACTTTCAGAGGGCGAAGAAGAATATGATCATATCCCTGAAGCAGAATTGCCCCAATGGGTGATGATAACTCTTGCGTCTTTAGGTGCTTTGCTATTTATCAGTTTGGTTGTAAATATCGTACTGATAATGCGCAGATAAAATCAAATTACTCGGGTGTCAGAAAAACCGCTCCCAAAGGGGGCAGGGTAAGCTCCATGGAATAAGGGCGGTTATGCCAAGACATTTCCTGAGATTGCTTACGGCCTTGGTTGCCCTTGCCGCCGCCGCCGTAATAAGGCGAATCAGAATTAAGGATTTCGAGCCAAGTTTCGCCGAAAGGAACACCAACTCTGTATCCATCTTTAACCAGAGGGGTGAAATTAAAAACCGCTAGAACAGGCTTAGTCCCATCGAGATCCCATCGAAGAAAAGCAAATACACTACCTTCGTGATCCGAACAATCAATCCACTCGAGGCCGGAGGGTTCGCAATCTTTTTCATAAAGACCGGGCTGATTCTTATACATATGGTTTAGATCTGTGACAAACTTTTCAATACCCCGATGCTGGGGCGAATTAAGCAGATTCCAATCCAAGCTTGAATCATGATTCCACTCTGCCCAAACACCAAGTTCCGCACCCATGAAGATTAACTTCTTGCCAGGCTGGGAAAACTGCCAAGCAAGCAACAAACGAAGGTTGGCAAGCTTCTGCCAATAATCACCGGGCATTTTGTTTAAGAGTGAGCCCTTGCCATGCACCACTTCATCGTGGGAAAGGGGGAGGATAAAGTTTTCTTGATCGCAATAAAGCATACGGAAGCTGAGTTCATTTTGATGCCATTTGCGGTGAATCGGATCGCGTGCAGTGTAGCGAAGCGAATCGTGCATCCAGCCCATATCCCATTTGTATCCAAAACCTAAACCACCAGAATGGGTAGGCCGAGAAACCATGGGCCATGAAGTTGATTCTTCAGCAAAGGTTTGAACATCAGGAAATCTAGAGTAAACCTCTTCGTTAAACTTTCGAAGAAAGCTGGTGGCTTCCATATTTTCATTACCACCATACTGATTAGGAATCCACTCTCCGTCATTTCTGCTGTAATTAAGGTAGATCATGGATGCAACAGCATCAACGCGTATACCATCAATATGGTAGTGTTCAAGCCAGAAGCAGGCACTGGAAAGCAAAAACGATCTAACTTCATGTCTGCCGAAATTGAAAATGCAGGACTTCCAATCGGGATGAAAGCCTTGCTTGGGATCTGCATGTTCGAAAAGATGGCTGCCATCGAAGTAGGCGAGTCCATGTTGATCATTGGGGAAGTGGGAAGGCACCCAATCGAGAATAACGCCTAAGCCATTCTGGTGAAGATAATCAATGAGAAACATAAGATCCTGAGGCGAGCCATATCTACTGGTTGGTGCGAAGTAGTTACTGGTTTGGTAACCCCACGAGCCATAAAAAGGATGCTCAGTGATAGGTAGAATCTCGAGGTGAGTAAACCCAAGTTTCAACATATGCTCGGTAAGTTGCGGGGCTAGTTCACGGTAAGTGAGCCAGCGGTTGCCCTCTTCGGGAACTCTTTTCCAAGAGCCTAAATGAAGTTCATAAATAGAAACCGGAGCATTATGAGCGATTTTGTTTCTACGCTCATCCATCCATGCAGAATCATTCCAAGCGTACGAAAGATTGCATAGCGCAGAAGCAGTGCGGGGTGCAATTTCCATCGCAAAAGCAAAGGGATCAGACTTTGCAACCTGATAGCCCCCATGATTAGAAATAATATGAAACTTATAGAGATCGCCATTTTTCAAACCAGGAATAAAGCCCGCCCATATTCCAGAACTACCTACAAGATGCATGGGATGAACGCCAGGCTCCCAATCATTAAAATCACCAACAACACTAACTGATTGCGCAGAGGGAGCCCAAACAGAAAAATGAAACCCGGTCTGGTTATCAAGAGTAAAAGGATGAGCGCCAAGCTTTTCATAAAGCCTGCTGTGGTTTCCTTCATTGAAAAGATGAAGATCCAAAGGGCCAAGCAGATTTTTTTCAGGCGGTATCCAAGTATTATTATTTTCCACAAGCGGTCCTATCATGTGCAAGAGATCAAGCATGACTCCCATAAAAGGAGCACCATAAAATCCCTTATTGTTATTGTACCCACAGACTTCCCATCTTGCCGGATTTCCTTGGATGTTTCTCAAGGGAACCTCTGTTACAATCGATTTATTAGACTCGATCCGTTTGTTCGTACCAGAGAAAATATGGGGCCAGGCTTGCAATTAATCCTAATAATCCTGATCATTGCGGTGATAATCATCCTAATCAATCGGAATCTTCCAGAATTCACAAATGTTGAAACTTGGGAAGATTCATCGCCAGAACCGGGTAAAATCCAAACAGACCAAAAGAATATCCAAGCAGCTTGGCTAAACGCCTTGGCAAAGCGAAAAGTCGAGATCCCTGCACTTTTTCTTATTGGATTAGGCGGAATTAACCTGATTATGGGGTCCGTCATCATGTTGCGCAGCATACAAATCTCGCAAATTCCAATCGAAGATTTTGAACGCGACTACGAAGAATCCAAAAATATCGCCCGAAAAATCATGCCCGAAGCTGCGATCAACCTCGATAAACAAGAACTCTCCATCAAAGAAATTCAAAAGCAAACCATCTGGATCAATGCAGGATACTCTTGCTTCCTCCTAGGCGGATCATATCTGATGATTATGGGTGGTTGGTATATGCGCCAATTTAATTCCCTGGGCATGGTCATGCTTGGGGTCCTTTATTGCGCAATGCCTTGCGTCAGCTGCGCTGGTTCTTGTGGCTTAGGCCAAGTGATCGCAGCATGGTGCTTGCTGGTACTGTTCAACCCATTAGTAAGGCAGGAGTTTGCAAAAGTCGCAAACCGAAGCACCCAGAATCGTGATTCTGATTGTTAAAACATTTGCCAGGCTTTAATAATGCTATTACAAATACCTTTAATGTTACTATTAGCTTTGGCTCAACCGCCGACACCCTTGATATGGGCCGCGGATGAAGAAGGTGGCGCACCGTATGTTTACCGCGATAACAAGCTAGGCCGGGTTGGATTCGAACTGGATATCATCAATGCCCTTGCAGAAGAATTAAAAAGGCCGATCGAATTTAAACAGTATGCGTTTGATAGTTTAATCCCAGGATTGCTGAAAGGCGATTTCGACTTCGCAATGAATGGGCTGGAAATCAATGAAGAGCGCCAGGAAAAGATACGCTTCTCAAAACCCTATTACATTTACCGCCAGCAATTAGTGACCCGCGCCGATGAAAAAAGATTCAGCACCCTGCTCGGATGCAAAAACACACTAGGCGCCATAGTAGGCACTATGGATGGCACACAAGCAGAACGCCTGCTAAACCAAGCTAAAATCCCGATCCGAACCTATTCTTCATCAACAGAAGCCTACTCCGATCTGGTTTCTGCTGGCCGTATTGATGCCGTATTTCTTGATCTACCCATGGCAATATCTTACGCACTACCCAACAAACGATTGCAGTTTGCAGGCAAACCAACTGCCCGGGGTTTCTACGCCATCGGATTTCATCCAAAAAATGAAACACTTGCAAAGGAAGTAGATGCTGCGATCGATGCTCTAAAAACCAATGGCAAACTACGATCGATTCTAGTGAAATGGAATTTATGGGATGAATGCCAAGAAGAACTGAGCCAGGGATTTTTATTTGAAGAAGAAGGCAGGTCCAATGCTATCACACATTCTATCCTCGAAGAAAATCAAACTTGGACAATTAATCGCTACCTACCGTTGCTTCTCGAAGGCACCTGGGTAACCATCCAACTCACGCTCTGTAGTTTTGCATTGGCATTGGTGCTGGGGCTTCCTTTATCTCTAGCCAGGCTTTATGGCACACCTTGGTTGAAAAGCTTAGCACTGTTGTATGTGGAATTTTTCCGGGGCATACCAGTACTGCTGCTGTTATTTTTTCTTTACTTTGGATTGCCTGCAATTGCAGAGTCTTCAGGATTGAATATATCTCTGGCATTAAGCCCATTTGTTGCAGCAACATTAGGTTTGGGATTGAACTATGCTGCTTACGAAGCGGAAACATTCAGGGCTGCAATTCAATCCGTGCCCCAAGGGCAATGGGAGGCTGCTGCATCACTGGGTATGGGCAAAACCCTTACGTTTAGGCGCATCATATTCCCTCAGGCAATGCGCCTCGCCTTGCCCACTACCACCAATGATCTCGTCGCATTGTTCAAAGATACTAGCATCGCAAGCGTTGTGGCTTTGGTAGAACTAAACAAACAGTATCAAATACTGGCAAAGTCGAGTTTGAAGTTTGTGGAACTTGGATTGATAACTGCGCTGTTGTACCTTGCCCTTTCCGTACCATTGGGAAGATTAGCAAGGGTACTAGAAAAAAAACTTGCACCAGAGAGGCGCTAGCAATGAATATCAAAGCGCACGAAATATGCAAAACCTTTGGCAAACGCCCAATACTTGATGGGTTAACCTTGGAAGTACCATCTGGCGAAACCGTGGTAATAATTGGGCCAAGTGGTTCTGGGAAATCAACTTTTTTGCGCTGTCTTAATGGCTTACAAAGTTTTGATTCAGGAACCATTCAGGTTGGGGATCACAAACTTGAAGCTTCGAATGAAAAACGGTTCAGCCCTTTTTCTTCGGAAATTCGAAAAGTACAGGGCATGATATTTCAGGATTTCAATCTATTCCCTCACATGAGTGTGTTAGGAAATGTAACCGAGGCACCAGCAAGAGTGCTAAAGCACAACCAAGCTGATGCGAGAAATCTTGGGTTGGAACTATTAAAAAAAGTCGGGCTGGAAAGCCATGCAAATCATTATCCCTCGCAGCTTTCAGGAGGGCAAAAACAAAGAGTTGCGATCGCCCGTGCGCTTGCTATGAAGCCAAAAGTTTTACTTTGCGATGAAGTAACCAGTTCTCTCGACCCGGAACTAAAGCACGAAGTTCTCGATGTGTTGGAAAAGTTGAAAAACGAAGGAATGACCTTGCTAATGGTGACACATGAAATAGGGTTTGCAAAAAAAGCTGCAGACAAAGTTGTATTCCTTGCAGAAGGTAAAGTGGTGGAAGAGGGCCCACCCCAGCAGATTCTCGAAAGCCCTGAAAACTCTCGCATTCGCACTTTTATCTCAAAGTTAATGAGCTAATAAAAAAGGCCCCGTGAATAATTCACAGAGCCTTTCAAAACACAAAAGTTTTGGTGTAGTGTTACTTGCTTGAAAGCAAAAGGCTGTTAAGGCCAAGAATCAGAATTACCTGATCCAACTGCTTTTCAAGTATGGACAACACCTTCTCAGGATCAACAATCAAGATGTTATTCTCGCGAATCTGAAGCTGTTGCTTTTGCACCAACTCTTGAAGGCTCGTGAGAATACCTTTTTTGTTTCTAGTTCCATCGAGCAAAGGCAAAACAAACTTTTCGAAATCTCCCACTCGGATCGTTTGATGACGAATGTTGGTAAGCACGCCATCGATACCTGCTTGCTTGCGCACAAGGGCAGGAACCTTTGGTTTATCAAGGAATTCACGGGTGACACCCAGAGGGCGAAGCGAAAGTTCAATCGCACCCATAGGCAGGCCAGTGTAGAACAACAAAAGTGCAGAACCAATCTGATCAACAACTCGGTCAAGCCCAGCTTGATCAGTAGGTACCTGAAGGCCAAGTTTCTTTGAAGAAAGCTCAACCAATTTATCAAACGAAATTCGTTCAGGCCATGATTCGTTCAATACACGAACTGCAGCTTTAACGAGGGGATCGCGCGCAGTAGCTTCGCCACCGGTTGGCACAATGTAGGTTTCAGGCTCACTACTATGAAGCTCTGGGCCGTTTTCTTTCACGCGCAGTGTACCTGCAATCATGAAATCACGAATCAGTTTGGTATTTACCTGCAGAACAGTCTGCTTGCCTGAATGCACAAGAAGAGTCATGCGGAACATGCGGTTGCGCAAGAAATCCATGTACTGTTCAGATTCAATCTGATTAGGCGCAGTGGTAAGCAATTTCTTGGCTTCTTCATGAAGATCATGAGTTGCCATCGTTCGCATATCAGCATCGCCCAGATAACTAAGGCCATGAGCCGATGCCCGTTCGATGAATTCGTGGAAATAACAAGGTGTGTTATTTTCTTCTAAATGGTCATGGAAAAGGTAGTTATCAGATTGCTGGCGAAGCAATTCGAGTTCGCTCTTAAGGAACGAGCCATAGGCGTTGTTATCTTGGGGAACAGATTTCACCAAGAATTCGAGCAAACCACGGGCCTGCTGCAATTTCTGTTGTGGAGTTTCAAATCGCTTGATGTGATAAAGCATCATGTCACGAATCATGCCACGCATACGCCAGCCTGGCAACACATTGTAGCTGACATAAGCAACGCCATCTGGAGTCAGGTTCTTCTTGCAGATCTCGAGGATTTTTTCCTGCACTTCTTTCGGAACCCAAGAAAAAATACCATGCACGATAATGTAATCAAACATGCCATCCTTGGGCCCAATGTCCATGATGTTGGCTTGGCGAAGTTCGATATTCTTAAGGCCTAGATCTGCGATAGTTTTCTTGCCTGCAGCGACTTGAGGTTCAGAATAATCAATACCCACGAACTTTGCGTTGGGCATGTTTTCTGCGATGGGAATCAAGTTATTGCCCGAGGCACAACCTAATTCAAGCACTCTTGCATTTTCAACTTTGGGAGGATTCAGGCCCAATAACTTAGCTACGGAAGCAAGCTTGTCAGGATGGGATTGCTGATAAGGAAAACTAACATACTGAATTTCATCGTAAGCCGTTGCCATCATCTTCTCCATAATAAAATAATTCACAACTGTTAACCAGTTGCGAATCGTATCTTATTCAAAAAGATAAAGAAATAGGAATTTTGCGAAGGGTTGGCCAAAATTAAGAGAAGATTAAGAAAGGATCATTTCGAAGCTAAATAGCCCATGCTTTTAAGCCATTCTGCGCATCTTTGAGGCCAATCATTAATAGGGTGAACATCTTTTCTCATGCCAAAACCATGGCCGCCCTTCGCACAAATATGCAGCTCTGCACTAAGATTTTGCTTCTTGTATTCCAAATAAAGCATCGCAGCTTCAACAGGGTTTAGCTTGTCATCATGGGCGACCAAAAAAAACGCAGGCGGAGCATCGGCAGGTACTTTAAACCCGTCACGGAACTTGCTTTTATCATCCTTGTGAAGAAAACCTCCACCATAAATAAAGATCAGAAAATCCGGGCTACCCGCATCATCCAACCCCTTCTTTTGCTCATAAGTTCGCTCACCCCGATCCCACGAAACATGCCCTGCTAAATTCCCACCCGCAGAGAAACCCAAAATCCCAACTCGCTTTGGGTCTAAGTTCCATTCCTTTGCATTATTCCGCACCAAACCAAGCGCCCGCTGTGCATCTTCCACAGGCATCGTGAACACTTCTTTTTCATCCCGAGTTGGCGTACGATACTTCAACAAAATTCCTGTAACACCAAGAGTATTCAACCATTCGCAAACTTGCGTACCCTCATGCGCCCACGAAAGAAACATGTAGCCACCGCCTGGCGCAACAATCACCGAAGCACCATTGGGCTTTGCAGGTTTGTAAATTGTGATGGTTGGTTCAAGCACATCGGAAATGCGATTGGGCTCGGGCTTACCGTAAGAATCAATCAGCTTCTTTGTAGCTTCCGACTTTGGATTCATCTTCGAAGGCGGGCCATCAGGCCATAGTTTCAATGTCAAAGGTTCTTCAGCACTTGCCAAGGTAAAACCAAGTGCAAGATAAACAGCAACACATAGAAAAATTCTAATCAGAAACATGATTGAACCCTCTTAGCCTAATTCTTTTTGGGGGAACGCAAATCTTTCTTGCAATTGGGATCTGCTGCAACTGCCTCGCCCACTTTTTCAACAGGATGTGTGAAGAGATATTTCCAAACTGATTCATGAATAAATTTACCCGAAGCATCCTTCACCGCAGCGCCACCGGGGGTCACCGAACTATGCGCCCTTTTATCATCGTTCTTAACATCTGCATCGGTGATCAGCCTTCTACTGTTACCAAATGGCGCAGGCATTTTGTCCACATTAACAATCGGACCAAAAGCATTAAGCCCAAGCAGCTCCCACGATCTGCAATAATGATCGCCTTTCCAACCACCATCCAACACATGGCTAAATCCGAAATATCTATTTTCAGGGGTTGCAGAGGGAAGCGCCTGCCAGGTTTCATATTGATCGCGTGGGCCACAAAACATAACCACCCTATCAACCTTCTGATGTTTTGCAAAACGCGCTGCTGTGGTGGAACCATGCGAGCTACCCGAAATAATAACCTTGTCCCAACGCAAGCCCTTACCATCTTCGGAAATAAAATATCCCCAGTTACCTTCGGGGTTTTTCTTTTCAAGATACTTCACAAACTGGTATGAACGCTCCATCATGCCATCGGGCTTCGGGATATTCACCACTGGGCTGAAGTCTTCGCCTGTCGCTGCTTCCAAACGAATCTTACCCAAGAATTTATCATCCGCAGGGGCGGGCTCTTTACCAAACTCACCGAACCAACCATTTGCATAATGAACCTGGATTGCATGAAGGCCATAGCTGGAAACCCGATCAAAAAGCTGGGCATTATGGCCCATCAGCCAGATCACCAACTTGCCTTGCGAAGGCACCCGAGTATCTACACAAGCATTTTCATAATCTGAAACCTTGCCATCTTTTTCAAACACAAAACCAATCTCAGGATGAGGCTTGGCTTTGGGATCAATCTGACTGGCCCTCGCCTTGATTTCATGTTTCTTAGGCGCAGCATCTTTGTATTTAAACGGAGCTTTAGGCTCCTGCGCCTGTAATAACATCAAAGGCGTAACCAACATCATCCCAATCATCATCGGAATCATTCTTCGCATGTTCGTTTCCAATTCTATAATTGATTACTTAAGCCAGCATTCGAGCCAAGCCAAGGTTTCAACCTTGAACTCAGGCGTTACAGTATGAGGCACTCCCGCAGCTTCCACTATCTTTAATTTATCAGCTACATTGGCTTTCTTATAAGCTTCGGTGGCACTTGTAAAAGCAATGCGTGCTCCTTCAATCGGGCAGTTAGGATCTTTCTCGCCATTCAAAATCAACATTGGTCTAGGCGCACATAACTTCAACATATTTGGACAATCAAACTCTTCCAAAATACCCGGAATGATTTTGTTCCAGAGCTCCTTACAAACCTTAGCATTAATTTCTTTCTCACCCATATCCGAAGCTGCAGCTTCATGAGCTTTGCGAATGGTGTTAGCCCTTGCCTGCCATTTGCCATTCTCTATAGTCCATTTGAAACTTTGAACGCCAATAAGAGGAACCATGACGGAAACCCGCTCATCCACCGAAGCAGCAAGCCAAGTTTGAATTCCGCCCATGCTAATCCCAACCATCGCTATGCGCGCAGGATCAACATCATCGCGTTGCAAAAGATAATCAACGGTGCACCAAAGATCCCAACAGGTTTCAAAGTAAAAAGGCATGGGCTGCGGTTTATCCTTGGGTGTGCGCCAAGCTTGCGTAATGGCTTCGTTATAAGCCTCTGCACCTTTTTTACCACCCGATCTTGCACCATGATGCCTAGCATCGATTGCTACACCAATCCAACCACGCTTTGCGAACTCTTCAAGCCAAGATTTCTGGCTCTCTTTATTGCCCCCGGTGCCATGCAGCATGATCACTGCAGGAAGCTTGGATTTCTTTTCCGTAGGGGAAACGATGTAAGTCGGCACCCGTTCAGAAGAACCATCAGCTTTTTTATCGCTAGTGAAATCCACTGTTTCGTAAGTGTAAGATCCAGAAGTCGTCTTCGATATCTGTTGGACATCAAGGGGAAGCTTTGGTCGATCCAAAAGCTTTTTAAATGCCTTTCGGGTTTCATCAACAGATTTGATAGTCGTTTGAGAAAAGACAAACAAAGCCTGCAGCAACATTAAACTTATGGCTAATGCAGACCAACGGATGTTTCGCATGATGCTTCCCTGAGTAAGTAAACTTTATTTCTTGATCGTGAATGTAATTCCGGGTGAGGTATGAGTTTCTTCTTTATCTTTACCTTTGGCCTTACCTGTTACTGTTATGGAAGGGGTTGCAGGTGCAGCCTTTTCTGTTGAAGTAATTTCGAACTTCACCTCATTCATGTTGGCGGGAATAGGACCAGCCTTGGCAGTGACATTAGCAGGCAATCCACCCACCGTGATCACAATTTCAGAATTGAAATCCTTAGCACGGCTAGAGGTTACCGTTGCAGATGCTTTCTTACCAGGCGCAATGGTTGCTGGGTCGATCTTCAACGAAAGTATAAAAGCTGGCCTTTGCAAAACTCCCAGTGCAATTTCATTCCAATAAGTTCGTGGAGGAATTGGTAAACCTGCAAGCGAAGTGCTCATCGCACCCCGAACACTTGCATAGCTCTTGTAAGGCTTACCGTTAATGGTAGCAGTTCCCACGATGCGAATCAGTTGTGGGCCAACAGCAACTGATTCATCAATTTCAAAGTTGAGGTTCCCAGCAGGTTGACCGGCTTGCGCAGGCTGGCCTTTGGGAATGCTAAGCTTGCCTGTAATACCCTTGGGGCCTTCGACGGAAACTTCTATCGTGTCTGCATAATCCCTTCGGGTTACATTAACAGGCACGGAAAATGGCGCACCCGCAGGGCCATCGAAATGATCGCCACCAATAGTAATGTCAAACCCAGGTTCATAATTGGTGATGCTAAGGCGGTAGATCTCTGCTGGCCCACCCCATAAATGCAGGTGCTCCACCGCAATAGTGTAATCGCCATCTGCCGGCGCTTTAAAATCAAAACGACTTGCCCCCGTAGGGTTAGTCTCTGCAAGCTTTGCCCCCTTCGCATCTTTCAACGCCATGTACACTTCGGTGGGCGAATACAGATCCTGACTGGTAGCTTCAATAATCAATCGTTGATCCTTCTTGGCAGTAAAGGAGAAATGATCGAGATCACCCTTCTCCAACAGGCGCGCAGTGATTGCAGAAGGAATCGCAATCTTATTCGCCTTGGCAGGTTCGTTGTTAGGTTCGAGTTCCATGGTTTCAGTAAGATCGGAAAGCAACACACAAACAGGCCAACCTGTAAGTCCACTCTTTCCCTTGGGCGCAATCCAGATGCTATCAAGCAATGGATCTACCGGAGCAACAACCTCTTGGGGTAACGCAGTTTCAACCGCAGGGCCTGCAAAATTTACACTGCCTTTGGTGCCACGCTTCATTGCCATCGGTATGGGTGAAGTAGCCAGGGGAAAATCGCCCATGCGCAATCTATAATGATAATCCTCTCCACCTCGATAACTAACGTCACGCACTTCAACCAGATAATCACCCTCTTTTTGAAACACATAACGCAATCTAGGATCGGTCTGCGCACCGGGGGAATCATTACTATGGCTTTTAGGCAGCTCTCGCATAGTCTTAGGATCAATCAAGTTAATCTGTGGATCAATGGTGCCGCCCAACCTTCTGCCCAATACTTCGAAGCTGACTTCCTGCCCAGCTTTGACACTGATTTTGTAATAGTCATTCGATTCTGCATCGACCTTGCCAGATACCACACAAGGCAATGTCACCACTTGAGGCGTCATCTTGTTTTTGTTCGTATCAACTTCCAAAACTTCAGGAAGATCATCAATGCAAAGGATGCGTGTGTTGGAAATACCTTTGGCAGTTCCGATACGAATGGTGTGAAATCCCAAAGCTGCATTGGGATCAATTTCAAGTTTCACTGCAAGCTTGGTTGCATCTTTACCATTGTTGTTCTCGGTAGGAATCGTAGCTTTGCAAGGGAAGGAAGAAAGAAACTTAATCGGGCCAGCAAGATTGGTGCCTGTAAGATTCAGCGTAATCGAGCTACCGCGCTTTGCACCAGCAGGGAAGATTGGCTTTAAAGTGGGAGCCCCAGCATTCGTTGGAAATGGCACCACCTTCTGAGCGTTGGCACCCATGGGAGCCATCATCATGCAAGCGAAAATAAACAACACTAAAAATGGGATCTTACGCATTACTACCTCGGTTTGATTCTTTTCAATAGGCGGGAAGATGATTGATTCATCAATTCTTTACCACAAGCAAGATCCTAAGGGATTTCCTAAATAGGGGCAAAAGAAAAGCCATGATACTTACAATGAAAGTTGCCAGTAGCCTTATAAGCATTTTCCTCAAAATCAAAAAATAAACTGAATTTCACTTGAAAATGTTTTAGCTGTTTGACAATATATTATTACCTCTCCCACCTTCTTCATTTTATAGGGGTGGAAACATGTTAAAATTAAAAAATCGTTTTGCGTTTACTCTCATTGAATTACTTGTCGTTATTGCAATTATTGCAATTCTTATTGGGCTCTTACTTCCCGCAGTGCAAAAAGTTCGTGAAGCTGCCAATAAATCCACGTGTGTTAATAACCTAAAACAATTGGCCATGGCATGCCATGCCTTCGAAAATGCACAAAACAACTTGCCCCCTGCCGGCAAAGGCTACGGTTGGGTCAGCAGTCCTGTAGGTGGTTATGGTGATAAGATAATCCAGAACATGAGTGGTTGGGTTCTGGTACTTCCCTTTCTCGAACAAAGCGGGCTCGAATCCCAATTAGACAAGGCCGCCTGCTTTAGCAACTTAAACACAGCTTGGTGCTGTGGTTTTACAGGTAATTTGAATGGAACTGTTGCAGGAACTGTGACCACTAATGGCAAAGCTTCTGCTACGGTTATCAAATCCTTAATATGCCCGACAGATATAGGATCTAAAACGGTTAAATACGATTCCGGTGGCGGTGTGGGCTCCGCAATCAATTATGACTTTATTGCATCTCGAAGCGATTCAGCCTTGGGCGCGAATACCAATAGTGCAAACTATTGGAGCAGAGCCGGGGCCGCCCGCTATATGTTTGGTGAAAATAGTAACACCCGCATAACCGATGTATCCGATGGCACTTCCAACACCTTGATGATTGGTGAAACTTGTCGGAATGTTTACAACGGATCCAATCTTTCATGGGCTTATCGATCCTGGGTGATGACCGGTGTAGACCCAAATGGAGGTCTCAATATTTGGTACAAACCTACAAGTGGCGCAACTCAATTTGGAAACCTAAGTAGCTGGGGGCAGTCTGGTAGCCTGCATACAGGCGGTGCCAACTTTGCCATGGGCGATGCCTCGGTTCGATTTGTACTCGATTCCAATAGCTCAACCAACCTTTATAGATCTTGCACGATTGGTGAAGGAACCTTAACCAACATCGAATAGTAAATAATAAACATCTTTTCATTCTTAAAAAATTACGGAGGTCACTTATGTCTCGATTATTAACGGGGTCAATTTTTACATTGATATTTATTTGGTCAATTGGTTGTAGCTCTGATAAACCTGCCCAAGGGTTAGTGGCTGTCTCGGGTAATATTACATTTAACGGCATGCCGGTGGAGCAAGCTAAAGTTACTTTTTTCCCATTACTAGAAACTAAAGGAAATGGCGGCTGGGCCAATACCAATGCCGCAGGTGAGTATGTTATTAAAACCCCCCAAGGGGCATTAGGTGTTCCAGAAGGGGAGTACAAAGTAACGGTAAGTAAGCGTCTAAATCCTGATGGTACTCTACCTAACCCTGATGAACCTCCGATTGAATCGAAGGCTAAAGAAGTATTTTTACCCAAATACAGTGATGAATCCAAGTCAACACTTACCGCTAAAGTTACGGCTTCCAGCAAAACCTTTGATTGGAAGATTGATAAAAGTAAATGAAATTAGGACTCAGAAAAGATGACATCCCGACAATGTGCAAACAACAGAGTCGGGATGTCTAATTATTAAAACAGATTAGTAACTTTAACAGTTTATGGCCTTTGCGTTTCACTCAGACTTTTGTTCCAACCCTTCCCAAAGTATACTACCTACGCGGATTAGCGTGGCCCCTTCCTCAATTGCAATTTCGAAATCATTACTCATCCCCATCGAAAGCTCGGGCAGCTTTTTCCCTAAAAGGTCCGAAAGTTTATCCCGGGTATTTCTCAATAATTGAAACGCTGGCCTGCAACTCTCTTTTTCTGCAGCGTAAGCAGCCATCCCCATCAAACCCTGACATTGCAAATGCCTTAATGTGTTTAGCAGATTCACCAAGCCTGGCACCTCAGAAGGATCAAACCCCTGTTTATTTTGTTCGCCACTGATGTTCACCTCTAGTAAGAAATCAAGTTTTAGCTTTTGTTTTTCACATTCAGCTTCAAGCGCTTGCAATAGGCGCACACTATCCACCGAATGAAATAGATGAATTAGGGGAAGGGTTTTATCGATTTTATTTCGTTGCATATGCCCGATGAAGTGCCATTTTGCATTGGGAAGATGCGAGGCTTTGTTCCAAAGTTCTTGCGGCCTGCTTTCCCCCAGATGATCTATCCCTTTTTCCATTAAAAGTTTTGCAATGGGCGAATCAACTGTTTTTGTAACACCTACCAGTGTCACTTCAGTTCTTTTTCTTGCAACTTTCAGGCAGGAAGATACGATTCTTTCCTCGACTTTATCGAGGTTTTTCTGCAGAATTGTCGATTGTTCTTCCTCGTTCATGTGCTTGTACCTTTCTATGTTACCTTTCACTTCCTATTTTATGTATTATGGCCTTATGATAACCAGTCACAGGGATATTTCATTCACCAGGGAGTTGGATTGATGGCAAACATTAGAGCTTTTCGGGCACACCGCTATGACATGGGCAGAGTTGGAAATATGAGCGAGGTCGTTGCACCTCCCTACGATGTCATTGATGAAAAACTCCAAGAACATCTTTACAACAACAACCCCTACAATGTCATCAGGCTGGAATTAAACAAAGAGCTTCCCTCCGATACCGAAACCAACAACCGCTACACCCGAAGCGCTGCAGTGCTTCGTGACTGGATTGCAGAAGATATTTTAATTCGCGATGGATCCCCCGCACTTTATGTTTATGAACAAGAATATGTTGTTGAAGGCAAAACCCATCTTCGCAAAGGATTCATGGCAAGAGTCAGACTCGAACCTTTTGGCACAGGCAAAATCTTCCCCCACGAAGAAACCCTTGCAGGCCCTAAAGCAGATAGACTTAAACTCTACCAAGCTACCAACATGAACCTCAGCCCTGTCTTTGGACTTTACCCTGATGATAATTGCGAAGTGATGGCTAAGCTTGAAAAAGCTGTAGGGCAAGCACTTCCTATGGAAGCCACCGATCATCTCGGTACCATTAGCAGGCTATGGACTATCCATGATCATGCTGTCGTTAGCGCAGTTACCGGCTTGATGGGCCCCAAACCTGTTTTCATCGCAGATGGCCATCATCGTTATGAAACAGGCTTGAAATATTTGGAAGAAAAGAAAGCTGCAGGCGAAGTGCTTGACTCCGAAGCCGCACCTAACTTCATCCTTATGATGCTGGTTAGCATGAGCGACCCAGGCCTTTTAATTCTTCCCACCCACCGTCTGGTTAGTGGCTTAAAAGGCATTACCTCCGAACAAGTGCAAAAGGCTCTCGAAGGACATTTCAAAATCGAAAAAGTTGGCACCGGTAATGCCGCGGCTCTCGATGCTTGGGAATCCATCGAAGCCGATGGAGGACAAGACCTACTCGCTTTTGGTACTCTAGCAGACAACACTTGGATTCTTGGCAGGCTTACAGATACTGCAGCCATGGATAAACTTGCTGCTGCCCATAGCAGTGATTGGCGCGGATTGGGTGTTAGCATTCTTCATGTGCTGGTTCTTGATCACCTATTGAAGGAAAAAGCCGGGCACAACCCTTCTTGCAAGTATGTGCATTTACTAGGTGAAGTGCAGGATGCATTGGCTAAGAAAGAATGCGACTTGGCAGTATTAGTTGCGCCTGCGGGAATGGATCATGTGGAAGAGATTGCAGGCAATCTGGAAAAGATGCCTCCGAAATCTACATACTTCTACCCCAAGCTTTTAAGCGGCCTGCTGTTTAACTCGTTGAAAAACAGCTAACGCAAAAATTGGAAAAGACCCGCCTTAATGGGCGGGCTTTTATTCCTACTGAGCGGCGGATGTTAATCCGCTGGTGCTGATATCTGAACAATGGTCAATGTGTTTGTTTTAAGGCCCATGGACTATGCGATCCATGGGCCTTCTTGTTTTGTTTGTTGTGCACATTGTCTACCAAGTATTAATTATCCTTATTTTATAAGATATGAAGAATGGCAACACACTACATTGAAACTACAATCCCAAGCTTTTACCATGAGGTACGCAATGAACCTTCGATGATTGCTCGGCGTGATTGGACTCAGCGGTGGTGGAACTCAATTCCTTGGCAAGATCGCATCGTATCAAGCATTGCAGTTATTGACGAACTTAACCAAGGTAATTTTCCAAGCAGAAAAGCCGCTATTAAAATGCTCGATTCCATAGAACTACTTACTATCTCAGATGCTATTTCTGAAATTGTTGAAGCATATATAAGTCATCAGTTAATGCCAGCAGATCCTTTTGGATATGCTTTACATCTAGCGATTGCATCGTATCATCGTTGCGATTTTTTGGTTACCTGGAATTGCAAACATCTTGCCAACGCCAACAAATTTGGGCAAATCCGAAGAATCAATGGTATACTGGGTTTATATGTCCCGACCTTAGTAACGCCCCTGGAACTTCTCGGAGAAGATGCTTTACCATGACAACTCCTACCATTTTCGATGAACTCAGGCGGGTTCGTCATCAGATCTCGGGCCAATTAGGGCATGATCCCCGAAACATCGTGGCTTATTATGCCAAGCTTCAAAGTACAGTAGCTAATCGCACGATTGATTTAAGTGGGGAAGCTAAAACGAAAAAACCAGACGATACAAACAAGCTTCAAAGTAATGATGATTAACTGAACTCGAACTGTATTTTCCAAGAAAAGGCCCATGGACTATGCGTTCCATGGGCCTTCTTTTTTACTTTGCGGGATTAAACAGCTTATTAAACACTTCTGGGTCGAAGGGGTTTGCTTCCTTTTCGCCTTCTTTTTCCTTAGGAGCTGCTGTTGGTTTCATTGGCTTTGCACCACCTTTATCTTCTGCAAATGCACTCGGGCTGCTATCTACCTGCGCTATCGCATGCCTTACGGTAGTCATACGCACCCAATCTTCAAGCAACTTATAAGTTTCGGATTCCCGACCTTTGATCGGGGCTTTGTTGGCTCCGCCATGCAAGGTCAACGCCTTACCTAAAAACGGGCTGTTGTCGGGCTGTTGCAAATTAACCTGACCCAGTACTGCTGCAAGGTTTTGCTGTAAGTTTTTCTGATTGGGTTTTGATAACCCGTACACCCGTTGCAATTTAAAGTTTCCACCTTTGCCGGTGCTATGGCAGGTGGCACAAGTGTTCATCAATATTGGTTGAATCCGAGTTGCAAACATACTTAAGGAATCATTGGCCACTTCTATGGGTAGAACCGTTGGAACTTCTTCCGCTTGAACCATAGTATTGATTTCCTTACGGAATTGATCTTGTTCAATGCTTGCCTTCAAATGCGTCAGCAAGCGGACACTAGGCGAATGTTCGGGCCTTAGTTGCACGGCTGCGGTTGCTTCCTCAAGGGCTCTTTCCTTCAATCCATACCGAACGCACCATGAAACCAACTTCAGCCTTTCGTCAGCATCCTCAAGATTGGTTCTACTGCGCAAAAACATATAAGCATCATCCATGCTTGGGCAAAGCTTTACGACATTATTAGTGGGCAACCAAGTTTCACCTATGGTTCGTTTGATTTTGTAACGATCCCCGACCAATTCGATATCACCCTCTAAAACTCGATCGTTTTCCAGAAGGAGCACCTTACCCTTTATGGCAGGTTTTACTGGAACAGACGCTGGTGCGGGTTCTTCTGCTCCGAGCAGGGCCACCAGAGAGAACGATAATAAAAATAATGTGTTCATGGCGTGGGGTAATAAGCGGGAAAGTACCATCTGTCAAGAGGTTTGATGGAAGAATTACCAAGGAACTAAACCCTCTTTTCTTCCTATTTTAACAACTTGATAAAATTCCTTGTCTAACATGAAGAAATCTCACTAATAAGCCGATTAGTCTTTTAGAACCTATTTTGACTATTCCTCCGAGGTGTCTTTTCGTGAATCGCATAGTCTGGCTAAGTTGTTTACTTTCATTAGGCCTTTCGATCTCCAGATCTTCAGGGTCGGATGATGGTATTGCTATGGATGCGAACCCAGACCACAGTTGGAAGCAAACTGGTTACGCCAACCTTGTTAAGAAACATGCCAAGCCAACAAACACACCCGCCTACGATGGTTATTGGGTTGGTGGTAGCAGCTTCAGCAGGAAGGCCAGTGCGCCTAGTGCGATGCAAGGAACATACGGCAGAGATTATTTCGGCAAATGTTTTGACAGAATTATAGTGTTAGGTTGGAAAAACAAAGAACACGATAAAGTTGGTACAGGGAGTTACGCCACCGATGGTGGGCCCCGAGTACGCAATGTTTTAGGATTCAAGCTTCCTGAAAAGGAAGGCCTGGGCGATTTGAAATAAATCCCCACTTCGATAAAGCCCGGTACCAAAAAGACATGTCCCGTCTCCTTTGTCTTGATGGTGCCGAGCTTACTTATACCCAACGAAAAAGCCCACATGCCAATAAAGCATGCGGGCTTTTTTATTTATCTTCAACATTATCTTTTCACATTACACATATGTTCCATCGCAAGCATCAAGGCATGGGTGCCCTTACGGCCATAACCCTGCGCCCTTACCGCTTCATACAATTGCTTGGCAAGAGCCAAACCTGGAAGGCAAAGGTTCATACGCTCTGCCTCTGCGAGTGCGATGCCCATATCTTTGATGAAATGTTCGACAAAGAAGCCAGGTTCGAAATTGCGATCGATAATGCGGGGGCCAAGGTTTTGCAAAGACCAAGAACCTGCTGCGCCCACGCTAACGGATTGTAGAACTGTTTTAGCATCGAGGCCAGATTTAAATGCATAGAGCATCGCTTCGCATACTGCAATCATGCCTGATGCGATAAGAATCTGATTTACCATTTTGGTATGCTGGCCTGAACCCGCAGCACCTTGATGCACAATGGTTTTGCCCATGCAATCAAACAAAGGCCTTACTGCCTGCTCTGCTTCTGCATCGCCACCCACCATAATAGAAAGGGCAGCATTTTTTGCACCGATATCGCCACCAGATACTGGCGCATCTAAGGCGTGAACGCCCTTGGCCTTGGCTGCGTTATAGATTTCCACTGCTAGGGAAGGTTCGCTGGTAGTCATGTCTACGAGAATGTTCCCTGGCTTAGAGCCCGCGAGAATCCCATGATCGCCTAGAAACACTTCGCGCACATCCTTGGGAAAACCAACGATTGCAAATATTACATCGGTCTCTTGCGCCACGGCCTTGGGCGAATCAACCCACTTGGCTCCTAGGGCAATAAGATCTGCTGCTTTATCTTTGCTGCGGGTGTAGATCGTAGCATGATAGCCTGCTTTAATAAGATGGCCACACATGGAACGCCCCATCACGCCTGTGCCTATCCAGCCGATTTTTGTTTTTCCCGCTTCTGCTTTTGCAACGCTCATCATCCACTCCTTAATTGTAACTAGGTCGGTATTACTCAATAGATTAACAGTGTTGGGAGCGGTTTGGCAAACAAAACCTCATCAGGAATGAACACGCTTCGGAATCTACCAGCTATAACGCCTCGGGAAGCTAAAGTTTTCATTACTAAAACTTCAATTTTTTTTCACACTTAAATTCTTGAGGCTATAATTGAGCGCAAGGATGGAAAAGTTCTCTTGGTTTAAGGTACTGCAAACCCCAAGCTACTTTCTCCCCGCTTGCTCCGGAGACGCTTATGCGTTTTCTAGTTTTCTTGGCTGCACCACAAGTGCCCTTTTGGCAAGATGGCAGATTCAGCCTGGCTTTGACCGGGATGCTTCTTGCAGGAGTTTTACTTGTAGGCGCAATGATTGTCGCATGGGTTGGAAGGGCTTTTAAAGAGGATCGAAAACGGGGTATTTGTTCCCCGGAAGATCAGTTAAGTGAGTTTCGCAATATGCTTGAGGCGGGAGAATTAACCCCCCAAGAATTTGAAATCGTTAAGCGGAAACTGGGGCGAAAGATCTCTAATAAAGAGCCTGCACCCCCTGAAACCCCCGCTGGTTTAACTCCTTCTATGCCAGATTCTCCACCAAAAGAACCTTCTGAAGGCGATAATCCTAGCGCTTTTCCCCCAAATAATGACGATATTGCGAAATCTTAACCTTCTTACTTCAGTTGTCCTTGCGGAAAATTGCCTTCCGGTTGTAGAATCCTTAATACCTCTTGGGGCTTTTTGGGCTTCCGGAAACTTTGGTGCTTTAGGTAGACTTCTTTCATAACTTTGTTTTGTTGAGATTATTCCCTGATAGGAGATTTCATGGCGACGAAAGATTCGGGCACGGGCGGTAAAAAGCCCACCTCCAATACTGGACGCAATCGCAACGCTTTCTGCTCTTTTTGCAGAAAAAGCTTCCGCGATGTCGGACCTTTGGTCGAAGGGCCCGCAGATGTATTCATTTGTGGCGAATGCATCGAGCTATGCCAATCCATCATCGTTCAGGAAAAGAAACGCAGGGGCTCGGGCAAGCAACCCTTCGCTCATATTCCTTCTCCTCGTACTCTCAAGGAAAAACTTGACCAGTATGTTATCGGCCAAACTCGCGCCAAGAAGGTTCTTTCCGTCGCTGTTCATAACCATTACAAACGCCTTAGCATGACTGGCCAAGCCGGCCCTAGCGATGTTGATCTCGAAAAGAGCAACATCCTTTTAATCGGGCCCACAGGTAGTGGTAAAACCCTGCTCGCCAAAACCCTCGCAAAGGTTCTTGATGTTCCCTTTGCCATCGGCGATGCGACCACCCTCACCGAAGCTGGCTATGTAGGCGAAGATGTCGAAAACCTTCTTTTGAAGCTTCTTCATGCCGCTGATTTCGATATCGAAGCTGCTCAACGAGGCATCATCTACATCGATGAAGTTGATAAAATTGCTAAAACATCACAGAATGTTTCCATCACCCGCGATGTTTCTGGCGAAGGTGTTCAGCAAGCACTTCTTAAAATGCTCGAAGGCACTGTTGCGAATGTTCCACCACAAGGTGGCAGAAAACACCCAGAACAACAGTACATCCAAATCGATACCACCAACATTCTTTTCATCTGCGGTGGTACATTCGTCGGTTTGGGCGATACCATCTCCCGCAGACTTGGGAAAAAGACCATTGGCTTTGGTAGCAATCCCGAAGATAAAGAACGCAATCTCGGTAGCCTGCTAAATCAGGTCACCAGCGATGATCTTTTTGAATTCGGTATGATTCCAGAATTCATCGGTAGGCTTCCAGTTCTTGCTCCTCTTGATCCACTCGATGAAGAAGCACTGGTTCGCATTCTTACCGAACCCCGAAACGCATTAGTACGCCAGTACCAAAAGCTTTTCGAAATGGAAGGCGCAGAACTCGAGTTTGATTCTTCCGCATTGAAAGCGATTGCTCAAAAAGCCAAAGATCGCGATACAGGCGCCCGCGGTTTACGAAGCATCATCGAAGAAATCATGCTCGATATGCAATTCGAACTCCCAGAACTCGAAACCAAAGGCAAGTTTGTCATCACCGATAAGATGATCAAAGGCGAAACCAAACTCTTCGATTCCAACAACAGCAATCAAGATAAGAAAAGCGCCTAAGCATTTTTGATCTACAATCAAAAGAAGCCCTAGGGATAACAATCTCTGGGGCTTTTTTAATTAACACATCATTAACAATTCGAAACTCTAGATTTGAAACTAAAGAACCTTATCGCCTTCGCGTTCCACCATGCGTTTAAACAAATCACAAAGATCAAGAGTAACGGGCCCAGAGATCCCTGCGCCAATTTTTCTGCCATCAAGTTCCAACACGGGCGCTATTTCTCCCATAGTCCCTGTGCAAAACATTTCATCCGCCCTATAAGCTTCCGCAATGCTGATATCACGGATTTCGTAGGGGATGCGATGTTGCGCGCAAAGATCTAACACTGCGCCCCGAGTAATCCCTTCAGGGCAGGCGTGGGTGAAGGGCGTCATAATTTCCTTGCCCCGTACAAAGAAAACATGGGTGGCGTTTGTCTCTGCAATAAAGCCACGCGAATCAAGCATCAACGCATCATCCGCACCCGCTGCGTTAGCCTGAATTTTAGCAAGAATAGAATTGAGCAAATTGTTGTGATGAATGCGGGGATCAAGAACTTCCCCCGTAGGCCTGCGAAAAGTACTGGTAATTAATTTGATTCCAGTTTTATCGTAAACCGGGGCCTTGTGTTCTGCCAGGATGATAAGCGTAGGCCCTTTGGTGTTGAGTCTAGGATCCATGCCACTGGTGTATTTAACACCACGGGTAAGAGTAAGCCGAAGGTGTACTGAATCAGTCATCTGATTAGCTTCAAGCGTTTTGCGGATTTCAGAAACGATATGTTCGTGAGAGGGAATTTCAGCAAATGCAAGTGCCCGGGCGCTGTCGGCAAGGCGATCAAGATGCATATAAAGCCTGAAAATACGGCCTTTATAAAGTCGAAGGCCCTCCCAAACAGCATCACCACCCTGCACTACGGAATCAAAAGGGCTAACCCCAGCTTGATCACGATGCACCAACTTACCATTGATGTTTACGATAAGATCTTTATTTAGATCGTTGAATTTTTGCAGCATGAGTTATCTTTCAAGCAGTGATACGAAGTTCGTAAAGGCGCTGATAAATTTCCTTGCAACCTACCAAGATGGGTTCCAACTCCATGGGCTGGACTTTTCGCTTTTCCCTAGGAGAATTAAATCCAGTAGTCAAAGCAACCTTGGCGTACCAGTGTTTGGCCCAACAGCCATCCGTGGGATGAATTCCAGACTTCCAAGCAAGCATCGCTTCTTGGAAGGGAATACCAAGCATGTCACAGAGTTTGGTTAAAATCGCTTTGGGGTTCGACTGCAAATCTTTGGAGTCAATGATGGGCGGAATTTTTCCAGTGGCTTTTTTCACCGATTCAATCAAGGCTTCCTGCTGGGGGAAACCAGTATCGCGAAGCGTGGGGTAAGCTATGAACTCGGTAAGCGAAGCAACCACATCATACGGATCGCGGATAAGAAAAGCATGGGTAAGGCCGCCCATCCAATCGCAATCCATGCCGGGCAAAAGATGATGCGCCATATGCTTCTGATACCAGATAGTCTTACCTTCCGGAATGGGCCCGGTAAGCCATTCAACCACTTTGCGCCAGTCTGATTCATGCGTCTTAACAACCTCTGCAGCGCCTGGATGAGGAAGCTGCGAAGTTTTTAAATAATGGGAATAAAAAGGTTCATCAGTGACAAAAGAATCATTCCTGCTGCCAAAGGAGCGCATCATGGCTGTCGAAAGGTTTCTGGGGCCCGACCACATCGCTATTCGCATTTCATAGCCCCTTTATTGCTAAAAAACAATTTTCTCTTCAATACTTATTCTAAATAGGAAACCTCACCAATGATAGAATAATTTTGCCTTTCTTATAGAACCAAAGGTTCAAAATTGAGATGATCCCTTCATTGTAATTGGCTAATTTCGTTCCCAGCAGGAGTATTCCAATGCGTATTGCAAGTCTGTTTTTAGTTTTATGCCTAAGTGCATTTTCATTAGCAGATGAGAAGGATTGGAAGCAAGTCTTGAAAGCGGAACTACCCAGAATGGGCCACCGCAATTGGATCGTAATCGCAGATTCCGCCTACCCATTACAAAGTGGCGCAGGGATAGAAACCCTTTCAACCCGATCCAACCATCTGGAAGTGGTCAAAACAGTATTTGAGATGCTGGAAAAATCAAATCACATCCGACCAGTAATCCACTTGGATAGTGAACTCCCGTTTGTACCGGAAACCAATGCTAAAGGGATCGATGCCTTTCGCCAAGAATTAAAGACCTTGCTTAAAGATCGTAAAGTGGAATCATTACCCCACGAAGATATCATTGCAAAGCTGGATAAGGCAGGAAAAACTTTTAAGGTGTTGATCATCAAAACGCCACTTACAATCCCCTATACATCCTTGTTCTTGGAATTAGATTGCGGTTATTGGGGCCCAGAATCAGAAATGAAACTGCGCGAAGCAATCAAAGCCAAAGGTAAGTAATGAAGATTTTAACCTCAGCATTTACCGTTATTCTCTCATGTCTGGGCCTAGTTGTTTTCGAAGCAGAAAAGAAAAACAACTTAAACGATATCCCCTCAGATATTGTGGTTCCAAAAATGATTGAAGGAGAACCTGCTGCGGGCAAAAGAGTCAAGCATCAATGGCCTGAAGAAAATAACACCGCCATCCACCATGCTCTTTATCTTCCTGAAAACTGGAATGCAAAAAGAAAATGGTCTGTAATCATCGAATTCGCAGGCAACGGTGGCTACAAGAATAATCTAGGTGATGTCTCTCTGGGAACCGTGGAAGGTTGTTCTTTAGGATATGGCATCACCAAAGGGCGCAATGCGATCTGGGCCTGCCTTCCCTTTGTTGATTCCAAAAACAAACAAAACGCAACCAACTGGTGGGGTGATGCAGATGCCACCGTTGAATACACATTAAGAAGTGTCAAAAACATCTGCGAACAATACCAGGGAGATGCAGAAAACATTATTCTTGCGGGGTTTTCCCGAGGGAGCATTGCCTGCAGTTACATCGGGTTAAGAAATAACGAAATCGCAAAGTTGTGGAAGGGGCTAATCTGCCATTCGCATATCGATGGGATCACCCAATGGCCTTATAAAGATAGCGACAAAGAATCTGCGCTTCAGCGTTGGCAAAGATTGCAGGGCAGGGCAGCCTTCATCAGCCATGAAATCTCAACAGAAAAAGCCAAAGAGTTTTTGACAACCAACAAAGTGGTAGGCCACTTCACCTTCATGGATCTTACGTTTCCCAATCATTCAGATAAATGGGTGCTTAAAGATTTAGAAGAACGAAAAAAAGTGCAGGCTTGGTTCGAAAAGCTTATTAGCACACCTAGCAAAGGTTCTTAAACCCCATGCAAACCCAATCCTTTTCCAATTTACAAAAATAACCAAGATTATTGCGCAAGGAATAATCCCTTCAATCGTTTCCTTCATAAGAGAGAAATGGGTTTTTGAGGAAACAACGATGCGACAACTGCTTTTCCCGTTTGGAATGTTAACAGCGCTGCTGTTTACTAATGTTTCACAAGCACAGTTTTTCGGGCCCTATGGCTCCTATTATGGCTCATCCTATTCCCAATTTGGTACATCCTTCAGCCTGACATCCTACAACTTCAGATCAAGCTATTATCTAAACATCAATAACGGCTTCCCAATCAACAATTATTATTACTCAAACCAGTTTGCCTACCGCTACCCCTACAATTACATTGCTCCCGTGCCAGTTATTGTTCGGCCTGTAGTCGTGCAACCAGTTTATATATTGCAGCCGCAATTAGCTTGGTACAATCCACCAGTAAGTATTTATGGGCCAATGCTACCTTACCAACCTTATTATTATCCAGGTTGGTGGTTACGCTAAGATGATTAAAAAGAATTGAAAGAAAGCGAAGGCTAAGCAGCCTTGCGCAAAGGTGCTTGCTCCGCATCACTCAAGAAATTGTCCACTGTGGTGCGCCATTTTTCTGGTTCTTTGGTTGCCAGCGATTCATGGCCACACCCTTCGAATTCTACAAAGGTCTTTTCAACCCGAATGTTTTGGTGCAATTCAAGAGCCCGCACCAAAGGCACTCTGCGATCCATCGTGCCATGCATTTGAAGTACAGGGCTCTTAAGATCCTTCGCATATTTTATAGGATTAAAAGTAAAACCATTATACCCAAGGCGAACGCTGCCCCAGAAAACCAGAAGATGAGCAAGCGGATAAGGGGGAATGCCCATGGCTTTAAAGCGGGCTCCCACAGTTTCAACCAAAGTGGTGAAAGGCGACTCTAGAATTATTTTATCAACCTCTAAATGATGCAATTTTGCTGCTCGTAGGATTGCTGCAGCACCCATCGAAAAACCATATAAAATTTGGCGCTTCTGCGACCAAACCTCTGCTGCATAATTCATACTACTTAAGACATCGTTCGATTCGTTATAACCAATGGAAGTATGACTGCCTTTCGAATCCCCTGAACCAGGGAAATCGACCATCAAACAGGAATACCCAAGTTTATGAAAAATGCGAGCTTCATTTAACAAGGTGGCCTTATTACGGACATAACCATGAAAAAGCAGAACTATCTTGCTGGAACCAGCACGAGGAATATACCACGATTCCAACTGGCCCTGAGATCCTTGATAATGATGTTTTTCATACTGCATGCCATGGGCAAGAGGATCGCCTTCGTTTGGCTTGCAAGGTAAGTTTACACCCTTGAGTAAGACCAAAAACTTCTGGAACTTTGAAAGGTTCTCGGGTTTGGAAGTACGCTTCCCAAAAGATGCAATCTTAACCATGCCGCCTGATTGCTTCCAAGCAAGCACGTTAATGACCACAAACAACACAAGGCATGCGTAAATAAAATATTCCATGCTTCAACCCTTCCCTAAAGCGCTGACTTAAAAAATCATATTAACCAACCATCCTGCGCTGTTCCACTTCCTGAAACTTGTTCAATTTGTTGTAAAGAGTCTTAAGGCTGATATCTAATTCTGCTGCTGCCGCACCTTTATTGCCCTGGTGTTTTTCCAACACCCTAAGCAAGTGTTCCATTTCAATTTGTTCCAAAGTGCGTGAAACAGGGTGGGTGTTTTGTGCGATTGAAAGCACAGGCACGCCCCTCGAAGCATCGCGCAAATGATTAGGCAAATGCTCGGGAAGTATGGTTTCGCCCCCAGCTATTATGCTTGCGTATTCCATCACATTCGCAAGTTCGCGAACATTCCCAGGCCAAGTATGCTCCAAAAGCACATCGATTGCTTCAGCCGTGATCAAATTCTGACACTGATCCAAAGGCTTGCGAATGGCCCTAGCAAGCAAGTGCTTCGCAAGTTCTGGAATATCAGGCCTACGGTCTCGCATTGCGGGAAGACGAATTTCAAAAGTGTTGATCCTAAAGTAAAGATCTTCACGAAAATCATCGGTCTTGATCAATTGCCTAAGATCACGGTTGGTAGCACACAAAACCCGAACATCTGTGCGGAAAGGTTCGGACTCACCAACTCTTCGGATTTCTCCAGATTCTAAAAACCGCAATAACTTCACTTGGATATTCTTGTTTAACTCGCCCACTTCGTCAAGAAAAAGCGTACCGCCGTTGGCTACTTCAAACAAACCTTTATGATCACGATCCGAGCCCGTAAATGAACCCTTACGATGCCCAAACAATTCACTCTCAACAAGATTCTCTGATAGCGCACCGCAATTCACAGGCACAAATGCCTTGTCCGCGCGGGAACTCTGCTTCCAAAGAGTTCGTGCAACCAACTCCTTACCAGTACCTGTTTCGCCAAGAATCAAAACCGTAGAATCTGAAGGCGCCACCGTCGAAATCAATTTCTGCACTGCACTCATACCAGGAGATTTTCCTATAAGTACCGAACTGCCCTCTGCAGCCTGCACCCTGTTTTGCAAAGCCAGATTCTTGTTCTTCAAATCCCGCTTTTCGATAATTTTCAGTAAAACTGTTTCGATTTCCACTAACCTGCAAGGCTTGGTGATGTAATCGAATGCACCCAATCGCACCGCTTCAATCGCAGTTTCCATGCTGGCATGGCCTGTCATCACAACAGCTTCGGTATCTGGCGCAACTTTTTTCAAATGCTCCAGCACATCAATCCCAGATAATCCGGGCATGCGCAAATCCAACAATGCCGCATCAAAGCTCGCCTTCTCTAAAACCTTTAACGCAGTTTTCCCATCAGGGCAAACCGTCACTTCATGTCCCATCCTAGGCAACTCGGTTCGCATAAATTCCTGAAGAGACTTTTCATCATCGACAAAAAGTACCCTTAAACTATTCGAAGTTGGTTTTGGGCTTGCAGCCACCTGTTGATTGTACGAATCGTTCATGCTCATAATTCATCACACCTTATAAAAGGTAAAACTATCAGGCGCTAACCAATAAAGGTTGGCCTGCTGAAATACCATCCCTACGCATTGATTCATTAGTTTTCGTGGAAGCCATGGGATGAAGGGGTAGCCGAATCGTGAAGGCACTTCCACGCCCCAACCCCTCGCTCGAAGCTTCAATCTCGCCACCATGCTGCTGAATAATCTTATGACTGATGGTAAGCCCAAGGCCCGTGCCTTTGCCCGTTCGGTTCTGGGTGTAGAATGGCTCAAAAATATTCTCGAGCACTTCCTGATTCATGCCAATCCCCGTATCCTTGATCGCAAGCTCGGCTTGGCCATCCTTCTCTCTGATAATAATCGTAAGAATTCCACCATCATCCATGCTGTCGAGACCATTCACGACCAAGTTTAAGATTACCGACTTAATCTCTTCTGCGTTGATCCAAGCCTTAGTAGGTTGCTCTTCCTTTATTTCAATCTTTTTACCTTTGGAGTTTTGCAAATGTGCGGTGACATCCAAAACCGACTGCACAAGTGTGGGCAGGCTGACAGCCTCACGCTTATGCTCTGTGGTTCTGCTGAAATCAAGCAGCTTCTCTGTAATATTCTTGCAGCGGAAAGCTTCTTCCTGAATCAGTTTTAAATACCTTGCGAAGTCCACTATGCAGGGATGATTTTGCTGCCCACTCGACTTGTTCGCCAAAAGTGTCAGTTCTTTTAAACGCGACTCCAAAGCCTCTGCACAAAATGCAATTCCAGCAATTGGATTATTGATTTCATGAGCAACACCCGCAGCTAAAAAGCCTACACTTGCCAGCTTTTCAGAACGCACCAACTGCCTACTTCGCTCATTCACCTGCCTAGCAAGATCGGTATATAATTCACGAAGCCTTCGTGTCATTTCATTAAACGCTTGACCAAGTGATTCCATTTCATCGCCACTTTTAACTTCGATTCGATGGTTGAAATCGCCCCGAGCAAGCAAACTAACCCCAGCTTCAAGATCACGGATGGGGTAAAATATCCAACCATAAAAAGAGTGCAACAACCCCGCCATCAGTAGAAGTCCAATGCCACTCGATGGAACAATAATCCACAAGCTTATCTGATAATGCCTTCGAGAATCATTAATGCTATGATCAAGGTCATCATGAATTTTATCCCTCAGCAATGTGCTTTCTTTTTCAATCTTGGCGATAAGAACACGCAAAGGCTCAAGGATAGGATGCTGGGAAAGTTTATCGCTAGGCCCTGTAACACGAGGTTCATGAAATTTTTCAGCAAGGGTTTGAAAAGCATTTAAATCTGATCTAAGCCCCGCAAGCACTTCCTTTTCATGAGCATCTTCATTTTTCAATACCAAGAAAGATTGCGAATCGCGGAGAAAAACTTCGTATTCAAGTATTTTTTTTAGGGCCAGCGATATATCCCGATGCAATTTTTCAGGCTCATCCAACAACTTTCCAAGATCCCCAGGCACCGTCATTTTCGCCAACGCTGTTTTTAATTCTTCCGCTGTTTTTAACTCCGCTACATTCCCACGAATACTATTCATCGTTAAATAATACGACCACAAACCCTGCAACGTACCACCCAACAACAGGATTATAATCCCTGCAGTTAGGCAGAAAGCAAATATCAATTTATGGCGTATGCGCCAGCGAATTGCCAAACTCGACCTCCTTGTCGAACAGGGCACACCAAGCAGTTTTGTAATCGTTTGTATTTTTTACCAAAAGAACTCACCCCATGAAAAGGCGAGTTATCCATCCCTTAGCTTCTTGCATGAGTTGCAAGATTAGGGAAGATAGATAAGAGGAATTTGGCAGTTTTTTATTGTTGTAGCAAACCTATCTTCTTCACCTTACTTTTTCTCATCTCGAATTATTAACCGTTGTAAAAGAAAACATTACAATTCTTCATAACGAATGGGTTTGGTTCGGTCCAATTGATTGGTTACTTCAGGAAGTTCGTACTTCGTACCCGCCGCACAATTAAACATTACTACCGATTCATCATCCTTGATTCTTCCAGATTTTAATTCCTTCTGATACGCAGCGAATGTTGCAGCGCCTTCCGGACACATCAAAAAGCCCTCCTTCTCTGCACACTCTTTTCGCGCACGAAGTATCGCCTCATCATCCACCATCGTTGCAAAACCCTTGCTTTCATTCACCGCACGAATCATCAGAAAATCACCCACCGCAACTGGTACCCGAATTCCCCATGCAATCGTTTTCGCCCCCTGCCAAACTTCCGCATGCTCTTTTCCCTCTTCCCATGCCTTAACAATAGGCGCACAACCACTCGACTGCACCACCACCATGCGAGGCAACTTCCCCTGAATCCAACCTATCTCTTGCAACTCTTTAAATGCTTTCCACATTCCAATAAGGCCGGTGCCACCCCCCGTTGGATATAAAATCACATCAGGCATCTGCCATTGAAACTGTTCCGCAAGCTCCAACCCCATCGTCTTCTTTCCTTCAATGCGGTAAGGCTCTTTCAAAGTCGACATATCAAACCAACCCTTTGGCAGCTTCCCTTCACCAACAATTTTCCCGCAATCATTGATCAGCCCATTCACCAACCAAACCTTCCCCCCTTGCTGATCGATTTCCCGCACATTAATCGTTGGCGTATCTTCAGGGCAGAAAATATAACTTTCAATTCCCGCTTTCGATGCATATGCAGAACAAGCTGCGCCTGCATTTCCATTCGTAGGCATCGCAACTTTTTTTATGCCTAATTCCTTCGCCATGGAAATCGCCATGCATAATCCACGAGCCTTGAACGACCCGGTAGGAAGCCTAGCTTCATCCTTCACATAAAGCGTACCCTTGCCCGCTTGAATCTTGGGCATCATAAGAACAGGTGTGATAACTTCACCCAAGCTCACAATATTAGCTGCATGTTTGACAGGAAGAAACTCACGATAGCGCCAAAAATCTGAAGGCCTAGCTGCAATTGTTTCTTTACTCACGGCTTGCGCAATTTTCTTCAAATCATACCGCACTAATAAGGGCCTACCCGCCTTGGATAAACCATGGACTTGTTCTTTGGGGTAGATTTCACCCGTTAAGCCACACTCCAAATGGGTGACAAAGTTAGGTCTCTGCTCGATGAGGTTTGCAAATTGGTTCATGATCGCATTATGCATAAATAAACAGCCACGGCAAAGAATAAAGATGAAGACTTAGCCACGGGAAAGTAGAAAGAAGAAGAGTAAGCAGAAGATTTTGCCACGGAATTTCACGGAATAAAACAACCTCTGATTAAACAAATTAAATTGCAGTGATAGAAGCGACACAGTTTTTATGCAGAAGATTTTGCCACGGAATTTCACGGAAGGACACGGAAAAGAATATGAATTGACTTAACAAATTAGGTTGCAGTGTAAGAAGCGACACAGTTTTAAGCTGAAGACTAAGAAGAAGATTTTGCCACGGAATTTCACGGAATAAAACAAGCTCTGACTAAACAGTTTAAATTGCAGTGATAGAAGCGACACAGTTTTTAAGCTGAAGACTTATGCACGGAAAAGAAAAGGGAATCAGAACACAAGACGCTTGAACTCTGCTTTTTGTTTTCCAAAATTGAGAAGTAGACCTACCTTGATTCCCGTTGCTTTCAATTCATTTAATAATTGTGCTTCATCCCGACTATCCATTGAAGGGGATACTTTAAGTTCTACGAGCACGCAATCATTGACTAGGATGTCAGCCCGATAGTTGCCAACCACCTGATTTTTGTATTGCACTTCAACATCAACCTCGATTTCAACTTTGAATCCCCTTAGCTCCAATTCCACTTTCATGGCTTGCTGATAAACTCGTTCTAAAAACCCGTAACCAAGCTCTCGAAAGACTTCAAAAGAAGCGCCGATGATTTGTTCTGTAATTTCTTTGTGTTCCAATTCCATCAATTTATTGCCTAGTTAATTTTTTCCTCTTTTATTCCGCGTCTTATCTTCTGTCTTTTCTACTTCTTTTCCGTGTTTCTGCTTCTGTCTTTTTCCGTGAAATTCCGTGTCCTTCCGTGGCTAAAATGTATTTTCTTCTGTTTTTCTTTTCTGAGGCTCTGCTTCTGCCTTTTCTTATGCCTGTCTTTTCCGTGTTTCTGCTTCTGTATTTTTCCGTGAAATTCCGTGTCCTTCCGTGGCTAAAATGTATTTTCTGCTGCCTGTCTTTTCCGTGTTTCTGCTTCTGTATTTTTCCGTGAAATTCCGTGTCCTTCCGTGGCTAAAATGTATTTTCTGCTGCCTGTCTTTCCCGTGGAACTGCTTATGTCTTTTCTTCTGCCTGTCTTTTCTGTAGCCCTGCTTCTGCCTTTTTCCTTGGCAAAACTGTCTTTTCTTCTTCTTTTCCGTGGCAATATCATCTCAAGCTAATTTAAACGAACTTATCTGAGAGGATTAATTTAGCTTTGGTCCATCTGCGAAAAACAGTTTTGATAGAAATACCGAGCAGGTTGGAAACTTCATCTTGACTAAAACCCTGATAAAAAATCAGTTGGAAAACAACTCTTTCATCATCGGGAAGTTTACCGATTGATTCATGAAATTCGACCCACTCTGAAATACCTGAAGGCCCTTCCCCTGGTTCCTTGGCATCGAGAAATTTGGGATCCATGGATTGTTCAAAATCCTTCTTAGCACCATCTTTGCCGAATAGTTTTCTACCCATATCGATAAGTTCATTGCGCATTAATACAGATGCAAGCTGGAAGAAATCTAGACTATTATTTGGTACGATTGAATCGATAGCTTTACTTAGGCGGATAATGAAGTTTTGAAGAAGATCATCGGTGTCTGCTTTAGTGCGAAGAAGAGGGTAGGAAGCGATCATACGCTTGGCTAATTTTTTAAAGCGCTTGAAAGAAAACTCAATAATTTGAATCTTGGAGTTTTCATCACCTTTTTTGAGAAGTTGAAGCAGTTTTTCCACATGCTGAGTGGTATCGAATTTATCAGACAAGAAAAATTCCATTAAGCAAAGGATTCTGGGGCATCCACACCAAAATTATATTATTGGCTACTCAAAAATTCAATTAAAAAAGCATAGGGTAAAAATTAAAATTTTTAAAATACAAAAAGTTGTAAATACTTGTAATCAAATGATAAGACCTTTTATAGGTACAATAAAAATAAAATGTAATATATTCGCTAAAAATCTTTAAGCAAATTCCGTACATACAGAAAAAAATGAGCAAAGTTTTGCAGACTATAAGTAAAGTCGGTACCGATTAGGCATTCGTTTCCGTCTCATTTAAACTCTAGTTTTGTGGGATTTTGACCTAATTATTTTGTTCTTCAAGCAAATACAATCCATCATTAGGAATTACAGCACCCCAAAAAAATGGAACAGGAATTTTTTCCGTAACATTCCGAATCCCACCATCCATCATTGCAAGTTGAACTACTGAAACATGTCCCGCGTTTGATCCATGACAAGAGGCTCCTGAAACATCAGGCCAGTTAACTAAACGGCCTGGACCGGGATTTATTTGCAAAGTTGCTTTTTGAGTATATTCATGCTTTTCAAATAGTTTTGGGTATGAATTTGGATAGAATCCAAAAATTGGGTAGTTATGATGCTCCATATAAGTACCTAAAAACGGCCCAGAATTAGCTGCAGAACCAGAAATGTATGCCATATCCCTGTTATTAGATGTAAGTCCATATTGGTGATACGTAGGATTTGTAACAATCATTCGTTCTGAAAACGCAACGGTGTTTGAACATCCATCAGAAATGGTATTAATCCGATAATTGGACATTGTAGAATCTTCGACACCACACCAACCAAGTTTTGAAAAAATAAAAGCATTGGCAATATAAGATGTACCTCCCCAACCACTAGGCCCTGAACCCGTGGAGGTTGAATAATCTGACGGGCAAACGAATGGCGTCTTAATAACCGTAGCATTGTATTTCGTAGGAGGGCCAGAAGGAGCAGCAGCGGGAGTCATATTTGCTGGAATACTATAAGCTTTGTAAAGATTTTCTTGGTCCAGATAAGGCATCAAAGCCACCATGACACTCCCATTACTTCCGGGAGATACCTGATGCGTTATCGTAGGCAATTTTTCATTATAAGTTCCTGAAAAATTTTGAACCGACAAACTTAACTTCTTCATATTATTAGCACATTGAATCCTACTCGCAGCTTCCCGCACCTTTTGCACCGCGGGCACAAAGAATCCTATCAATACACCCATAACAGAGATTGCCAGCAATAGTTCGATCAAGGTAAAAGCTTTTTTAATTCTCATCATTAGATGGCCTTATTCGAAATTAAAACTATCTAGACGGACCACGTTGGCACTATTGGCAAAAGTAGTGGTTTAGAAAGGTCATTATGTTTAATAAAAAAAGCCAAATTTTCCCGAACCAAAGGTTTTCTACGCGAAATCCAGAAAAAGATTTTCCGTGTTTATTAAAAACAAATAAACTATTACTAACATTACCATTGTAATTATTTCTTTTTTAAAGCATTTAAAAGTTGTTGTTGGTTTTGTTGTTGTTGTTGTTGGTTTTGTCTAAATTGATCTTTTAGTAATTGTTGATTTGCCTCGAAATTTTTTTGGGCTTGATTATTACCGCCACCGCCATTACCGCCGCCTCCGAATTGGCCAAATTGACCACCGCCAAATTGACCACCACCAAATTGACCACCACCAAATCCGCCTGCCATATTTTGTCCACCCATATTGCCGCCACCGCCACTTTGAAATGCTGAACCGCCAACACCAGACATAATCCCTTGCATTGCCATTTGATAAAAAGGATTGTTCATACCAACTGCTTGACCACCTGTGCCGCTACCTTGGCCAAACCCACCTCCACCTCCACCTTGACCAAATTGCCCTCCGCCAAATCCGCCGCCGCCTTGGCCAAATTGTCCTCCCCCGCCCTGGCCAAACCCGCCGCCACCAAATCCACCTCCTTGACCAAACCCACCGCCACCTCCTCCTTGACCAAATCCACCAACAACGGGACCACCAGAAGAGATAGGAATTCCATACAGGGCGCTTATCTGAGATCCTGGACTATTATTTTGTGTAAATTGAGCAGTACCCTGAATACCACCAGAACTTGCTTGAATTCCGCCTCCTCCAAAACCGCCCCCTCCAAAACCATTAATTTGGTTTTGTGTATTAAAGCCAACATTTTGATTAGCTATCTGAGACTGAACCGTGTTGTTTAATGCAGGAGGTTGTGGCGGCCTAGGCGGCAATATTACTCTGTATTTTTGAGCATTTGATAAACCTGGAATTGTAAGCGAAAAACCCGTAACAAAGATACAGCCAAAAGCAAAAGACCGTAAAAATTTTTGAACAAGCATTGGGGCGCCTTTCATTAAAACAACTTCAACAAGTATCACTACAACAAATTTATACAACCTTAAAAAATATATATCTATATTATTGATCTAAATAATTGTTTATTTTATTATTTTTGGTTGAACATCCTTCAAATTCATAACATCCCTAACATTAAAAAAACGGAGGGAAACCATAAAAATAAAATATTTCTGCTACATAATTAAGCGGAATGAAAACAGAGGGCCGGCCAAAATAAATAAGAAAAAATTAACTTTTCAATTATTGTTTAGTATCAAAACAATCAAGGTAAATATTTAAACTAATCAACTACATAGAAAAGCAATCTGCCTATTTCTTTTCCATCAATTTTACGAACCACCTGCAATAAATAATTAGTAGTTCCCGGTTGAGGTGAAACACCCCAAATAATGCCATTATCAAGTTGAATGGTCTGACTCAATCTTCCATTGATATCTAACGTGTAATCGCATCTTTCTACTTTAATAAGTTCATTGCCCACAGTTGGAATAACCGTAGAACGGTCCACATCTGCGATAATAACTCCTTGTTTAAAGATCACAGCTAACCTAGGATCTTGCATTTGAGCAATTTGAACTTTCCACTTACCTTGAAGTCGTGGATCAACCCTATCAACTCTTACCGAAGAACTGCTTCCAGAGGGACTTCCAGAAGTATTTCCGGAACCCGAGGATTGGGCACTCGCTTCGGTAAAATTTAAGACCATCAAAAGTAATGAGCAGCATGCTGCAAATGTCTTGTTTTTCATGTTTTAACCAGTCATTTAAAATTAAACATATTATCCCCGTACTTTTATAAGCGGAATGGATTTCAAACATTGGTCAATAAAAAGAAAATAAATTAAGAAATAGTCAAAATACTTGCTATATCCTTTGTCTAATGATGAAAAGTAAACAATACAAGGGCATTATTTTTCGGACTGATGGAACTTTGAGAGCAAGAATAAAGATTAATAGGGGATTCCGCTTGGCGCAAAGATATGACAAAATCAAACCGTACAGTTTGAAACCCAAGCCAGCGAAACGAATTTCCCTCTGGCGAGGGGGAAGAAGGTTGAGGAAAAGTAGAAAAAAGGAAAAGAGAATTTAAACTTCCACCACAATGGATTGGCTTCAACAGTAACAAGAAAATTAGAAGAACCTAAATTTGATAATTACATCATGGTTTGCCGAAGGGGTAGAAGTAGCCTGCCTGGGGGAAAGCATTAAAGGTGCGGGGTGGATCGAACCTAACCGGATTTCTTAAAGCCCATTCAAAATACTTTTCGCCTTTTTTACAATCAATAATTTCCACAGTGCCTACCAAAACCCCACGAGGCAACTTCAAAGGATCCAGCGGATCTTCATGCCCAGGAAGCAGCACAGGCGTCTTCGCAGCATAGATATAAATCTTGCCCCGATGCGTAGTAGGCCAAGTGCGATACTCAATTTTCTTATCACCCCGCAGTATCCGCTCTGCATATGGCTGCCTAATACTTAACGCTCTGATTTTTTCAGATTCTACAGATATCACTTCGTTCTTAGGACTTACTTTACCACCAAGAAGCTTAGCAAGATTGATTGCTGTATTAGATGAAAGTTCGCGAACTCCTCTGAAGGTTTGGGGATCAGGTTTGAATTCGGAACCATCGCCTTTGAACTTTGGGTTGGTGCCATCTGCAAACCGAAAAGAAGTAAGCACACTTACGGGAACATGTAAATCAAAACGCATTCGGGTATTAAGAGATCGATCATGAAAGACATAATCTTTAGCCCATGTATGAGCGTCTTTAGGGAGCAGATTTTTTGCTTCAACTGCGTTCAACGTTCCAATTTCAACCTTTAGGCAGCCCATGAGATGCAATGTATCTGCAAAGCAAGCGACGATAAAGAGCTGATCGCCTTTGGTTAAGCCTCGTTGTTTGAATTGATTACTTGCTGCATAGATAAGAGGGCTATTGGGTGCGGATTTCCAAACCTCGAACTCTGCACGAGTCCATAATTGGATAAAAGATCGGGTCATGGGCGAAATGACTCCAGCTAATTTTAATTTAATTAAGGGATCGGAATAAACTGAACCGCATCGGCCACCACATGGCCATTGGTATTGGTGTTTGTGATAAGAACAGTTGCAACAGCATTTTTTTTAAAATCAAATTTGCCAAGGGAAACAAAACCATTCTTGTTAACTTTACGCTGGTCTACCAAAACAGTTTTAGAACCTGAAGCATGTTCGATAGTGATCGGAACATTGTTTGCCCGATTTCCATTAGAGGTAAAATAAAAGCGCACTTCATAGGTTCCATCTGTTGGAAGCTTTGTTTGGAAGGAAACAGATTTGGAACCATGGCCTTCATTACCATCATGGATGTAGCCATTGCCTACAAAGCCAGCGATGGTGGCACTTTCGCCCCAAGAACCTTTTTTAGTAGCTTGGATATCATCGATGACAACACCTACCATTTTTTTAGGATCTAAAGCAGGAAGGCTGGGAACAGCATCTTTAAATTCAAGCACCTGTTTATCTTCCAACAATTTGGTTTTGAGTTTTTCGTAGGGAAGGTCCTGTACATCCACTTTTGCATCAATGGCTAAACAGGCAGCAGTTGCTGCAGACTGCCCTAGGATAAAGAAAACAGGTTCCATGCGAATGCTGCCATAGGCCATGTGAGAGCAGGAAATGCAAACAGGAACGAGCAGATTAGTTGCGTGTTCCTTTTTTGGGGTGATGGATTTGTAACTAATTTTATAAGGGCCGCCTGGGCTAACTTGAATATCACCTTCGTTTTGCACTTTACCATCTGGGGTGACATAGCGCATGCAGTTATGGGAATCCATGTTATAGGAACCCATGCCGATAGATTCTGGGGTAGGGCGAAGTTTTCTGCAATCGAGTTCGGTCATGATGTATTCGCCAATCATACGCCTAGCTTCACGCACATAAATTTGATGAGGCCAGTTGTTGGTATCGATGAATTCATCTTTAGCGAGCCCCCATTTCTTCATTTCATCACGAACTTTTGCAGGAACGCGAGGGTGATTACAAATGCTCCACATCAGGCCCTTTTGATATTGTTCATGATCAGCAATGATTTTTTCGCGATCTTTATAAGATGCTTCGGGGTATTTGTAATTGGCACCAATGTAGTCGGTGCTGACTGCGAAATTATTATTGGTATCGGTTTTGCCATTGGGCATCATAAGGATGCTGGTAGGAATCCGAAGATCGCCCGCTTCGAAGTTACGGAACAAAAGTTCGAAGTCTTTTTCGTTATAATTCTCGGGTTTGGGGAAGGGCACCCGGTTTTCAGGAATCAAACTCATGCACATACGGAAGCAATAAGCCTGCAGCCTATGATCTTCGGAACCATCTTCTGGGTGTGGGCCAGCTTCAATTCCTGGAAGCAAGCCACTTTTAGGGTCGCCCGGTATTACATAGGGATCAACTTTGGCGGTAAAGCGATGGCCATGAATGTTTTTTTGTTTCTGAATGCCATTAAGAGTTTCATTATATTTTGCATTAGCTTCACGACCCACATGGAAGGGAATGCCTGCAGCAGCGAGAAGGTCGCCTTCGTAGGTGGCATCGAGGAAGATTTTACCAGTAAAGGTTTTGCCTGATTCCATTTTGATGGATTGGATTGCTGTACCTTTTTTTACAACCGCAGTAGGGCTGGTGCGATCGAGTCTTTCATTTAGAACAAACTTGATTTTGTGTTCATCAAGCATTTCGTGAAGAACTTTATGGGCAACCTTCGGTTCGAAAGCCCAGATGGCATCTTCATCTTTGCGATAGCCTTTGAAGGAGTCACGCTTTTCAAGGTTCCAGCTTTCTGGCTTATCGTAATGTTTGCGAAGTCGTTGATAAAATTCGCGGGAGATGCCACCAATGACTTCTTTGCTGCCTGTATCGGTAGCGCCCAAACCACCCGTGGTTAAGCCTCCCAAATACTTGGAAGGTTCGATAATGATGGATGTTTTTCCCATGCGAGCGGCTTGGATTGCAGCACTAATGCCTGCAGAAGTTCCGCCATAGATTACAACATCGACCGGTTCATCTGCAGCAAATATTATTTGATTTAAAAGGCAGGGTACAAGCAAGGATAGCAATATATTTCGCATAGAACCGCCTCGATAAGACGATAAGAAATTACGAGGCCTTGGCTTTTAACAAGTCGCGGATCTCGATGAGGAGTTCTTCTTGTTTAGTCAGCACAACCACTGGTTCTTCTTTTTTCACGTTCATCATCCATCCAAGAAACTTTACGATGAAGAAGAACATAGCAGCGGCAACGATGAGGAAGTTGACGACTTCTCCCAGAAATATTCCGTATGGAATTTCAACGCCGTTGAAAACAAAAGTCCAACCTGCGTAACCTTTTTCTACCGGGGTTAACAAACTGATAAAAGGCATAAGAATGTTTTTCACCAATGCATCAACCACTTTGCCGAATGCACCCCCAATGACCACCCCAATAGCGACATTGATAAAGTTGCCTTTGAATGCAAAATCCCGAAACTCATCCATCAGAGATAAAACTTTGGTAGTCGGAACAATCGAAATTACTTTTTTTAACGGATCCATGACGGAAGACCTTTCATAGGGTAAGAAAATAAATTTAAGCGAGAATGTTTTCGATCACATGCCCGTGAACATCGGTCAATCTGCGATCGATTCCATTATTCCTAACATTAAGCAAAGTATGATCGATACCAAGCAGATGCAAAATAGTTGCATGGATATCATATACCTGAGTAGGATTTTTTCTATCCTGGGGTTTGTATCCAAAATCATCACTAGGGCCATAAGATACACCACCCTTTATACCGCCGCCCGCAAGCCAATTGGTAAAGCAATAAGGATTATGATCGCGGCCCTTACCACCTTGAGAAGAAGGCATTCTGCCAAATTCTGTGGTCCAAAGAATGATAGTATCATCAAGAAGGCCACGCTGTTTTAGATCAAGGATAAGTGCAGCAGAGCCCCTAGCCATACCCATTGCAAGTGGGCCATGATCGCGTTCGATATCTTCATGGCTATCCCAATTGCGCCTCGGGAAACCATTATCGCAACCCGACCAGATTTGCACAAAGCGCACGCCCCGCTCCAACAATCTTCGAGCTACCAAGCACTTGCGCGAGAAATGATCGATCTCTTCGATAGCATTGATTTCCTTATCGAAGGTTTGAACATTATGATCAAGGCCATAAAGCTTGCGGATGTAAGCGGGCTCTTTCGAAATATCCATAGCTTCGGGTGCAGCAAGCTGCATTCTCGCAGCAAGCTCATAACTTTGAATGCGGGCATTAAGCCTGCTATCGCCTTCTCTAGATTGCAAATGTTCGCGGTTGAGTTTACCAAGGATATCAAAGGAAGCGTTGGCGCTGGCCTTGGAAATAAAGTTGCCTTGAGGCGCAGGGAAAAGATCTTCGATAGGGTTTGGGGCGCCCGGTTTAAGAATCGTTCCTTGATGTTGCGAAGGAAGAAAAGCACTATCCCAATTTTTGGGGCCGTTGCTTGCAAAGCCACGATGATCTGGAAGCACCACAAAGGTGGGAAGGTTTTGATTCATGCTACCTAGGCCATAACTGACCCAGCAGCCCATACCAGGAAAGCCTGGGTTCTGAAAACCCGTGGCTTGCAGATAAGTGGACTGGCTATGAATGCCAGTCTTGCCAACCATGTTGTGAACAAAGGCGATATCATCTACTACATCGCCCAAAGGCGAGACAGTATCGCTAAGCATCTTCCCAGATTTGCCATAGGGTTTAAAATCCCAAACGGGTTTAAGCCAGGGGCCGAGCCCATTTTGAAACGCTTCAACTTTCTCGCCAAAGTCGGAACTCTTACCATGCTGTTTGACGAGTTCCGGTTTGTAATCGAAAAGATCAACATGGCTAGCAGCGCCCGCCATGAAAAGCTGGATGACCCGCTTGGCCTTGGGCTGGTGATGAGGAAGCCCCTGAAGCCCGCCAACGCCACCTTCATTAAGCGACTCACCAAATGCGGATTGATTTCCGAGCAAGCTTGCAAGAGCAATGCCGCCCAATCCGCCACCAGTATTCCAAAGCATCTCGCGTCTGTTCATGCCGGAATTATAAAGGTTCGGGTTATTATTATTGATGTTCATAGGGCGTCCGGTTTAATCAACGAAGGAAAACTCATTGAGATTGAAAAGCACACGGGCCAAGTCTGCGAGCGAATACTGAGCTGCCAAGGCAGTCAAAGATTCAAGTTCAGATTGGGTGGGTTTGCGCCCAAGGGCAATCAGAAAAGCATTTTCAACTTGTTGCTGTTTGGGAAAATCACGTTCTAATCTTTTTGCAAACTCCTTAGATTGCACCAGCATGAAACCATTATTCAATAGCACAAGTGCCTGCAATGCGGAAAGGCTTTCATTGCGTTTATCCACCAATAAGGAGGGATCTGCGCAATCAAGTGTAGTCATGAAAGGCTGTTGCTGAGAGCGAACGAGAAATCGATAAACAGCTCTGCGGAATGATTTAGCATCTTCAGGGTTATGAAGGTGATATTGATAATGTGGCGAGTGCTCCGGTTTTTCGATAACAAAATCTTGGAAGCTAGGCCCAAACATCGCTTCATCTAGTTTGCCCGAAACCTTCAAGACAGAATCGCGAATAGCTTCAGCCTCGAGCTTCTTGCGATTCATGCGCCAGTAATAAACATTGTCGGAATCCTTGGCAGCACTATCAGAGTTAGTAGCGGAAGATTGCTGATAGGTTGCGCTGGTTAATATCATTCGATGAAGGCGTTTAAGAGATTGACCATTATCACGGAAGTCGGTTGCAAGCCAATCAAGAAGTTCGGGGTGCGAAGGTTCTTTGCCCATCTTCCCGAAATCATTGGGGGTATCAACAATGCCTCTGCCAAAATGCCAGCGCCAAACCCTGTTCACGATCGATCGCCAAACAAGCGGATTAGCATCATGAGTAATCCAGTTGGCAAGAGCAACCCTACGCATACCTTCAGGTTCATTTTCTGGAATGGAAAACATTCCCGGAGAATGGGGGAGAGCAGTAATCGCTCTGGGGGAAACAATATCGAGTGGTTTTTCGATATTGCCCCGCTGCAGTAAATGAATGGTTCGAGGCTTACCCCCCGTTGCGCCCGTACCAGAAAAAGCGCCACCGCCTGTATGAACCGTTCCAGCGAAAACCATTTTAGGCTGGGGCATTTTTGCAAGCTGTGCCTTCAATTCAGAAACTTGAGATTTTATATTTTGAAGTGTCAGCCTATCAGCTTCAGGTACAAGAGTTACAAGCAACTTTTTCTTCTGTTCCTGAAGTACAGCGACTTCTTTTTTGCTAGTATCTGTGCCTTCGAACCAGATGCCATCGGTAAGATTCTTTTTAGCCCAGCGAATGGGGGCTTCAGTAGAATCAAGACTGGTAACCGGAGCGTTTAGGGCAAGATTTTTACCCTTGGCATCAAGCACCTCTACTTCAGCAAGCGCAAGAATATAGTCGTTTTGTCTGGGTGCGAGTTTAGTAGCAACTACTCTAATATACTTTGCTTTTTTCATCCCGACATTAATAGGTACCGGTATCAATCCAGGATTAAGCTGATCTTGCTCACTGGTTTTTAGACTCAAGATCTCAGGGGCTTTGAATGTTGCTTCATCACTAATCTGCACCTGATAGCGAACAGGAAAACCAAACCCCGCACCAATGTTGTTGAACTCATCATGGCAAGCATGCAACACAACCTTATCAATGATCTGAGATTGGGGAAGTTCGATCTGAATCCACTTGGCTTCTGATTGTTTGGGGCTAATGCCACTATGATAGCCAAACGCAGGGTTCTTCCCAGCAGGTGCTTTTTGCAATTGAGCAATGCGAGAATCAATTTCTGCAAGTTCTTTTCTACCAGGCATCTTTGCTTCGAATGCCTGCATCGCTGCTTCTTGAACTTTGATTTTCTGTTTTAATGATTCAAACTGCAATGCTATTGCAGCATCCGCATGGTAGGGCTTATCCGCACGATCAAGCGCTGCAAACACCGCCTGCATGCCGTAATAATCGGTCTGCAAAATAGGATCAAACTTATGGTTATGACACTGCGCACACTGAACCGTCATGCTCAGAAAAGTGTTGGCAGTATTGGCAACCATATCATCTCGATCGAGATGGCGCGCAACCCTGCCATCGATTTTACTCTCGGGCACCTCTGCGTGGCCGATGTAATCCCAAGGGCCAGACGCAATAAAACCCAGAGCTTCGATCCCTTCAGGAGTGCCAGGGAAAAGCATATCACCCGCAAGTTGCTCTGAAACAAATCGACCATAAGGTTTATCTGCATTCAACGAACGAATCACATAATCCCGGTAGGGCCAGGCATTCAGCCTTAGCTTATCTTTGTCGTAGCCATGGGTTTCGCCAAAGTGAACAGCATCGAGCCAATGCCGAGCCCAGCGTTCACCATACTGTGGAGAAGCAAGCAATCGATCAACCAGCTTTTCATAAGCATCAGGCGATTTGTCGTTGAGAAAATTTTCAATCTCTGCGGGTTCGGGGGGAAGACCAGTAACATCAAAATAAACCCTGCGCAAAAGTGTAATCTTGGAAGCTTCTTTGGAAGGGCTTAATTCCTTCTGCTGCAACTTGTTCCAGATGAAGGAATCAATCGGGTTTTTGACCCATTGGGATTTAGCCAGCGGAGGAGGAATAACCTTCATCGGCTGAAGCGACCACCAAGAAAGTACATTCGACTTTTCCGAACCATCATCAGGCCATGAAGCCCCTTGATTGATCCATTTCTTGATTAGATCTTGTTGTTGAGATGAAAGCCTTGGCCCCTTAGGAGGCATCATGATTGCTTTGTCGAGCGAGCCAATATTGCGAACGAGAATACTTATATCTGCTTTTCCTGCGATGATCACTTTACCTGAATCGCCACCCTTAAGGGCATCAGCTTTACGATCAAGCCTTAGGCCATTTTTACTGCTGCTTTCGCCATGGCATTTATAACAATGCTCTTTGAAAATCGGCTGAATATCGCGGTTGAAATCGATCTTTGCAGGTTCAACTCCCAGAGCAACAATCAAGTAAAGGATTAAAACGGAAGGCATGCCATCCCCATGAAAAGAAAGAACTTACATAAAGATAATCATACCGCTAGTAATGAAAATTATCCAGCAAATACGGGGAAATTGAAGGATTGGCTAGTGTAAGAGGCAATCATATAGCGTGGGGATTAGGTAATTTGCTGATGGAACTCAGAACCATGAATTTATCGCGAAGTGTTTGAATTTCATCCTTGGCTAATTTGTGAAGGGGCGGGCGAACCGGCCCACACTCAACCCCTAAAGCACCCATCAAAGCTTTGCCACCGGGTATGCCACCGATCTCTTGAATCAGCCGTACAATTGCAACACTCTTTTCCTGTAGCAATCTGGTTTTTTCTACATCGCCCTTTTCAAAGGCCTCCATCATTTCAAGATAAATAGGAGCAGCAAAATTGTAGGTACTTCCTACTGCGCCACGAACCCCCATCGCAATTGCACCCAGCAACATTTCATCGCAACCAAATAAAACTTCGAATCTACCATTATCTAAAATCGTACATTCAAGAAGATCCGAAAGATCAGAGTGGGAATACTTGACACCGACAAGATTGGGGATTTTCTTGCTCGCCATTCTTAGGAAGGGAGCCACCGGCCCATTCACGCCTGTGAAAAGCGGGATGTGGTAATGATAAAAGGGAAGCTCAGGAGCTGCACTTGCAACCTCTGCTTGAAACTCAACCAGATCCGCAGGAGCCGCTGGCTTGAAAAAACAAGGTGCAGCAGAGGATATAGCATCTGCTCCAACAGATTTCGCATGCTTGGCAAGCTCTCGCGCTTCGCGGGCACTATTATGCCCAACATGAATCATGAAGGTAAGCCTGCCTTTAGCAGCAACCGACCAAGCTTGCGCAAGCTGCATTCTTTCTTGAAGAGTCAGCGACTGGCATTCGCCCGTGGTACCCGCGACAAAAACACCTTTAACACCATTTTTTAAAAGATGGTTGGCCTGAACCGGAACCATATCCAGATTAAGATCACCCTTTTCATTCAAGGGGGTAAAGGGTGCAGCCATCAAACCAAGAAAAGGAAGGTGTCTCATGATTGCGTTATTCCTGTAGATTTTGAATGACAATTCAACTTCACCGTATTTCATAGGCGTTTGCAATAGTGGGAATTACTACCAGGGATCATTCACCCTAGCTTACACCCTTAGATCCGTTACAGATGGAAGACTCGGGTAGTTTTTTCTGTGCAGCGACCATTTAAACGATTAATCTTTACTTTCGAGATGAATTCCAAAAAAGGAGCAAACCATGGATCGCAGAAACTTTGTAAAAAGCACCCTCGCAACAAGCGCATCTTTAACCCTGGGAAATTCAGTGATGGCTCTTAACTCCAGCCTCGCACCAGCCAAGAAGCCCGTACTTCGATTGGCAGTTAAGTATGGCATGATCAAAGCAGGCACTACCCCGCTCGAAAAACTTACCCTTGCAAAAAAACTCGGGATTGAAGGTGTTGAAGTCGACAGCCCCAGTGGGCTGAACAAAGAAGAAGCCAAAAAGGCTGCAGAACAGACAGGCGTTAAAATCCATGGCGTAATTGATTCGGTACACTGGCGCGATACTCTTTCCTCGCCCGATGAAGCCATTCGAGCTAAGGGGCTTAAGGCTCTGATTTCAGGCATTGAAGATGCTAAGTTCTTTGGTGCAGATACCCTGCTTTTAGTTCCCGGTGTTGTCAACAAAGATGCAACCTACGAACAATGCTACGAACGATCCCAGATCGAAGTGAAGAAAGCACTGCCCACCGCAGAAAAACTAGGCATCAAGATTTGCATCGAAACTGTTTGGAACAACTTCATCACTAAACCCGAACAACTTGTGCAATACATCGATGACTTCAAAAGCCCATTTGTCGCTGCTTATTTTGATTGCTCGAACATGGTAAAGTTTGGCGTTAGCAGCGCTGACTGGATCCGCAAGCTCGGCAAAAGAATGGTCAAATTCGACTTCAAAGGTTATAGCAATACCAAGCAATGGTGCGCCATCGGCGAAGGCGATGAAAACTGGCCCGAAGTTTTAAAAGCTCTGGGCGAAATTGGCTATGATGGCTGGGCCACTTCCGAAGTCGGTGGCGGGGGCGAAAAAGAACTCACCGACATCGTTGCCCGTATGCGCAAAGTTCTTGATCTTCCAAGCGCTTGATTTTGTTTTACTACAATACCAACTGTTCCACTTTTTTAACGATTGAGGTTGATTCATGACGACTGCTACATCCATTCAGACGAAACTTTACATTGATGGCAAATGGTGCGATGCCCTAGATGGCAAAACACATGCAGTCATCAATCCTGCAACCGAAGAAGTACTTTGGGAAGTTGCCTATGGCAGCAGGGCAGAAACCAAGCTGGCGCTGGAAGCCGCTGCCAAGGCCATGCCAGGCTGGCAGAAACTCACCTCATGGGATAGAGCGAAAATTCTTAAAAAAACCGCTGACCTTATGCGCGAACGCGCTGATGCCATCGCTCGCGTTATGACTATGGAACAAGGCAAACCCGTTGTCGAAGCCAAAGCAGAAGTAATGCACTCTGCAGATACATTCGAATGGTTTGCAGAAGAAGGAAAACGCGCTTATGGCCAGGTTATCCCGAACTCAGCACCTGGAAAAAGACACTTAACTCTGAAGCACCCCGTGGGCGTGGTAGGAGCTATCAGCCCCTGGAATTTTCCCATCACCCTTGCAATCCGCAAGTTGGCACCGGCCCTTGCAGTTGGTTGCACGGTAGTTAGCAGGCCCGCAAGCCAAACTCCAAGATCATTGATCGTGATTTTCGAATGCCTTATCGAAGCAGGCCTTCCCGCAGGCGTTGCCAACCTAGTGATCGGCCCCGGCCAAGAGATGGCTGATGAGTTCATGCAAAATCGCATTTGCAGAAAAATCAGTTTCACAGGATCAACCGAAGTGGGCAAACAACTGATCCGGGCATCCGCAGATCAAGTGAAAAGAATCAGCATGGAACTCGGTGGACATGCGCCCTTCATTGTCTTCCCAGATTCCGATCCCGAAGTAAGCGCAAAGCTTGCAGTTGCAGGCAAGTTCCGCAACAACGGGCAGGTTTGTATCTCGCCCAGTAGGTTCTTTGTACACAAAGATATCCAGAAGAAATTCACTGAAGCCGCTGTCGAATTTGCCAAGGCTTTGAAAATGGGTAACGGGCTCGATGCAGGAATCGAAGTCGGCCCAATGTTCGAGAAAAAAGCGCTGTCCCATACCCAAGGCCTGATTGATGATGCTAAGGGAAAGGGCGGTCAGGTACTTACCGGTGGCAAGAAATCCGACAAATTCGAAAAGGGTTACTTCTTCGAACCTACCGTGATATCTGGCCTTAATCCCTCTTGCAGAATCCTTACCGAAGAACCTTTTGCCCCAGTAATGCCCATCATCGAATTCGATAAAGTCGAAGATGTTATTGCCGCTGCAAACAACACGCCCTATGGCCTTGCTGCCTATGTTTTCACCAATGACTTAAGCACTTCGCTGAAGATGGCGGAAGGATTGGAAGCAGGAATCATCGGCATCAACGACCCCGTACCAGCAACGCCCCAATGCCCGTTTGGTGGCATGAAGGAAAGCGGTTTGGGCAGAGAACTAGCTCAGGAAGGCATGGAATCCTACTTGGAAACCAAGTATGTATCCATCAAGCTAAGAGATTAATTTCTTCTCTAAATAAAAAAGCTTCAGGAAGGCATATGCTTTCTTGAAGCTTTTTTTTATTGTTCAACAATGCTTACAACTTTTACTTTTTAAGATTTGTCGTCTTTATTCCCATCTCCAATGCAAAGTTCAAAACGATTTCTAAAATCGTCTCTTTAAGCCTTCTCTCCTGCTCATCATTTTGAATATCTGCAAAAGCTGATATCTCAAACTCTAATCCATTCTCACCTATTTTTAAAAACGCAATCGTTGTCTTACTAGCAATCACTCTGGGAGTTCCAACAAGTTTCTCCAACAATTTAACATGCAACAAACCTATCTTTTCTACCTCGGTATGAAGATCAATACCAAATACCAGACGCAACCTTCGTTGCTTGCGAAAACCATAATTATCGATGATGGCAGTCGCAAGGTTGGCATTGGGTATCAATAAAAGAGAATCTTCAGCAGTACGCAGTTTGGTAGCGCGAAAACCTAATTGCTCGACCGTACCTTCTTTATCACCCAGAATAATTTTATCGCCGACACGAAAAGATTTTTCGCTGATGAGAAGTAATGTGCCAAAAAGATTCTTGAGAGAATCCTGTGCAGCAAGTGAAATACCAATCCCAAGGATGCCTAGGCCCGCAAGGAATCTACCCAGCGATTCTGCCTCACCAAAATTCTTAATTAAAAGAGAGATGGCGGTAAGTATCACTATAAGCTTTATGCTCCTGCTAATAAAAGGAACGAGCATGTCTGCGACACCCTTGTATTTGATCATGGTTTCAGAAACTTCATAAATAAGGGCGATGGTATCAACCAATTGCAGGAAGAACCAAGCGACAACAAGTGTTATTAAAATTTGTTCTATAGTGTAAATAAAAATGGCAATATTGTTAGGAAAGTCAAGCAATGGAATAAAAGAGTAGACAAGGGTAAAAAAGATCAGAGTTTTTAAAGCTCGAAAATTACGCCTCATTCTTGTCTTAAAAACACCTTCACTTGATTTTGGAACAAAATAATTAATTCCAATTTTAACAAAAAAAGTAGAAAAGATCGCAACGAACAAACTGAGAATGGTTAAAATAAAACCTACCGCCCACTGATAGATACAAAGCCCGAAAAATGTTTTATGATACTTGGCAGGCACATTCAAACGAAACCAAACACCAGGTTCTGACCAAAAATCAGCCTTAAGCCTGACTAAATTTAATTTAATAAAATCTTGTCGTACAGGCATATCAATAACAGCATTAAAAATAGATTCAATGTGCCTCACCGAACTTGAATCAAACTTCCATTCAATTTTCCCCTTACCATTATCCATGGGAGAAATAAAAATCTTTCCCAAAGGCCCACGATAAAGTTCATAACTAACTAATTTGGAATCAGTGGGAATTTCTTGCAGATAAACCTGACTGAGCCTATCGAAAATAAACTTTAACTTGAATGCAAGTACAGGGCCCAACTCATGCCGGGCTGGAACAGGAATTTCGGAAAGATCTAATGCCCGACTAGCTTCGCGATTATTAAAGAAATTAACAGCAGCTAAAAAGAAAAAAATAGTGTTACGCGGATTGGCCAAATCGTGGGTGTAATTATATTTTGCCTGCTCTTCTGATGACAGCTTTGAAAACATCGTGGGAATATTGGCAACGGTTTCAGGGCCAAAACGCCAGCATCCATCATGCTGCCTGAGAATCCCAAGTTCGAACCCCGGAGGGCCATTGATCACTTGGGTAGGACTACTCCAGGAATCTGAAAGGTTATTGGAGTCGGGACTGATTTTTCGAAGGATAGCATCGAGCATGACGGCTCTTTTAGGGCCGAGGTTTTCCAAATCTTCGATAGGAAGCATACTTAAATCAAGGAAGTTGTTGAGGTTCTTTTGCTGATGAATATCAAATTCGGCCACCATGATCGCAAGGTAAAAATTTCTAAGTAGCTTACGCGGGGTAGAAAGTTCTTGTGGTACGGAATCAGGTTTTCCCGATTTTAACTGAAAAAGTGCAGGGTCAAAATTATCAGGAACTGGGGGTACAATTTTACCCATTATTTTATAACGAATATCAATGGGTTGATTTTTGATATCTTCATACATCAAATCAACCGCACGAATCGTATCCTTGGTAAAAAGCCAAGCATCTTTCCCACCAGGTACATAAGCCCTTTGTACAGCGATCATACCTTTACTACTTGCGTTCCAAATATATTTAGGCCCGTTTGGATCTTCAGGAATTTCCTGTGTGAATAAATAACCCTTACGCTGAATGATCGCAGCAAGTTTCCAACCTATTAACGCCCCCATAGTTTTTATTTTGTCTGGGGGAAATTCAGAAAGATCGAGATGATGTGTAGCTGAAATAAAATCACTATTGCAAGCATGCATCATAAATTCACTCATCGTATTATTAGGGTCGTGCAAACCAGATTTCAGTTGATTAGCAATTAGTTTTCTTGCTTGAGTTCTGCTTGCAGAAACAATGCGCATGGATTTGATTCGCGATACGGTCTCCTTATCAAAGCGCCAAAGGCCATCATTGCATTTTTTCAAACTAATGCTAAGTACTTCATCTTTAAAAACAACAAGCCGATCCTGACCAGGTACTGCGTTAAAACCACTCAAAGGAACAGATAACTCATCGAGAATATCATTAAGGTCTAAAATCATGCTGATTAAAATATCTGGGGATATCGTTCCCGGTTCAAATTCTAGGCAGGAAGAAGCCTCTTTCATCAAACTTGGAATTACAGGGTATGCTTCTGCAGCAAAACAAAGCGTATTAAAAGTGCTTATAGGACTTGATAACTTTACAATTAAAGATTGATTTTGATATTGCTTTAATGCTTCAAGATCTGGATTTGCATAACCCAAAATACTTGAAAGAAAAACACCTACAAGAATTCCTGAACTATTCATGTAAACATTCCTTTGTACAACAACATGGCCTTTCCTAGGCTGAATTGAGTCTAGCAAATTCATTGAATTATTAAAATACGAGCATAAAGCTAATTGAAAGTGCAGTTTATAGCAAGAAGACAGGGCGACTTGCTAATCTAGTCCCAAGACTTTAATTTGTTCATCAGATTCTTCACTTCTGTTTTCTTCTTTTCAAACAAAGTGAACATTGCCAAGATTGCGCTTCCCAAAATAATCACTGCTATCCACCAAACCCAAGTTTGTTCTTTATCCACCGCTGCGTGCCATATCATGAAGAAAATATCCATGAGAAGAAACGCCATCCCGAAATAAAGAAACCCTTTGGTTTGTGTAGCCATGCCTGCCAAAATCCCCATGACACTCCAGAATGCAAGGGCAATAGGTAGCCAAACAGAATAACCAATGCCTAGGATCAAAAGATCCGAAGCGGAGGAAGCGTAAAGGAAGGCAAGGGCGGTATAGCGCAGGAACTGAGAAAGATTTTTATGGAGTTTCGGGCGTAGTGAAAATTCTAAAATAAGAAAGAAGATTGCAGGAGGCACAAGCCACATTTGCGGATGTTGGAAAATAGAAAAACCTTGGCTGGCCCATAACGACCAAAACCCGCTCACCAATCCCAGACAGGAAGCCAACATAAGGTAAAAAGAGTTCCTCTGCATAGCAACCCAGCCCCAAACCAATGCTGCTAAAAACCACAAGAATGCCTGAGCTGCAAAATCACCTGGCAACCTCATTGCAGATTCAGCAAAAGCCTTCATGAAGAAAAACTGTTCAGGATAGGCAACTAAAAATTGTTTAAACCAGAAGGATAACTGGGGTGCCAAAGGAATCAATACGCCACTAAGCATGATGGGCAAAGCAATGGCTTGTTTGTTCCTTCGGAAAAATAATTCTGAGATACCAGCAGCAATAAAAGAAAGAATAAGAGCGCCGATGGACCAGTATTGCCCAAAGAAACCACCAAACCATTCAGGCCTGCAAAGTCTGCAATGCAGGAAAATTGAAACAAGTACAGCAATCACACCCCAAGTGTATCTGGTGTTCTTCCAAGAAGTATCGCTTGCATTTTCCGCATCAAGAAAACAAACAAACCACAGACAACCGAGGCCTAACACGCCAACAGAAATCAAAACCAATTGAACAGCCCATTCAGGTTGCAGGCTTTTCATTGCATCAGGGTTAAAATAAATTGCTTCCAAAGCAAGAGAGCAATAGATGGAAAGAAAAGCAAAAATAGGCAGACGATCCCGGATCAATTTGGTTGCAAATTCCCAAACGCCGGTCAACTTTCCTAGAATCAATCTGCCAACTATTGCAAGCACCAAGATGGCGAATTGTAATAGCGCACCTCGTTGTGGCCAGCGGGAATCATCAAGCGGAGAAGGAGCAGCCTGGAAAACCAAACACCAAGCTGCAGCAAGCAAGAATAAAAATTCCCTACGTACACTCCGGGAAGTACCAAGCCCTGCCCAGGCAAGAAACAAAGCAGAAGGTGCGACACAAAAAGTTGCAAAAGCTCCTATGATTCTTTCTTCAAAAATTTCAGCATGCCATGAGATCCAAATAGAAAGCAGCAAAATGACACCTGACACAATACCTTGAACACCAGGCAACCAAAGTGGCTTTACCTTCAAAAAAGGCATTGCAATAATGCCTGTAATTAAAGTCATCAACAAAGCAATGGGAATACAGGTAGCTTGAATTAATTCTGTATAGAGCAAGTTTCTAGATCGTAGCCAGTAGGCAATAGCAACCAGCCCAAGGGTAAATAAACCAAGATCGCCAAACTTCACTTTCTGTGTTAAAAATCCAACTAGGGCAACAAGTGCCAAGATAGAAATCGAGTAAGATGCGAGAGGAAGATCAGTTAAGTAAAGCTGGCCATTCAAGCAACCGAAATAAACACTTGCACCGCTTAGCCCCATAGCAACCAAAGCAATTTGCATTGCAGATTCAGTCATACGAATAGCAAGGAGTTTGATTCCGGAAACAGGCAAAGAAGAAACAAGGAACCAGAAAAACGAAATACTTCCAAGGCCCAAACAAACTAAGTTAACCATATCCAACGGATGATGAAGGTGGAAAGTAATCCCCAGATAAATGCACGCACCAAGCGAAGTCAAAATATTGGCAAAGGCATACCCTGCAAGGTTGCGCCAAGCTGCAATCATCGCCATCTCTAATGCAACTAAGCAAATAAGGGAGAATACAAGCCAGGGATCAATTGCTTCGATTGCACCCATTCGAATTGCAACAAAAAGTGATGCAACCAGAATAAAATTAAGATTCGTAGGCCACGATTCTTCATCAATAAAAGTTAAAGTTTTCCCAAGAGATTGAAAAACAATTCCTAAAAGAGAAATTGCAAATCCAAATAAAATCCAGATTACACAGATGGCTAGTAAGGCATTGGAAAAGCTACCTTGCCTATCGTATTCAATCAAGCCTGCAACTATTCCGAAATTCAAAACCGAGCCTGTGCAGATGATTCCAAGTGGAAGGCCAGCACGCACCCGATAATAAAGGTTGGCAATTAAACTAAACACCATTGCAATACAAATGGTCTTGCCTGACATGGTGATTAACCAATTGGTAGACAAACCTTCTTTACCTACCAAAACAAATTGAAACCCTGTAGGAAGAAGCAACAGCAGTAAAGCAACCCAAGGCAATGAAATGTGAATTGCTTCAAGAGTTGACACCCTAGATTTCAACAACCATTCATCATTTAGAACCTTGATTCGTGACCATATTGCAGTCTGAATCGAGGCTGCGCAAAGTACTCCTGCAATCATAAATGCATACCAATTTACAAAAGGCTCGCCTTTATTTTGATGATAAATCGTAAATGCGCCAAACAGAGCTGAAAGCCAAAATGCAACACTTGCATGCCTATCGCTTTTACGAAACCAGCTAAGCAACATAGAGGTTGCGATCAAGAAACCCAGCCCAATCATTGCATGAATAGTGAACGCGAGAGGCCATGCAGCCCAAGTAATCAGAAATAGCAGGAACAAACCCAAGCCCTGAAGAATTTCAGCTAACTCACTAAGGTTGGTGAACGAAATCCGCAACAAGCGGTGTTGAAAATAATCTTTAATGGGATATGCAAAGACCCAGAGAAGCGAGTAAACCGGCCCCGCAATAACAAGAAATTTCAAACCTGCAAAAGTTTCATTTCGTTCAAATACACAAGCAAGTGTAGCAAGGATTCCAAACCCTGCGATAAAAACATTACGCCAATATAAAGTTCCAAATTCTTGAAGTCGCAATGCGGTACAGCCGCTTAAAACAGAACCCAGCATCACCATACCCAGAATAGACCCTGCTTCGGATGTGAAGATATGAGCTTCATTTGCGGAACCATTCAGGCGCATCAATCCAAGGACGATTGCAACAGCAGCAAGGGAACCCACACTTAAAGTTGCCCTAGATGGATAATCTGCGAATTTGAAATTAACAAAGCGCTTTAGTAAGAACCAAACCCAAAGGAAAAGTCCGCCAGCAAGGGCCATCATCTGAGGTAAAATAACAATGCAACCTTTGTCTAACTGCCCCGCTTGATGCAGTGAACGAATATAGCCAACACCTGCAGCGGCCATGACAAGCCATTGGATATGAAATAAGAATCGCTGATTACGCTGCGAGAATACTTGGACAAAAAGCCCAAGGATAAGAACCACGATGGGGGCCCAGAAGTTTCTTGCTAGAAAAGGAATCTGAGCGGAATCCTGCATGATTGATGCAAGATCTTCTGCAACTTTCCATGCAAGGGTAAGTAATGCAAAGCCAGCAATATTCCATCTCAAGGCGCGTTCGGGAAGATTGCCTTCCTGCACTCGGATAGTGAAACGATTACAAAAAGAATTAAGCGAGTCATTAAATGAAAGAAGAAGTGAGCCGATAAGAAACCAAACCGACCAACTCAGATTCAAACCAAGCGCAATGTTTTCTTTTCCAAGATGATAACCCAGCGAGGTCGCACCAAAACCAATAAGTAAATGAAACAATACTAGCTTTGGATAGCTGGCTTCATCCCAAAGATAGATGATGCAAGTAACTAATAAAATCGCATACCAAAGAAGAATACCCTGGCCCATCATTAGGCTGGGCCAATCACTTGCAGGGAGCAAACCCCAATTCGAGGTCGATGAAAGGAAGCCACTGAATATGCCTAATCCAAGTAAAATTGCACAAAGGGTTGCGAGTGTCCATTCATCAATAGATCTTCTGGTTTCGAACCAAATGTCGCGGAAGATACGGCTTTTGCGTGCCTCAAATCGTAATACACTCCAGACAAAAGCGAGCGAAGAAAGCCAGCATCCCAAGGTTTGCAATGCCCAAGGATGACTCAAATTCCCGCCTTGTTCGAGAAACCAAGGTTGCATTCTTATGAAGTGCAAAGACAAACAACCCACCGAGCCTGCCATTGCCATTTGGAAGGTTCGAAACCACGGACTGCTGCTAACCAACAACGCTCTCAGTAACGCAGCAAATGCAAACCAATCAAGATAAATTGCAAGTGGAAGATCCAGAACCTTTGCTTCAAGTACTGCATTCCCAGATTCCACTACAAGGACCAAAGGCAAAATCAGCAGCAGCCAGAATTCAGAAATTTGGGCAGGCGTTTGCACACCCTCATCCCAAAGCGAATCAAAGAAAACAAAAAAGCTGTTTAAAAGATGCAAGAGAATAGCAAGAGTTGCAGCAGCCAACACACCTGCAGTAAAAGGCATTGGGAATAACAAGTGATGCTGAAAAAAACTATAGCCTGAAATCGACCAAAACAATAACCCTGCAAGGGTCAATTCCATCCTGCCAAACTGCCAAGCAAGGAATATGCAGGCAATGCCCAATTCCAAAGCGCCCAAACTAAAGAAGAAAGATTTATCTTCAGGAGTTTTGGAAAGGAAAAACCAAGCAGGTAATAAACACACCACGAGAATGCAGGAAAGTATCTTAAAAGCTTGAGTTAAAGAATTTGTTTTGGCAGAAGAAGGAATGAATCTTGCGAGGGCAGAATAAATGAACGCCACCATCCCAAGGCAGGCGAATCCGAAATTTGCTGGAGGGTCGGGGTATAAGAAAGCAGCAACTGCGGAGATCGGAAAAACTGCGATGATAATTGCGCTGAAGGGATTGGTTTGCAGTCGATAGAGATACAAAAGAAGGCAAGCAAATCCGATTTGGGCGATTGCGCCTCCGGGGCCGGGGCCCTCAGCTTGCGCCCAACCCATAGCCAAGGAGCTCATTGCAGCAATCCATGCCCCTGCAATCCAGCCCTTGCGCTCCAGACTATTTTCAAGATTCCAGCGTGCAAAGCCAGTAATTAAAACCCCGACAAGAAGCATTACAAACGCAGAGGGTGGTTCGACCAAAATTTTAATAAGATCCAACGAAGCAAGTGTTGCAGTTGGGCTCAATGTTCCATTCAGCAAATGCACTTGTATAGAGAAAGCGATAACCATTTGCAGACTGGCTGCCAACGGGCCAAACAAAGGCACTGCGGTTCTGGAAAATAAGACGAGCATTACAATGGCGATCCATAACGCTACGATCATGGAAGAAACATCGGGCCACGCAAGAAATGGCGCAATCGTAATGGTTAAAATGCCGAGGCCATGAAGCAGCGGGCCTGCCAATGAAAAAGCATCGTCTGATGCCTCTGGCCTAGGGATTTGCAAAGCTAAGAATACAACACCTCCAAATATCAGAGGTATAGCAAGCGAAGAGATTGCAAAATCCGCACCCGATGCCAAAAGAAACCCTTGAGAGACAAAAAGCGAAAAGACCAGAAGCAGTGCAAAAAGAATGAGTTTTGCAGAGGTTGCTGGTTTTGCAATTCGAGACAAGCAAGCACCAAGCAGTGCCAATAGAATTGCCCCGCCTTGTGCAATTTTCATATCCAATGGCACATGCCATGAAGCAAGCAACATCGCAGCGCAAAAGATTAATATTCCCAGAGTCAAAGGACGTGGGATTCCCGCAAAAGCAATATCTTCAAACAGATCGGAAGTTGCTTTTTTGAACAGAATTGCAATGCCTGTAAGGGCGATAACCTGCACCGCTGCTGCAATCCAATAACTTGAACCAGCAAGTCCTAAATTTGCCAGCACCAAAAGAGAAAGCACTGCGAGCAAAATACTGATAACCAGCATGCCCCTGCTGGTGGATTGTAACTTCCAATGATGCAGCGTGTATTGCCCTGCAAAGAAAAGCAGCAAGGTTATTGCTGAAAGCATTAAAAACGGGAAGTAGGGGATTTGTTCGAGGCTATTCCATAAGGTTCCAACCAAGGCGACCGACCCGCCAACAATTAATAATCCACCCACCAACTCCCCAAGCAAAATATTGCGACTTTCAAGAAACAGGCTAAGCACCCCCGCCAAGGTTCTTTGCGGTTTTACAATAATGGGCGCTTCAGGATTTTTAGGGAAAGGAAGTACGGGCCTTTCTTCTTCAAGCTGAGTATTAGATTCCGTTGATTGCATTGGCAATGCAGGTGGAACACTTGAATTTTCTATATCGGATAGTAATTGTTGAATACTTGAAGTTTCTGGAGGAAGGGTTAGCGGAATTGGAACTGGGGTGATTTTTGCCAGGCGATTTTGCAACGCAATCACAACCGCAGCGCTCGCCTCTTTCGAAACTTCATCCCGATCCACCAATTTTTCCAACTGTGCAAGTGCTATACGAAGTTCTTCACCCTCTTTAGAAACGATAGGCATAAGGTTTTTACCGCAGTTATAACATTGCATCGAAGTTGGATTAAGTTCGCTGCCACAGGCTTTACAGAATCGCGATGGTAAATTCGAGGAGAAAAGAAGGCCAAAGAGAAATTTGAATACCTTTATCCCAACCCAAAGGAAAAAGAGGAGAAGTGCAAAAATTACACTCAGCAGGAAGAGTAGAAAAAAGATGTCCATGAATTACGAACTAGCACCTGAAAAGAACGGTAGTAATAAAGAACAAAAACAGACGGTGGCAGCGCCTATTTTTTACCCAGACTGCCTATATTAGACACTTTTGGCGGTTTTTGTGCAACCCCTATCTTCTTATCTGGTAAGGTTTTTGGTGTTTTATGGAGTTGTGTTATGCGTCCTTTTCCATGGCTGGCTTCAAAAATACCCAAACCATTCATGCTGATTCGTTGTAAGATAAACCCTGAATAGCTAAACTAAATGACAGAGTCTTTTTACTTGTGCCATTTATCTAGGGTATTTGAACCGAAAAAGGATTAACACAAGTAGTTTTGCACAACCTAATAAATTCGCAGGGGCTTTTTGCCTGCGGGAAGCAATATAATGCAGATAACTTCCAAAAAAACTCCAATAGCAGAACCCGTGAAGTCCAAAGGGACATTCGCCTTCGTAAGCCTTGGGTGCCCAAAAAACCTCGTTGATTCCGAACGCATGCTAGGGAAACTTGCCCAAGATGGATACACCCTTACTGCCAACGCAGAAGGTGCGGATCTCGTCATCATCAACACCTGTGGTTTTATCGAACCCGCCCGTCAGGAATCGCTGGGCGTCATTCGAGAAATGCTGGATCTAAAAGAACAAGGTAAACTAGGATCAGTAGTGGTTGCGGGTTGCCTAGCGGAACGCAAAGGCGATGCACTTTTAGAAGAAGTTCCAACGGTAGATCATATACTTGGGGTTCATGCACGCGAAGAAATAGTACAGATCATCAATCGCACACTTTCGAAAAAAGCAGCGGATGAACAGCGCTCGGTTTTTCGCCCTGCACCCGTGAAAGCTCAGGAAGATACAGGCCGCTTTCGTATAACACCCAGGCATTTCGCCTACCTTAAAATCTCCGAAGGCTGCGACAGGCTTTGTACATTCTGTGCCATTCCTTCGATGCGTGGCAAGCATGTGACAAAACCCATGGAAGAAGTAATTCGCGAAGCCAAGGAACTTGCTGCTGATGGTGTGCGCGAGCTTCTGATCGTTGCCCAAGATACCACCTACTACGGGCTCGATCTTTATGGTGAAGTCCGCTTTGCAGCGTTATTGCGCGAGTTAGAAAAAGTGAATGGTATTGAGTGGATACGCATTCTATATGCATACCCTATATTCTTCACCGATGAACTGATTGAAGTGATAGCGAGCTCGAAAAAAATTGTGCCTTATCTTGATATGCCCTTGCAGCATATCAACGATCGTGTGCTGCGCAGAATGCAACGAAAAGTGCGCAGGGCCGATGTTGAAACACTGCTTGCAAAATTACGCGCAGCAATCCCAAACCTCGCTTTCCGCACAACGTTTATCGCAGGATTCCCAGGCGAAACCGAAGAAGAGTTTCAAGAACTTGTTGAATTCGTCAAGCAGGCAAAATTCGAAAGATTGGGTGTGTTCACCTACTCTCTTGAACCGGGAACTCCCGCTTCCAGGCTCGAAGATCATCTACCTGAAGAAGTTAAAACCGCCAGGCAAAACGCACTCATGGCTTTGCAACAACCCATTGCATTCGAGTGGTGCCAATCGCAGCTAGGCAAGGAAATAGAAGCAATTGTGGATGGGCCAGATCCAGAAGTCCCAGGCCAGTTTACAGGCAGAACTTTTGCAGATGCACCTGATATCGATTGCCTGATCCGCTTAAAGGGAAAAGGCCTTCGCTCGGGTGATATCGTTCGCACGAAAATCACCGGAACAGATGGCTACGATCTCGCAGGCAGGGTAATTTCTATTCGCTAGTTTTGCATAAAGAGTATTTGCTTCATGGAAAGAAACCTCGCAGGCACGCAGGCTATCAAGTCAGGAAGGGCGGTTTTATTTAACCTGCCCAACCAACTTACAGGCATGCGCTTCCTCCTTTCCTTCGTTCTCTTTTATCTCATCTCGCAAGAATTATGGCTCGCTTCTCTTCTGGTTTTCATATTTGCTGCATTCACCGACTGGCTTGATGGCCATCTCGCACGCACCCAAAACATGCAAAGCAGCCTTGGCCGTAACCTCGACCCACTTGTTGATAAAGTTCTTATCTGTGGCACCTTTATTTTCCTCATCCCGATAGGTACCACCGAAGGCTGGCTGCCACCCTGGATGGTCACCGTTGTCGTTGCACGGGAACTTCTCATCACCGGATTACGAAACTTCATCGAGAAAAAAGGCGTCAGCTTTGGTGCAGACTTCCTCGGTAAAGCCAAGATGATTCTTCAATGCGCTGCCCTCATCTCCATCTTCATCAACCTCATGAATCTCGAATGGATCAATCCAACCTTTGGCTTTTATGCCAGAGCAGCACTGATCTATGGCATGCTTGCAGCCACCCTGTTCAGTGGGCTTCAATATCTGATCAAGGCTTTCCAAACCATTCTTTCAGAGCATCCTTAATTCATCAGGAGTAAATCGATGGCGAACAATGGACAACCACTAGGCGTTGCAATTGTAGGGTGCGGTATGATCGCCCGCTTTCATGCCAGGGCACTTGCAGAAATTCCCGGAACAAAACTTTTGGCGCTCATCAGCAGAAGTGGCAAAAATGCCCAAGCAATGAACGAAGAACTCAAGCTCTCTTGTGATATCTATCCAGATCTTGCACCTGTTCTTGCAAGAAAAGATATTCATATCGTCATCATCACCACGCCCTCGGGTGCCCACCTAGAACCCGCAGTAGAATGCGCCCGTGCAGGCAAACATGTTGTTGTCGAAAAACCCCTCGAAATCACCGCTGATCGTTGCGATACCATCATCCGCGAATGCGATGCCAACAAAGTTCTTCTTTGCACAATCTTCCCCTCGCGCTTTGGCGATGCCAATGTCGAACTTAAAGCTGCAGTTGATGCAAAAAGATTTGGCAGGCTAACCCTAGGCGAGACCACCTGCAAATGGTGGCGCACCCAAGCCTACTACGATGAAGGTGGTTGGAAGGGAACCATGGCTCTCGATGGCGGGGGCGCTTTCATGAATCAAGCAATCCACAATGTCGACCTCCTCCTTTGGATGATGGGCCCAGTCACCCATGTAACAGGGTTCACCGCAACTCTTGCTCACGAACGCATCGAGGTCGAAGATACAGGCGTTGCATGTTTGAAATTTCAAAACGGAGCACTTGGCGTTATTCAAGCCACCACCAGTGTGCACCCCGGCCTGCCGAAAACCATAGGCATCCATGGCGACAAAGGTACCGCCGTCATCGAGCAAGATGACATACTTAAGTGGGATTTTCTCGAACCCATCGCCCACGATAATGATGTGAAAACCCGGTTTGCACAAAAGGTAGGAGCTTCAGGCGGATCCAGCAACCCCGCTGCAATCAGCCATCAGGGCCATACCAGACAATTGACCGATTTCGTCAACGCAATCAAACTCGGTGGCAAGCCCTTGGTTGATGGCAGGGAAGGGCGCAGGGCGGTGGAATTAATCCAAGCGATTTATGCTTCCAACGCTTCAGGAAAAGTAATTCATATCAAATAAAAAAGGCCCTCCTCGATATTATCAGGGAGAGCCTTTATTGACTTAATCAGAAGTCTATTGAATGACTTTAGTTACATTATAACGGCTACCAGCCTTAGCAGTCACCGTTTGTTTAAGTTCATCGAGATTGAACTTTTCCTTGTCTGAAACTGCAAACCTTACGGTTTCAGAATTACGGTTGGTAACGATCGATTCTTTAATCACCCAAGGAATTGTCACAAGTGCGGACCGCACTTTAGTTGGGCAACTCATTCACGACATACCCCGTACTTCCACCGTGTATCGCTGCAAACTTGCATCTGCAGTATCTTCTCCGGGTGGAGACATCTCACCGCAACCTACCAACAGCACCATAGGTACTGCAATTCGCAATAAAACCCGATTAAACATTCGAAATCCCTCCTTCAATAAAATGACCTAATGTTATTATAGCATTCAACGAGCTTATAAACAAAATCTTAACGGCCACCGGGAGGAACATACTTTTCCAACCAAGTGAACACTTCTTTGTACCAGAATTGACTGTTCTTTGGTTTCAAAACCCAATGCCCCTCATCAGGGAAATTCACAAACCTAGAGGGCACACCCTGCCTTTGAAGTGCGGTGAAAATTTGGGTTCCCTCACTGATGGGCACACGGAAATCCAGATCATTGTGAATGATCAACATCGGAGTTTTAAACTTTGCAAGATTCTCTGCAAAACGATGGGGCGAAAACTTTTCATAACTTTCTCTGCCTCCTTTGCCCCAAGGTGGACCACTATGTTCCCATTCATCAAACCAGATTTCTTCGGTGGTCGTGTACATACTTTCAAAATTATAAACACCACAATGATTGATCAAACATTTGAACCGGCCTGTTTTTACAGAGAACCAATTCATCATGTAGCCACCAAAGGAAGCACCAGCACTACCGATGCGATCCTTGTCGACATAGGGAAGTTTTTCGACATAATCAGCGGCTTTCATAAGGTCTTCATAACATTTACCACCCCAGTCGCCGGAAATTTCATCCACATACTTCTGGCCAAAACCCGTGCTGCCCCGTGGGTTGGGCAATGCAACAACATAACCCCGGGCTGCCCACGCTTGTGGGTTCCAACGATAACTCCAACCATCTTCCCAAGCACCTTGGGGGCCACCATGAACCAGAAAAGCAACAGGCCATTTCTTCGATGGATCAAAACCCGGGGGTTTTAAAATCCACATCTGAGTTGGAGTATCTCCCGCACCCGGAAGTGTGACACTCTCAGGCTTGGGAAGTTCGAGTTCAGTTAAAAGAGTTTCATTAACCTTGCTGATGTTGATCGGGTTGGAAAGCCTCAAATCAGCATTGCCTGCAAAAACTTCGGGCGGACTCGCCATGCTTGCATTAAGAAAGGCAATCTTTGCGCCATCGGCGCTTGCACTGATACCAGAGTTATAGCCAGAAATTTGGTTTTTGATCAGGGCTGCAGCTTTAACATCTTCAAGAGGCAGGATTTGAAACAATGCGACTTTGCCAAGATGATCCGCAGTGAAAAGAATTTTATCTTTACCTGCCCAAGTAAAATCATTGACAGAGATATCGGTTTTTAAAGCCCCTGTGAAAGAAACAGGCTTACCTTTGAAGGTGCCTTCCTTATTCGTTTCAACGATCATAATTTCCCATTTATCCGCTTCGAACCCTGGGCGCTTTTGCGCTTTGTAAGCCAGATAATTACCATCCGGGGAAAACATCGGGGCAGTATCTGCTGCGAGGTTTTCTTTGGTCAAATTTTCCCACTTATCTGAAGTGTTGTTGATAGAAACCCTGCAGAGATCCATGTTGGTGCTCCACGCTTCATCCTTTTCAGGTACTGCGCTAAACACAAGATATTTCCCATCGGGTGAAAAAGTAAAATCATCACCCGAAGAAAAAGTGGAAGAGGTGGGGAAAGCATCGCGATCACCAGGCGTCACATCCCGAGGTTCTAGAAAACCCTCTAAAGCATTGGCATCATAAGGCAGTACAAAAAGGTGCTGGCGTTTATCTTCAACATAGCTATCCCAATGGCGGTAGAAAAGCTTGGTAAACACCTTTGCCTTGATTGGGCTGGCTTTGATCTCATCCATTTTTTTCTTGTTGGCAGCATCAGACTCTTTGAACGGGAGCTTGGCAAATTCGGGATAAACAGCAGAGACAAATGCGATATTTTTGCCATCGGCGCTCCAAATGGCTCCGGAGGCTTCGGTGGCAAGATTGGTGATCTGCCTAGCTTCACCACCCCGGATGTCGATGGTCCACAGTTGGTTTTCACCCGAGCGCGAGGACTCAAATAGGATGCGTTTACCATCAGGGCTCCAGCGGGGGTGTTTATCCTTTTTATCAGTGAAAGTAAGCCTTTTGGGAGGATTTTTCCCAGCAACATCAGCCAGCCAAAGGTTGGAAGAGGATTTATTCGCATCGAGATCCACCTTGGTGACAACATAGGCGATCCAAAAACCATCGGGGCTGATTTGCGCATCCGAAACCCGGAGGAATTTAAACAGATCATCGACCTGCATGGGTCGTGCAGCGGTTGCGACCGTTGCGGTCATGCCAAGGATTGTAATTAGTCCAAGAAGGGTAAAAAAGAATCTATCCATGATTAAGTTTCCTTGTTAAAAGAAGTACAATGGGGGCAGTCTACCAAAACTGCCTAAACAAACTCCATGAAAAATGAAGAGTTTTTAGTCAGATATCTGCCCAAGTGCGGTTATGGATGCGTATATTAATAACAGAGGGTGCCGAGTGTTTGCGAAGACAAAAATTCTCGAGGTAAAAAATGTCCTATGCCAGCCAGTTCATAATCGCCCGACCTAGTCTGCAAGATCCAAGCTTTCAGCAAACGGTTATTTTGCTTTTGCAACATGACCCGTCCGGTGCATTTGGCTTGGTAGTAAACAGGCCCTTACCTCCACAGGCTTGGACTCTGCCTTTTCCACTATATCTGGGTGGGCCATGTAAATCCGAAGGTTTACTTATGCTGCATGGTCATCAAGAATGGATGGATATGCAAACGCAGCAAGAAAAACAAATTGTGCCGGGGATTTTTATTGGCGACGAAGAATGCGTTAAGCAGGCAACCCAGCAGCATGCCGAGGAAGCTACTGGACGATTTTTAATGATGACAGGGTATGCGGGATGGGGGCCAGGGCAGCTAGAAAATGAAATCAGCCAAGGAGCTTGGGCGCTCGTAAAAGCAACGAGCGAAAATCTATTCGAAATCAGTGCTCAGGATAAATGGGCCTCGCTATTGCCTTCCATCATACCCCAACCCAGCGATAACTAAGACCACAGTTACCCACATTTTCTTTCTGAGCCGGATGCGTGAGCGACAGTTGTTACTTCCGGCTCTGAAAGATATTTCTTGCCTTACAAGCCTGAAGCGCAAGCGAAGGATTAATATGTGAATGGTAAACGGGCATTTGAAGAACCCTCGCTTGCGCTTCTGGCTTGTAAAGATATGCAATAAAAGTTTGTGTGCGCCTGCGCAAGGATGCAAAACCGTCGCTCACGCTTCCGGCTCTGATAAGCACGCATTACTTACCGTCGCTCACGCATCCGGCTCTGAAAGATATTTACGCAACCCCGCTCATTACAAAATATTTGTCTTCAACCGTAAAGATAACATCAAGAGATATCTTTTTTATCAAGCCTGCCTTCGGCTTCCAACTTACGAAACTTCTTGATGGTTCGGAAAATGCCCTCTGAAAGCGGAGTCTTAGGCAAAGGCCCGATTTCTTTTTGTAGCCCATCATCTGATAAATTATACGCAATCTGAATCTGCCTATCACCGAAAGTAATCAACTTCGAGGCTTCAGGTTCAAGCTTTTCAAACACCTGATGAAGTGTTTGCAGATCAACTACATCACCCCGCAGGTTAAAGCTTTTTGCGCCTTCAAAAGGAACATCCAAGCTATGGGCAAACACCCGTGCAACATCTGCCACATATTGCAAATCTTGAAAACCACCGTAAGTGATGTGATAGGGTTTGTGCAAAGCCATGCATTTCATCGCCTTGGTGGGTTCGCTAGTCATGCCAACATCACGCCCTACACCATACACTGTCCAAGGTCGTAAGCCGATGCTGGTCATGCCATGATCTAAAAAATAAACCTTGGCATTACCCTCATTGCAGATTTTATAAAACCCATAGTTAGTGCTGGGGGAAAGACGAACATCATCCGAAAGGGGGCCTTCAGGATAATCTGCTGGTGGGCCAAAAACTGCAGCACTGCTAGCATAAACAACCCGCTTGACCTGATTACGACATTCTTTATACGCTTCAAAAATCGCCAAGGTTCCCATTACATTCACCTGGGCACCCAGTACAGGATTTGCCCTGCACGTTGGCACCTGCAAACCAGCAAGATGAATGATATGCGTAATGCCATGCTCGCGAATGGTGCGAATCAGCCTATCTTGATCCGTAACATTCCCTTCGCAAAAAGTGGTCTGAGAGATGATATCTTTGTTAAGAACAACCTCCAACCGCTCTGCATCTTGCTTGATGTCGTACAGAAAAATGGAATGCCCGCCTGCGAACAGATCCTTGACAATCCAAGAGCCAAGAAATCCATAACCGCCTGTGATAAGAACTCGCATAGTGCTACAAACCTCGAATAGAAATCAAGTGGTGGGTGTGGTTGGCTCGGTGGGTACTACTGGTACTGTAGACTCTTCGGTTTCAGGAGGCGCTTCTTCGTGTGGAATCTTGGCGAGTGATGCAACTTTATCATCATCCTTAAGATTCATCACTCGAACGCCCATGGTATTTCGCCCCACAGTTCGAATTTCTGCAACGTGGGTTCTGTTAACCATCCCTTGGCCGGTAATAATCATGATATCATCGGTGTTACGCACACTCATGATACCCACGACTTTACCATTGCGTTCGCCGGTGCGGATATCTCGCACACCCTTGCCGCCTCTTTTTTGCTTGCGATAACGCATACTCGAAGCAGTAGGTGGAACTTCGCCATTTTCATCAACGACTGGTTCCTGCTCTTCGATTTGCTCTTCAGCAACATCATCGGTCAACTCATCGGCATCGCCCACAGAATTAGGGCCAAACGGCGTGCGTTTACCATAGCCTTTTTCGCAAAGAGTAAGGAGGAAACCTTCGGGATCTGCAACAACCATGCCTACAACAGCATCGTCTGTGCCGATTCGAATACCCCGAACACCCTTGGAATTACGACCCGTATCACGGGCATCGGCTTGATCAAAGCGAATAGCCATGCCGTTGCGGGTAACAAGAATAATTTCATCGGTGTTACGAACAAGAGCAACCTGGATAAGGGAATCGCCCTCTTCAAGGTTGATACCGATGATGCCACCCTTGCGAGGATGGGAATACAAGCTAAGAGGAGTCTTCTTGACCAAACCATTTCGGGTTGCCATGATCAAGCTAAACTCTTCCGATCCATCAAAAGATTTCACAGGGATAATGCTGCTGATCTTTTCCTCGGGCTTAAGGGAAAGAACATTAGCCACCGAACGACCTTGAGAAGTACGGTTCGCCTGGGGCAATTGATAAACCATCAGCCAGTGAAGCTGACCAAAACTTGTAAAGCAAAGCAGATGATCCTTCGTATCTGCAACGAAGAATTGATCAATAAAATCATCATCCTTGGTACTGCCACCACTAACACCACGGCCACCACGATGCTGGGTGCGGTACGTGGAAACAGGCAGCCTTTTAATATAGCCCTGATGGCTAAGCGTAATGGCACATGCTTCGTTAACAATAAGATCAAGGTAATTCACATCACCAATTTCGCCGGTGATCTCGGTTCTGCGTGGGTTTGCATACTTGGCTTTAAGCTCGATAAGTTCTCTGCGAACTTCAAGGCTGATGTTCTTCTCATCAGAAATCAAGACCTCGTAAGTGATGATCTTGCCACGAAGATCATTGTACTCGCGCAGAATTTCATCGCTTTCAAGAGCAGCAAGCTGACCCAATTGCATACGCACCACAGCCTCGGCTTGCGCTTCGGTCATGCGGTATTCAGCAAGTGCGCCCAATTCTTTTTGCAAATCAGCAAAGTTGGCACTACCCAACGCCCGCGCAAGCACTGATGCTGCAACAGAATGATTTTGCAATGCGATCTTCGCTTCGTTCCTGCTAGGTGAAGTTCTGCAGATGCGGATAATTTCATCCAGCGATGAAATCGCAATCAGCTGACCTTCAAGCACATGGGTCCTGCGTTTGGCTTCACGCAATAAAAACAGAGTTTTTCTACGGATAACCTGGGCTCGGTGCCTAAGGAAGCACTCGATCATCGCCTTGATGCTAAGGGTGCGCGGCCTACCCTCAACAAGCGCCAGAAGAATGATACTGACGGTTTTTTCGAGGGGCGAAAACTGGTAAAGCTGAGCCAGAATAAGGTTTGGATCTGCGCCACGTTTGATTTCTATCACTAAGCGAACAGGGTCGCCCATGCGCACGCTGCTTTCATCGCGGATACCCGAAATGCCCGTAATTTTTTCGTTGCGAACCAGATCAGCAATAGCCTCTGCCAAGCGATTTCGGGTTTGCTGGTAAGGAATCTCCTTGATAATGATCTGAGATTTATTGCCTTCTTCAACAATCACCGCCCTGGCACGAAGGGTAACTTTGCCCCTGCCTGTCATGTAGCCTTCAACAATACCCTGCCTGCCACAGATAATCCCACCTGTAGGAAAATCGGGCCCAGGAAGAACTTCCATAATCTCGGGAATTGAAACATCAGGATTATCCAGAATCATTACCCCAGCATCACAAATCTCACCCAAGTTTTGCGGCGGTATATCGGTCGCCATACCCACAGCAATACCATCAGAACCATTTACCAATAGGTTGGGAAATCTACTGGGGAGAACCAATGGCTCGCGATATTTACCATCGTAATTATCCGTGAAGTCAACCGTATCACGCTCGAGATCATCCATCAACTCTGCAGCGATGGGCGTTAATCTGGCTTCGGTATAACGCATCGCAGCGGGGGGAAGCCCTGCAAGCGAGCCAAAGTTACCCTGAGAATGAACCAAACGATGGCGCATATTCCAATCTTGCGCCATGCGAACCAAGGTGGGGTAAATAACCGCTTCACCGTGTGGATGGTAGCGCTTCATGGTTTCGCCCACGATACCAGCGCACTTACTTGTAGAAGAATTGGGCCCAAGGCCGAGATCATGCATTGCAACAAGAATACGCCTTTGCGACGGTTTCAAACCATCGCGAGCATCGGGCAAAGCCCTACTGACAATAACGCTCATGGCGTAAGTCAGGTAGCTTTCCTTCATCTCATCTGCAATATTCAAAGGCATTGCAGAGGGCAGTTCTGGAACCAAAGCGGCATCATCGGGCGGAAGAGTGTTGTCCGGCAAAATTGCACCTTTTTCCAATCAAATCTTACTGAAAAAGACAAGCTTAAAGCCATCGCTTTTAAGTCAGGCCCCATGCTAATTATTTTACGGAAAATTGTAGGTTTTACCACTAATTTCATGGGGTTATTTTTACATCTTTTTGGGCGATTTTTTTTGCCCCCAACCCTTTGCTGTGGTACCATGGTTACTGTTCTAGTTTTAACGCTAGAAATGTTGCTTTTTAGAGAGCTTTTTTTCTTCTGGAGGTGTTCCGTGCATCGCTTACTAGGTTTGTTTCTTGCAGTTAACGTTTTCTTCGTCGCTTCGTTTGCCCAAGCCCAGGCTACCAAGGCAACTCCCAAAGCCCAAGCCACTATTAAATCCCTTGAAAAGAAAATCACCGTCGACTTCAAAGACACCAAGCTTGGCGACATTATTGACGAACTCAAAGATCAAGTTAAAGGTGTTCAAATTCGCATGGATGGCAAAGGTGGCGTTTCAGGCAACCGAAAGCTCACCTTCACAGGTAAAGATGTAACTGTTAAAGAAGTCCTCGAAGGGCTCCTCAAGAAAGAAGGCCTTTGCTACGGAATCACCTCCAACGAAAAAGATGCCTATGACGGCTCCATCTACATTCGGGTGGGCACCGAATTTGGCAACTTGATCAACAAAAAGTAATATTATCCAACGAAAGATCCCGGTAACTTAAACTTGCCGGGATTTTTTTATGCCCTCTTTTAACTTCCCAAACCCTTCTCTTGCAGACCCCGATGGACTTCTCGCCGTCGGTGGTAACCTTGAACCAGAAACACTTCTTTCCGCCTATCAACAAGGCATCTTCCCTTGGTTCGATGAAGATACCCCAATACTATGGTGGTCCCCCGATCCCAGGGCCATTCTTGAATTCGACAACCTCTATATCAGCAAAAGATTAGCCCGCACTATCCGTACCACCAAATTCCAAGTAACCTTCAACCAAGATTTTGATGCGGTTGTTAAAGGCTGCACTTACCGACCCGAAGAAGGAACCTGGATCACTCCTGAAGTTGCCAACGCCTATGGCGAATTTCATCGTAGAGGGCATGCCCACAGTGTTGAGGTTTGGCAGCAAGGGGTTTTAGTTGGTGGCTTATACGGAGTTGCAATAGGCGGTTTGTTTGCAGGTGAATCGATGTTCTCCACGGTTTCAGATGCCTCGAAAATTGCACTGGTTGCTTTGGTAAGCAGACTTAAAGAAAAAGGCTATCAACTCTTCGATCTTCAAATCATTAATGAACACACCTCCATGATGGGTGCCTCCGAAATATCACGTGATGATTATCTAGCGAGAGTCAAGCTTGCTATTCAACTCAAGATCTCTTTCTAGCCCCTTCCTATGCAAATAAAAAACCCACAGTCTAAACTATGGGTCTTTTAATATTTCCTGCTTTTAATAACTAACCAACAAACACCCCTTGAGCATTTGACGGGTCGCCAGAAAAGTAACTAAACAGCTGATCCAAGCTATTGCCTTTAAAGTAAACCTTAACATGGGGGCCACCGCCAGGGCCTGCACCCACGATTAAATCTTCTTTATTATCATCACTTCCATAAGCAATGCCCACTCTTACCCCACCCGCAAACAATTGATCAATCACCGTTCCATCAGGTTGAGTAAACTTGTCAAACGCCATGGTTGAATCAAGCACTTTAAGGGTATCGTATTCCCAATCGATAACATGAGGGCCACCACCTGCGCCCGCACCGGTTATGATATCCGGAACAAGATCGTTGTCAAAATCTCCTGCAGCAACATAAACCCCGCCTCTAAAGGTAAGCGCATAAGCCATGAATTCTTTGATCACCGAACCATCTAACCCATTAAAGACTCTCACATGGGGAGCCCCCCCAGGCCCTGCGCCGGTTACGATTTCATTAAAACCATCTTCATTAAAATCATATGTCGCCACACTTACCCCTCCGCTAAAAGAGGGATCGTAGGCAAAGAAAGATTTTAGCTCTGCAAAAGTACGGCCATCAAAAACTTTCACATGCGGGCCACCGCCCGATCCTGCACCCACTACAATTTCTGCCAAACCATCACCATTTATATCCGATGCAGCAACAAAGACACCACCCGTAAATGTTGGGTCAAATGCAAAGAAAGATCCAAACTCCGCTCCAGTTGCACCATTTATAACCCGAACATGAGGACCACCACCTAGTCCTGCACCCACTACAACATCTAAAATTCCATCATTGTTAAAATCTGCATGCGCAACAGTAACTTCCCCATTAAACCCTGGGAATGAAAGCACTGAACCATCTGTGGCGTTAGTCCCCGCAGCTTGAATATTAGTATTAGTTCCTGCAGTACCATCAGCACCAAATCGCACACCATCACCCGGGGATGTACCTGTCGCCAAAAAACTATTTGAATTCGGTGTAACCGTAATACTTACCAAGATTGCTGCACTATCCAACGAACCATCATTCGCCTTGTAAGTAAAACTATCGGGGCCGTTGTAATTTACATTGGGCGTGTAACTGAACGATCCATCTGCATTGAAGGTTAAGGAACCATTGCTTGGCCCGCTCACTAAGATGGAGGTTAACGGATCGCCATCCACATCCGTATCATTGGCCAACACCCCAGGGGCGGGTACATTCAGCACTGTACCCTCCAAGGTCGTGTAGGTGTCTGCTGCTACACTAGGATCACTCACGGGTGCATCATTCACAGCAGTTATTGTAATGCTCACCGTTGCTGTTGAGGTATCTCCATCTGCATCTGTGATCGTGTAAGTAAAACTATCAGGGCCGTTGTAATTCGCGTTAGGCGTATAACTAAAAGTTCCATTAGCATTCACCACCGCCAATCCATTGCTGGCTGCTGTTGTCAGGCTCCATACATTACCTCCATCTCCCGATGCCGTATCATTGCTTGCCAGATTGCCATTCAAAACTGCATCTTCGTTCATCGTAAAACTATCATTCACCGCAACGGGTGCATCATTCACTGCGGTTATCGTTAACGATACCAAGATTGGGGCACTATCCAACGAACCATCATTCGCCTTGTACGTAAAACTATCGGGGCCGTTGTAATTTGCATTAGGTGTGTAACTGAACGATCCATCGGGATTGAAGGTTAAGGAACCATTGCTTGGCCCGCTCACTAAGATGGAGGTTAACGGATCGCCATCCACATCCGTATCATTGGCCAACACCCCGGGGGCGGGAACATTCAGCACCGTATCTTCCAAGGTCGTGTAGGCATCTGCTGCTGCAATGGGATCACTCACGGGAGGATCATTCACAGCAGTTATCGTTAACGATACCAAGATTGGCTCACTATCCAACGAACCATCATTCGCCTTGTAGGTAAAGCTATCAGAGCCGTTGTAATTTGCATTGGGTGTGTAGCTAAATGAACCATCCGCATTGAAGCTTAAGGAACCATTGCTTGGCCCACTTACCAAGATCGAGGTTAATGGATCACCATCCACATCGGTATCATTGGCCAACACTCCAGGCGCTGCTACATTCAGCACCGTATCTTCCAAGGTCGTGTAAGCATCTGCTGCTGCACTAGGATCACTCACGGGAGGATCATTCACAGGGGTTATGGTTAACGATACCAAGATTGGGGCGCTATCCAACGAACCATCATTCGCCTTGTAGGTAAAACTATCGGGGCCGTTGTAATTTACATTAGGTGTGTAGCTGAACGAACCATTGGCATTGAAGGTTAAGGAACCATTGCTTGGCCCACTCACCAAGATCGAGGTTAGCGCATCTCCATCCACATCGGTATCATTAGCTAACACCCCAGGGGCGGGTACATTCAGCACCGTATCTTCAGCCGTGGTATAAGCATCTGCTGCTGCACTGGGATCACTCACGGGAGGATCATTCACTGGGGTTATCGTTAACGATACCAAGATTGCTGCACTATCCAACGAACCATCATTCGCCTTGTAAGTAAAGCTATCGGGGCCGTTGTAGTTTGCATTGGGGGTGTAACTGAACGATCCATTAGCATTGAAACTCAAAGTTCCATTGCTTGGCCCACTTACCAAGATTGATGTCAAAGCATCGCCATCCACATCCGTATCATTGGCCAGCACTCCAGGTGCTGCTACATTCAGCACCGTATCTTCAGCCGTGGTGTAAGCATCTGCTGCTGCACTAGGATCACTCACGGGCGGATCATTCACTGCAGTTATGGTTAACGATACCAAGATTGGGGCGCTATCCAACGAACCATCATTCGCCTTGTAGGTAAAACTATCGGGGCCGTTGTAATTTACATTAGGTGTGTAGCTGAACGAACCATTGGCATTGAAACTCAAAGTTCCATTGCTTGGCCCACTCACCAAGATCGAGGTTAGCGCATCTCCATCCACATCCGTATCATTGGCCAACACCCCAGGGGCGGGTACATTCAGCACCGTATCTTCAGCCGTGGTGTAAGCATCTGCTGCTGCACTAGGATCACTCACGGGAGGATCATTCACTGCAGTTATCGTTAACGATACCAAGATTGGGGCGCTATCCAACGAACCATCATTCGCCTTGTAGGTAAAACTATCAGAGCCATTGTAATTTGCATTGGGGGTGTAACTGAACGATCCATTAGCATTGAAACTCAAAGTTCCATTGCTTGGCCCACTCACCAAGATCGAGGTTAGCGCATCTCCATCCACATCGGTATCATTAGCTAACACCCCAGGGGCGGGTACATTCAGCACCGTATCTTCAGCCGTGGTGTAGGCATCTGCTG
>JBIIMS010000007.1:0-285504 GCA_044337875.1 Gemmataceae bacterium
TTGGGGCGCTATCCAACGAACCATCATTCGCCTTGTAGGTAAAACTATCGGGGCCGTTGTAATTTACATTAGGTGTGTAGCTGAACGAACCATTGGCATTGAAGGTTAAGGAACCATTGCTTGGCCCACTTACCAAGATCGAGGTTAATGGATCGCCATCCACATCGGTATCATTGGCCAGCACTCCAGGCGCTGCTACATTCAACACCGTATCTTCCAAGGTCGTGTAAGCATCTGCTGCTGCACTAGGATCACTCACGGGAGGATCATTCACTGCGGTTATCGTAAGCGATACCAAGATTGCGGCACTATCCAACGAACCATCATTCGCCTTGTAGGTAAAACTATCGGCGCCGTTGTAATTTGCATTGGGTGTGTAACTGAATGAACCATCGGCATTGAAGGTTAAGGAACCATTGCTTGGCCCACTCACTAAGATCGAGGTTAACGGATCGCCATCCACATCGGTATCATTGGCCAGCACTCCAGGCGCTGCTACATTCAACACCGTATCTTCCAAGGTCGTGTAAGCATCTGCTGCTGCACTGGGATCACTCACGGGCGGATCATTCACTGCAGTTATCGTCAGCGATACCAAGATTGGGGCGCTATCCAACGAACCATCATTCGCCTTGTAGGTGAAACTATCAGGGCCGTTGTAGTTTGCATTAGGTGTGTAACTGAACGAACCATCGGCATTGAAGGTTAAGGAACCATTGCTTGGCCCACTTACCAAGATCGAGGTTAATGGATCGCCATCAACATCGGTATCATTGGCCAACACCCCAGGGGCAGCTACATTCAGCACCGTATCTTCCAGCGTGGTGTAGGCATCCGCTGCTGCACTAGGATCACTCACGGGCGGATCATTCACTGCAGTTATCGTCAGCGATACCAAGATTGGGGCGCTATCCAACGAACCATCATTCGCCTTGTAGGTGAAACTATCAGGGCCGTTGTAGTTTGCATTAGGTGTGTAACTGAACGAACCATCTGCATTGAAGGTTAAGGAACCATTGCTTGGCCCGCTCACTAAGATCGAGGTTAATGGATCACCATCCACATCCGTATCATTGGCCAACACTCCAGGCGCTGCTACATTCAGCACCGTATCTTCCAAGGTCGTGTAAGCATCTGCTGCTGCACTAGGATCACTCACGGGAGGATCATTCACTGCAGTAATTGTTAACGATACCAAGATTGGGGCGCTATCCAACGAACCATCATTCGCCTTGTAGGTAAAGCTATCGGAGCCGTTATAATTTGCATTGGGCGTGTAACTGAATGATCCATCGGCATTGAAGGTTAAGGAACCATTGCTTGGCCCACTCACCAAGATCGAGGTTAGCGCATCTCCATCCACATCGGTATCATTAGCTAACACCCCAGGGGCGGGTACATTCAGCACCGTATCTTCAGCCGTGGTGTAGGCATCTGCTGCTGCACTAGGATCACTCACGGGCGGATCATTCACTGGGGTTATGGTCAACGATACCAAGATTGGGGCGCTATCCAACGAACCATCATTCGCCTTGTAGGTAAAACTATCGGGGCCGTTGTAATTTACATTAGGTGTGTAGCTGAACGAACCATTGGCATTGAAGGTTAAGGAACCATTGCTTGGCCCGCTCACTAAGATCGAGGTTAATGGATCACCATCTGCATCGGTGTCATTGGCAAGAACTCCAAGCGTAGCTACTGAAAGAAGGGTATCTTCACTTATAGTGTAGGAATCATTCACTGCGATAGGAGTATCATTGACTGCGGTAACACTAACCTGTTTGGTTGCAAGGTTACTATTATTGGTACCATCGTTAACTCTGAAGGAAACTGTTCTTGTGGAGGTATTTGGAGTATTGGAACTGTTAGTATAGGTTATTGATCTAAAAGCGGCCTGCCATTGGGCCAAGGTTGCAGTCGCCCCTGCGCTACTAAGGGAAAGCACCCCAGTACCGGCATTATAAATGCCGACAATATTCCCCATGGTGCCGGGTACATTAGTAAAGGCAAGAACATCTTCACTGGCCTGGAAGTTAGCAGTGATAGAAACCGAACCGGAACTTAAAGTTGCATTATCAGAATCTGTCACGGTAACAGCGGCATCCACAACTATAGGTATGGATGTGACATTATTCCCTTCAATAAACGCAGTAACACCAGAACTGGTGGTTACTACAGGAGGGCTGTTTGCTATTACCGTGTTCGAGAAGGTGCCCGTCCAAACTTCGCCATCCGCAAGCGTGATGGTTAAAGTGCGGGTACCAAGATTTGTCGTGAAAATATCGCTGGCGGTGGTGTCACTAGCACCATTTTCCGTGGCAGTCAAACTAGACAAAGTCCAACCTGAGACAGAATTTTCCGTAAAGGTATAAGTTCCAGCAGTAAGGCCAAAAAATACTGCGGAATTTGAATAGGTAGAATCTGCGCCCGCAACCCCAGAATCATCATCCAAAGTGAATGAAGCTGGTATGGTAGAGGAAACCGAACTGCTGGCCATGAAAGTAAAATCTTGAAGAGAATTAGGCAAGGAATCCTTGACGATGGTGATACTTCCCTGAGGCACGATTGCACTATTGGTATTAATACTCAGCGTTGATACATCGCCCTTGGAGGAAGGACAAAAATCCACACTCATCGTGGTGGATGCGCCGGGGAAATTACTTGCACCATTGTTTATTCCATACAGCGTCTCCGAGGCAAGATGCCCACCCCAGGCGATACCCACATTCACCTTTTCATTGGGCGTGCCATCCCCATCATCAGGAGTAAATTGAATATCAATGTACTTGTGAGACTCATTTTTGTTGATTGCAACTTCTACATAACGATCTGAAGCTGAACCGGAAGTAAACTTAAGGGTTTTGGAATCGATGTTATACAGATTAAATAAACCCGCAGTTTGACCTTTCACTAGGGGGTCGGGATCTGTGGGAATACTTATCGTGGAATTACTACCACCAGTAAAGGAAGCAGGGAAAGGGCCAGTGGCAGTTTCAGTCGCATTATAAGAGGTTAGATAATCAATAAAAAGCTGGCCCGGGTCATTGGTGCCACCGGAAAAAGTCCACTCTAATCGAACCGTGTAAACTGTCCCCTCCCGCAAATCCCCGCTGCCATTGATAGTGCTTGTCCAGCGAAAAGGAACAGCATCATTATCGGCAAAGATGGCATTGGAACTTTGGACTGTATTCGTGGTCCAAGAATTAGCATCACCACCTTGATTGCGCCAAGCCCAAAGTTGATTAACGGAATCTGTAAAGATAGTACTGGCGGTTTCCACTACTCCGGAAGGAGAAAGACCAGAAGCAGTAAGAACAAAGGTGGCGCCTGCGGAATCATCAGGATTCACATACCAAGAAGTGGTGATTGCGCCATTGGCAAGGCCATCGAGGTCGCCAGGTCCGCCGTCCTTAACAGTCCAAGGTTCGTGCCCAGAGCCAGAAGAATTTAAAACTGTATCAGGCATGTCGTCCGCGGTTCCAAAAACATCATCGGCACCGGCAAGCACATGCTGCACCTGAAAAGTAACATCGGCACCGGGCATAAAATTATTGGCGGTAATCAAGGCGGTAGAGCCAGGCGCATAATCCAGCAAATCCGTAGAGACAATCGCAGTGGGGTTCACCCTGCTTTCAAGAAACTCAAGGCTTAACACAGAAAGATTTGGCCATCTTTTTAGATCTTTATTGTAAGCTATAGAGGCAGACCGATTACTTTTATTATTTCGAATGAATAACATAGGAATTCCCTCATCTGATAAATTTTGAAAACAATGAAAAATTAATTGAGCCAACCTGCGTAATGAAAAAGACGCATCAGTTGCCCTATAAGAACCAACGAGGGAAGTAGGTTTCAAATGCCAAAAAAAATGGATGTATTAAAAAGAAATTAGACCTGACCGGTTTATTTAGATATTTTGAGTTGTTTTAAAAAATGAATTGATTTTGAATTGCGTTCTTGAACGATCTATAAAAATGCGATTAAAATTATTTATGTTGCGCAATGTTTCAACGCTCGAACAAATGACTTACAATCAGGCCATCTTTCTCTAGGATTGTGTGCCAGGGCTTTTTCTAAATGCGGGCGCTCAGATGAAGGGATTTTGGATAAATCTGGTGTTCGAAATCGTGCAGATGCAATAACTTCAGATGGCTTATCAGAAAACGGAAAGGCGCCAGCTCTTAAGCGCACATACGAAATCGCAAGAGAATACTGATCAGAAGCAGGAAAGGTTTTCCCCTCAAAATATTCTGGGGGTGCATAAGCGGTGGTAAAATATCCACTGTGATTATTAGTTTCTGGCCCTATACAACGAGCTAAACCAAAATCTCCGAGTTTAATAGAGTTGCCCGCCATTAGTAAATTATGAAGCTTAATATCGCCATGCTGTACAAATGAATCTAAACCAGAAAGAAGGCGATGCTTTTGCAAATTCAAAAAATCAATCGCCTCAGCTGCCTCTGCAAAATACTTAATCAACAAAGAAAACGGAATACCTAAATCACCCCGATCAAGATAAGATTGGTGGATCTCATAAAGATTATTATCAGCAAGTTCCGAGGCTATCCAAAGCTTATTATTTTTAAACCAAAATCCAAAGATAGACAATAAATGCGGGTGTCTTATCGTCTTGAACAAATCCAAGGCGCGAATTTCCTTCATCGATAGTTTATTATCCAACGAAATAATTTTAATCGCTACGGGCATTCCGCCCAACCCCTCGGCTTTCCAAATCTGACCAGAACCACCATATCCAATTGGCTCGATAAGTTGATACCCAAATTCCTTGCAACATGCGTTATACTCTTGTTCGAAGTTACTATTTAAAGTTAAATTGGCATCAATACTATTTTCATATCTGCTTATTGGAATAGGGCCCATTAACCAATCCATATCCTCAAGCATGGTAATACACCGCCTAATTTGCTCTGCGTATTCCGGGCATTGATTCGTAAAATATTCCAAAGGTAATTTTTTACCTTTTAATCTGGAATACTCCCATTCTTCAAGGAGTTGCATCAATTGTGGGATATTGTTAGGGAATAAATTATTCATGTAGTTAAAGACCCATGGGTTCGAAGTTCATCTTCTATCAATTTCCGAATTTCTAATTTCGATTTAATCCACCTACGAATGAACGTCCTAAGAGAAACATCCAGAATTTTAGCTGCTTGTTTTTGCGTAAGGCCCTGCAACCATATCAAATCAAAAACCTCTCTGCTTTCTGAAGATAACTTGTCCAATATTTCAAAAAAATCGAACCAATCCTGGTTGCTTGCTGGGCCATGATAAGGATCGCTTACCCTATTCAAAACATCATTCATGCCATTAACGTTTAAGGTTCTAGACATCTTAGCTTTTCTTGCAAGTTCCTTGAGAATCCAATTAAGATTCAGATTAACCAATGCAAAATAGCCTGATACGGAATCAGGGGTTACATGCGATAAGGCCTTATCAAGTTTTAAAACGAGCATATGCAAGATATCGCCTGTTTCTTCAGTTTGTTGAAGAACAGGAAATTTATGAAACATCCTTCTAGAAATTCTTTCGAGCCTATTTAAGGTGTGAACAATAATTGCATTTTTCGCATCTTTATCATTATTGCGAAGTTTATCCAACAATAAATCGGTCCCGTTTGAATCTGTGAATTCACTCATACTATTCCTTAATATCTTTGCCTTCCATGCGACCTTCATTACTGATCAATCTCGTAATTCTTTACCGAAACAGATAGAAACCTTTTCTAATTCAAAAAATTCAATGGTGAAAAGTATTTAACCCAGATTATTCAAAAGCCGAGCTTTTAAAGATCTGGGTTAACACTTAAATAACTTTTGTTTCGTCCTGATAAAAATCATTTCAACTATTACTACCCTTAAAAAGGGGAGGGTATCTTAAAAGTAGTAACACTCAAAAAATTTTAACCAGTTACAAAACATATCTCATGCAAGGTGTTTTTGGCTCAATCAGAAGATTTTATCTTCATGAATTGATAGTTTCTTGCTAGACAACCCTATATTCGGATCAACCCCTACTTTATTAATGAAAAAAAAAAGAATGTTGAAAAATGAAATTTAAGCATGTCGCCGAGCTGCAGATCTTAATTTTCCCAAACAAACAATAATTTATTTAGAAAATAAAAACAGTAGTCTTTTACTCATCACCTATTACTCATAAGCCCATTTTTAAAAGGCTTTATTCTTCGTGGTTAAATTAAAACTATGATTTCTAACCACGCAAACCTTCACAATCTTTTCATTCGAGTTGATTTAATAAATGTCCAACCATACTATTAGGTGCGAGCAATAAGGTCGCATATAATTGAAGGTAAAATTATATGCTTTATATTATTTGTTTGGTTTAATAAAAAGTTACTTATATCCATTTATGGCATAATCTATATTTTGATTTGCAGGCCATACAACAAATACTATCATAGGCAAGATGCAAGTTTAGAGGAATGCGAGCAGGATGGCGAGCTTGGGCGAGCTTGGCCGTTTTTTCGAACTTTATGAAAGTGCTATGTTCAATCTTTCGGAGTACCCGCCCGTGAGCAGTATTGAAACTATTTGGCTAAACAAGTTAATTGCGAATCGCTTTGAGATTTTAAAAACAATCAGCTTAGGCGGAATGGGTGCTATATTTTTAGCATTTGACAATAATTTACATAAGACCGTGGTTTTAAAAACACCATTGGTCAAAGATGCTTCATTGAAAGCCGAAATTAATGGCAGGTTTTTTCGCGAAGTTTATTGTTTAACCGCCCTGGAACATCCTTTTATTGTCCCCATCATTTATACCGGTGTTCATGAAACCCAACCTTTTATTGTTTCCAGATTTATCAACGGGGGCAATCTTCGCGATTTAATCAGCGATGCTTTTTTACACCACAAAACCTTAAGCCATGAATCTTTATACGATTGGGTTCCTAAAATCGGTGCTGCACTTTCTTTTATGCATGACAATGATTGGGTTCACCGCGATATAAAACCCGATAACATTCTTTTTGATACTAATCGCAATTGTTATTTAACTGATTTCGGTATTTCTAAACACCTTATTTTTGATCCGATTAATTGCTTGACTACCGTTAATTCCATCTTGGGTAGCCCCATGTATATGGCTCCGGAACAACATCTAGGATATAAACCCACACCCAAATGCGATCAATACAGCCTAGCTGTCGTTATTTATGAAGCTCTTTCTAATAAATTGCCCTTTAATGGTAGAACCCAAAGCGCTATCTTGCTTGAAATTATCAGGCAAAACTCAGTCCCCCTTACTTCTCGATATACAAACTCTTTAGTTTCGGATCATTTTAATAACAGTATTATGAAGGCTTTACATTTTGATCCAGATCATAGGCATGATTCAGTCGATATTTTTATTAGTGAACTATTCAAATATTCTAACCACGAGCAAGAATCAAACGGATTCCATAAAAACCACCATGTTGCTTTACACTCAACGAATGGGCATACTCATAGTTCCCCAACTCCAATTAAAAATACTAAACACAACACCGACACGATGTCTTCTACAAGTTTTTTTAACGGCATGAAAAATGAGATGACTAAAATATGCGACCGAATTTTAAGTGAACAAATCTATTTAAAACCTGAACAACTAACGAAACTTTTAAATTTATTAATTGCCAGCGAAGTTTTTGACAAACACAAATGTAAAGAAATAATTGAAACCCTTGAATTTATATTTCTTTTAGAATCAAATAAAACTGATGCAGGAATTTTGTAAACAATATAACTTTTCAATAATTTGTGCCAAAACATCAGGTATCTACAGTAAGAAATCCCAAATTAAAAATACCCGCTAATTATTATGCAGATCTTTTAACTCAAATCTATGGCCAACTAAAATGAAATCCTGCAGACCCTAGGATCAAGTACCAATCCTGTATCCACAAACCATAGGTGATGCTAGTAAGAGCACTGACCGTAATAATAAAATGCCGTAGACTGTTATGTTTTAACATTAGTTGCTCTAGGCAATTTGTCTGCCTGGTTTGTTGATGATACAAATTAATTTTATAGGTAGCCCAGCCCATATAATTGTCTCCTTTAAAAAATTCTTTAATTAATAAGCTCGCGTAAGCATCATTTTTTTTGATTAATACACATTTAAGTGCTGTTTAAAAATGGCTCAAAACCTCGGAGCTTTACAGCTTCCCTCTGCATAGCTTATGCCATGCAAATGGATGTTTTAGATAAATTGAAATCTCTTCGCTTACTGAAGAATCAATGAGCGAAGAGATTTTTACCTATTAGAACCAACTTAAATATTAATGATTATGGTGAAACCGTAATCATATTATCCACTGCCATGACTCCGGGCGCAGCCCATGCTACATCCTGTGCTTCTTCTTTCTCAGCCCAGGAGCGCACATTCCCATGTAAGGTTACTTTTCCATCGAGTGCATCAATGGTAATTCGCCTAGCATCGATATCGGCACTACGGTGAAACGCGGTCTTGATTTTATCCAACAAATCTTTGGGAGAAACCCGCGATTTAACAATCATTTGATTGGATATGGAAACAACTCCGGGGAGGAAGCGCACGGCATTCATGGCGGCTTCCCTTTGATATTGCCATTCTACTTCACCACTAAGGGTAACCCTGCCACTAGTTATAATAATTTTAATTTTTTCATCAGGTACCGAAGTATTATTCTTAAGCGCGATAATACATGACTGAGCGATGTCTTCATCCGTATGCTTTGAAAGACCTAAAAGTTTAACATCAATTTCATCTGCTACTGCTTTTACGCCATAAACGCGTTTGGCAGATTTTTCTGCAGCATATTTTTCTGCAAAGGTTGCCACATGCCCGGTCAAAGTAATCACACAATTTTTGGCAGCAACACCAATATGGGCCTCGTTTACACTGGGTTCCCACTTCAACTCATTTTCCACATCGCGTTTCAATTCGCTATCAGTTTTCATCGTAAAACCTCCGGTGTGATAATTCTTTAAAAATTAAGGCGGACATTCCCAGATGCATATCACACACCACTCTGCATCAAGGCAAACTGTCAACCCTTCAAGAACTAAAGTCTCTATGCAATACAACGGACGGGAATAGGCAAAGATGCCAAAATTAGTTTAATTTTTTTTAATTAAAAACGCTGACCTATCTCAGAAAATTCTTTTTAAACCTGCTAGGGCATAAAGAAAGAATAACGGGAAATTTGTATGAAAAGCCGCAGGGATAGCCCCTTTTACAAATTCGATTTCCCATAAAAAGAATAAAAGATATATTTGTCTTGTTTTTATTTCATGAATAGTTATATTATCATTCAGAGTGGTCAATCAAACGAAAGAAAGTTTAAACCTTCCCCAGTTAAACCATTTTAGCCCAATAAGGAAAAGAAATCGCACAATGATTAATCATAATTTAACAAACGCTTGGGTCGGTAAAAAAATTGCTGACAGGTTTGATGTCGTAAAACCCATAAGCAATAACGGCATGGGCATCGTTTTTTTAGCATTTGATAATAACTTGCAAAAGAATGTTATTTTAAAAACACCGTTGATCAAAGATTCTTCCATGAAGGCAGAAATTACCGAAAGATTTATTCGGGAAATTTACGCTTTAACTAATCTTGAACATCCTTTTATTGTGCCCTTCATTTATACCGGCGTCCATGATGATCATCCTTTTGCGGTTTCCAGATATATCAATGGTGGCGATCTCCGCGATAAAATCAATCATTCAATCGTTGACCACGAGACCCATACTTTAGAATCCTTGTACGCTTGGGTTCCTAAAATTAGTGATGCCCTAACTTATATGCATGCTAATGATTGGATACACTGCGATATAAAACCCGATAACATTCTTTTTGATACTAATCACAATTGTTATTTAACCGATTTCGGAATTTCTAAACACTTGGTTTTTGACCCAACTAGTTATTCTACATCTGCTAGTTTTATTTTGGGCAGCCCTATATATATGGCGCCTGAACAACACCTAGGTCATAAACCTACTCCTAAGTTTGATCAATTCAGTTTAGGTGTGGTTATTTACGAAGCGCTTACCAATAAATTGCCTTTTTATGGAAGAACCCCAAGTGCAATTTTACTTGATATTATTCGATCAAATATAATTCCTTTAGAATCACGTATTTATGGTTCCTCTATTACCACTTCTGCAAGTAATGCAATCATGAAAGCGTTACATTTCGATCCTAATCAAAGGCATGAATCGATTGCAGTTTTTATTCAGGAACTATTCCAAGATTTAAACGGAACTCGAAAAATTCAAGCTGTTCCTATCCCAGAAAAATTGAAAAGCTCCTTCATCCCTAAGAACCGCCTAGACAAACACTTCAGGAAACCTCTTTCAACCATAGCAAGTCCATCTGATATCTTTAAGAAATTATGCCCTGAAATGTAAACCCTGCAAACTGGTTTCCTTAGAGATACTATTGCAAGTCCCCTATCGTTTGGTATTTTCAAATCAAAGCTAAACTTTTACAAAATAATCATCCAATTCTATCAAGTCGATTATTAGACATTAAACACTTCCCCTGCCTAAAGGTTCCCCATCTCCTTTAGGGTGCAATCCTATGTTATTCCTAGCTTCAACCTTCAAAAATTAAACCATGGTTGTTAAAGCCATGATTTTGTTGCTTCAATGATTTCGAGAACACTATAAAGAGTGCATCGCTATTTATACCAACATAGCCATAACGGAAAAATAATGCTTAGCAGCACCTTCTGCCATATTCCCGGGGTTAGTGAGAAAACCGAGCAAGCGCTTTGGTCGCTAGGCATGCATTCCTGGGGCTGTTCGCTTCCCCCAGCCGAGGTAAAACTGAAACGCGCCACCCGTGATTGCTGGGACCAACACATCCAAGATTCACTTAGCCATCAAGAAAACCTTACCCCCAAATACTTCTCAGACAAATTACCCAGCAAAGAACTTTGGCGCCTTTATCACGATTTTCAACAAGTCGCTGCATTTCTCGACATCGAAACCACCGGCCTATTCGGTGGCGATATCACCACCATCGCCCTCTACGATGGGGTTTCCATCAAGCACTATGTCAATGGCGTAAACCTGCACGAATTCCCGAACGATATTCAAAACTATAAGCTTCTCATTTCCTACAATGGCAAATCCTTCGATATACCCTTCATTGAAACTTACTTTAAAATCCGCGTACCCCAAGCCCATATCGATTTACGATACCCATTAAAAAGCCTCGGCTTGCAAGGCGGCTTAAAAGGTTGTGAAAAACAATTGGGCATTAATCGTGATGAGTTGAATGATGTGAATGGCTACGATGCAGTATTGCTTTGGAACGAGTACAGAAAAAAGGGCGACAAAGCTGTTTTAGATACCCTGCTTGCTTACAACATCCAAGATACGATCGTACTGCATACCCTTATGGTGCATACTCACAATGAAAAGATAAAAACCACGCCCTTCGCAAAGGCCTATACATTACGAAAACCAGAACTCCCGGAAATTCCATTCAAGGCAGACTTCAACATTGTAAGAAGGGTTCGGATGGGATCATTCGGATATTAGCCTACACCAGCGGATTAACATCCGCCGCTCGTTCTGAGAAACTCGATAAACAACCGTCGCTTACGCTTACGGCTCTGAACCAATAATTCTTCTGCCTCTTCCGTGTCTCTGCTTCTGTTTTTTTCCGTGAAATTCCGTGTTCGTCCGTGGCTAAAATGTCTTTTCTTCTTCTTTTCCGTGTTCTTTCATCGCCAATTGGCCCGCACCAGCGGATTAACGTCCGCCGCTCGATAGAATATTTTCTTCGATTTTCTTATTCAAACTTCCAGGCATCGTTGAAGAAGCCTGCGGTTTTAATTTTGCCCGGAAAACGACCATTAGGCGCAATGTTTAAATCGATCACCGCATAGTCAGGCAGCTTGGCAATCTGCCTTGCGTTGTTCAAATAATCATAATCCCTAAAAGTAAACCCGCTGTTAAGCACGACATACTTACTTGGGTTTTCTGGGTTGGGATGAATCATGATAAGTGCATGATCAGCAGCATTGAACTTTTCTTTGTTCACCACTAATTCAGAACCCCATTGCACAGGAAGCTTGGAAGCAATCTTTGCGATAAGTTTGTTGCTACTAGTATCACCCCAAAGGATCAGATGATTTTTCTTGATATCTTCTTCGGTAACATCAGTATCGTTTTTAACACGAGCCTCGCCTCGGAACTGCTTGCGCCAATGATCCAAAGAACGATCCATCTCAGCTTTCACCCAAGCCTGCACTTTTGGGTTCTTGGATTCACCGGTAGGGCGAACCACCAAAAAGCTATCCATGAAAGCATCATCAATGGGGCCGGACAAACCATGCACTTTGCGTTCGCCCGGGGCAGTGGGCGCAGTCACCAATTTCCAGCTATTATTTTCTTTACGAAAATGAGCAGCCCAAGAACGATCAGATTGTGGCGCGTTGCAAGTGATTTCAACAGCATCAAGAATGACCTTGGTTTTTTGGGTAACATCCAGTGGGCATAATCCACTAGGCATATTTAGGGTAAGACCTTCCACATTCGTGGTGCTGACTTTGATGGTTTTAGTATCAACTATTTCCGCATCGACCAATGCTTTTTCCCAATGCTGTTTAAGAAGATCAACCTGCACCCAAAGCATCTGATTATAACGCAAGGTGTAGGTGGAGAAACGAATCCGTTTGGGAATTGCGGTGCGGCCTTTTTCAACAATGGCATCGATACGATCGCTGATTTCTTTTTTAGCAGCAGGATGATAACTATGCCCGGTTTTTGGCCCGATAATATGGCGAAGCTCAATGCCTTCTTTTTTCAAATAGGTTTCCATGATATCAGCAGCTTGCTTTTGATTATCAATCTCGCCGCTATAAGCAACGACAGGAAGATTGGCGAGGTTGATGGCCCAATCCGTGCAATCATACCAATGAAGCAACTTCTTTTCCCAAGCGTTGGGGGTAATGATTTCTTTCTGAAAGACTCTGAGGAATTCAGGGGTTTCAGAAAAGCCCGCACCCGGAGCTGCAGCTACCCATCTTCCAGGGTAATGCACTGCGAACTGCCAGCATGCAGCACCGCCCATCGAGAAACCGCGAATCACAACCCGGTTGCGATCAATCGAATAATTGTTTTCAACATGATTCATTGCTTCGATGCCATCTATTTCGCCTGCGAATTTATTGGCGCAACAATATCTGCCATACAGTTGCAGCACCATGCCCCCTGCAGGAACGAATTGGCCCGCACTACGCATCACACCTTCAACAAAGTTCAACTCAGAAAGTTTTTCCCCTCTACCATGGCACCAGAGATCAAGCCTGCGCTTGCGATCAGTCATACCGGTGTAATCAGCAGGAATAGCGATGCCATAGGGTTGAACAGAATCATCAATTTTGGAACGATAACCACGAACGACCAAACCGGTAGCAGTAGTCCAAGGTGCTTTACCTTCTGCAAGAGACTTGGCACGATCCATGCCCAATTGCAGGTGTTTCTTGGCGATGGGGAATTCCTTGACATCGTAAAATTCGTTGTGGGCAAGAGCATAGCGAACGCTGTTATGAAAGATTTCAACATCTGGAAGAAGCTCTGCGATGGGTTTACCAGCGAGTGATTTTTTGAGTGTAGCAATTTGTTTGCCCAGATCATCGACACCTTTTTGCAAATCAGCACGAACCTCTGCGGGCACCATGACTCCCTCTGGGGGAACGGGTCGCACTTTTTCAGCGATGTTATCCTGCGGGCCATCTGCGAGTACAAAAAGCACAGATGCGAAAAAAAGTGAAGCAGCAAGGATTCTCATGGTAGCACTCTCTAAGGTATGAAAGAACCCACCCTGCTTTCACAAGGTGGTGAAATCACAGGGTGGGAAAAGGAATCAACAAAAAATCAGATGATACTAAAGCGAATAACCCTTGCGATATTCAAAATGCAAGTGTTGATCAGCAGCAGAATCATTGGTGAACTTGAAAGCTGGACCATCCCATTCAAGCTTCTTACCTGCCATCTTCATGCCAACATTACCAAGCAAAATAGCTTCGGTAAGCATGCCAGCATAGTTGAAGTTGGACATTGCAATGGAAGGATCATTCTTGCGAATAGCTTCAACCCATTCAGACTTCATGCCGCCATCGCCCTTGCCATTGCGGGGAAGAACCTGATCAACCTTGGGTTTTTCCATGGTCGAACCATCAAGGTTATAGATTCTGAAGGAAGCACCATAATCGTTAGGGGAATAAATGATACCCTTATCGCCAACGAGGATGGAACCGGATGAAACAAGCTTTTCTTCCTTGCCATCTTTGTCCTTAGCAAGAACTTTAGCCTGAAGTTCTTTAGGAGGATGAACAAGAACATTATCTTTCTTGCCTTCGTACCAGTTGAGGGTAACAGGCGCCATGGTATCGCGCGCTGGGAATTGCAAAGCAACCGTTGCCCAACCGGGATAGGTTTCGACATTGGTCGTTTCACAATTGGTAAGAACAGAAGTCGGGTAGCCAAGCTTCAGAGCCATGAACGCCATGTTAGCAGTATGGCAAGCCATATCACCAAGGGCGCCGGTGCCGAAATCCCACCAGCCACGCCAAGCAAAAGGATGATAACCAGGAGCATAAGGGCGCATTTGGGAAGGCCCGATGAATTCATCCCAATGAACATGTTTAGGGCATTCATGGGTACCGGTTGGTCGGGTGGTAACTTTAGGAGCCTGTGGCCAAATAGGCCTGTTGGTCCAAACATGAACTTCCTTAACTTGGCCGATAACACCTGCACGGATAAGTTCAACCGCTTCGCGGAGGCCGTTTTCAGCGGTACCTTGATTACCCATCTGGGTGCAGACCTTCTTTTCAACAGCAAGTTCACGAAGAACGCGAGCTTCTTTTACAGTGTGAGTTAAAGGCTTTTGCACATAAACATGCTTGCCCATTCGCATAGCCATCGCAGCAGCGGGTGCATGGGTATGATCAGGGGTACCGATAACTACAGCATCAATATCCTTGCCCATTTCTTCGAGCATTTTGCGGAAGTCATTATACTTCTTAGCCTTGGTGAACTTTTCACCCTTCTTGCCAAGGGTGTTATCATCGATATCGCAGAGACCAACGACTTCGCCAAGAGCGCCTGCCTGATCAATATCGCTACTACCCTTACCACCAACGCCTACGCCAGCAAAGCGAAGGCCTTCGAGGGCAGATTTCTTATCTTGTGCGCCAGCAATGCCACCTGCGAGCCAAAAGCCAGCACCAGCAATGGAAGTTTGTTTAACAAAGCTACGACGATCAGGCTTTCTAATCATTTTAAATTGCTCCTCAAGATAAACAACAAAAACAGCACCACCTCTGGTATAGAGGTGGCAAAAGGTTGGATCAGAATCTAGAAATACTAGTCTAAAGCTGCGAGAAGGGTTGTGCAACAGGTTTTACAGTTTTTGTGAGAGGTTGCACTTGGGGGGGCATAATATGCATGCCATCGCTATTGGGCTTTTTGCCATCCTTTACCGCTAATGCATGATGTTCAAAATCAACCCAGGCAAAATAACTGACTGCAATGCACAATGACCATGCAAACAAGTTAGGGAAAAGCGATGGGCCAAAGAACTTAACCGCGGTTCCTGCAAACTGATTCAATTCCACTGTTACACCGTTAAAATCAACACTGCAAAGCTCATCCAAAACCAAATGCGATAAGAATCCAACCATAGCACTAGCAGCCATATAAATACGAAGCAATGTAGAGTCATGGGTATAACAAAGGAAAACCAGACCGCCCGCAATAACCATCGCGGGGATACTATGGAACATTCCCCTATGCACACTTAAACGCCTGAATATATTCGAAAGCCCAAATCGTATAAATACATAAAGAATAGCTAATATCGCAAAAGTTTGATCTTCTGTAAGACCAAAACCAAGCATGCGCTTAAGCAACATCAACGGCACAACCACTGCCGTAAGGTTGAACATTTCGCGTACAGGAACACCACTACTGCTATCAAGATCTGGCAACAACCCGCTAACTGCGGTGATACCCGCAGCCATTAAGCTGGTGCCCCAATCGAGATCAAAATAAAAAGTAGCAAGCAGGCCGTTGGCCACTGCAAGCATGGAAGAAAACCTAAGATGTCCGCGATAACTAGCCATAAAGCGCCTCCTTGTGCCAAACGAAAAACATAAATCAATCAGGCTTCATGCCCAGATTTTTAAAGAGAAATCCCATTTGATCTGCAACTTCATCAAGAATTTTGGCAGTAGGCTTACCCGCACCATGGCCCGCCTTTGTTTCGATCCGAATAAGCATGGGGTTGGGCCCCTTGTTGCACTCTTGCAACATTGCTGCAAATTTAAAGCTATGCCCAGGCACCACACGATCATCCGTATCTGCGGTGGTAATCATGGTTGCGGGGTAGGATGTTCCCTTTTTAAGATTATGATAAGGCGAGTAAGCATAAATAGATTTAAATTCATCTTGATTATCTGCAGAACCGTAATCATCAACCCAAAAACGCCCAGCAGTAAACTTATGAAACCGAAGCATATCCATCACGCCGACTGCGGGAAGGCATGCGCCAAATAAATCGGGCCGCTGCGCCATGCAAGCACCCACTAACAATCCACCATTGCTACCACCCTGAATCGCCAACTTAGAACTTTGGGTGTATTTTTCATTAATGAGCCATTCCGCTCCTGCAATAAAATCATCAAAGACATTTTGTTTAAGAAGCTTGGTGCCCGCTTTATGCCAAGCATCGCCATACTCGCCACCACCACGCAAGTTTGCAACTGCGAATACCCCACCCATTTCCAACCAAGCTATCCTGCTGACAGAAAACGAAGGCGTAAGCGAAATATTAAAACCGCCATACCCATACAGCAGCACCGGGTTGTTGCCATCTTTCTTCAACCCCTTGCGATAAGTGATAAACATAGGCACCTTGGTGCCATCTTTGCTTGGATAAAAGACCTGCTCGACCTGATAATCATCGGGGTTAAACTTAACTTTTGCGGTGCGATAAACTTCGCTAGTACCTTTTTTCAAATCATAACGATAAATGGAGGGTGGCGTTGCAAAGCTAGAAAAGGAGTAAAAGGTTTCGCTGGCATTTTGCTTGCCACCAAAACCACCCGCAGTTCCAATACCAGGCAGCGGAAATTCAGAAGACGTTTTCCCATCGATTGAAAACATTCTAACTAAAGTTCGCGCATCCTTCAAATAACTTGCAATAAATTGTTTTCCAAAAAGGCTGGCACCCTGAAGCGCTTCTTTTGTCTCGGGGATGATTTCCACCCAGTTAGCAGGTTCAGGATTTTCCAACTTAATGGATACAACCCGGTGCAATGCGGCTTTGTAATTCGTCTTGAAATAAAGGGTGCTACCATCATTACCCACCAAGGAATATTCATTGTCGAAATTATCGATCAGATCCACAGGTTGCGAATCTTTTTTAGTCAGGTCAAAATAAGTAACCCGATAATTATGATCGGTGCCCTTCCAAGTGGTGATGAGCAAGTATTTGCCATCTTCCGTAACTTCGGTTTGAAAACCCCATTCAGGATGATCAGGGCGTTTGTAAATTAATTTATCTTCTGATTGGGCTGTTCCAACTTTATGGAAATAAACCTTCTGATTGAGATTAAGCCCTTGGAATTTAGTGCCCGCAGCGGGTTCATCATACCTGCTGTAATAAATACCCTTGGCATCGGGTGTCCATGCAGGGCTTGCAAATTTGACCCAGCGAAGCTCGTCTGTAAGCTGTGTACCAGTATCGACATTTAAAATGCGCCAAACATGCCAGTCGGAACCTGCTTCAGCGATGCCATATGCAAGAAGCTTCCCATCATCGCTGGGCATCCAGGAGGAAAGAGCAACCGTACCATCTTTCGCCATGGTGTTTGGATCAAGAAGAATACGAGGTTTCCCTTGTAGTCCATCTTGGACTAAAAGAACCGCTTGGTTTTGCAAGCCATCATTGCGTGTGAAGAAATACCTGCCTTCACGAACCACCGGCGTAGAGAATTTTTCGTAATCCCAAAGCTCAGCAAGGCGCTTGCGAATTTTTACGCGCTCGGGGATTTCCCCCAGATAGGCATTGGTGACAAGATTTTCCGCTTCAACCCAATCTTTCACTTCGGCAGAATTTCGAACATCATTTTCTAACCAACGATAAGGATCCGCAACTTTAGTTCCATGATAATTATCGACCTGTTCAATTTTTTTAGTGCTTGGATATTTCAATGGAGAACCCTGAGCTTTAAGTGATTGGCTACTGAGTAAAGAGATAATAACCCCAAGAAGAAACAAAGATCGGTAGTTCATATTAGTCCACCAAAAAGCAATAAAGCCAAGCCGTAAGGAGAGTGCTTTCGACAACATTGGGCTTTAAGAGCATGATTATAAAATCAACTGAAACTAACTGCTGATGAAAAACAAATCAGCTTCAGTAAATAGATTTACTTAGTTTTCGGGTGCAGGCGCTGGAGCAGGTGCTGGCGCAGGCGCTGGTGCGCCATCTTTGGTAAGTTTACCTGGCCTTGCAATCACTTTATCAACGGAATCGGGTGGGCCATTGGGGGTAGTCAACCTCATGTAATCCCAAAAAAGAAAACCACCACCTATTAATTGTGCAAGCAATGATAAAATCAAAATGCCTGTGTATGCATCACTGCGTGTGCCCGATGAAGAGGCCTTTGCCTTGGCTGCCATGATTGGATACCCTCCTTGATAAACTTCTTAATTTGGCTTTTACAATTAGCTGCCTAGAATGCGACTTGCAACCCGATCACCAGCAATCGGCTTATCTGACAACGGTTTAACCGGTTGGGCAACAGCTTCATTAGGTGTAACTTCGAGAATACGAACGGTGCCCAGATACTTGGATTGAGTAGCCACCGCAGAAAGCCTGAAGACTTCAAGCGTATGACCTTTAGTAAGGCCAGCATCAGAGCCAATGGAAATTTTGATCAAGCCGCTGGAATCAGCAACCTTGACCATACCTTCGATATTATCTGGTGGAGGATTCTTACTTGCTTTGTTGACTTGTGTCAAAGCGGAGGTACCGCCTGATTTGGCACGTTCCATATCTTTTGCCATCTCGCGCAGTTGAACTTCCAATCTTTCATTGGTTGATTTGAAAGTTTGTGCAGCGATTCTTTCAGCAATTTCCTTTGCCCTTGTTTGTTCCAACAGCGTGGAAATTTCTGAATTGCGTTTCACTTCTGCTTTCAGAATCTCACTCATCTGGGCGTTTTGTTCCTGCCTGCGACTTGATTCTGCAACCGCAGTCTGCAGCACGATATCTTTTTCATTCAGCTTTTTAGAAGCTTCATTATATTTCTTATCTAAATCATCCTTCACCCTTTTAAAATCTTCCACTTCCGCTTTCAGCTTCGCAATTTCAACTTCTTTTTCCTTCACGGAAGAAGAGCCACTTTCCTGAAGCGTTTTATTTTCTTCCTGATAGGTAGTATTGCTGGCTTTCAGCACTTCCCGCTCGCGCTGTACTTTTACGATTTCAGCATTCTTATTGGTGTCTGCGGTGAAAACCATCAGACCCATTGCACCTACGAACAAGCTGAATATTAGATTCACAAATACCAGAATTTTTCCTACAGGTGTCATGGCCTGACCCTCACTTCAATGTTAGGACTTTACAGCAGTCAAAAACCATTGCTTTAATCTTAACAGAAACCAAGCAATATATCTTGACAATAGTAATATTTACATCCGGGCGGGACTATGCCTTGTATTGCAATGCTTGTCAACGGCAACAATCGCCAGCCAAACCAATGGGCCAGAAATAGTTTCAAGCATTTACAAAAACAGGGTAAAAGGGGCAAGAATGGAAGGTTAGGGGAGGGTAACCAAGCCTGAATTGCGTAGTTCATTAAAGCGGATATCAAGTTCTGAGCGTCTTTTGGTCAAATCGAAATGTTCGAGGGTTAAATTAACATAAGCTTGTTCGACTGCATCAAACTCTTCTGCGAATTTTTTGCGCTTTAACTTTTCTTCTTCAATGATGGTTTGCAAACCTTTGACAAGAACGACGGGTTTGCCATCGGGCCCTAGTACCGTTTTACCATCCGCATCCTTTTGCAGATGATCAGCTTGGATATCTACCAATCTCTTGTTTTCCTTGGAGGTATCGTCCAGCACTTTTTGCATGGCCCTTATTTCATTATCGAGATCATCAATCTTTTTACCAAGTGCGTTCAGGTTCTCGAAAGTATTTCCATCGATGTCTTTTAATTCTTCAAATTGCAACGGAATAAACTTGGCAGTTAAGCGAACAGGTTGCCCATCTTTTAAAGTAATACTCTTGGCAGGCTCTTTCTCCGATGCTTTGTTTTTTAGAAATTCCAACTGATCAAAGTAATACTTCTCGGCCACTGCAACTTGCGACTCAAGCTTTTGCATTTTTTCACGGCCCGACTGATAACGGTTTACAGCAATCCCAATCGGACTAGGGGAACCATCTTTAGCATCTTTGAACCATGCCTCGATCTTTGCCTTGCGCTGATCAATTTCCTGCCAAGAGCCTTCCTTGGGTTTACCATCTGCCCCGATTACCGGAGTAAGAACCGGATTGGAAAAAAGAGAAATCCCCCAAGTTGCAAGGGTGAAGCTGCTTAACGCAAGCAGGTAGACCATTTTTTTGCCGATATTAAGAGCCATGGCTTCCTTTTAACTTAATCCGGGTCTAGTGGTTCGCTTCTACCGCACGAAGATTCTTTTCCTTGACCTCATTACCTACCCTGTAGCCCTGCAATTTTTTATGCACCGAAAACAAGCGCTCACTGATCACGTGAAAATTACTAACCAGATTGCTGGTTTGATCCCTTTGGTCTTCCAAATCTTTTTCCATCTTTGCGAGCAACAACTTTTCTTTGACTAATAGTGCCTTCTGGGTTTTTATACGCTCATCATACTCCAGCTTGAATCCTTCGATTTGCTTGGCACGCTTGGCCCTACGGCTCATCTCGATAATCAGTTCACGATGCTCCGTAACGAATATGGCCTCTTCCCTAGTAAGATGGGCCTCCAGATGATCGAAGGCACGAGTCAACACCACCGCATGCCCATCCAATGCCTTGGAAGCGTAATCCGGGCCAACCACCACTATAAGTCTGCGCAGCGATTCTTCCGAGCCCTCATCCACAACCTGGTACAGGGAAAGTAACAATGCAGCGATTGCAGTTCGGGATTCAAATTTACTAATAATATGAGCTTGTTGCGGGAGCCTGTTTTTTTCGCGAGGTTCTGATGATAAGAATAAATTATCCACACTTTCACGAAGCGAAGTGTATTCATCCGCAAGAGTCTTAGGGTCGGCTTTGTTAATCAAATCATCGTACTTGCGCCTATCTACATAAGTAATTGCATGTTCCATTAGTAACTTGGCAAGAAACCGGGCCTTCTTATCACTACCTTCGATTTCTTTTTCTTTATCATCAAATTTCTTGTGCATGCGCTTAACTTCATCAACCTGAGTTAAAACAACCTTATCGCCAATTTTTAACGGGCCGCCCGCATCCTTAAAAATCGCATTTAACGCACCATTCTCAAGGCCATCGAGATTTGATTTGATGTTTATATTTGTTTTGGTGGTTTCATCATCATCAAAGGGCAAGCCATTAAGCACAATATCCTGCCTGAATACCAGATAAGTCCAGTTCTTGCGAACGCCCAAATCTTGAACTAAGATAACTCCTAGCCCAAAGGCCAGCAGAGTGTTTAACAGCGCAAAGATTTTTCCAAGTAGGGACATCGAATAACCTGTCTCTTGTTCCATAGGATGGATTGCACTAGAGAACCTATCTCTTAATTATATCTTTCCCCATAACAAGGCGTTAGGCCAATAAAATGTGCATGATATTTGAGCGAAGCTGTATCTATTAAAACGATCGATATGGATTTAGCGAATGCAAGCTTTCCTTAAGGCCGAACCCCTATTTAAAAAATTCGTGAAGATTTTGTTCTTAATACGCTCGTCATTTAATCTAAGATAAGATGACCCTATGAAAGAACCACCGCAAACCCCTGATGCAACCAAACCCCAAGGATATATTCAATCCTTGGGAAAGATCGGCCAATACGATCTGCTTAAGAAAATAGCAGAGGGTGGCATGGGTTCGATCTATATGGCACGCAGCACCAAGGATAAATCCGTGGTTGCGATCAAAGTGATGTCGCCCAATTATGTTCATAACCCTGTGTTATTAAAAAGGTTCGAACAAGAATACCGGGTTGCAAGCAAATTTAATCACCCCAATCTGGTGCGAGCACTCGAATTTGGCACCGATAATGACCTGCCTTTTCTCGTACTGGAGTTTGTGAATGGCGAATCGTTGGGGGTCATAATCAGCAGGCAAGGAAAATTTGAAGAATTGGAAGGGATAAAAATCATTGCCCAAGTCGCCAAGGCACTAAATCAGGTTCATAAAGATAAGCTAATCCATCGGGATGTGAAACCGGACAATATTCTTGTTGGAAAAAACGGGATAGCCAAATTGACAGATTTAGGCTTGGTCAAAGAAATACTGGTGGGGGATCTAAATCTGACTCGGTCGGGAAGGGGGCTCGGAACGCCAAACTTCATGGCACCGGAACAATTCCGGGATGCCAAAAACGCAGATATCCGATGCGATATTTACAGCTTAGGTGCCACCCTTTACACCATGTTGACAGGGGAACTGCCTTATAAATCAGTTAATCCGCTAGAAACTTGGATGAAAAAGGTGCAAAACGATTTGCCCACACCCCGAGAGCTGAACCCCCGGATTTCAGTACGAACCGACTGGGCAATTCGTAGAGCCATGGATAGTGATCCTGATATCCGCCCTTCAAGCTGCAGGGAATTTGTCGAAGATCTAGTTGGAAAGAGTACCCGAAAATCAGCAGTTACTACCCCAGCATTAGAAAAAACAAATATTAAACAACCTTCAGAGCCAATTTGGTTTATGGCTTATAACGATGACCAAGGCAAACAGCATGTGGTAAAGGGAACTGCCAAGGCTATCCGAAGAAGCTTTAAGGATGGAATTTTAGAAGACCCATTCAAGTACAAATTGGCTAAAAGTCTAGAAGGCCCATTTGAAGAGATGAAGATTTTCCCGGAATTTAGAGATTTAGCAGTCCAACTGACCAAGCCGAATTCTACGCCGAACTCTAAAACCCAACCGGCCGACCCAGTATCTACTCCCACATCAGAGCCTACCAGAAGTATGAAAGGGCTTAATCGCCCAAAATCTGGTACCCCTCTCTGGCTCTATTATGTCGTGGGCGCAATCACTATCATTGCAATTTCATTAATTATCTGGGTTGTTATCTTCTTGACTAGACAATGAAAATGATTGCTAATATTTCCGACATTTTCTGAAATCCCCTCTGTTCCACACTCTTCATCTATGATTCCTTAGCCTCCTTGACGGTAGGAATGGATTGTGCTTTTACCGGATGGACGCAGCCAGCTTGTCTTATTTCGCGTCCTTGGAGGTAAAAAAGCTTTTAGGAAGCAACTTTTCAGACATAGCTCCTTATTTTATTAAAGAAACATCTTGATTTTTTTCGATACAACATTACAATGATTGATGAAGTGTTTGATTGTCCTCTGGAGTTTCCTTTGTCTACCAAACCTGTTTGCTCGCACTTGGATCATGCTAAACGGCCAATATCCTTGCCTTTACAGCAAAATATTGAACGCGCTGCCACTCTATTCCGAGCCATGGGCGAACCTTCAAGGCTTAAACTTCTTGCCTTATTAGACCAAGGAGAATGCTGTGTAGGCGACATCGCTGAAACCCTCTCAGATAAACTTTCTAGCATTTCCCAGCGTCTTAAAGTCCTCAGGGCTGAGGGCCTGTTGGTCAGGCGAAGAGAAGGTAAACACCTTTTCTACTCCCTTGCCGATAATCATGTTTCTTCCTTGTTACGAAATGCTTTGGCTCATGCAACCGAATTGGAAACATCCGATTCCCATGAACCAATCTAACTTTTAGGAGCTTTATCATGGCCAATTGCAACGAAAATCATTCATCCCACACCCATGGCGCAAATTGCGGACACCAAGGCATCGTCCACCAAGGCCATGTTGATTATCTTCACGATGGCCATATGCACCATATGGATGGATCAAAAGTTGAAGAACATACCTTGCCCGTGGATGCCAACAACCCTGCAAACTGCACGACCGGCCATTCATGTAATGCTCACGATGCTACACACAAACACGGCCCCGATTGCGGACATCAAGCTGTGCCCCATGGCGACCATGTCGATTACCTTGTCGATGGTCACCTTCACCATCCTCACAATGGTCATTGCGATAACCATGGTAAAGTTCAACTAGCGTAGTAATGTAAAAACTTTGAAGAAGGCCCTGGGAAAACTCCCGGGGCCTTTGTTATTTGAATTCGGTCTTGTCAGAGGATTCAAGCATTTCGCGAAGAGTTTTTTCAATGCTTGCTGAGATTTCATCTAAAGGAAGATGATTCAAACTAGATTTATAGAATGGGTTTTGCAATTCTATCCCGATTTGATCCAAGGAAACCAGAGGATAACTCACTAACATGATTACCAGAGGTACAAGCCAGTCTGTTTCCATCTGGTGAAGCAAGGCAAAAGGCAGGGTGACAAGAAATATTGCAACGAACCTGCGAATTTTAACAGAATATACCAAAGGCAGCGGGGTCTTTAAAATTCGCTCACAAGCCCCAACATGATCCATCAGCAGCGATCTTTCCCTTTCCATCTGGGCAAATGTAAATGGATTGAGAGACCCTTTGTCCAATTCTAAACTAAGCAACCCTGCTATTTTCAACAACACATAAAAAGGCATGTGACTTGAATTAACAAGCTTTTCCGCCTCACTTTTTCCCAACAACTGTTCAAACTTTCCCAATTCTTTTTCCGACCTCAAAGAAGATTTAGCTGCGTAAGGGAAAACCATCACCCATGTTACAACTTCTTTGCGCCAGGCTTTGTCTTTAGGACCATAAGCCAGCGATTCTAAAGCCAGATTTCGAGTCTGATTTACAATCCCTCCCCATAAGGTTCTTCCCTCCCACCAGCGATCGTAGCCTGCATTGGTGCGCAAAATTAACAACAAGCCAAGGGCAGCACCTGCTATTTCATGCGGACCCACCTCCAGCCCTAGGTTCACTTGGAAAACATCTTCAATGTAATGATCAACAGCACATATGATCGCCGCTATTAATCCAAAAACAAAAACATTGAATATAACAATTGGGGTTACGGAACCCTTAATTAAAAATGCTTCCCGCCAGAATGTATAAAATTCATTAGATTTCATTCAATAAAACTCTTAATTAAATTTTAACTAAATACAATGACTTATCTTCAAACGGGAATAATAAATTAAATGAACTTCAATTGCAATCAGAGTTAAACAAATCAACACCAACTTTATTAATGTCTGTATCATTTAGTTCCCATCACAATGTTTTTTGGAACTTGCGGGAACAGAGTTTTTAAAAAAACTCAAAACTAAAGATGCTTTGCATCTATAAAGCCAAGGTTTTATTTCTCATGGAATTGGTAACCACCGTCCCAGGAAGCATCAGGGGGGTTCTGCTGATAATCCCTGCAACGATCCACATAAATTTGACTTAACTTATCATCAGGATTTTCACTGGCTAATTTTTGGAATAAGCTCAACCCAACTGACCAGTCTTTTTTAAAATAAGCAGCAAACGCAGTTTTGAAATCAGTGCAAAACTTAATCGTACTCTCTGATGCTTCTCCTGCTATACCCAGAAGTTCATGCACTATGATTTTCTTATCTTTCCCCTTCACACCTACTAGATCAATCGGACGGGTAATCAATCGGCTTCCACAAGCTTTTAAAGTGACATCTGAAATCATGATCGTTGTATTGTAAACCTTGTTTAATCCTTCAAGCCGACTTGCAAGATTTACGTTATCACCAATTACGGTATAGTTTAAATGTTCTTGGGTACCAATGTTCCCAAGCACCACACCACCTGTATTAATGCCCACTCTGGCATTGAATATCGGCTTATTTAATCTAGCCCATTTCTGCTGTAAAAAAGATAACTTTTGAAGGCCCTGAATTGCAGTTTTGCAAGCTTTGAATGCATAGTCATCGCAATCGCGCGGGGCATTCCAATACGCCATCACTGCATCACCAATGTATTTATCAACTGTGCCTTCGTTTCTAATAATCACCGAAGAAAAACAACCGAGGTATTCGTTTAGTTGAAGTACCAAATCGTTAGGGGAAAGGCTTTCAGAGTAATGGGTAAAGTTTTCGATATCCGCAAACATGATGGAAACATCTTTTTCTTTCCCGCCTGGTGTAGCTCCGGTACCAGCATCAAATAAACTTTTCAACATGTCCTTGGGCAAATACTGCGTAAAAGCTTGAAGCCCAATTTGCATTAGATTCATGGAATGAGCCAAATTCTTAATCTCTATGATTTTTGAATCAGCACGAACTTTATGGGTAAAATCAAGCTTTCCAATTTTCTGCGAGAGTAGAACCAAACTTTCTATGGGTTTAGATGCTGACCGTGCAAGTATGATCGAAAGAACCACGCTTATGATCATGACAACCACAAGGATCCCGAGCGCCATATAAAAATGGCGATAGGCATTACTAAACAACACTTTCTCAGGCACATAAAGGCACACATACCAATCAGGAGCGGTTCCTGGTAAAACCGTTTTAATAATCCCGACATAATCTACCCCATCAACATCAAAGTGGAACAAACTTTCAAAATCACCACTTATCTCGAGTCCATTTAAAACCGTATCAGGCAGACTCAGGATCATTTTTTCAATAGCAGGGTCCTTCATATCTTTAGGGCGGGAATAATAAATGGTATTCCCATTTTGATCCTTAGAAAACCCATTTTCTTTGAGGGAGTGCGCCAGAACCATTTTGGTCTTATCTGGAGATTGTTCAAAAATAAAAGCATTGATGCCCCTTTTTTGTATTTCCTGCATGGATTCCGCAAGGTACTCACTGACCCACTGGGTACCAATATCCATTCCTAAAACCGAAAATAATTCTCCTTTTTCATTACCCAAAGCGGTCACATAAGTTATTCCAACTATAGCATCCTTGTTATTTTTTAAATTATAATGGCAATTAGTCCATCGGCCTTTTTCTTCAACAGATTGCTTTTTTCCCAAAATATACCAAGGTCTTTTTCGTAAATCAGATCCTCCATTTTCATCAACCGAAAAAGGTTTATGGGGGAAATCAGGATAAGAATAAGTCTTTAAGGTAAAAGTGCCTGAGGCATTTGGGATGATCTCTTCGACAACGACATCTTTTTCTGTATAAACCGAACTTTCACTAAATCGGGAAGGCGCGCGCGTATCATACTTAAAACCAGGTTTTTCCTGCACTGCGAGTTTAATTGAATATCCTGTTTTTTCCTCGGTAAAAATTGCAGTACCAAGGTTGGGATTCACAATGAGACTATGGGCTAGGGTGCTTAAAAGCAAAGAATAATCCACCTTGTCATTTTTTATCCTATAGGAAAAGCGATCTGTCACTTCAATGATATCTTCAGCATCTTGAAGAAAATTTTCCACCTTGAGATTGACCGATTGGGTAAGCAAATGCCCAACCTCTTGGGTGAAATTAACCCTGGCCGTATAAGAAAGCCTAAGGCTTAACAAAGTGATTGTCAGGCCAGAAAACAAAGTCAGCCCAATAAAACAAACCAACAGCGCTGTTCTAAGCCGGTACAGACCTATCGAAGATAATTTCATAAGCTATAATCTCAGTATCGAAACCAAAAACCTTCCAGCCAAGCTATACAATAACATCAGATTGCAAAAGTAAGACTTAATTCTTGGATCATAAGATTTAATTGCATAACAGATTGACTGCAAAAGATGCAAGCCAATGTTCCCCTGCGTAATCTCCGCTACTAACATGCCCAAGCGAAGCCTCTGCATGCTTCTTTACACTTTCCAAAAAAATCATTCGCCTAGGATCACCCTCTGAAAGCGCTAGCCCGATATTTTTCATGCACCATGCCCTGCTAAGGTTCAAACCATCAAGATGAACAATCTGCGGGTCGGTACGATCAGAAACAACTGCAGGGCTAAAAAGATTTGCAGGTTCACTTTTCAACAAGTTGGGATAAAACTTATCAAGCCAGGTTGAGAATTCTTTTTGAGGAAGAATCCTACGCATTAAATCCGCTTCCATCAGACTTGGGGAAAAGAAATCCGCACCATCGGGCTCCCAATTTGCAGGAATCATTTCATCTTTAAGATAATATTCCCGAGCCCGCTTTACTATCAATTGCTCGAGCTCTTTGTTTTTCATCTGCCTCGAATAATCAAGAGCATACGTCAATCCAAAAGCCGTGTTGGAATGCACCCCACTCCGGATGGGGTAGGTTTGTCTGGGAAAAAATTGAATGTAACGCCCGACTATGATTTCCTCGAGGGGTTTCAAATGCTGTGCCAGTTCTTTCCCCAACGGGTCTTCCCAAGAGCGAAGTTCCAAAGTAAGTTTTAAAAACCATGACCAACCATAAGGTCTTTCAAAAGACTTGCTTTCAGGTTTCAGAAAGAACGCAGCTTCTGCTAACAAATTTTCTTTGGTGATATTCTTTGCCAAAGCTTTTCGTATTTCCTCTGCTTCTTTTAATTGAGGAAACTCCTTCAATATCTTCACCAACATCCAATGGCCATGAACCGAGCTATGCCAGTCGTAGCAACCATGAAAAGCAGGATAAAGTTGTTTAGGGCTGAGCACATCTTTTGAACTTTCAAGCACATTGCCCGGTTTGCTTGGGTATTCGCGGTGAATGTTTTTAAGTGCCAGGCCTGCGAATTTTGTGGCTTGTTCTTCGCTGAGTTTCAGCATAAAATCTTCCGGTGATTTAATTTGTTGTGCACTAAGTGGATTGCAACAAAGGAAACTGAACAAAAAGAGAAAGCAAGATCTTTGCATCATGAACCCTTTTTATTGTTAGCCTTCTTTTCCGCACCTTGTTTATAGTTTTTCCACCAGTCAGGGCCTTCCGCTTCGATTTCCTTGGTCAGCTTTTTAATTTCCATCGTCATCTCTAAAAGTTTTGCCTGCTGCGTTTCATTGACCATTTCTTTTTCACTAGGATCTTCTTTGAGATTATAAAGTTCAAATTTGGACATCTCTTCGTTAGCGATAATTTTCCAATCTCCCTGCCTCATTGCAATTTTCATCACCCCAGGCGCGATATCGCAGTGCCAATATAAAGGCTTCGCCCTTTTTACTTCTGATTTTGTTATTACATCGAGGAAATTACCGCCATCAATGGTGCGATCTTGAGGAAGCTTTGCGCCACTAACATTACAAGCCATGGCAAAAAAATCGGAGCCAATAACTGGAACATCACAGGTAATGTTGGCATTCACATGGCCAGGCCAACGAACAATTCCTGGAACCCGTATGCCACCTTCGTAAACCGCACGCTTTCTACCACGCAACCCGCCGGTGGTGCCTCTGCCCGGGGATTTGATTCCATCACCTTCGGGGCCGTTATCGGAAGTGAAAAATACCAATGTGTTTTCCACAAGCTTCATTTCATCCAATGATTTCATCAATTTTCCAAACGCATCATCCATCTGGGTTACATCAGCAAGGTATTCAAGCTGCACCTTATCTTCAATTCCCTCGTACATTTTTTTATACCGATCTGCAGCAGCAATCGGGTAATGAGGTTCATGGCTCCAAACCGCCAAGAAAAAAGGCTTGTCTTTATCCCGCTTGTTACCCAGCCAATCAATGGCCTCTTTTACAATAAACGGTGCAGAGTGGTCATCAGTCATGGTAACGGGCTGCCCATTTCGAACAAAGTTAACAGGGAAGGCATGACTAGGGCCTGCATTATTTTGGGTGGCTAACCAATGATCATAACCATGATCGTGAGGTTGTGGCTGAGTAGGTTTGTTGAAATGCCCATTGAGGTGCCATTTGCCTACATGGCATGTCGTGTATCCGACTTGTTTAAGGAGAAGGGGGAGTGCAAGTTCACTTTTACGGAGATGGATTTCACGATTTTCAGGAATCCAAGTGAAGACACCATTGCGATAAGGAGTACGGCCAGTCAATAAAGCAGAACGGGAAGGGGAGCAAACAGCGCCTGCACTATAGCACTGGGTAAATTTTGCGCCTTGCTTTGCAAAGGCATCAAGGTTTGGGGTTTTGCAAAGTTTATTACCAAAGCAGGCGAGATCTCCCCACCCAAGATCATCTGCGAGGAAAAGAATAATGTTGGGGGCCTTGGCAGCATGAAGAGGAGCGCCCATTAAAAAGAGCGAGCAACAAGCAAACACAAAGGTTGATAACTTCATGATAATTCTCAATAGTTGGGCAAGATTGTAGAAGGCACGGACAGGGCATCACCATGGTCATAAATTACACAAAAGAAGTTAAGGAAGGGTAAAAAATATTCAACAAGAGGTAAAAAAAGAGAAAAGGTTAGGCCATAAAAAGCAGCATAAAAGCGAAAATTACAATGAAATACGATGAAAACTGGGATCAGAGCAAAAGCTGTCTTACCCGAAAAGTCTCAAATTGCTATAAAAAGCTACTGTAAGCAAAGATAAGTCGATGTTTGAAAGCATCGGAAGTAAACAAAAGGAGATGAATCATGCCAGCCTCAAGACCGAGAACAACCGCTTGGAAAAAACGCACCAAGATACGCAAAGCCAAATTATTGAAAGCGTATGATACAAAACTTGGGATTCCCCCAGCAATAATGGAAGTCAAGAAAAAGGGCCCCAAGGTTTCCAAGAAGAAAGCTGAAGCTGCACCTGCCGCCAAGGCCGCTCCTGCTGCCAAGGCCGCTCCTGCTGCCAAAGCTGCTCCTGCTAAGGCTACTCCTGCTGCCAAAGCCGCCAAGAAATAAGCAGACAATGATCACACAGTTAAAAGAGTCCGGGAATTTAAAATCCCGGGCTCTTTTTATTGCATCGATTTAATCTTTTCTCCCATCGAAACCTTATAAGCCCCGCCTATATTTTTTCCTAAGCGATCATGCAGGGCAAAATATCCTTTTAAGTTTAGAGTTTTAATTACCCACCTCTCATAGTTAAATGAAGTTATCAAAACTCTGTACAGGGTAATTGTGACAATGAATCTTGCGAAAAAAATCTTTCTGTTGGGTTGGGTGCTCTTCCTGATAGGCTGTATTGGTTACTATATTTCGCACACCGACGACTTCACCCCAAAGCACATCACCGACTTTGTCAGGCGGTTTGAAGGCCACTTATTGCTGGCCTATTTTATAATAAGTTTTCTGCGGGGCTTTACCCTGATGCCCAGTACCCCTTTTGTAATCGCAGGAGTATTGCTATTTCCGGAGAATAAAATCATTGTGCTGCTCATCAGCCTTGGCGGGATATTATTTTCCGCAACACTCATCTACTTTCTTTCTGAATTTCTTGGATTTGATAGTTATTTTGAAAAGATTGCTCCTGAAAAAATGCTATCGATCACCACTAAAATCAACAGCCCTTGGGGGGTTTTATTCATCGTCTTGTGGTCGTTCTTCCCACTCGCACCCACAGATCTTGTCTGCTACCTAGCGGGCACCGTTCGCATGAATTTTTTAAGATTCATCCTCGCGGTGGCTTTGGGAGAATTGATCATCTGCCTGTTTTACACTTATTCAATTGGAAGCCTGAATCTTCTGCAAGGATGAGCTTATTTTTCAAGGATGATACGAAGCATTCTGCGCAACGGCTCTGCAGCACCCCATAACAACTGATCGCCACAAGTAAATGCACCCAAATATTCTGGCCCCATGGCAAGTTTGTGCAATCGGCCTATAGGGATGCTCAAAGTTCCAGTAACCGCTGCAGGGGTTAATTCTTTTTCAGAAGCTTCCCTTTCGTTGGGAACCACTTTTACCCAAGAATTTCCCGAAGCGATAATTGCATTGATTTCTTCCAGAGGAATATTCTTTTTCAGCTTGATAGTCAACCCTTGCGAATGGCAGCGCATAGAACTAATGCGAACGCAAATACCATCAATGGGAATAGAACCTGGTGTGCGAAAAGCAGGCAAGCCTAAAATCTTGTTACACTCTGCGCCACCCTTCCACTCTTCTTTGGATTGCCCGTTTTCATGTGGGACATCAATCCAAGGAATCAAACTGCCCGCAAGGGGAACGCCCCGGAAATTCTTAGTGGGGATTTCTGGGGAACGAAGAACGCTTGCAATCTTGCGATCAATTTCGAGGATTGCTGATGCTGGATCTGAAAGGTCATGCTTGACAGCATCATGTAAAACCCCCATTTGCAACAGCAGCTCTCGCATATTCTGTGCGCCTGCACCAGAAGCAGCCTGATAAGTCATTGCACTAACCCACTCGATAAGGTTGGCTTTGAAAAGCCCTGCCAGCCCCATTAGCATCAACGATACCGTGCAATTGCCACCAATCCAGTTTTTGATACCCTTGGAAAGTGCAGCATCAATTACAGGTCTGTTAACCGGATCAAGAATAATAATGGCATCGTCATTCATGCGTAAGGTAGAGGCAGCATCGATCCAATGGCCGTTCCAGCCAAGGGCACGAAGCTTGGGAAAAACCTCTTTGGTATAGTCACCACCTTGGCAAGATAAAATGATATCAAGCTTGGCGAGGGATTCGATATCGGATGCATTTTTAAGGTTGGGAGATTCTTTTCCTGCAAACACAGGGGCTTTACCACCTGCAGAAGAGGTTGAAAAATAGACAGGCTCAATCAGATCGAAATCTTTTTCTTCGACCATGCGCTGCATCAGCACCGAGCCCACCATGCCACGCCAACCTACCAAACCTACCTGATTCATTTCAATATTTCCAAAGTCTGATTACAAATAAAACCTACTGCTAGAATATGAAAAATTGCACCGCTTATTTACCCAAGCGCTGGCTCATAAGCTTGGAAAGCTCTGAAACCGTACCTTGGTGCGCAGGGTCATTAGCTAAGTTTTTCAACTCTTTCGGGTCTGCATCATGATCGTAAAGTTGAACACCATCTTTGCCCTTATTCCATTCGGTGTAGCGATAGCGTTCGCTTCGAATGGTGTACCCGTTGATGTTTTTACCCAGCACCGTCTGGGTGATTGCAGGGCGATCCCATGGTGCCTTGGGGTCTTCAAGCAAAGGCTTTAAAGATTTACCATCAAGGTAATCAGGATATTTCAGCCCACAAAGATCAGCCAGGGTAGGATAGATATCGAGCATTTCCACTGTGCGTGGGGAACTTACATTGATGGATTTGGATTTTGGATCAACAATAATCAGGGGAACCCGCGCAGACTCTTCGAAAATGCTTCGCTTTTGCCATAAGCCATGTTCACCCATGTGATAGCCATGATCGGAAGTAAAAACGATGAGGGTATCATCAGCAAGTTTAAGGCGATCGAGTTCATTGATAATTCTACCAACCTGGGCATCCATAAAAGTAATACTCCCAAGATAAGCCTGAGTGGCTTTTTTGCGCAAGTCATCCGTAAGCTGTTCTTCATCTTTTTTGAAGCTGAGAAAAGCTGCAGCAGGAACACCCTTCTTATGGTTTGCATCCACCACTGGAAGGGTGATTTTTTCGAGTGGATAAAGTTCGAAGTATTTCTTAGGTGCAACATAAGGTGTATGTGGACGATAAAGGCCTACCGCAAGGAAGAAGGGTTTTACTTTCATCTCGTTCATTAGTTTGATGGCTTCGGTTGCGCCTATGCCATCGGTTTGTTCTTCATCTTTTCCCTCTGCAGCAAGCCAACTTAGGGTGCCTCCGAACTGGCCTTTGGTAAGGGTAAAAATCTGGGACTCATCATCTTTATCCCGGCCTTTTGGGTTGACAACTTTTTCCCAAGATTGGGGGTCATCAAGACCGCTGGTGCCTATGCCATTGGGAACATTGTAATGATAAAGCTTTCCCACCCGGGCAACCGAGTAACCATTGTTTTTAAACAACTCGGGCATGGTGACGGTATTGGGGATGGTTTCACGGAAGTGTGGCGACCCACCAAACTTACCCTGATTTGCAGGCCCCGGGTTGGTTTTCACACCATTGATATCGGGCCTTCTACCTGTTAGGAAAGAAGTTCTGCTTGGGCTGCACAATGGAAATTGACAATAAGCCCTATCGAATTTCACGCCACGCTTTGCCAACGCATCGAGGTTGGGAGTTTTCGCCAAGGGATGACCATAGCACCCCAAAGAATTATTAAGATCATCACTAATGATGAACAGCACATTTTTTTTCTCTGCAGCATTCAATGGTGCTGCAGGCATTAAAAAGATTGGTAACAGAAGAGTTAAAGTAATTTTTCGGTACATAATCATAATTCCTTAATGCAAGAAGCTACCTACTATTAAACTAATGGGAAGGGGAGGCATTCGCCAACAAATTATGAAATTAGGGTTGAGTGAATGGGGATATGATTACTGCTTTTTTGCCAATACCACAAACCGCTTCTGATCCATGAAATCGCGCGTGATAGAAAAAGTATCGATCTGCTTCCAGGGGAAAGTGATTTTACCCACATCAATCAAGCAAGGATCAAAACAAAAATAAGTAACACCTTCACCGCTGGAATCAACGGGAAGTGCCTTAACAAACTTCCCGTAATAGTATGTAAACTTATGGTTAGTAATTCCAATGCTTACCAAATTTACATCTGGCGGGATCTGGCTTTTAATGCGTGCCATCTCTTGCACCGTTTTTTCACTTCGCTGAACTTTAACATCCATGAAATACCCAAGATTAAAAATCACAAGGGCCAAACCCATGGCGCAAAGATTCCCCTGCACCTTTTGCAGGTTCTTCATCATCGAAATACCCAATAGGACAAGAGATATCGAATAGAAAATCGTTTGAGGCAAAGGCAATGTCCAACGCTCAAAAGTAAACCTTGGAATCTTAAAGGGAAGCAAAGCAATAGCGATCCCAATCAGAATAAAAGTTGCAGCCACCAAGAATGCAAACCTAAGCCAAGGCGCCTTGCCTTTTTCATCTATTGAAACAATAGCGACCTCTGCGACGGCACCCATGAAAATAGCAAGCATTGGATACAGGGTTGCAAAATAGCGAGTCTGCCCGCCCGGAGGAATCCAGACGGTAAGAAATGCAAAACAACAAGCAAACAGCGAAAACATAAGTGCAGGTTTATAAGGTTGAAGCCTGCTACGAAAAGAGGGCAGTAGGTAGGCAAACAAAAGAAGCGACCAAGGAAGGATCGAACCTAAAATCTCAAAAGGGTAACTCCCCAAATGTTTGAAAAAGTGAACCATGTTCCAAGAATGAAATCGTGAAGCAGTATCGTTCAGCCATAATGCTTTAGCTTCTGCAACGCCATGCAGAGAAATGTAAGGCAACATCCAAGCAGCGACCACAGCAATAGTGCAAGACAACCCTACAAGCATGGGAAGAGTGAAAAGGTAGCGCATATTTCTTGAATACAAGAGATAGAAAAAAACGCTGGCGCAAAAGTATGCCAAGGGTTGCAGGCCCCCTTTGCAAAGCGAGGCAAACCCCACCATCACCCCAGCACTAATCCAAGTTGCAACTGCTGGCCATTTGCCTTCATAGCCCCAATGCCAAATCATCAGAGATGCACTTAAAAAGAAAATATAAACCGCTTCGGGTTCCGCCTTCTGGCTCATGATCATGATTTCGCCATTGGTTGCAAACGCCAGCGCACTGGCAAAAGCTCCAACGCAAGAAAAGAAATTGCGAGCATAGGCATAGATCAAAAGGCTGGTAAGAAGCACCGCAACCGCAGAGGGAAAGCGCACCGCAAAGGGATCATTATTACCAAACACAAGTGTGCTTCCTAACATCAACCAAGAACTTAAAGGTGGGTTGCTCTGAAAAAGTTCGCCTTGTTCTCTTGGGGTGATGTAATCATCAAAGTATTGCATTTCAAAAGCAACAAGAGCCCTTCGGGTTTCTTCACCCCTCATGGTTAAAATTCCCAATCTGGGAAACAAAGCAAGAGTTAGGAGCAGGGCCAGTAGCCAGAATGTTTTTTCTCTAATGCTATTAGAAAAAGCGCTTCGAAAAGTGGGTTGAACAAATTCCATTACGGATAAATCCTGCTTGATTATAAAGAATCCCTGTTTCATCGTCTTTGATAGGCAAAGCCTTAATAAGAGAAGAGGCTAGGATGCACAAAGAACTCTGGAAGATGGGAGAGATACTATCTTTATTGGGATTATAATCAAAAAAGCCCGGGCTCTCTTCTTAAAGAGATACCCAGGCTTTCTTAATGTGGTCAGAGTCGGGATTGAACCGACGACCCCAGCCTTTTCAGGGCTGTGCTCTACCGGCTGAGCTATCTGACCATCCAGGAGCGGGTTCAGGTTTCCCCTAAGCCACGCTTCCATGCCACTTAAATAGGCAATTTAAAACTATCGTAATAAACCTCCAGAGTCAACTGGCAAGCCAATTACTTGATCTTATTGGTCGCACGTACCATCACCAAACCACCATTAGCACCGGGAATTCCACCCTCTACCAACAATAGATGATTTTCTACATCAATCTTAACTACCGTCAGATTGCGGACCGTTACTCGCTCGGCACCGTAACGACCTGGCATAGGACGACCCTTTTTAGGACGACCGCTACCTCGGTTACTTGCCATCGAACCGGTACCACCAATTGATCGATGCACCTTCTTGGCACCGTGACTTGCAGGCATACCTGCGTAGTTGTCTTTTTTCATGGTACCAGCAAAACCACGACCCTTGGTTGTGCCAATCACATCAACATACTTGATATCTTTGAAAATTTCATCCACGGTAAGCACTTTGCCTACGGTGAGTTCTTCACTGGCCTTTTCAAGGCGGAATTCGCGAATATACTTTTGTGGTTCGCAGTTTGCCTTAGGTGGATACTGAGTTCCAGCGGGGGCTTTCTTCCTGCGGTTTGATTCCATGTCGCTTGAAATATGGCCACGCTCAGCTTTGGTAGCCTTCCTACGGGGCTTTTCTTCAAATCCAATTTGTACTGCATCATAGCCATCGCGTGTCAAGTCTCGGACTTGTAACACGGGGCAGGGCCCAAGCTTGATAACCGTTACTGGGTAGACTTTACCTTCATCGTTGTAGACCTGTGTCATACCGATTTTGGTTCCAAGTAATCCTATTGGCATTGCTAATTCTCCATCTAAATAAGCAACTGTCTTACCCGAACGGGAGTCCGGTGAGCATCATTGCCGAGCCTTTTTACGGGCTCTTGTTCATGAACTACTAAAATAGGGAGGAAATTGATGTTTGTCCACCCGGATTTTGATTTATCCGCACCCCAAGGCAGATTATTGTTGTTACTATGATAATTAAGCGACTTTAAGCGCCCTAGTAGCTTTGGACATTATGAATCACGCCTTATGCCGGAATTTGATTTTATTGCTAATTCTGACAGGTTTTTCTGCCTATTCGCCGGGTGCAGGCGAAGACGAGTGGAAATTTGAGGTATTGCATCGAAAAACCGGCATGCCCTTCTATGGGTTATTAATCTCAGAATCACCAAATCAGGCAGTTTTCAAGTGCATTGTAAGAAAGCCTGGCTCGCCAACCCTTGTTTTCACTGAAAACTTCGAAAAATCAACCATCCTGAAAATAGACCGCCTACCCGAACCAGAACGCATCCTGCTTGCAGCTAAGCTAGATTCCCTCGCCAAAGAACGCGAACGCCTTGCCAACACCCTGCGATCCCTCGATCCGAAATCCATCGCGGGCAAAAACCCGATCGAATATGTGAAACTCGAAAAAGCAATCTGGCCCGCTTCTAAAAAAGACAATGCCTTTTCCTACAGTTCCCAATATTTCACCCTGGTGACCAACTCCCGCCCAGAAATGGCACAGCTTGCTGCGATCCAACTCGAACAGGTTTATTCCGCCTACGCCAGAACTCTGCCCCCACGCAGAATCAATATCAAGCCCACCACCATTCTGCTCACCAATTCTATCGAAGAATACCAGGCCATTTTGCAAACTAGTGCGATCAATATCAAAAACCCTGCCTACTTCGACCTCAGCAAAAACCAGATTATTTGTGGCAGCGATCTTGATAGGCTTAGCACTTCCCAAGAAAAGATAAGCTCCTTTCATGCGAAACAATTGCAGGATCTTCTAAAACGAGAAAACGATTTGAAGCTGCTTTATAAAAACAAAATCCCACCGGATCTTTCTGCCTCTATTCTCGATAGCCGTAAGAAAATCAAACAGGCAGATGATGGGAATCTGGAAATGATCCAGAAGGAACGTAAAAGACTTTTCGAAAGGCTTTACCATGAAGCTTTTCATGCTTATCTTTCCTGCGCTGTTGTCGACCCTAGAGAAGGCGAAATACCCCTTTGGCTAAATGAAGGGCTGGCACAAATATTTGAAGCTGCAGTTTTTGAAATAGGCGAGCTTCGAATCGGACATGCAGACAAAACCAGATTAGAATCTGTCAAACTAGCGCTGAATCAAAACACCCTTCCCACAATCAAAGATCTGCTCACCTCGCAACCAGCCCTGTTTCTTGTTTATCACCCCTCCGAAAAAGAAACCTCTCAACGCATGTATTTTGCAAGTTGGGCCCTGGCATTCAATCTGGCATTCAAACAAAAAGTTTTGGGTAAGCAAGTTCTCGATGATTACGCCAAGGCGCTTAAAAATGGCGGAAACCCAATCGACTGTTTTGAAAAACTCACAGGCAAACCCTTACAGGAATTCGAAAAAGAACACCAAGCCTATTTGAAAGGGCTTCGGCTCGATGGTATTTCAAATAGCGCTATTTCAAATGGAAAGTGATTCGTTCTAAGTTGGGTTATCTATTTTGCCCGGAGGAAGGGCTTGTTCAGATGGAACCAACACATTTTCAACGGAAGGTTTTTTATCGGTGTGTGGGATATGGCTTGCTACCTGATGGCCAATGATAGGCACTTCTTCTGGGTCACCCTCGGAAACAGGATTACGCAAGAACCTATAAAGCAAATAAACTGCAAGTGCAATCAGCCCAACCAAAATAATGATGGGGCCCAACTTCATTAAAGCGCCTTCAGCATTTTCCAACACTTCCTGAAACTTTTCTCCAAACCAGAATGCAAGCAGGAAAAAAAATGTATTACCAACCCCCGCTCCCAATCCATCTGCTATCACAAATCTGGTAACACTCAACCTCAGCAACCCCGCTGTAAGAAACAAAGGCATCCTCACCCCGGGTACCAACCTGCCAAACAAAAGAATATTCACACCATACTTTTCAAAGTTATCGAGAATGCGCCCTTGCGTTTCCTTGGGCACCCAACGCAACATCCAAGGAAGATTAAACAGCCTTTTCCCATAGAACCGACCCGCTATATATAAAATACTATCACTTAAAACCACGGCAAAGATGCAGGTAGGAAGCATCAACCAGCGTGCCAAACCATATTCGGGGTGATGGGCAGTCCATAATCCTGCGCAAACAATCGCAACCTCTTCAGGAATGGGCGCACCCAATCCAGATGCAATAAACATCCCGAAAAAAAAGGCAAACGCCTGCAGTGCCTGTACATCAATTCCAAACAATCAACATCTCCATGAATAACTCAGCATCAACCAAATCCTTTTATAACCAAAAAGACACTGCTTTTGCAAAGCCATTATCCATTTTAACCCATAGCCTCATTTAACCCTTCATGTTATGTTTAATCCTTGGATTTATTATGACTCCCTTAAATAAGAGCGTATCTACATCATGCAACTTGGATTAATCAACTCAGCTTGGGCGCAGGCAGGAAAAGCCACTTCGTACGGCATACAAAAAACCAAGGAAATCGGGTTCGATTGCATCGATATTTTTGCAGACCCACTCGATACCGATGCCAAAGAACGCAGGCTCATTCGCACCGAATGCGAAAAAGCCGGCCTGCCTATCATCAGCGTGGCTTGCGTTGCAACAGGTTTGATCGATTTTAACCCAAGTGTGCAACGCTTCCACATGGATCGCTGCAATAAATACCTAGATATGTGTTACGAATTCGATGCCAAAAACCTTTTGCTCGTCCTCGGAGAATACATCTGGGAAAAACAAGTCATCCCGCCCCAAGAACAATGGAACACCGCAGTTCATAACACCCGCGAACTTGGTAAGTACGCACAAGGCCTAGGCCTACAAATTGCTATCGAGCTCGAACCCTTCAAACTTTCCCTCGTTAATAATGTAGAAAGCATGGTTCGCTTTCTTGATGAAGTCAACCACCCCGCAGTAAAAGCCAACATCGATGTTTCTCACCTACTCCTTTCCAATACCCCCGCTTCTGAATTAAAAAAACTTAAAGGCAAAGCCATCCATGTTCATATCAGCGATTGCGATGGGAAAGTGCATGGCGATCTACCCCCCGGCAAAGGTGTGGTAGATTTTCCTCCGTATCTGGAAGAAATCAAGAAGTTGAATGTTCCAGGGGCAATCAGTATTGAATTGGAGTATTCCCCCGAACCTGAAAAGATTTATGAATGGGTGCTGGAAGCATACCAAAGCACAAGTAAATTGTTAAAACAAGCCGGGCTTCGAGGTTAAATCGCAAGTAATATGGTTATTGCCGTTCTTAAGATGTAACCATTAAGAACTTTTGAGTACTTTAGAAACATGAACAACAGCAGCAAACCATTGGTAAACAAAGCTTTAGGCGAATTATTTACCTCGCATTTAAAGCAACAAATCAATCTTTTTGAACAAGGATTGGGCGCCCCTTCAAACTTGGAAACAGCCATCCCGCATGGCACCCTATCCGATGTTGGAATAGATCCAATACCCGCATGGAAAGATAGTATTTTCCCTACCCTTAAAAATACCAAGGGAGCCATTGCGAGTATATCAGCACCCCCGGGCTGGCAATCGCTGCTCTTTAGCCTACCTGCGCTTTTCGGAATTCCTTTTGCGAGCGGGCACTTCCCTCAAGCAGTAAGAAACCCCATCGAACTTTCCAATTTCATTCGTGAAGAAACAGGCTGGCCAACTCTGCTGCCTTTGCCCGAACTCGAAGGATGGTCTAAAGGGAACCTGCAAAAACAACTCATCAGCGTAGGCATCTGCAGACTTGCTGGAAGGCATGACCAAGCATCAACGCTACTAAATACCATTAAAGACCAATTAAGCGTTGATACAGTTCAAAATGAATTGGGTGCGAACTATTGGTCCATGGGCGATCATGCAAACGCACTACAAGCTTGGGATAAACTGGGCACAGAACCGTTTGCGTTTTTTAATCGAGGGCTGGCACATTTAAGATTGGGCCAGGAAAAAATCGCATTCGAACAATTGCAAAAAGCTTCTGAACTCATTCCCAGTTCTTCAGGCTGGCATCATCTTGCTGTACTTTATCAAAGTGTTTAATAGAACTTATTTAACCATAAACTTCAATTTTTGCACGCCAGCAAGTGGCTCGAGCGTTTCTAAATTCACTTCGAATGGTCTGGAAATCATATTGCCTGCAAGGTCTGCAACTTCCGAACCCACACGAATCGTGTATTCCCCCAACTGCCAAGCTTCATCAGCTACAAACTGCCAGCTTTTTTCTTCCAAACCCATCGAAGCTTTCCCTGCGATAATTTTTCCCGTAGGCCCGACAACCATCACTTCTCTTGCAAATAAATAGGGATCAATTACATAAGGAAATGCAATGATAAGAGCAGCTTTTGATTGCATCCCAGGTGAGGTTACTTTCCAATGATTGACATCCAACCTTTTGCGAACTTCTGCTCCTGCGATGATTTTTTTCTCGAACCCCTGCGCCAGCTTGTTTCCTGATGCATCCAATAGTTCACTAGGTATTTTAAGGGTGTAAGTTTTACCTGGCTCTAGTGGTGGGCCCAACTGTTCCCTAAGATTAACCCCAAGTTTAACCCGCCCTGGATGAAACCAAAGCGTTAAACGGGTGTCGTTATCATTCCAAAGTTCGGTACGCCTCCAAGGGTCGTCCACCGATTTTCCATCCGGGCCAACCAGCTCAATAGCATCAAAAATCGTTTTGCTCTGCCTCATCGGGCCAGAAAAAATGATGGTGAATTTCAGCAGGTTTGCAGGTACCCGATCCGTGGTAGGGTAAACCTTCACTACTCTTACCGCATCCTGAGCCTTCAAGGCTGGCACCTTAAATTGCGAAACCTCTTTATCCTTGGTATCTGTGCGAATAGCTTTGTAAGTCTTCCCCTGAGAAAATGGCTGACTGGGTATAAACACCAACTCTCCACCTCGAACTAGGTACTTACCAAATAAAGGCGCGCCGATTTTCCCCGTCTCATCATTGAAAACCCCAACAACAAAAACACCCTCTCCATCATCATTAGAAACAGGGCCTACTTTTTTCTTCAAGGGCGATGCAGCATCCAAAGGCAGCCGAACTTCGATGCCTGCAGAATCATCTAGTGGTTGAAAAAGAGGCGGCACCGCAATCAGCAATGCCGCCATCATGGTGATCATCATGTTCAATAATCAATCCTAGGGAAGAGTTAAGGCCTTAAGCGTTAAGCCACCTTTGTCGTCTTCAGAAATTACAAGCGCATGGGCAGCATCAAGTTTATCCATGTGCGATACGCCATGGAATTCTGGTATCAGTTTAACTTTTTCGGTACCGGGTTCGCCCTTGCTATCGAGCCTCTTGAGTGCTTTTTCATTGATGTTGGCGTTTTCACTAATCACACCTGTTTCAATTCTAGCAGTCCAATAAGGGCTAGGGCCAAAAGGTTTTTTCTGATGATGAAAGCGGAAGGTGTTGATAAGCACATAACTTTTGCCATCCTTTTGATAAGTAAACATATGGATGGGTTTGTTGCCCGATCCAAGTTCTACAATACTCTGCCCCTTAACCTTGGCATTTTCGGTGAACGCTTCGAGTGGGTATTTCACAAGCGGAGTGCAGGAGAAAGCGCCAACAAGATACTTCTTACCATTTTCTTCGAAGGGCATGAGAACGGTCATAGGGGCCTTGGTTTCCCATTTGCCATGCGCCACATGAAAAGTTTCAGCGCTGGTAAGTATCACTTCAGATTGTTTTTCTAATGGTTGTTGAACACTATAAAGCTTGCAGGCGAATTCATCTGCAGCAACGCCGCTCACCAAAAGGCGATCGCTCATCCAGGCCAAGTCGGTAATTTTGGAAATCGCACCACCGGTACCTTTGGGCAATGCAACACTTTTAAAAGCAACATTATCGAGTGAGAATTCAGAAATTTTTCCCTGACCATCAACGGTGATCAGGTGCTGACTCTTGGTGTCCTGTTTTCGAATAGCAAGATACGCTTTCCCTGAAACAGGGTTTACTGCGAAGTGAATCAGTTCAATTTCCTTGGCTGCAACGCCCAGGCGTTCTGCAATTTTACTCTTAAGATCGCTCACCGAGGCCGTCCATTTTTGTGGCTCACGATCCTTCGTATCGATCAAAACAACCTGCCCGGCTTTGCCATCGCCTATGAGCAGAACGCCTTCAGGCTGGAAAGAAATCACATCGATGGATTGAATCTTTGGTTTGCCTTGTTCAAAGCTAGCAGCATTGGAAAAAGTACAGGCAATCAGAAATAATCCGAGTGCAACAGTTTTCATCAGGTAGGAATTCATGGGAATCTCCGAAAAAGTGAAAGTGAAAATTACCCCTTGTTTGTAAAGGGTAGGCATGGGAATGTCCAGCAAAAAAGCGATGGCGTTGCTTTATGGATAACCCTGATTCGAGGAGATTACTTCTTACCGATTTGGTTTACTTGAAAATCAATCTTCTCATTCTTTCCGGGTTTGATTTCAGCTTTAAGGGTTGTTTTTTCGTTAAACTCCGGGCCCAAGATGCTTTCAGGCATAGCTGATTTCATCACAGGGTCAATTTTGGTACCAGGCTTGGAGGCTTGAATTTTAACTTTCTTGGCACCGGGTAAAACTTGGATGGTATATTTACCATCTTTTATTACACCCGCACCAGGGGCTTTACTATTATCTAGAGATTCAAAAATGATGTTCCCGTCTGCAAGAGGCTCTGACCCCAATAATACGATTCCAGAAACTTCCGCTGGGGTTTCAGCACTATTGCACCCTAGAGAAATTAATAACAACAAAGAACAACCAACACCTAAGAGTTTCATTAATAAGTTCCCAAATTATGGTTCGTTGATAACTTCCCCGCCATTGCGCGAGCCCATTGCCAGCCAAGTTGCTGGGCTTATAGAATTCGTAATAAATCGCACGCTGGCATCGGCGCAAGCCATGTTTACTCCGCCTGTATGATAACTGCGAGCTAATGAATAAGCATTAAGCGCACTTTGAGCACCACAGGGAGCTTTTGGAACTGCACCACAATAACCTTGCGTATTATCCCCAACAGTTGAGTTTGGCGGGTATATGGTGGAAAATGTTGTTCCTGCATGAATCGTATTCCACATACGGCCACGCACATCATGACCACCCGCAATCGAATCACTTCCCTGAATAAGTTCACTCACCATTACAGTATTGGAAGTACCATCTGAAATATCCGTTAGGCGGATTTTCGATTGTCCGTAAAAAATCCCATCTAAATTAAGACCCCGAGAATCTGCTGCAAGGGTTGCGTAACCACTACCGTGGCAGGTAATAAAGCTAATATGGAACCCTTGGGCATTACCTGCTGTAGCTGCAATTTTTGGATTGGCGGGATCCGAAGGGCACAAAAATACGGGAAGTATATTGGTTGAAAATGAAGAAGTATAAGTATTTCCGCCTACGGCTAACAACGAATCAAGTTGCGAACCAATCGCAGCCTGTTCAAGGTAAGGTAAAATAGTTCCCGCCCAATTGGAACGATCATTATCTTTAAATACACCTCCACCCGCACTCGTGCCATACCCTTGCGGTTGGCCCATGGGGAATACACCATGGATTCCATGATAATTATGAAGTGCCAGAGCTATTTGTTTTTGCTTGTTAGTGCAAGTCATCCGGGCAGCAGCCTCACGAACTTTTTGCACGGCAGGCAGTAGCAAACCAATAAGAATTGCAATGATGGCAATCACTACCAAAAGTTCAATAAGAGTAAAAGCTTTTCGATTTAAAGAATTTTTCATGATAAATACTCATTTTAAAACTACAGCAGGTGGATCAACTATCTTTAAAAAAGGGATGATTGTCAAATAGTTTCTAAAATGGCATTCAAATTTAAAAACTAAGCTAGCTAAATAACACCACCCTTTAAAAACTAAATATTTAAATAAAATGCACCTCCCTGCTTCCGCCAGACAACCTAACCCCCCAAGATAAACCCTCTTGCTTTTTAAAAGGTAAAGGTTATGAGGGTGTATAACTCAGGGATGTTGAAATGCGGTTGATTCTGGTCGTAATTATAATGATTTTAGTTGGTTGCTCTTCGATGAGGACCAAGGATGCCGCACGCACTGAAACAAAAAACCCAGCTCCTAGGTTGTTAAGTTCAGATATTTTAAATGAGGAAGAAATTCCAGTAAACCAAACGGTGTTGGATCGCATCAGATCCCATTTCCCTTGGAACAAAGCACGGACCCCTTTATCTCCAACAACCATCAGGATCATGAACGATTATCTTGAAGATAATGAACTTGAAGCTCTAAATATCGAGTTTCAAACAGAAACTCCCAAAGATGATTGGAACAGATTAGAAGCAAATACATCCATTAATCCCCTGATTAAATATTCTTTAGGTTCCGCCTATTGGCTTGGTAATGCAATTACGAAACCCAGCGTCTGGGGAAGGAATTATTACGATCCTTACACCAATACGATGCATATTAATTCAAATAATAACCTCGAAATAATGGCGGAAATGTCCTACGCAAAAATAATACAAAGACAAAGTTATCCGGGCTTATATGCATTGGGTTCAAAACTCCCATTCATATCCATTTTGGTACAGAAGCAAAAAACCAATGAGATGATTGCTTACGCAAAATTAAAACAAGACTGGGAGCTGGAAAAGGCTACTATCCGAAAAATGTATCCCGGTATGCTTAATGGATCATCAAAAGATATCGGGCGCGTTGCTGGACTTTTTTTTGGCCCTTTCTATCTAAGGCCCGCGATCAGCGTTGGCGGAGTCCTAGTTGGTTATACCGTTGCAGAGTGGGAAATTTCCCAAAGAGAAAATGAAATCATCAAGGTTGGATATCCGCAAAAACAAGAGAATCCTCTTATTAAAACAGACTCGCAAATCGAAAGAGCTTCTTTCATTAAATAAACAATTTTTCCAAGCTTTTATATAGCTATCATTTGTAATAACGATAGATACACTTTACTTCCCCAAAAGCTTTTTGGCTTCTTCTGCATTGATATCGCGCACAAAAATATTGCGCCAGCGAATCTCTCCGCCATGCGTCTGCAACATGATTGGGCCCTTTGCAGGCAAGGGCATTTTACGATCCCAGAAATTTTCCATGGTTGCGTTATCCACCACTAATTTATCATTGAGCCAAACCCAAGTTTGAGCACCTACCTGTTTGATGCGGAAGGAGTTCCATTCGCCAAAAGGCTTATCAGCAACCACAAGCGGATCACGACCTTTGGATTTTGCGGTATTGTTAAAAAGGCCACCCGAGCCCCTGTTAGGATTACGATCCGGAGCTTTTTCCAAGCTAGGCTGATTGATATCCCAAATCTGAACTTGGGGAGTACCCCGCAGATAGATCCCGCTATCCGCTTTAGCAACAGTCTTGTATTCAATCAGCAATTCGATATCACCAAATTCCTCTGTGGAAGTTGCGTAAGGCCCATCGCCCCCGTTCACTAATTCGCCATTCTCTACCTTCCAAGTCTTAGAAAACTCTTCCTTCTGTTTTTTAAGATTAGCTTCCAGCTTTTCATCTTTAAGTTTGGTCGAGGAATGCGGGTTCCAGCCATACCAGCCAATTAGGTCTTTGCCATTGAAAATGGAACGGAAACCTTTTGGTGGCATCGGATCTGCAGCCAACAGCATTCCCATGGGCAATACCAGTAACACAATCAGCGAAGACAATTTCTTTTTCATAACAATCAAACTCCTGTTGAATTCCCGGTTTAGGGTTTTTTGGATTCCATTAGTTTTAAATAAGCTGTTGCATAGCGCTTGCCTAATTCACGATAAGAAGCTGCATCAAAGTGAACCTTATCGCCCTTGTGCTTAAGGCCATCAGCACTCACATAAGCAGTGAAGGGGATTTTTTTAACAATATCTTGATGGGCTTGATCCACCTTTTTATGCGCAGCATCCCAAGGCACTTCAGCAAACTGCCCCATCTGGCCCACAATAAACGGCACCTCAGGTGCCTCTAATTCTTTACGGAATCTTTTGACCAAGTCGTGCAACTTTTCCTCATAGGCACTTGCAAGAGGTTCCTTAGAATCGGATTCCCCCTGATGCCAAAGGATTCCTTTTAACACTCCTGATTTCAATGCAATCTTAGATCGTTTGCTTGTATCATCCCACGGATGGCTTTTTGTTGGCGCATAAAACTCGCCCGGTTTCCAGCTATCAATTGGCGAACCACCCACTGCGCAGGGAATCAAGCCGATGGTGATGCCGGGGTTCGCATCTGCAATTCGTAGTGCGAATGTTTTTCCAAGCCCAGTTCCAGCAGCAGGTTTATCAAAGTGCAATGGGTCAGCTGCACTTGCCCATTCTCCTGCTTTATTCAGCATCAAAACTCTGGGATCGGGTGTTTTATCTTGTGCATCAACCACTCCCCTGCCTGCCATGTTCGATTGCCCAACCAATAGAAACAGGTGGAACTTTTCTTTAACAGGAAGTTTGATTGGTTCTTCTGCAGGGGAAAAAGAAGCAGCTAGAAGAGCAACTACAAAAGTAAGAAGATAATGTTTCACGATATTCCTTGTATAAGAATCAAACGCCCTTGGGAATCGCCCAATGGCCGCCTTCACGATAAGTTCTACGAACCAACTTATCTGCCTGAGGCAGATCAGTGACTTTTTCCATCACAGGATCGAACGAAAAGCTTTTGTTCAACCTGCAGGCGATATTTGCAAGGTGGGCAAGCGAGGCACTAAGGTGCCCCTCTGCTATGTCGCCATTGGGTAGTTTACCCGAGTGAATGCAATCAATGAAGTTTTGGTGATGTGCGGCAACATCAGGAGAACCCTTGCCCGATTCGATGAGCTTGTTTCTAGGGCCAAAGAGTTGCCAGCCTGCGCTTTTACCAAGGATGAGCATTCCCTTGGTGCCATAAAAAGCATTCCCGTTTTCAAAACCTTCCTGAATGTAAGGCGACCAGATCCGATGCTCATAAATCAACTGCTTAGCCTTGCCATCCTTAGAGGCACCCGGATATTCAAACGCACAATACATAGTGTCGGGGAATTGCTGGTCATCATTGAAGAAACTTTTGCCCCCTAATGCAGCAATGGTGGAAGGGTGGGTGTTGACGCCAAGGCCCCAGCGGGCGATATCGATTTCATGAACCCCATCGTTGCCTGCATCGCCCGTACCGAAATCAAACCACCAGCGCCAGATGCCTGGCAACAAGTTGGATTGAAAGGGTCGCAGTGGAGCAGGTCCGATCCAAAGATCATAATCGAGATTATCAGGAGGGTTGGAGGCTTTTTGTTTACCGGTATCTCTACGCAGTTGACTGTTCCAGGCTTTTGAGACCAAGACTTCGCCTATCGCACCTTCCTTGATTTTCTTCATTGCTTCCTGAACATGGGCGGTACTGCGCGACTGTGTGCCTACCTGCACGATTTTTTTATTCCTTCGGGCAGCCTCAATCATCAACTTGCCTTCACGGATATTATGGCTGCAGGGTTTTTCAACATACACATGCTTGCCCGCATCGCACGCAAGAATTGTTGCAGGGCCATGCCAGTGATCGGGGGTTGCAATCCAAACTGCATCAATCGATTTATCATCCAGCACCTGACGCATATCCTTGACACCCTTGGGTTGATTCCCTTTTGCATCTTGGACAAGTTTGATTGCATTAGCCAGCCGTGCAGCATCAGGCTCACAAATATAATCAATACTTACATCCTTGCGTTGCACCAACAATTTAAGATGATTGGTTCCCATGCCTCCAGGTCCGATAAAACCAACCTTGAGGGTCGTTTCAGCGGCTTTGGCATTTGCTGCAAGCAGGGCACCGGTTCCCAACGCAAGATTTTGTTTCAGAAAAGTTCTTCGGGGATGAATTTTCATGATGGTTTGATCCTTGTATAAGCAAGGCAGGAAATAGCAGGCGTGTGATTTACTGTTGTTATACTAGCAAAGTTGATTTCGTTCACAACAGAAAAGGCTGGTGGTTTGGTTCACGACAGTAACAAGAATAGCTGCTCGAATTTTACGAACGGAGGCTTAAAGATTTTCATTTGTTGGGCCCCTTCTTCTTTGAAACAGGCTTCTTTGGTTTTGAAACCAACAAATCACCCGCCAACTCCGCCTCGATCTCTTCGATGCTGGGCAAGTTGCCTTTCAACCCTTCGGGAAGAGAGGAAACGATCTGGGTTTCCCAATCCGCAACACCTATGGGTTTTTGAAAATTGCGCAGGGCATACTCCACCACAAGCTGATCCTTGCCCTTGCAAAGCAACAAACCGATGGTGGGAAGATCATCTGAATGCCTTAAAAGATCATCAACTGCAGAAAGATAAAGATTGAGTTGGCCAATAAATGCGGGGTCGAAAGGCACAGACTTTAATTCCACCACCACAAAACAGCGAAGCTTCAGATGATAGAAAAGGAGATCCACCAAGAAGGATTGCTCTCCAACTTCCAGTGGCATCTGTTTACCCACAAAGGCAAAACCAGCGCCCAGTTCCAATAGGAATTTCTGAACATGATTGACAAGAGCCTGCTCAACCTCGCGCTCTCTGCGAGGGTCAGCAGTGCCAAGGAAGTCAAACAAATACGGATCTTTGAATACTTGGGCAGCCATATCGGATTCAACCGGTGGCAAAGCGGAGGGAAAGTTGGTGATGGCCTTCCCTTGCCTTTTATGAAGTTGGCTTTGGATTTGAAGCACAAGAATGTTTCAAGACCAGCCATGTTCCAGTGTTTTCGCAGCATACCAGAGTCGATCATCAGGTGTGTCGAGCTTTTCCAAAAGGGCCAAGTTTTGATACCAAGGCAATTGTGCAAGCGCCTCTTGCACAATTGCCCGCTTAGGCCAAGCTTGGGAGAAAGTCCTCATATATTTGAGGTTTCTTGCAGATAATCCACACATATCAGGAAAAGCATTGCGAAGATCAGTAGAAAGCCGATCAATGACTTTGGCACCCCAACCTTCATTTGCCTGTCGAATAAGAATCGCATGCCCGATATCCCAGTAAAGAAGCAACATTGAAGCATTGGCGGCAAAAATGGCTCGAACCCGTTCGGTGCCAATCCGATTCTTCAATTCTTCGAGAAGAATAGGGTAGCCTGTTGTCAACTCATCGACTGAAGGCGGGACTGGGAAAGATGCCCGCGCAATTGAACGGCCCAATACCCGCCGTCCTTGATCCTTGGAGTTATTCGGTTTTCTAGTACCCATGAGCAAGACTCCTAAGATTCACCTAAATAACCATTTCAAGTTTCACAGATATAAGAATCGAGGGGCGCCTTTTGCTCCTGCATGATCTGGTAGAAATGGTCGCCAACGATACACACCACATCTACCAACTTAACAAATCTATTCCCTATTACTATACTCATGCCATCTTTATTATTGTATTTGTGTGGGAATTTAGAAAGGAATTGGATCACATGGAATCCCGAAGTCGGCGCAATTGGCGTAATGCAGCAGGTATAAGTCCATTTTCAATGTGTGCTTCAATGGCCCCTTCGCAGAAACGCTCGAAATGGGCGCATAGGACAAAATAGCGCCTGATCTGGTCCACAGTTGCATGGGATATATCGCTCGCATTTTGCAACACATGTAAGGTGCTTGTATCTGGTTTGGTTCCCGTAGAATCTTCAGGCAGCACTTTATAGGGCTCGATAAAGCAGCTTGTCTTATAACAAAAACCCAAGAATTGATCAACCACCGAATGATACTCCGGATAGGGTACATGTTGAATGAGTTCCCCATTCACTTCAACCGGTTCCCTCTTAGGCCAGCTCGCTGCTTTTAAACCTTCAGCCTCAATGATTGGCAACAAAGCCAGCATCTTATCGATATCCTTCGTGCTCCATATTTTTGTTGGTTTGCTAATGCTCATTATTAAATCCACCCTTTTTACGAAAAGGAAGTTGCGAAGGCCCCCGTAACGATTACTAAACCCAATATTAAGGCAAAGAACAACCCTTTTCTGCATAATCGCTATATTCGTTCCAATCATTATCTGAGTAGAATTATTAAACGATAGTCTCATTAAAAATATTAATTTACCAAGTACTAATTGACTTATTATTCGTTATACTAACACAAATATTCTTCCATTAAATTCTATAAAACTTTTAGAGTATGCTAGATGAATCCAATTGTATTTGCTTTGCGTCATCCGATAACGATGATGATGATCGTCGTGGCGCTCATCGGTGGAGGATCACTAGCCCTCACCAAAATGCGAGTGGATATCTTCCCCCCTCTTAATCTCCCCAGAATTTATGTCTACTTGCAATATGGCGGTATGAGCCCCTACCAAATGGAAGGGTTAATCGTCAATCAATTTGAACTCTACTTTCAGTATGTGGATGGTGTTTCTGCGATTGAATCCCATTCGATCCAGCAATGTGCGCTGGTGAAGCTTTCGTTTTTTCCAGGAACCGATATGGGCCTTGCAATGGCCCAAGTCTCTGCGATGTCATTTCGTGCAATGTCGCAAATGCCCATTGGAACTCTCCCCCCTTTGATCATGCGTATGGATGCGGGGTGCGTGCCGGTTGGATATCTCGTACTAAAAAGCGAGAAGACGCCTCTTGGCATGGTGGGTGACTTGGCACAAAATTTCATCCGACCCCTTGTACAGAAGAATGTGCCCGGAACAATTGGTACCCCACCCTTCGGCCCCAATGCCCGATCCATTCTCGTAAATGCCAATCCAGATAAGCTAAGAACCTATAACCTCTCGCCACAAGATGTGGTGAAAGCAATCATGAATGGGAATGTGGTCATTCCTGCGGGCAATATTTATATCCGCGACCAAATGCCTTTAGTCCCTACCAACGCCTTGGTTACCGACATCCAAGATTTAGGTGATATCCCACTTCGAATGGGAATGAATGTTTACATCAGGGATGTTGCAACCATTACAGATGCCACCGATGTAAATTACGGTTATGCCCTGGTTGATGGGAAGAAATCCGTCTATCTGCCAATCATTAAGAAAGACACCGCTTCGACTCTTACCGTGGTAAAGAATATTGCTGATGCGATGCCATTCTTTAGATCAGTGTTACCTGAGGATGTTAAAATCAGTTTTGAGTTTGATGAATCGCCAACGGTGGTGACTGCTATAAAAAGCGTGGGAACAGAAGGCTTGATTGGTGCGGGCCTCACCGGATTGATGATCCTGCTGTTTCTCGGAGATTTGCGCAGCGTAATCGTGGTGGTATGTAATATTCCGCTCGCCCTGATGGGTTCGTTGTTTGGATTATACATTACAGGCAACAGCATCAATATTATGTCGCTGGGTGGATTGGCACTTGCAATCGGTATTCTTGTTGATGAAGCAACGGTGGAAATTGAAAACATTCATGCTCAAATGCGTGGCAAGATATCGCTAGCGCGTGCGGTTAGGCGAGGTAATGATATCACTGCGGTTGCCCGTTTACTTGCTCTCTTTTGTATTCTTTCGGTCTTTATTCCAGCTTTCATCATGGATGACCCATTGAAGGCGTTGTTTATGCCTTTGGCCCTTGCGGTAGGGTTTGCGATGATTTCATCTTACCTTCTTTCAAGTACATTTGTGCCGGTCATGGCGGTTTGGTTATTGAAGGAAAACCACCACGAACACAAAACCGATAAACTCAGTTTGTTTGAACGAGTAGAAAAAGCATATGAAGGTTTGGTGCACTATATAGTAAAACTGAAATGGATAGTAGTGCCCTCGTACATAGGCCTTGCAGGGGTCTGCTTAACATTTTTTGGCTCGATGTTGGGGCAGGAGTTATTCCCAAAAATTGATTCCGGGCAGTTTGTATTGCGCTTCAGGCCTCCTCCAGGAACCAACTTTGAAATCACACGCATGATGGGCCAGAAAATACTGGAAATCATCGAACGCGAAGTAGGCCAAGATAAAATCGATATCAGCATTGGATATGCGGGCCAAATCGCACCTGTCTATGGCTTGAACCTGATGATCACGATGATGCGCGGACCGGACGATGGTATTTTACGCATGGCATTCAAAGAAGGCAGTGGCATAGAATTAGCTGCTTTCCGTGAAAAGATGCGCAAGATGCTCCCCATCGAAATTTCCACTTGGATGGCTAAAGTCATGGAATCCAAAGGGGTTCCACCTGATGAGGCTAAGAGAAACTGCACCAACCTTACTTTTGGTTTTGAACCGGGTGACATGGTTTCCAATGTGATGAGCTTTGGTTCACCCACCCCTCTCGAAATTGTCGTCTACGGAAACAGCCTGCCTAATGTGCGGGCCCATGCAATGAAGGTGCGTGAAAAAATGAAGGCTATCTCCTGCCTTCGCGATGTCCAATTCCAACAATCTCTTGATTACCCTACTGTTGATGTGAACATCGATCGCGAAAAAGCTGGGCTTAGTGGCGTCAATGTCCAGCAGGTTGGTAACTCCGTTCTCGTTGGTACCAACTCCAGTAGATACATTGCCCTTAACTACTGGCAAAACCCAAAAACAGGCTTCGATTACCAAGTCGAAGTTTTAGTTCCCACCCAACGCATGGTTTCTCCACTTGATGTAGAAACTCTACCACTCTCTCAAATTACCAACGATGTCACACTCATGGTTCGTGATGTTGCAAATGTTAAAGTAGGAAACACTCCTGGCCAGATCGATCGTATTTCATCCCAGCGATATATCAGCATCTCTGCGAATGTTGAAGATGTAGATCTAGGCACCGCTTCAAGATTAGTGCAACAAGCAGTGAAAGATGCAGGTGCTCCGCCCGCAGGTGTTCTGATTGATACCCGAGGCCAGACTGGCACCATGAACCAAATGTTCACCTCCCTAGGCATCGGGCTTTCAATCGCTGTTTGCGTGATTCTGGTTATGCTCACCGCTTACTTCCAATCTCCAAGGTTGGCATTAACTTCGATTGGTGCAGTGCCCGGCGTTATAACCGGCGTAGTAACCGCATTAGTGCTTACCAAAACTACTCTTAACATTGAATCTTTCATGGGTTCGATCATGTGCATCGGGGTTTCAGTATCCAACTCCGTGATGATGATCACCTTCATGAACGACCGCTGGAAAGATGGCTTAACTGTTACGGAAGCTGCAGTACAAGGGGCTGCTGGTAGGCTTAGGCCCATCATCATGACCGCTTGTGCAATGACCACAGGTATGCTTCCAATGGCGTTGGCATTGGAAGAAGGCTCACAAATGCAAGCACCCTTAGGTCGTGCGGTTATCGGCGGGCTACTCGCCTCTACCGCTTGTACTCTTTTAGTTTTACCAGCGGTCTTTTCCATATTGCTTGGCAGTAGAAAGCCGATCTCAGTTTCCATTGATCCTGATGATCCCGAAGGCACCAAGTTCGATGGTGGCGATAAACACGAACCTTTGCACCCTGAAAACAAATCTACAGACAAACTACCTACTGGCACGGAGTTAGCATGACCCCTATATTTATATCGAAAACCCTGACTTTAACTATTCTAGGTTTGAGTACTCTTTCGTTTGCGGGTTGCAGCAAAGAAACCGAGCATGCCAAACCCAGCCCCAACATGCCCGAAGTTACTTTGGTCAAGGCAGAGACACGCAACATTTTAAGAACCGTAGGACAGCCAGGCTTTGTCGAAGCGTATGAGCAAACCTCGATCTTTTCTAAGATCCCGGGCTTTATCGAAAAATGGAATGTCGATATTGGCGACAAAGTTAAAAAAAATCAGGTTCTTGCTACACTCTTTGTCCCTGAATTAGTCGAAGAGTATGGCTTCAAACAAGCCACAGTTGTTTTGGACAAAGTACTAGTGGAGCAAGCTGAAAGGCTTGTTGATTCTGCTGATGGTACTCTTAAAGCTGCCATCGCCAAGGTTACCAAAGCCAAAGCCGATGTTGGAAAATTCGATGCAGATGTTGTGCGCTGGCAATCTGAAGTAAAACGCCTTACAGGCTTGGTGGCACAGCGTGTGGTCGATCAACAAATTTTAGATGAATCCACAAAGCAGCTTCGTTCTTATGAATCTGCACGCGATGCATCACTTGCCCAGGTAATGGTTGCAGATGCCGAACGGGTTGCATGTGATGCAAATCTTGCCAAGGCTAAAGTTGATGTATTTGCAGCAAAAGCCACCGTCAAGGTTGCAGAAGCAGATGAAAAAAGGCTGGCAGCACTTGTTGGGTATATCACGTTACCATCCCCCTATGATGGTATTGTGGTTCTTCGAAACGCCAACACAGGCGACTTTGTGACAGCAGCAACAGGCGATCAAACTGCTAGGATTATGAGCCCTGATCAATCCTCTTCCAAAGGGTCTCCCATTTTTGCAATCGCCCGAACCGATATCGTTCGTATTTTTGTTGATGTCCCTGAAGGGGATGCCAATTTTGTAAACATTGGAACCAATGCTGAAGTTCGAGTGCAGGCTTTTAACGATATGCGAATCGATGCCAAGGTCACCCGCACCTCTTGGGCTTTGAATGTTCGAAGTCGAACTCTTCGTGCTGAAATAGATCTGCCCAACCCAGATGCCAAATTGCTTCCCGGGATGTATGCCTATGGCTATGTGAAAATTGAACGCAATAATGTCCTGGCCATTCCAACTGTTTGTATCACCAAGCGGGGCGACCTTCCTGTTGCCTACATCCTAAAAGATGGCAAGTGCATTCAACTCGGTTTAAAACTTGGTGCAAGCGATGGTGTTTGGCAAGAGCTTCTACTTGTGAAAAACGGGGATAGTTGGGAAAAGCCAAAGGGTGATGAAGCTTTCATCAAAGGTGATCTCGATGAACTCGATAATGATGTAAATGTTAAAGTCAGCGAAAGTGCAAAACCCGAAGAAAACAAAAAAGCCCCCACCAAGGAGGCTTCCAAGTCCAAGTAACTTTTACACGTCCTGCCTTCTAGTTTTTGGGAGGCAAGGGCGCACTTGATGTGTTGTAACTCATATTCGCATAAGGAATCCCTGTTACAGGCGGCAGATCAAATGGTCTGCTGGTATCCACATCGATTTGCTGCCCTGCAGTTTTCTGAATCGCCAACACTTCTGCGGGAAAACCAACCGACCTGAATAATTTAAATTGTGACCTGTTGTAATCCTGAACCGATTTAAAGTAATTCCTATAGGCATTATCCAACTGTTGCAATGCTGCGACAACTTCCTGCGGCCTGTTCACCAACATAAGAACATCGCCAAACCTAGTTGTTTCGCTCATACCCTTGAGATTCCCATCATAACTGATGAGGGCATTTTTAAGGCCAGCATCTGCAAATGAGATTCTGTCTGAAGCCGAACTTAACTGCGATTGTGATTGGGCAACTTCTGCTGCAACACGATCTTGGATCATAAACAAATCAACCAAGGCTTGTTGTCTGTGTCCTTCCCGGTCTTTGATAAGAGCGCGGTTGCCAAGCCCAAAGTTTTTCAATTCCCATAATACCGAAGCATTCATATCAAAGCGGCTTCCACCGGTGAACTGCCCATTCACACCTGCTGACGTTACACCCCCAAGAAGTGGCGCACTGTTTCCGTTAGCACCGCTATTACCCTGCAATAAAAGGCTGGGTATGAAAGGGCGCATCTTTTCCTGCTTAAGCTTTACTATCGTCGCTTGTACCAACGCCTGATTCGAACTTAATTCTGGCCTGCTGGTAAGACCTAATGAAATCAAACCATCCACAGGCTGACTTGGTGATATTAGCATCAACGCCAAATGCGGAGGCTCAACAGGTACTACTTGCGCCATCGGATTTAATCTTAGCAGCCTGGCAAGTTCTGCACTTGCAACCTTCCACTCATTACGCGCCTGTACTGCATTTTCTTCGAGTTCTGCAAGCAAAGTTCGTGAACGATCTATTTCCACGGGCGCAGCCAACCCTTTGCTTAATACTTCAGTTTTTCTAACAAGCTCTTTCCCTTTGGTCACAGTATCTATCGCACCCGCCAACCTTCCACGCGACTGCTGTACATTAAAATAAGCCACCGCTACTTCCATCAGGGCATCATTCTTGGCAGCTTGGATTTCATACTGCTTGGCTTTCAAAATCTGCCTGGCAGAGAGTGGTTCATAAATGGCATCCGTGGTTGCAAAAATTGCTGAAAGACCAGGGCCAGCAGTAAATGCCTGCCTGCTGTTTGATATCTGGCCTGGGGGTGAGGGGGAAGGATACTGCCCATCATGGCGGAAGTAATCAATACCAGCATAAATATTTGGCAGCCACAAAACATTGGCCCTTTGAAGTTGTGCCGCTGCAACCATCTCAGCAGCCTTGGCAGCATCGATAATCAATGGCCTTGCATCTGAAAGTTGCATAGCAGATGCAAAGTTGATGGGCAACGGAAAATCATTTTCCTGAATATCCACCTTTTTAAATTCAGTTGGTGCCTTTGTGTTGGCTTCCTTGGGCCCTGAAAAAATCTCTCCCTTACCAGAATCATCCAGTCCTAACTGTTTTGTTGTTTTCTGATAAGAACTTTCCTGTGCCATTAGCACTGTGCCTAAAAGGGAAACACCCGTTAATAAAAGTCGAGCAGTTATTCGGTTAAACATTTTAATTCGCATAGTTATTTTCACTTTATCCCAGAATTTTACTTCCGGTATGAATTACACACTTACTACGCTTATCGAACGAAATGAGGGGAAAAAATTACTAAAACGGATAAGTCGGCATGAACCTCATGACCCAATTGCTTGGATTAATAAGAACATCCAACCCATCTTAACTATTCAGGCTTTCGAAATGTTTACCCAATTTGACATGCTTTAAATAAAGGCGTTACACATCACAAACATCAACTGCTTGCTTCAAGCTTTCTTTCGCATTACGGGTGGGGATGAATTCGTGGCCGACAAAGCCCTTGTAGCCTACTTCCACCAACTTCTTCATGATGGGTTGATACTGAATTTCTTGGTTGGCATCGAGTTCATTCCTACCAGGATTTCCAGCAGTATGAATGTGGGCGATGATATCCTTATACTCGCCAATTCTACGAATCACATCACCATGCATGATCTGCACATGATAAATATCGAAAAGGATTTTGATATTGGGAGACCCCACTTTACGCACAACCTTGGCAAGCCAATCTAGATCATCGCCCTGATAACCCGGATGGCCCTTCATAGGGTGTGAACCATCCCTGGTGTTAAGATGTTCAACGGCAACAGTGACACCATTTTTTTCCGCATGACCAGCAATTTGCTTCAAGCCTTCAATGCAATTTTTTTCCGCATCATCAAGAGAAATCACCGCACTCTTCGGATCATCTGCATTGGTGTATTTGAAACCGACAAAACCAATCACCGTGGGTACCTTAAACTCTGCACAAGCATCGATGGTTTCACGGGTGTATTTTAAAAGTTCTTCACGATATGCGGGGTTGTTGAAACCCTTTTTGAAACCACCAGGTGCTCCATTAGAGGCAATCGCAATTTCCAAGCCATGCTTCTTCACCGTTGCAAACTGCGCAGGTCGTAACAACTCTATGGAGGTACATCCAACTTCCTTGGCGTTCACACATAATTCATCCAAGGTCCATTTATCGCCACTGCTCATAAAGCACCACGAACACGCACTATGCCTGATATTCCCTTTGCGTTTATTATCTGCACCCTGTGCTTGCGATAGAATTGCAGTGGTTGTTCCTGCTGCTAGGGTTACTTGGATCATGTTTCTTCGATTCATCTTTTTCATGGAATGTCCTTTTAATTAACGAATTTTCGCATCGGGTAACGCAGTTCCAATTCCCAGATCCAAGGGCATTGCATCTTTTTCAAGGCCCAGTTCCAGTTTCAACTTCCCCAACTCACTTTTTAACTCTGTTATTTTTTCAGAGTATTTTGCATCCTTGATTAGATTCACACGCTCTTCGGGATCATTCTTAATGTTGTAAAGCTCCGCAAGATGACGGTCAGGCTTATCATCGCCATGAGGGTAATGAATAAACTTCCACTCATCCGTTCTCACACCACGCACATTGGGAGTGTAGGGAAATTGTTTTTCGTAGTTGTAATGGTAGAGGAATGATTTGCGCCAATTAGGGTCATCCCCCTGAACCATCTTAACCCACGATTTGCCATGAATGTTTTCTAACTTCGGGGCGTCACAAAGTTCGAGGAGACTAGGAGCCATATCTACAGTTAGAACAAGATTATCAATTTTCTTTGGGGCCTTCGTATCAGACAGCTTTGGATAGCGAACTATCAAAGGAATGCGAATGGAAGGTTCATGCATGGTGCGTTTGTCAACCATGCCATGTTCGCCATTCAGCAAACCGTTATCCCCCATGAAAACAATAATAGTGCGATCAAGCTCTCCTCTTTTTTCAAGTTCTTTGACTAACAAGCCAACGCTGTAATCCACAGAAAGAATCGTACCCCAGTAACTACGGATCATAGCTGCAAAATCCTTGACTGCTTCAGGGCTTGCATCAGGGAATTTTTTACGATAATCAAACAAAGGGCCATATATCCCATGCCATGTATTTAACCTTTGCTTAATCCATTCAGGTTTATCCGCAAGCTTGAAAGCAGTATCAGGGTAGGGTACATCAACCTTATCAAAGGAATGAGCATACTTCGGTTCAGGAAAATAAAAGCTATGGGGCGCTTTGTGCCCAATCATGCAAAGCCAAGGTTTGTTTTTATCAGTTTTATCAATCCATTCAGAAGCCATATTGGTAACGACATTAGTGTAATAGCCAGGAACAACTTTACGATTGCCCGCAATATTAAATTCGGTATCGAAGTATTTCCCTTGGCCTTTGTGAGTAATGAAAGTGTCAAAGCCAGGCCGTGGGTTATCATTTTCTTCACCCATGTGCCATTTCCCGAAATAAGCAGTCTGGTATCCGGAGTCATGAAGCACACCGGGGAAATTCTTAAGGTTTTCAGGGTACTCGGTGAAATTATTTACAACGGTATGAGCGTGAGCATATTTACCTGAAAGTATGGAAGCCCTACTAGGAGAGCAAAGGGAAGTCGTGCAGAAAGTATTTTTAAAATTCACACCGCTAGCTGCAAGCTTATCGATCGATGGGGTCTTGATGTGAGGGTGCCCTGTACAACCTAGGCTATCCCAGCGAAGATCATCGCAAAGGATGAAAAGCACATTAGGCTTCTGCGCCTGAAGATTTGCAGAAAAGCCAAGCCATAATAAGACAATCAACATTACTATCTTTTTCATAAATGCTCTTTCTTACAAGGGTAGCTTGATTGCTGTGCCTGTTTTGCTGGATTGATAAATAGCGGTGAAAAGTTCAACCGTGGCTCTGCCATCTTCTGCAGAAACCATGGGTTGTTTGTGTTCTCGAATAGCCTGCACGAATTCTCTTATTTGCAAGGCATGATAATGAACCGTGGCATCAATCTTGGTGAATGCGTTGCGATCTTCCTGCTGGAACCCTTCGAGCAATTTTTCTTCACCCGGAATTGTCCAAATATCATTAAGAGGAGGTTCAGGAATACTCGTCATGCCTGCAATAAAGGTAGCGCCCCGATCGGTTTCAACCCCAACAGATGCACCGTTCGAACCATGAACATGTACCTTGGTGTGAATTCCAGGCTTCTGGGAAACACTTGCAAGAATACTTCCCAACCCACCATTAACAAAGCGGAGTGAAGCCACTGCGGTATCTTCAACTTCAACCCCCGGATGATTGAGGTTTTGGAAATAGCCCTGAACTTCAGCGATTGGGCCCATGAGCCAGCGAAGGATATCAAGTTGGTGAGGCGATTGATTGACAAGCACGCCGCCGCCCTCGGTACTCCATTTCCCACGCCATGGATCAGAGCTGTAATATTCCAAACTACGCCAAGAATACATCAGGAAGAAACCAAGAAGAGGTTTGCCAATCTTCCCCGCATCAATTGCATGTTTCATGCGAAGCACAGGTTCAAAAAACCTGCGCTGACTGATCACACCCAAAGTTGCGCCACTGCTTTTTGCAGCAGCTATCATGGCATCGCAATCTTCAATAGATGCCGCCATGGGCTTTTCTACAAGCACATGAACGCCTGCATTTAAAGCAGCAACAGTTGGTTGGCGATGCAAAGGGTGGGGGGTAGCAATCAGTAAAACATCAGGCTTGGTTTTAAGAATCATCTCTTCGATAGTTGTAAAAGCCTGGGCTTTATGTTCTATCGCAAACTTAGATGCACGGGAAGAATCAGCATCACAAACAGCAATAAATTCTGCCTCGGGAATCTGAGCAACCGCTTTGCAATGTAAGCCACCAACTTTGCCACACCCAACCAAGGCGACTCTTGTTTTTTTCATCAACGAACCTTATTAAGAAAAATACTTCTGACTCATCATACGAAGGAAAGCAAGCGACTCCGCCATCTCTTCCATGCCATTCATGCCATCCTCAATACTAACCCATCCCTGATAGTTGTTTTCTTTAAGTATACGGAAGATGGTGTCAAAATCATTTAAGCCCTTACCTGTAACCCCATGCTTTAACTTCGATGAATATCCGAGCGTACCATCAGATTGCCTTAGTTCATCAATGTTGGCACCAGCTTCAAGATAACGATCAGATGCATGCATACTGACAACCCTCGAAGCAACATGGCGTAAGAGTTCAACCGGATCATCCCCAGCAACGATGGCGTTGGAGGGATCAAACTGCACGCCAAAGTTCTCTCTATCTTCGATGGAATTAACAAGATCAAGGAAGACATCCATCTTCTGGGCAAATTCGGGATACTTCCAAAAACCATCCTTGTAATGATTTTCCAAACCAAGAATGATGCCGTTTTCACGAGCTACCGGAAGAAGAGCCTTAATACAATCAGCAGCCCAAGCAAGCCCCTGCGCACGCGAAACCTCGGGAAAACGCTGGCCACTAAGAACCCTGCAAACTGCACCCTTACCACCCAACCTACGAGTCACCTCAATCTTTTTAATATGCGTATCAATCATCTGCTTACGAACATTGGCATCGGGGTGCGTAAAATCAGGCGAACAACAAAGCATGGGCATTGCAAACCCAGCATCATGAATTGCGTTTGCAACCTTATCAATATAATCATTATCAAGGCTGGTAAAAAAACCATCATACATCTCAAGGCCATCTGCATCGAGGTTCTTCGCCATCTCAATCCATTGAAAAACAGTCATGTCACGAGTGCCTGCAATCGTATCAAGATAGCATTTGGGAAATGCGGAAATTTTCAATGGCACAAATAGGTTTCCTTTTTTAATAGACAAGAATAAATCAAACTAACATTACGGAGCGCCTGGGATCTTTTTAGCTTTCGGATCTTCCGGAGGCTTGTCCAGAATAAGATACCCGAACAGATCAGCCATCTCTTTGGGGCTGATTTGCTTTTCCAAACCTTCAGGCATGAGGCTGTTCTTACTACGGCTAACTTCCTCAACTTCAGCGCGCGGGATAACTTCTACTTTACCACCCTGCACCTTAAGAGAAATTTTAGTGGTGCTATCTTCCACCATTAATCCAGTAAGCAACCGGCCCTTACTGGTGACTACGGATGTTGCTTGGTAATCAGCACCAATCACCAAGCTAGGATCAAACACATTAGAAAGTAGCTGTTCGAAATTAGCTCTGCCATTAAGAGTAATATCGGGGCCCACTTCCTGCCCTTCGCCATGCATTTTATGGCATTGGCCACAAACCTTGTTGAAGACAAGTCTGCCCGCTTTGGGATCGCCCGGGTTAGCAATAATGTGACTCCGCATGTTTGCAAGGATGCTGTCGCGAGCAGGATCACGGCCTTCGCGCACCGTACCCCAAACAGCGAGCACTTTCTTTTTCAATAAAGGGTCTTTGTCAGCCATCATCTTTCGAGCCTGATTGGTTCCCATTGCGGTAGTCGGGATTTTTTTGGCAGCCATCGCATCAAGAAGTTTATTCGACCAAGTATTTCGCTGCGAAAGCAGTTCAATTGCACGGGGCTGAACATTGGGATCAAGGGCAGGGTAAAGCGCAATTACCATATCTGCAATTGCAGGGTCTTGCAACTTACCCAATGCAGAAATCATGTTTCCTCTTAACCCAATGGAAGTTTTTTTATCGGTGATGATAACCTTTGCGGTATTCAAAGCATTCGCGGGATTGATTGCAACCAAGGCATCGAAAGCCATGATTCGAGAAGGTTCATCTGCTTTTGCATTTTCCAGCACCTTGGTAATTTCACCAAGCGCCTCAGCATCATTCCAAGAAGCTTTAAGAATTTTGGTTTCAATCCACGAAGAGGCTTTTCCAAGATCAGGGGTTAATCCAGAGCGCAAGGTTTCAAGATCCTTCCCCTTAAGATCGCCTGATTGCAACTTTCCAGATAACATCAGGATCACTTGCTTTGCAGATTCTTGATGATCATCTTTTATCAGAAGGGAAAGAAGGGCAATGTTGATTTCAGGATTCACCTTACCTGCAAGTATTCTTTCAGCAAACTTCCCGAGAAGTGCTGCTTCCGCCTGCGAACTAGGGTTGGCCTCTGCCGCCTTCAGAAAAGTTTCTGCAACATTGGAAGTATCAAGCAAAGGCTGAAGATTTTGCCAAACGATGGAGGCGATCACCATATCTTTATCAGCATTAGCAAGCACATCAGATAAAACTTTGGGCGCATCAAGTGCGGTGATTTTCTTAGCTGCAATTGCAAGTTGCAATAGCACATCTTTTGAAGCATCGTTTGCCATGCCTTTAAGCTTGGTGCGAATTTCCTGACTAACCTGATGGGTATTTCCTGCAGAGCGAATACCCCACGAACGCAAAAGAGGATCTGCATTAGAAAGAAGTTGTAAATGAAACACTTCGGGAAGCGGGCCACTGCTTACAAGCACCCATAGGGCGTGCATGCGTGCCTTATGATTGGCTTTATCATCAAGCACAATCGCTTCAATTTTAGGTCTGATACCTGGGCTTTTTGCATTGCTAAGCCTTTCGATCAAAAGCCTCTGCGCATTCTCTCGGAAATAAATATTTGGATTACCCAAATGCTTGAGAAGCACTTCATCCGAATCTGATGCAAGATCAAACTTGGGTGCCCTCGGGGTTTCCTTATAACGAAGTCGATAAAGGCGCCCCCGCTCACGATCAATTCCTGCAGGGTCTCTTCGTGCATCCTGATAACAATGATAACGATCATACCAATCAAGAATATAAAGGCAGCCATCCGGACCAGTTTTCTGACCCACTGGCATAAACCACGCATCGTTAGCAGTAAGCAAATCATTACGCGGAGTTGCAAAATAGGAAGACCCTTGGCGTTCCAACTTATCAGCATTGATACAACCGCCATGGATGTTGCCCATGTAAAGCACTTCCCGATATTCTTCCGGATAAGCTTCAGAATCAAAGTAAGTAAGACCGCAATAAGCCGCCATCTGATGTTTATGCTTGACGATGGAATTCAACTTCCAAGTGAAAGGGGGGTAAACCCCAGCTTGCCTGTGATAGTAACCACTTTCAGCAAGATGCCAAAGATGATCGATCACACAAGCACTTGCAAACGCAGAACCATCCTTATCGAATGCAACGCCCCAAGGGTTGCTGACACCTTCCGCAAAAAGTTCGAACTCCCGTGTTTTGGGGTGAATACGAAAAAGCGCACAAGTGAAGTTATGCTCTTTGCCTTGGTGTTTGATTTTGCTGCGATTGAAAACACCATTGAACCCATAAAGCCAACCATCTGGGCCCCAGGTAAGGGAATTAGGAAGCTCATGCGTATCCTCTCTGCCAAAGCCAGTAACAATAACTTCGCTCTTATCAGCCTTGCCATCGTTATCGGTATCTTGAAGCAAAAGAAGATCTGGGGAGTTAGCGATCCAAACACCACCATGGCCCACTGCAATTCCTGACGGAATATTAAGGCCTTCAGCAAAGATGGTAACCTTATCGATTTTGCCATCGTTGTTGGTATCTTCTAAAATTTTAACTCGATCTCTGCCTTTGCCTGGTTCTAGGCGGGGGTATTCGAGCGATTCAACGACCCAGAAACGGCCTTTTTCATCAATGGTAAAAGCTACAGGATTTACCAAGTCGGGTTCGCATGCAACCACTTCGACGGTAAAGCCTTCGGGCATTTTCATGTGCTTTATAGCTTCTTCGGGAGTGTAGGCTGGATTGGGCATGGATTTTTGGGCATGCGGGATAACCTGCTTAGGTGCTTGTGCAAAAACAAATCCTGCAGTAATTCCAACCACGCCTAATAGCAACCTAATATATGCTCGCTGCATAATTACAAACCCTCTCTTAATCCAGAACTTTTTCTTTAAACCAAAGGCTTTATTCACATTAGATAAAGGTATCAGATCTTCTATCGTTTTTCTTTGAGAATTATCACACGTAATAAAAAATCAGTTTCGCACCCCAGTCATTAAAAATGGCAGAATTACACATTTCGCCACCGATAACTGAAACACTCTGGGTTTAATGAGCGATACATGCAGGCTAATACAACATTTGAAGGGGCACCTTAATTTCAGCGATTTTCATTGCCCGCCCTGCCTAATCTTAGATATACTTGAGACTAAGAATTACAATTCAATCTATTTAGAGGCATATCATGCTTGCCACGTCTTATAAAAATACAACCAAGGGTTTCACCCTAATTGAGCTTTTAGTGGTGATTGCAATCATTGCAATTTTGATAGGTCTTCTGCTGCCAGCCGTTCAAAAGGTTCGGGAAGCTGCAGCCAAGATGCAATGCCAGAATAACCTAAAGCAATTGGCATTGGGCGTGCACAATTATATTTCCACTTTTCAGGCTTTCCCAATGAGCAGCTCTCCCTGGGTAAATAATAACAATGGTTTTGGCTGGATATTTCGAACCCTTCCCTATCTGGAACAAGAATCCGTTTACAATCAGATCATTCCTTACGAATCAGGATCTATGTTTGCAGGCGGTGGGCTACTCAACCCAGCTTGCAGAAACGCAATCGCCTCACCAGTAAAAATGCTTTATTGCCCATCTGATGGCTCTGCACTTCCCGGTTCACCTGTTGAAACCAAAATGGCACAAATGGACCCAATCAAGGTAACTCTCACCAATTACAAAGGTTCAATGGGAGATAACCGCATGGGGGGCGGTTCTAGCATTCATCAAGGTAGGGAACCTGATTGCCATGGTAGTAATCCATGCCCGGGAATTTTCTTCCGCAATAGTTTTCAAGGGCCTGTAACGTTGGACCAAATCAAGGATGGCACCAGCAACACCATGATGATTGGGGAAGACACCCCTATTGAAAATTACCATTCCGCAGCGTTTTATGCCAATGGCGATTACGCAAGCACTCACGCTCCTCTTAATTATGTACCCAAGCCTTCTACACCAGGCGATTGGTGGAATGTCATCTCTTTTCGTAGCAAACATTCAGGAGGCGCCAATTTTGCCTTTGCTGATGGGAGCATCAAGTTTCTCACCAACGATATCGATTACACCAATGTCTATAAACCTCTTAGCACCAAAAACATTGGCGAAGTCATACCCAACTATTAATCAAACTTGATTTATCAGGAATACTATTGATGAAAGCCTTGCTTTATTTATCTTTTATTGCTTTAACATTTGGTCTATGTGGCTGTGGCGGAAATGTATCCACAGTCTCAGGAAAAGTTACCCTTGAAGGCATTGTCCTTGATAAAGGCGATATAGGGTTTCATCAGGCAGAAGGCATGATTGTATCCACAACCCGCATCAACCCAGATGGTTCGTACAAGATAGGCGCAGAAGCCAAAACCTTGCCAGGCAATTATAAGGTCGTAATCATCGCCAACGAGGTGAGCATAGCCAAAGGCCCAGGCAATGTCCCCATGCCCACCCGCATCACGCCCCTCACATACAGTAGTAAAGAACAGACCCCACTAAAAGCAGAGCTTAAAGCAGGGTCGAATGAATTTAACTTCGATCTGAAATCCAAGTAACTATTACTTCTTCTTTTTCTTCGTCGCAGTTTCATTACCTTGGATTTTCTTCATCGCATCATTCACAGCCTTCGCGTAATTCTTATCGCGCTTGGTATTCTTATCTTCAATGATTTCCTGTAACTTTGGGATCGCTTCCTTGGCACCAGGCCCAATGCTTCCCAATGCGTTAGCAGCATCAATTCTGGCATTCGCATTTTTCAATGCACCTATCAGGGCTGGTACCGCGGGCTTTGCATCTGCACCAATTTCACCCAACGACTGGGCAGCCTTTCCTATAAGATCTCCTGAAGGGTCCACTTTAAGACCACCTTTTTTTTCATCCTTACCCTTATTTTTTGGATCTGCTGTCTTTGATGGTGCGATAAAATTCATTAAGGGATCCACACCTTTTGAGCCCATATTTCCCAAGCTATCGATTGCTGCTTCAACCAATTTTGTATCACCATCCTTGATCATCATTGCAAGAATTGGCACTGCGGTTTTTGGGTCAGCCTTGGCAGCTCCAAGTGCTTTGATTAAAAACCGTTTCACATACGAATCTTTTTCACTTTTCAATGCAACGATCATGTCTGGGGTTACAACCTTGGCTTCTTCCTTAAGTTCAAAAAGTTTTTGCGCAGCTTTACGGCGTTCTTCGTTGTCAGGGTTCTTAAGTTGCTTCACAAGATCCAAGGCATCTTCTGCAAGAATAACACCCGTGAACAATAAGAAAAACGCAAAGGAAAATACGCGCATGATCTCTCTCCTGTTATTGATTGACCTATTTATTAGACATTAAACCAAAGGGCTGAGTTCCGATAAAACCGCTGATTTTAACATTTTTAAGGGTTCTCACCATAAAAATAGATAACCCTGTTCCCCCCAGCTTAACATTAAACCCTGTTTTTCTTTACCTTCTTTCGAAAAGTAACGCTAATCAGCCAAAAACCCGATGAATTAAAGGTAGTTATAATACACTGGGAGAATTGTTCCATTTTTGACGGCAGTAAAAATTCCTTGATGCAAAGAATCAGCGCCCTCTTGGTTGGGGTGTTTCTTGTATTTATTTGCTTGGATGATGTACCAGCCCAAGAAATGCCCGCACCCGTTCAAGGGGTCGTTCCCAAACTTTCAATAGTTGATAAAACTGATGAAGTTGAACCCTCTTTTCCAATCAACCTCCCAGTAGCAATGCAACTTGCGAACGCACGCCCCCTTGATATCGCAATCGCAGGCGAACGAATCACCGCTGCCCAAGCCGACTTATTGCGTGCCAAGGCCCTTTGGCTGCCAACACTAAACATCGGCACCGATTACCTACGAAGCGATGGGCAGATCCAAGACATCAAAGGCAAAGTATTCGGCACAAGCAAAAGCGCATTTATGGTGGGATTGGGGCCCACTGCAGTTTTCGCACTCTCCGATGCCATCTACAAACCCCTCGCAGCAAAACAAATTGTGAAGTCGCGTGAAGCAGACAAACAAGCTGCAATCAACGACAGCCTATTAACCGTTGCTGAATCCTATTTCAAAGTACAGGAAGCTAGGGGGGATGTTGCAAGCGCACTCGACACCGTAAAAAGATCTGAAGAGCTTGCAGAGAAAACTCGCCAACTTAGCGCAGGATTGGCGCCACCCGCTGAAGCAAGCAGAGTAAGAGCGGAACTTGCACGCAGAAGACAGGATCTTGAATACGCTTACGAAGCCTGGCAGGTTCAAAGTGCGGAGCTTATCAGGGTTTTACATTTACAATCTGGCTTACGCGTAACCCCCCAAGAACCACCTCATCTAAAAATTGATTTAATTGATCCCGCAAGAACCATCGATGAACTAATCCCCATCGGGTTAACATTGCGACCCGAACTCGCCTCACAACAAGCCTTGGTTCAAGCTAGCATCGCCCGATTGCAACAAGAAAAAATGCGCCCTCTCATTCCCAGTATCCTGCTTCGTGGCGCAGCTACAAACCCCGGAGGCACTCTTTCTTCGGGGCTATTTGGCGGGGGTAATAACGGCAGCATGGCCGACTTCGGCATGCGCAATTCCATGGATCTTCAAGTACTCTGGGAACTGGAGAGTTTTGGCATAGGTAACATAGCTCTTAAACGCGAAAGACAGGCCCAAAACAATGCAGCTGCCCTTGAGCTTTATCAAGTTCAAGACAGGGTTGCAGCAGATGTTGTTGCTGCACACGCCCAGACCGTTCGCACCACCCGAAGAATCAAAGATGCCGAAGAGGGCTTGCAGTATGCACTCGATACCGCTGATAAAAACGCTCAGGGGCTTAGTCAAACCCGAAGAATTGGCGATACCATCACCCTGGTTTTCCGTCCTCAGGAAGTTCTTGTCTCCATTCAAAGCCTGCAACAAGCCTATAGAGATTACTACAAGGCCATTACAGAACATAACAGGGCGCAGTTCAGACTTTATCGAGCACTGGGCCATCCAGGCCAGCAAGTGGGCGACCATTCTGTCGTCTTAAAACCCAAACCTTCGGATAAAGAAATCTCCATCGTGGAACCCACCTACCCTTCTGCTACAATTGAGCGAGTTATCCCTCTTCCACCGTAATGCCTTCTATCAGAGCCATGCATGAACCCGATTAACTTTGCTCTCAGAAGACCCGTCACCATTTGCGTCATGGTGCTTGGTATTATTCTTGCAGGGTTGCTTTCCCTTTCCCGCATCAAGATTGATATCTTTCCATCTTTGAACCTTCCCGTTCTTTATGTTTGCCAACCCTATGGCGGCATGGATCCCGCTCAGATGGAAGGCCTGCTTGCTAACTACTACGAATACCACTTCCTCTACATCGGTGGTATCCACCATGTGGAATCGAAAAATGTACAAGGCGTTTCTTTAATGAAGTTGTACTTCCACCCCGGCACCGACATGGCACAAGCACTTGCTGAAACCGTGGGGCAGGTTAATCGATCAAGAGCGTTCATGCCTCCGGGTACCGTTTCGCCTTTCATCATTCGCTTTGATACAGGTAGTGTTCCCGTAGGCTATCTGGTTCTTTCAAGTGAAACTAAAACCATCGGGCAGATACAAGATCAGGCGCTCTTCAAGGTGCGCCCCATGTTTGCAAACATTCCAGGAGTTTCCTCCCCACCACCTTTCGGGGGCAACCAACGCACCGTCGTCATCAGCGTTCTCCCTGAACGACTTCGTTCCTACAAACTTTCACCCGAAGATGTAGTTGATGCTTTATCGCATGGCAATGCCATCAGTCCATCGGGCGCCATCCGAGTTCAAGAAAAGATGCCCATGGTGCCTGTCAACTCGATGGTGCTGCAACCTGCTGAATTAGGATCAATTCCCATTGATATGAACAGGAAGATATTCATCCGTGATGTTGCAGGTTCGATAGCAGATGCCAACGATATTGCAACAGGATACGCCTTGGTGAATGGTAAAAGAGCGGTATACATCCTTGCAACAAAAAGAGCAGATGCCAGCACGCTCTCCGTGGTACAGGCCATCCGCGAAAATATTCCAAAGATGCAAGCAGCTCTGCCCGAAGATATTAAAGTGCGCTTTGAATTTGATCAATCCCCCCTGGTTGTTTCCGCTTTGGAAGGCGTTGCCTTCGAAGCCCTGCTAGGTGCAATCCTCACTGGATTAATGGTTCTGCTTTTCCTCAGAGATTGGCGCAGCGTAATCGTCGTGGTTTTAAACATCCCAATCGCACTCATCGCAGCAGTTCTTTCGCTTTTTGCATGTGGCTATTCACTAAACCTGATGACTCTTGGCGGCTTGGCCCTTGCAGTGGGAATCTTAGTGGATGAAGCCACCGTCGAAGTTGAAAATATTCATTCGCAAATTCCCCGCTTTGGCACCATTGCGGAAGCGGTCGTGCGAGGTAACGCTGATACCGCAGTGCCTAGGTTCCTTGCTATGCTTTGCGTTCTTAGTGTATTCCTTAGCGCTGCTTTTCTCAAGGGGCCCGCACTTGCCCTGTTTCTGCCCATGGCACTTGCGGTGGGCTTTGCCATGATCGCTTCCTATATTCTTTCCAGCACCCTTGTACCAGTTCTTTCCATCTGGCTCATTCCCAAGGGCCAGTTTCATTCCGATGAAAAACATAACTCCACCTATGGCTCACTCATCCGCTTGATAACGGGAATGCGATGGATCTCTCTACCCTTGGGCCTTGCACTCGCAATAGGATTACTATGGGCTGCAGGGTCCCAAACAGGTACCGATCTTTTCCCGCCTGTGGATAACGGGCAGGTTCAATTCCGACTCCGTGCACCCGCAGGAACACGCATCGAAGAAACCGAAGCCATCGTTCAAGAATCGCTGCGCTGGATTAAAAAAGAGATAGGCGAAGAGAACCTTACCCTCTCGCTTGGATATGTGGGGCTGGTTCCACCAAGTTATCCCATCAACTGCGTTTATCAATGGATGGGTGGGCCCGAAGAAGCTCTTATGCGCATCGCCATCAAACCCAAAAGTATCTCAGGAGAAAAATTAAAAGCGTTGATCCGCAATGGGCTGGTTTCATATCTCGAAAGCTGGACTGATGAACGCTGGAAAGAATTGCATCACCCCACAAGCAAGGATCGCATGGCTAAAACAAAGATTGAACTTTCTTTTGAAGCTGCAGATGTGGTTAACGAAGTCATGAGCTTTGGAGCTGCTGCACCTGTTGAAGTTGTAGTAAGCGGCCCAAAGATGGCAGACAACCGAGCCTTCGCCCATACCATTCGGAAGTCCATGGAAAAAATTGCAGTACTGAAAGATATCCGCTACGGGCAGACTCTCGATTACCCCACCGTAGATGTTAAAATCGATCGCGAACGAGCTGCCCTTTCAGGCGTGCATGCTGATGATGTTTCTAAATCTCTGGTAGCTGCTACTTCTTCTTCAAGGTTCACCACTCCCAACTACTGGCGCGATCCAGCCAACGGTATCGGATACCAAGTTCAAGTTGAAATCCCCCAAGCCATCATGAACTCAACCACGGAAATCGAAACCATTCCTATCAGCCAAAAAGGCCCTGAACAAAGGCTTCTAAGAGATGTCGCGCAAGTAAAAGCTGGAACCATGGCGGGCGAAATCGATCGCTACAATATGCGCAGGTTGGTCAGCATCACCGCCAATGTTGTAGGTACAGATTTAGGCAATGCTTCAAAATTACTCGATGCAGCACTCGCAGAAGCAGGAACACCACCCACAGGAGTCCAAGTTGATGTTCGTGGACAAATCTCTATCCTAAAGGAATTATTCTCCGGGTTATCTCTAGGCCTTATCCTTTCGATCGTTGCGATCTTCCTCATACTGCTCGCTTATTTCCAATCAATCAGACTTGCTTTAATCCCCATGCTGGCTTTACCCTTTGTTCTCACTGGTATTGCAATCACCTTAAAACTCACCAACACCACGCTTAATTTACAATCGTTCATGGGAAGCATCATGGCGATCGGCGTCGCCACCGCTAATGCCATCCTTCTTGTCAGCTTCGCCCAGAAAGCCATGATCGAAGGGGCACATTCTGGTTATGATGCTGCAACACTTGCAGCGACCCAACGCTTTCGTGCAATTTTAATGACTGGCTTGGCAATGATAGCAGGCATGATACCGATGGCACTTGGGAACACTAGCGGAGGCGAGCAAAGCGCAGCACTGGCCCGTGCGGTTTTGGGTGGAATCGCAGGCGGATTGTTTGCATCTCTTTTAATGCTTGCACCTGCATTTGCCATACTCTTCCCTAACCCTTGCAGCTTCAAGGTTTCGCTTGCCCCTGAAAATAAAAATCTCAACAAAGAGACTAACCATGTTTAAAAAAGTAAACCTTTGCTTCTTGGCAATGAGTCTTGTTTATCTTGTCGCCAATGGTTGTGCAGATAAACCATTTGCAATCAAGGATGAAAAAACAACCACCATGAAGCAGGTGGATGTGAAGTTGGTGACTCCGGTGAAGCAAAAACTAGTGCACACCATCAGCCAACCTGGAACCTTGCGGGCCAACGAAGAAGCCATGATTCATGCAAAGGTGGTTGGGTATGCAGCATTAGTAATGGTGGACATTGGCGCCAAGGTTAAAGGGCCGGTTTATGAAACAGGGGGTAAACTCCTCAAGCAAGGTTCAAAACTATTGGTTGTCGATGTTCCTGAAATTGTCGAGGAAGTACAGCATAAGAAGGCTCTGATGGACTTCGCCAAGGTTGGGGTTGATCTTGAGAAAAAACAAGCTGAAGTAGCAGATGCATTTCTTTTATCAACCGAGGCTGGCCTTGTTGAAGCACGGGCCGGAATTCAAAGGGCACAAGCATCCTACGATCGCTGGCACTCCGAAAACAAACGCGTCTCCGCACTGGTGCAATCCAAAGTACTCGATGAACAAACACGCGATGAAGTTTTAAACCTCGTCAAAGCTGCAGAATCAACCAAAGATGAAATCATGGCAAAGGTCAAACACGCTGAAGCTACAGTTGCCAAATCGAAGGCAGAGGCAGCCAAGGCAAGAATCGCGATACTCTCTGCTGAATCAAGGTTGGATGTTACTAAGGCAGAGCTAAGAAAAGCAGAGGCACTTGCTGCCTACACCACCATTTACGCACCTTTCGATGGTGTCGTAACCAAAAGATCAGTCGACCCAGGCAAACTTGTTCAAGATAACAGTTCGCCCAACACCGAACCCCTTTTTATCATTAGTCAGATTGATCCCATTCGTGTGGTGGTTGAAGTTCCAGAAATTGAGAATGCGTATGTCAACCCTGGTGAAGATGCCCTCGTTACCTTCCACGCACTGCCCGGAAAAGAGTTTTCATGCAAGGTGTCTCGCATCTCATGGGCCCTAGATTCATCAAGCAGAAACCTTAGGGCAGAGATCGATCTGCCCAACCCCGAGGGAATTCTTCGCCCAGGCATGTATGCATCCATTCGCATCAAAGCAGTGCTTGCAGAAGCTTTTGTGCTGCCACTAGGTGCTATCGTTCGCACTTCCGATGGTGCTTTTGGATTTAAAATAGTTGATGGCAAAGCACAGAAAGTTGATCTAAAAATCGGCCGAGTCGAGGGGGAATGGGTTGAGTTACTGGGCACCCGCGAAGCAGGAGCAACTTCAGATTGGAAACCCATCGATACCAAGGAAGAATTTATCGGCGCTAATGTTGCAATCCTTTCGCCGGGCCAACCCGTGGGCATCGCAGCTCCCGCTGCAAAATAAGTACCACAACTATTTTGCAACAACCAGCTTGTTTCACTTGCAAACTGCCATAAAACACCCAATTATATGATCTGATAATCAATAACTTGGAGATAAGAATCATGGCTGCTAAAAAAACCTCTTCCAAAAGAATCGTATTGCGCACAGGCGAAGCCCTAGTTGAAGGCGATCTCGATTATCTCTGCGCAGAACCAGAAATCGTGATTGGCGAAATGGATGGCCCCGTGGGTATCGCTTTCGCAAATCTCCTAGGCAACCAGATCAAGGGTCACACCAAGGTTTTTGCGATTCTCAACAGCGATGTTCAAGTGAAACCAGCAACCATCATGGTTAGCAAAGTCACCGTAAATGATGCCCGCTACACCAATATTTTAATGGGCACCGTTCAAGCTGCCATCGCTCATGGCGTACTCGATGCAGTACGTGAAGGAATCATCCCCAAGAAAAAAGCTGAGGAGCTAGGCATCATTTACTCGGTATGGCTTGATCCTAATATTCTTAAAGTGCCTGCGAACAAAATCGATCATAAGGCTTTGTTTGCGGTTCATCGTGAAGCTACCACCAAGGTTATTCGTAAAGCCATCCTTGGCGAACCAAGCATCGATTGGCTATTAAAGAACCAAGATAAAGTCGAACACTACTTCCATCAATTGGGCGTAGAAGGCAAACTTTAAGAAGCTAATCAGAGCCAGAAGAGTCAACGACGGTCAGCCAAGAAAAAGAAGAACCCTAATCTATTGAGCGGCGGATAACATCCCGCTGCTCAATATAAGAAATGTTTTATCAGGCTAGTAATTCGTCGATCACGGTTGCATCTGTAACGGTTGCTCGTTCATCTCTGCCGTTATATTTGTAAGTAAGCAAATCATTTTCTAAGCCTGCAATCCGCAGAATTGTGGCATGAATATCCTTGATGGGGGCTGGGCGATCAACTGCATAAAGGCCGATATCATCAGTGCTACCTACAATAGAGCCTGCTTTAACTCCGCCTCCTGCAAACCACATCGAGAATCCCCATGGGTTGTGATCACGTCCATCGCCACTTTCACTCATGGGAGTACGGCCAAATTCGCCGCCCCATATAACTAGAGTTTCTTCTAGTAAACCCCTGCGTTTTAAATCGCTAAGAAATGCAGCGACAGGTTGATCAGTTTCTTTGCAAAGATTTGAATGATTACCTTCGAGGTCGGTATGAGCATCCCAAGCGCTGCCACTTCCCAGATAAACTTGAATGAACCGGACGCCACGCTCGACAAGCCTTCTTGCCATCAGGCAGGCACGAGCAGCAGATTTAGTAGTTTCGTTTTCGATGCCATAAAGGTTGAGAGTTTCGCGGGTTTCATTAGAAAGATTGTTCACATCAGGAATGCTGGTTTGCATTTTCCAGGCAAGTTCATAACTGGCAATGCGAGCGTCGAGCCTATCCGTTGGTGTGGATTGGTTTTTGTGTCGTTCGTTCAACCAGTTCAAATAGTCAAGTTTTCTTCGTTGCCTAAGGGGAGTGATTTGAGGCGGCGGAGCGTGGAAGAGAACGGGTTCAGCACCTTCGAGAAAGCGAGTTCCCTGATAAGTTGCAGGAATAAAACCACTACCCCAATTCCGACTGCCTCCGGGTACATCGCCCCTGCGGTCGGAAAGAACTACGAAAGATGGCAGGTTGTCGCAATCATTTCCCAAACCATAAACCGACCAAGCACCTAATGAAGGTCTGCCTGGTAGCGTGCTGCAAGTATTCATGTGTGAAACGCCTGCGACATGGGTCAATCCTTCGCCGACGCAAGAGCGTAATACGGCAATATCATCAGCATGGCGTGCGAGGTTGGGCAACCAGTCGCTAAGTGGGATTCCTGATTTCCCATGCTTTTTGAAAGTTCGTTTGGAAGCCAAGAGGGGGGTATTAGCGGTGACACCCATGGCGGTTTGTGGCTTGGCAAAGCTTGGTGGTAGAGGGGAGCCTGCGAGTTTTTGTAAAGCAGGTTTTGGATCTAAAAGATCGATATGGCTTGGGCCACCATCGAGGAAAAACCAAACGATGCTACGCACTTTGGAAGGATGATGGCGAAGTGGGTCATCAGAAAGATTGGAAGCTTGTGCATCGCGTGCCAACATAGAACCAAGAGCGATGGAGCCAAAGCCATTACCCACGGTTTGAATAAATTGCCTGCGTGATTGTGGAATCATTCCAGCTCCAAAAATTCGCTTGTGTTCAACAAGGCGTGAAGGAGATCAGCGAGCCTTTCGAGAGGATCAACTGCAGCAGAGGTTACTTCGATAAAAACTCTGGACTGTTCTAATTCTTTAGCGTCGGGAGATCTTTTGAGGATTGCGAGAAAACCAGCTTGAATTTGCAGATGGGTGTTATTGCCTGCTTTCTGCATAATGTTTGCAGCTAAGTTTTGGGCGTGATCAAGGATTTCAGGATCATTCAAGAGCGCCAATGCCTGTACCGCAGTTACTGTATCATTGCGATCAGCGCAGCTAAGATTTCGATCAGGGAAATCGAAAGCTTCAAGCGATGGATTGGGCAAGTTGCGCCTTTGGATTAAATAGATCGAGCGTTTTTTTGCAGCCGCTTGTGCTTCATCTTTTGTCCAGGCATAACGGCTGTTAGCGAGTGATGCAGGTAAAGCAAAACGTACCACACCTTCGTGCATACCTGAATTCAAATCGCCCGAGGCGTGAAGAATGGCATCGCGAACTTGCTCTGCCGAAAGCCTGCGGACTTCTGCATGCCATACCAGATTATTTTCCGGATCGATCTGGTTGCCTTTCTTTAGCACTTCTTGGTCGGTAACTTTGCTAGCAAGCTTGTAGGGGCTGCTGTTGACGATCAGGCGGTGAATTGATTTAAGGCTGTATTGATTACGGACAAGATCGGAGGCGAGCCAATCAAGGATTTCGGGTTGGTGGTAAGGTTCGCTGGCTTTGCCAAAATCGCTGGGGTTTGCAACCAACCCTGCACCAAAATATCCCTGCCAAATACGGTTGACAATCACTCTGCTGGTAAGCGGGTGATCAGGCTGGGTAAGCCATTTTGCAAGGGCAGTTCTTCTACCCGAACTATTCGATAATGCGGTTATATGAGGCTGTTCTTTTTCGATCCATAAGGGAAATCCGGGTTGTACTTCTTCTTTGGGTTTTCGTACATCGCCTTGTGCTAAGCGGAATGTTGCGGGTGCCTTCGCATATTTTTCCGATACCCCCATATAAGCTTCTTGGATCGGTAGTTCTTTCGCAAGGTTTGCAAGGTTCTCAAATGTTTTGTCGTAAATAGTTCGTTGTTCGGGTTTTAACCTGCGGTAGAGCTTTGTTTTTCTTCGATCTATTTGCTTGCTTGCCAAAGTTGCCAACTGAGATTGGGTGACAGTGCGTTTTTCTGGTGGGGTTTTCAATGCTATTTGAGTTTGCGGATCTAATGCAACTACGATTTCTTCAAACAAATCTTTTTCATGGTCCCGCATCATTACCGCGAGATCTTTACGCATGGACAGAGCTTTTTCTTCCATGCTCTTTTGGCTTGGTGTAAGTGAAATGGAACTGAGTGGGATAGCATCCGGATAAATTATACCGCTGAAGAATGCTTGAAACTGAAAGTATTCTTCTTGGCGAATGGGATCAAATTTATGGTTATGACATCGGGCGCAACCCATAGTTAAGCCCAGAAAAGCCTGTGCAGTGACATCGGTAACATCGTTTAAAATATCTTGGCGAATCTGGGTGTAATCAGCCCCGTTGGATTCTTCAGGGGCAAGCCTTAAAAAACCGGTGGCTATGCGTGCGTCCTTATTATCAGGAGCCAACTCATCCCCTGCAATTTGCCAGGAGATAAACTTATCGTAAGGAAGATCATTGTTAAAAGATTGAATCACCCAGTTGCGAAATTTCCATGCATCAGGTCTGATGCGATCGATTTTAAAACCTTCAGAATCGCTATACCTTACAAGATCTAACCATTGCTGGCCCCAATGTTCGCCAAATGCTGGCGATGCCAATAATTTCTCCACCACCTTTTCGTAAGCATCAGGTGAACCATCATTTAAAAATTTTTGCAGATCTTCCGCATTGGGAGGCAGGCCCGTCATATCCATATGCAATCTACGTAACAGGGTTGGCTTGTTTGCTTCTTGGGCTGGCGTGATCCCCACCCTATTGAGCGAGGCTTTCCAGAAGGCATCGATGGGATTGGAGTACGAGATTGTTTCTGTTGGAATTTTTGGTCTGATCAATGCTTGATAGGAGGGGGAGGTGCGTGCGGTTTCTGCTACACTGGTATATTCCAGAATCAATAAACCACAAAAAATGAATGGGAAAACCAAGTTTATATGGTACTTCCCAAAGAGACTTTGCATGAAGTCCTACGGGTTGGAACTTAGCGGGGGCCAATCATTCTGGGCAAACCACGGTTGGCAAATTAGCTGCATTCTTGCAGGAAGGTTATTTGTATAAATTTAAAGTAATTTTCTAAATAGTTCAATATCCAATAGCTTACCCAGATAATAAATCGACAAAAAAGAAGTTAAGTAAGAACGAATAAACGGGACAAACCCATTTATTACCTGTTTTTTAGCTGTTTTATTTGCATAAAGCTAACGGTTGGTAAGTGTCCAACATGGTTTTTTGACTTATGAACTAATTTGGGCAGGGTTTATAAATAAAAAGTAATAGCCTAGGATACCCAAGGCTAGCAGGGCCAGAACTCCAAGAATAACCAAAGGATTGAAAAGGCCTGACCAAGAATCCGAAACAAAAGCATCATCCGAGGGGGCCCCATTTCTCAAGTATTCCACTGCATCTTGAAGAGATTCGTCTTCGGTAAAATTGTGGATATCGGGGTTTGAAAAATTATTGTGGACGCCATCATTCGCACTTTGGGAAGAAACCATATGCAAACAGGATAGATTTTCCTGCTCGATTGCAGCAATTACATCGTAATCTTTTTCATCCTGGTGAAGGTCGGGTTCAGAGATAGTGCCTTTAAATTTCGGATTAAGTTTTGAAAAAAAAGTGCGCAGCCCTTTCACATGCCTGGCCTTTTTCCATACTTTTTGAAAGTCGCAAAATACCAGATCATCTGATCGAAGTTTACCTTTCTTCGCCAGCCTTTTTAATGCTTCACCAGAGACAATTAAGGGTTTATACCCCTCCTTGGCGATGATGTAGCCATTGAATTTTTTTTCTGGTTCATTCATGGTAGGTACTTCTTAAGGAACTCTACCCTCAATCATAATTATAGCATCAAGGTGGCGAAAACCCTGATTAGGAGCAATTTTTAATGGTTTATCTAATTGGTAAAAGGCGTAAAGCTTAACGATCGTAACCTATTTTCTGATTATAACCTGTGATTTTAAGATGTGATTGTGAGGCACAGAATGAAGTTATTTATTTGGGGGGGAGAGCAGGCATCTTGAGGTTGATATCGAAAACTTTGATACCCCCGTTGTAATTGAGTGACAACTCTCTTCCCAACTTATTATAAACTGGCGGGATTACAGAAATGTTTTTAGATTTTAAAGGTCCCTTTGTCGGGGTCACGAAAGAAACGATACGAAAATTAATATCTCCTTTGGGAGGATTTTGAATACTATAGTTTCCGGTAGGCCCTATTGCTCCGCTTATTTCTTTATCATTAACCGTGGCTATTACTGCACCAGAAACAAGTGGCTTATTATCCAGCATGACTTTGCCATGAATTACTTCTTTGTTTTCAGGTAATGAATAAGAAGTTGAAAAAAATATGTAATAACCGCTTACATAAAAAGCGACGAATATTCCAACATAAGCCATGTATTTAGGCTTGCAGTATTTGGAATAGAAGGAAGCTTCTTCTTCTTCCAACTGGTCATCTTCATTTGATTTATTTTGTAAGTGCTTGATTGCATTTTGTAAAGAAGTTGGTTGCTGGGTATCAAGTCCATTATTATCCGGTAGATCTGGTTCACTTTCTATAGGGACCAATAGATTGGGAATTGTCTTGTTGGAACCGAGTGGTTGATTAGATAAATTTTCGCGCTCTATCTCCCCGATGAGATCGAACGCTTCCTCAACTTCTGGATTAGAGACTGAATTGTTAAGATTAGATTCTAGTTTCGCAAACAGAGTGCGAAGGCCTTGAACATTCCTTGCTTTTTTCCATACCTTTTGAAGATCACAAAAAACCAGATCATCTCCCAAAAGATTCCTATCTTTGGCAAGCTTTTTTAATGCCTGTGGTTTTACAATTAAAGGTTTTTGCCCTTCCTTGGCGATGATGTAATCACTGAACTTTTCTTCTGGATTTTTCATCATACTATCTCAACCATGGCGAAACTAAAAGTTGTGAATGTTTTCTAGTCTTGGTTATTAATTACTTGACCATCTCTGGGTTGCATTAGGTAATTCCAGGTTTTTTGACTTATATTTTTCGACATGGAACGAATACTACCATCTGCCATGGCGACCGGCATTACATCATGTCCTGTTTGGGAATATAGCATGGTGCAGCATTCGGTTCCTGCAGGGCACTCATTATAAGGCCTAGCCATTGGTTTTACCTGAAACATGTAAGTATTAGGCATACCATTGGGAAGAATGTTTGCGGGTACACTTCGGTTTTCTCTGACAATGAAAAGATCATTCGCATCAACAAAGTAAGTTAAACCTAAAGTCTGACCATAGTAAGGCTCAACCGCCCAAGAATAAAAAGCGGTGCGCCCCATGGAGTCACAATTGGCATAACCTTCTGCAAACAGGATTGAATTAGATAACCCGTCTCTGATGTTTAAAAACTTTTGAGCAGGGGCATCTTTTCCAGTGCCACCGTAATCTTCGTTGGTACTGCCATCGCCATTGCTATCGCCCCAAACATTCCAATTGGCTTGATAGTTGGTAACAGTCCAGCCATTATATTTATAATCGATAGGTGCAGATGGATCTGATCTACAGCGAAGAATAGATAATGTTACTTGGGCTTCTGGCATGTCCCAAGAACCTGAACTTTTTGGTCCTGACCCGACCGGGTCATAAGTTTCGGGTAGTCAGTAAGTCCATTTTGCATCTTTAGGATTATATTCGCCGGAGGGTGCGACATAACCTTCGGTTATGGTACTTTTAATTCCGTTATAAACAACTTCTCTTTTTACGCCCGGAGAACCTGGGTTGGTTTGTACCCAAGTTGTACCGGGTGGATCCCAGCTTCCAGGAACTCCTGGAATAACTTTTCCTGTCGCTGGTGTTGCTGGTCTTCCAAAAAGGCGGTATAAATTTTCCTGTTCTACATATGGTAATAGTTGAATCATCCAACTAGTTCGCTGTGGGTCTGGTTCATGATACCGGGGCATCATTTCATTTGAAGTTTCGTAGTTGTATACAGCCAAGGCCAGTTGTTTAAGATTATTCTGGCAGCTCATCCGATTTGCGGCTTCGCGTGTTTTTTGCACTGCAGGCAACAATAATCCAACTAAGATTGCAATAATTGCAATTACTACCAAAAGTTCGATTAGTGTAAATCCTTTGCGCTGGTTTAAACTGGGCATTAAAACCTCGCCTTTCATCTAATTTGTAAAATCTCTATTATAATTAATTAAAGCTATTTATAGTTTAAGTCAAGATATAAAAGCTTTTAATTTTATCTATTGTGCCTATGCCTCTCATTTAACAAGTAGTGTTATTTTCATTATTAACGCGTTTTAAAGTCCTTGGCTTTGTTCTTGCCAGCTTGCACGCTGTAGGTTTTTGCATCTTTTCCAACTCGTACTACAACTGTTTCCGCAGAACAATCTTCTCCTTCATTTGCTATAAAACTAGGTTCAGTGTTTTCCCCAGGGCCCGCATTTACATTGCGGTGAACCTGGAAAATTGCTTCTAAACCCGGTACACGCCTAAGCGTTCCCGTAACCTGCGGATGGCATCCCTTCTTGGAGCCATTATTGAAAATCGCAACCCGGGGCTCTACCGTGTTGATAACCACCGGGTTATTGCTGATCTCCAATCCATGATGAGTAGTTTGATACACATCTATTTTGCCGATCTTGTCTGTAGGATGAACCAGCTTGTATTCGACATTCCAAGTAAGGTCACCCAAATCAAGGAACTTCCAATCGCCAAACTGTAGTAAGAATCCTAAACTCTTGGCGTTATCAGAGGGATCCTCTGGACGGGGCTGATGCTGCTTTGCTATCGGGTTTTCAGGAGCGCCTGGCTTATCTTTCACTACCTGCCCGCTGGCACTCAGAATACTTAATTTTACCTTCGGAGCCCCTTCTAATTGTTTTAGAGGAACTTCATCACCAGCTTTTAGAGTTTTAGATTTGTCACCACCTGCTGCTTTATATGCCTGAATCAGAATCGGGAAATTCTTCGCATCCTCAGGAAAAGTATCAGGGATGCCACGATCCCAGAAATGGTGGATGGGCATAAGTGATCGTAGTCGCTCTGCACCGCCGTAGTGGTCTAGATGCCAATGCGTGATGAACAGATGATCGATGGCTTTGAGGCCAGCTTTTTCGGTTGCAACTTTATGGATTCGTTCAGCATCACGTTTGCCAGGGTTGCCACAATCGATGAGTAATGATTCCCCTGCAGGAGTGATAATAAGAGTAGCAGCGCCACCTTCTACATCGACAAAAAAGATGCGAAGGTCGGATGCAATTGTGCTAGAGGTTAAAACTAAAATGAAAACAATGGATGCAAGAGTGTGCTTTAGCATGGGGCTCTCCGGGGATAAAGGAACAATGGTATTCTGAATGACGGGAAAGGCTATTGGAAGTGAAATTTTGGGGAAAAGGGGAAGCATTATCGCCTTAGGCAATCACCATTACTTTTTCTAATCGACTAATTCAAATGGTGGGAGTTTGTTTTCACCGTTCTTCAGTCCTGCAACAAGTTCTAAGGCGCTTGAGTTAGGTTGGCCTTTGGAGTAGTGACGGATGTTGGAATGTTTTTTTCGCTTGAACCAATGACGGTGGTTTCCCAATTGTTCATATCTAAAAATGTTGCAAAAGGGCTTCTGCCACAAATCATTCTGCCTAGAGAGTAGCGCAATCTTCTCCATTTAGAAACAGGCTGATATGCGTAGATTCGCATTGCTGATTGAAATTTCTGATGTAATTCGGGCGTAATGATAGGAGCAGGATCTTTGAATGCGATGGCCCAAACTTGCAATGGTTTGTTGGCGGGGCCTTGAAACCCAATTAGTTTTTGGGGGTATTTTTCAAGCAGATAAGCAAATGCATCGGGGGTAAAACGCCAGTAATCATTGGGATAGGAATGGCGATGCAAAAAAAACGGACACGAAACAAAGAAAGCGCCGCCCGGCCTAAGCACCCTATAAACTTCATCAAACCCTTTCCAGAAACAACGTACATGTTCGAAAAGATTCAGGGCGATCACGGTGCCTACGGAATTATCTTCCATGGGAAGATCTTCAACATTGCCTAGGATATCGACCCCTGGGCCTTTGCGCATATCAAGGCCTTGGTATTCGTGGTGGGGGAAAATTGCCCGTAGGTTCGAATAATATTCCTGCCCTTGTACTTGATATGCTCCTATTTCCAGCATGGTATCAGGCAGAGTGAAGGTTTGGGCGACGGCTTGGGTGACGCCATGAAGAAATTGGTTCATTGTTTTCTACTCCAGATTGAAATCAATCTTGTTGATTTGGCCTGAAAGAATTTGTTTCACCTGCCCGGAAAGACTGGGGTCGGAAAACTTGGATGGAAGGCCCTGCGAGGCAAAGGAAACTTTATACCAGCCCGCATAAATCGAGTCTTTTCCTGGTTGGGGTAAGACAGTGTAGGTGCCATCTGAAAAGATTTCGCCTGCTGCCATCGGGCCTACCGAACCGCGATTCATATCAGGGGTAAAAACGATTGTACCGCCTCTTAGAGGTTGTTTTTGAAACAGGATTCTGCCTTGGATGGAGGTAGGCACAACGGGGCCGGATGAGCAGCCCAATATCAGGATAAGCAGGCAGAAAGCAGGCATTAGCTGGCGCATTCTCCCTCCTTGGAGATTACCTTTTTGAGGAACGTATGTTCCTAATATTCGACATAGTACAACAAACTTGGGAAAACAGGCAAGACAGAGTGTGTTTTGACGATCTATTTCAGACTTCGCCTTGACCCTATGATTTCACTTAGGTAGAAGCCTTGGAATGTATTGATTTTTCAGGTGATTTTTAAAGACATGACCTTTACCTCGAAATCGCATGGATGCGGCTTCCATTAAGTCTTTAATAATCCCGGATTCAGGAGAAATTACTGTGAATAAGAAACTGGCATGGTTTGCTGGATGTACCACCCTCGCTATGGTTGTTTACTTTGGTACCAATTTGCTGCGTGCTCAAACTGCACCTGCAAAGGTTCCAATTCAAGGAACGGAACAACGATCACGCATCGCACTGTTAAACCTTCATCATGTTGTTAAAAATTATCAGAAGGCTGTTGCTCTCAATAATGAAATGAAAGAAGTGTTCACCCCTTTGCAAGTGAAGACCAAAGCTAAGACGACTCAGTTGGAAGCCTTGAACAAAGAAGGCCAGATGAAACCTGAAATGCGCGAAACAATCGAAAAGCAAATGCGCGTTCTCAAACGAGAACTCGAAGATCTTTCCAACGAAGCTCAAGCCCTTATCGGCAAGAAGCAAGATGAACAAGTTGTTTTGATTTATCGTGAAGTTCAAGAAGCTGCACAACGCGTTGCAGTAGCTCATGGCTACGACATGGTTCTTCATTACAACGACCCTACGACTTCTGCAGAATATTGGAGCGCAGGCAATATTGTCCGCAAGATGCAGGCAGGCGCTTGTATGCCAATCTATTTTGCACCTGGTATTGATATCAGTGCAGATGTGGTTAACGCTTTGAACCAAGCTTATAGCAGGGTTGCACCACCAGCAGCTCCAGCAGGCTCGGCTATCACGCCAACCTCCGCAACGACTCCCAAGTAGGAAGTGTTAAGAGCCCGGCAGAATGGATTTTGCCGGGTTTACTTTTCTTTTATTAGTCAAGGATGGCCTACTCGTGATACCGATTTCATCACGCCAAGAAAGAACATTGGCGAAACCAGTAGAAGTAGAAGGCATCGGCTTTATTACTGGATCGTTTGTAACGCTTCGCTTCTGCCCAGCAGCAGAAAACACAGGGATAGTGTTTCATCGCACTGATCTTTCTCCCAAAACTTTTATTCCTGCTCATGTTTCGAATGTGACCGGAACCAATAGGCGAACGACTCTTGGGCAAAAACCTTTTCAGGTTACCCTGGTTGAACATGTACTTGCTGCACTTAGTGGATTAAGAATTGATAATTGTATTGTGGAACTGAATGCAGGGGAACCGCCCGGATTGGATGGTTCTGCAGGTGAATTTGTAGATGCTTTGAAAAAAGCGGGTAGTGTTGCACAGAACTCGAAGAAAATGATTTATGGTGTTGAAAGCCCCGTCATTGTTGAATCAAACGGCTCGACCCTTGCGCTTCACCCATGTGAAGGCACCGGTTTAAAGATGACCTACTTTTTGGATTACGGCAATCAATCTCCGATTCAAAAACAAGTGCACACACAAAATATCGAACCAGCTCTCTTCTCGAGAGAAATCTCTCGTTGCAGAACTTTTATTCTGGAAGAAGAAGCTGAAATGCTTAAAAGCCAAGGGATTGGTTCAAGGACTACCGCTCAAGACCTTATAATATTTGGCCCGAAAGGCCCTATTGATAATCCGCTTCGCTTTGCCAACGAGCCCGCCAGGCACAAGGTGCTGGATATGCTCGGAGACCTTGCATTACTGGGGGTTGATCTGTGTGGGCATGTGGTTGCCTATAGATCGGGTCATCCTTTGAATGTGGAATTAGCTCGCACTCTATCGCAAAAATTAAAAATGAGCATGCAACCTACTATGCTCAGAGCAGCTTAAGGGTTTCCTTATTGAAAGGGTATTATGCCAGACTTGAAAATCGGTGTTATCGGGGTCGGGCACCTGGGCCAGCAGCATGCCAGAATTCTTTCCTCGCTTAAAGGCGTGCAACTTGTTGGCGTGGTTGATGCTTCTAGGCAGCAAGCCGAAAACATCGCAATGCGCTATTCCACCACCCCTTACACTTCGCATCATGAATTACTACCCAAGGTAGATGCTGCAATTATCGTGGTTCCTACTCGATTTCATTTTGATGTAGCGCGTGATTTTCTTGAACAAGGTAAAGCGTTGCTCATCGAAAAGCCCATTACCATTGAACCAGAAAAAGCCTATCAGCTTTGTGAACTTGCAAAAAGCAAAAATACCACGATTCAAGTCGGCCATGTCGAGCGCTTTAACCCCGCATACGAAGCCCTTTGCGATCTTCCCATGAAGCCCCGCTACATTCGTGCTGAACGCCTAGGCGGCTTTTCGGGGCGATCCTCGGATACCGGCGTTGTTCTTGATCTCATGGTTCACGATATCGATCTTGTTTGCTCACTTGTTCAATCTGAAGTCGCTTCAGTCTCTGGGTTGGGTGTTGCGGTTCTGGGTGGCCATGAAGATATTGCCCAAGCAAGAATCACATTTGCCAACGGAACTATTTGTGATCTTTCTGCCAGCAGGGCGCATCCTGAAGCTAGGCGCAGAATGGATGTATGGGGCTCTGAAGGCTATGCAGGCATTGATTTCATCACCAAGAAAATTACCCTGATGCAACCTAGCGATTCTTTGCGTTACCTTGCAGAATCTGCCCCGGGTAAAGTAGATGCAGGCACCCTGAACTCTTTCAAAACTGATTTGTTTGCCAACCATGTTCAAACCCGAACCATGGATTGTTCACGCACCGATGGTGATCAACTAACTTGGGAACTTCTCGATTTTGTGCAGGCTGTTACTTTGGGAGTTAAGCCACGCGTGGATGGAATTGCTGGTGCGCGTGCAGTTGAAATCTCTACCATGGTTCTTGATAGTATCTGCTCGCATCAATGGGAAGGCACCTCCGGTAATGCAACCGGTCCTTGGGATCTGCCTTATTCTGAAGGTAAGTTATTCCACAATCTTAATATCAGTAAGGACGCTGCAGCTTGATGCTTTAGCGTTGCGAGTATTAATATTAAATAAAGGAAGAGGTGTTTTAATGCACCTCTTCCTTTGTTTTTGGAATGATCATTTGGATCAATCGTTAGTTGTAATCAATACCATCGAGAACTTCACCCCCACTAATACTTGAAAGGTAAAGCCAGGCATTAGGATTGATGCTTAAGGCAATATTATGAACCGAGCCATCGCAAAAAACAGTGGTAAGGGTGGTGTGGGCAGTGCCAAAAATTCCACCACATGTACCATTACTTCCATGTGATATGGGAGGATAAATAACTCCATTTGCTCCTCCCCAGCCCCTTGCAAAACCTATGGTGTCATTATCCCAACCATCAACCCATCCTTGGTCGCTGTTGCAATCTGGTCCAACAGTTGCTTGCTTAATATTGACGTATTTTTCCCCAATAAAGAGGGTATTGGAAGTGCCATCTGGTATATCGCTTAGGGTGACTTTCCTTCCAGAGGGTCTAAGTGGCCCATCAAACTTATTGTTATTTGGATCGGAAGTTCCCCAAGTTCCACCATTACCTATATAATCCATTTGGGCTCGCATTCCATTGGGAATAGACTGAGTGTAATTAAATCTGGTGGGCCCACGAAGCGAAGGGCAAAGCATTAAGCTAAGAGAAGTGCCTGCAACCGCTGAGCCGTCCTGATTTCCCCAAAGGTTTCCTAGTTCCATATAAGGCAGAAGTTGATATGCCCAGCCCCAAGCTTGGGTTTGGTAATCTACAGGGCTGCCAAGTTGCACGACCAGTGCCGCATCCGAAGGATTAGTCGTGGTGCGGTTTAAATTCCAATTAAGCCCGCCAGATGCAAAAGCACCCATCTGATCGTGGTGAACCTGAAATGCTATGCCAACTTGCTTAAGATTATTACCACACTTGATTTTATTAGAAGCTTCTCGCACTTTTTGCACCGCAGGCAAAAGCAATCCAATCAATATGGCAATGATGGCAATCACCACCAAGAGCTCAATGAGAGTGAACCCCTTTCTTTGCTTAAAATCATTCATCACATTCTCCAGAAGAAAAAGAAATTAAAAAGGAAAATTATAACCTGCTGGGAAAACAGAGGATTTTAATTGTTCATCGGTAAGTTGCACAATGGTATTCATGCCTCTCAGAACATAGCGTTTACCATCCTTGCCAGATTTTTCAAAGGCCACAACAGGGAGTTGGGCACCACTAACTTTAAGACCTTTTAATTCGACATCGTAAACGATGATGAATTCTTGCCCATCGTTGGGGGAGATAAGAAGCTCTTTGGGGAAACTGGATAATTTGAAAATAGCAAGAAGGTCGGCTTTAGTTTTTGGTGGTGGGGTACCCCGGATGTAAGCGCCACCAATTTTATCTAATGCAATAACGGTTGGATCTGTTGTTAGAGGTTCTATTTTCTCTCCACCACAGCCAATAAAACCGAAAATCGACAACAACAACAAGATTTTGATATTATTAGAGAGGAAAACAAACATAACTTAGCCCCTTGAAAGCGCAAAACCTCTAAATTCTCTAAAGAAATGTACTAAATATAGTATCGATGTTTTAGTTAAATTTGAAAAGACAATAATTTGAATATTTTCATTTCTTTAAAAATGTATCCGGCACAAGAATAATCAGAATGTTGGGCATTAAATATGGAATGCGGAGGCTTTATTTCCCCTAATGTTTCTAGGGAAGATTGCGTTTTTGCGTAAGTTGTTTATTAAAAGGCACTTGCGGATTTTATTTACCAAGAAGACGGATTGAAGCGAGATGCAATTCCGCATCTTTTCTTAGTTTCCCACACACTAAAGCGCATAGGTTAAAAATTATCGGGTCCGCAATACAGTAAAAGATTAGATTATCCTGCCTTAATTTAGATTGATGTTGTTTGTTTGTGTGCCTGATTTAATGGTAAAAGTGAGCCCTGATTTAGCTTTGTCGCTATATTTGGGAGGAATGGTTACTGGGGGGTTGTTTGATTCGCCCGGCATGGCTGGCGTGCCTGGTGGTCGCGCAGTTGAATTCATTTTAGACATTGCGGATGCTATTGCATGCACAGTAATAGTGATATTACCTAAAGGCGCATCTCCGACGGTGTACACTCCTTCTGCGGTGATTGGTCCTGACCCGCCGCGTCCGTCTTCACCATATACTTGAACATAACCTGAGTTAAGCGGCACTCCTTTATAGGTGATTTGTCCAGTCATGGACCCAACTTTGGGGCCTGCTGAATTCCCACCGCAACCAGAAATAACAATTAACGACGATAACAAAACAAAAACACCCATTGGTCGGGGAAGCAAAGAAATCATAAAAGCTCCGTTAAACGACATGAAGTATAGCGTCATAAAAAATATTTGTTGCGGGAATTGTATCCCAAACTTAGGCAATTCGAATACAAGTGTTACCAGTCACTGCCGAGAGTTATGCCGTCGTTGGGGTAGTTGGCATTCACCCATGTGGCATTTGTAATGTTTGGATTGATGTTGCGGACACTGCCATCACATAAGCCAACCTGACATCCCGAAGTACCAAAGGATTGTGGTCTCGTTGGATCACATGCAGCCTTGGTGGGAGCGTTTTGGGGCGGATTATTGTTGGCGTTGATGGCATATGTAGCCATCCAAGGCCAATTCCATGTACCATGACTCCACAAACTGCCATTGCCACCACAAGCACCGTATTTTTCCGCAAAAAGAATCGTGTTAGAGGTGCCATCTCGAATTTCGGAAATACGGCGCTTGGGATTCCACCCTACACCAGGTTCACCAAATACCGCATGATTTGCTGCATAGTTTGAGGCTGCCCAGTCCCCAGTTGCAAGACCGTTGGAGGTAGTGGTATCGGAGGGAGCAAGAAAAGATTTTATGACTGCAGACCTTACACGTGCCGAGTTGTGCGGGTAAAACGATGTATCTTCAAGGCCAAGGTTGTAAATGGCTACCTGTTCGATGTATGGGAGCAACCAGAAGTGCTGGGACGCACCTAAAATATTTCCACGAGCTTCCCATTGACCAGGAATGTAACCCTCTGCGTCGTTGTGCGAATGTACAGCGAGGCCAAGTTGTTTAATATTGTTGGAGCTAGTCATGCGGTTTGCGGCTTCCCGCACTTTTTGCACTGCAGGGAGAAGCAACCCAATCAATATGGCAATAATGGCAATCACAACTAAGAGTTCAATGAGAGTGAACCCTACTCTTTGTTTAATGTAACTCATTATAACCTCAAAAAAACTTAGAAAAAGCAAACACTATTTCAATATCGATATTTTAGGCAAAATTGAAAAGACAATAATTAGAATATTTTCATTTCTTAAAAAATAAATCCGGTACATGAATAACGGTTATAAAGGGTTTTAAAATGAGGATTGCGAGGCCATTCTAATAAGAATGGTACTTTCAACTGTTACGAACAATGGTAAGTATTACCTTAAGTTGTTTAATTGTAACAGTTTACAGACTTTACTTTCCTAGGGAACGGATTAAAGCGAGTTGCGATTCAGCATCTTTTCTTAGCTTGCCACATACCAAGGCGCATAGATCAAAAATCATGGGTTCTGCAATCGAGTAGAAGATAAGGTTGGCTTGGCGTTCTCGTTTTAACAATCCAGCATCGTGAAGTATGCCAAGCTGTTTGGAGATGTTGGATTGTTTGGCATTGGTGGCATCGACAATCTGCCCAACAGAGAGGGGGGCTTTCTTGAGATTTTGGAGGATATCAAGCCGGGTGGGCTCCGCAAGTAAATCGAAGAGTTTCGCAACCGCCTTCAACTGATGTTGATCCAGCAATTTAGCCATGGCCATATCCCCATTGACAATATTACTAATTAGCAATATTATGTTAATAAATATAAAGGTATTTGTCGATATGAATGTTGGAAAAGAAAAAGGAGTTTCAGAATGGCAAAGCGAATTCTTATCGTAGGTGGCGTTGCGGGTGGCGCCAGTGCTGCAGCTAGACTTCGCAGGTTGGATGAAAATGCTATCATCGTTCTTTTCGAGCGTGGTCCGGATGTTTCCTTTGCTAATTGCGGTTTGCCTTATTACCTCGGTGGAGAAATCAAGGAGCGTGGCAAGCTTTTGGTTCAGACGCCACAAAAGCTTGCTGCCAACCTTAATCTCGATGTTCGGGTTCGCTCTGAAGTGATAGCGATTCTTCGAGATAAAAAAGTAATCCAAGTCCGTAATTTACAAACCAATGTTATTTATGAAGAGGCTTATGATACGCTGATCCTAGCGCCTGGAGCTGCGCCAATAATTCCCCCCATACCCGGGATAGAAAAGCCTGGCATTTTTTCTTTGCGCAATCTCGTTGATACCGATCGGATTCATAACTGGGTTCAAAATCAGCAAGGAAAAAAAGCAGTGGTAGTGGGCGGGGGATTCATTGGCCTCGAGATGGCGGAGCAACTTAAAATCAGGGGCCTCGAAGTTGCTTTAATCCAGCGATCAGGCCAAGTGCTTGATCCGTTCGATCCTGAAATGATTACCCCTATTCATCAAGAGCTTATTGCCAAAGGAATCGATTTGCGCCTTAATCGCCAAGTGGCGCGATTTGAGGACGCTTCTTCGAAGATCAATTCATTGAATGTCGTGCTGGATGATGGTTCGAGTATTGAGGCGGATGTGGTGATTTTAGGTATTGGCGTAAAGCCTGAGTCGCACCTTGCAAGCGATGCAAAGTTGGATGTGAATGCACGCGGTGCAATCAAGGTGAACGATCACCTTTGTACTTCAGACCCTTGTATTTACGCGATTGGCGATGCAATTGAAGTAACTGATCCCATCACACGAAATCAAACCCAAGTTCCGTTAGCAGGCCCTGCAAACAGACAGGGTAGGATTGTTGCAGATAATATTGCGGGAAGGCCCACGCGATATCGGGGCACCTTGGGAACCGCAATATTGCGCATTTTTGATTACACTACTGCTTGCACGGGTGCCAATGCCAAGACTCTTTCTAAAGCAGGGATTACTTTCAAAACGGTTTATCTACATCCAAATTCTCATGCAGGTTATTATCCTGGTGCCCATCCTATTTCGTTGAAGGTTTTATTCTCGCCCACAGATGGAAAAATACTTGGCGCTCAAGCAGTAGGCAAAGATGGTGCAGATAAACGCATCGATGTTATTGCTGCCTCGATTCATCATGGGGGAACCATGGATGATCTGGTTGATTATGAACTATGCTACGCCCCGCCCTTTGGAAGTGCCAAGGATCCAGTTAACCTTGCAGGCATGGTTATTCAAAACAATCTTAATCATCTGGTTGAGATTATTCATTGGAGCGAGGTGGAAGCTAGAGTTCAACGAGGCGCAAAACTGTTGGATGTTCGCGAACCCAAAGAGGTTGAAGCTGGAATGATTCCGGGAGCTGTAAATATTCCGCTTGGGCAGCTTCGCGCACGCCTGAGTGAGATTGATCTTTCAAGCGATTGGATTGTTTACTGCCAATCAGGCCAGCGTTCTTATAACGCCTGCAGAATTCTTTCGCAGCATGGTTACAAGTGTTGCAATCTTAGTGGTGCATACAAAACTTACAGTGCCTCTACGAGTATTGGTAAATAATTGCTTTTAACAAAAGGAATGTCATGAATGTCATCGAGATTACACCTGCAGAGCTGATGGAACGAAAAAATGCGGGCCCTATTAATTTAATTGATGTGCGCACCCCGGTCGAGTTTCAAGAGATGCATGTTTCTTTTGCAAACCTTGTTCCGTTGGATACGCTCACTCCAAAATTAGTAGGTGAAAAGTTTAAAGGCACCGACCCTGTTTATGTGGTGTGCAGAAGTGGTTCGCGTGGCAAAAAAGCCTGTGAGGTTCTTCTTGCTTCGGGGCATACCAATGTTTTTAACATCCAAGGTGGAACACTTGCTTGTGCTCAGGCAGGCTTACCCATCACCCATGGTAAAAAGGTCATGTCCTTGGAAAGGCAAGTGCGCATCGCTGCTGGTTTTTTGGTCGCCCTTGGTAGCTTACTCGGATTTTTTGTTGATCCAAGATTGGGCTTTATTTCCACCTTTATTGGGTGTGGCTTGATGTTTGCAGGGGTTACAGATACATGCGGTATGGGAATGATGCTGGCGAAAATGCCCTGGAACCGTGTTGCCAACAATCCAAGCTGTTCCCTGCCCAAAACTTGATTACTCTTCGGGTTCCAAGGGTAAACTTTAGAATCTTTTGTTTCTGTTTTACCCTTTTTAAATAGATTATTCGGTCCTTCTGGGCATCTCGCTATTGTCCTTAACATCACCTTTTTGATAAACATAGTATGTGCTGATTACTTAAATGCATAACGGGTTGCCTCATGGCATTGACTCAATGGACAGAACAGCAGTTGAATGAAGCGTGTGTTTCTTTGGAAACAGGGACGCCTCAGGATATTTTGCGTTATGCGGTCAAAAACTTTTATCCCAAGTTAACGATGGCGACCGCCTTTGGCGCGGAGGGTTGCTGTATCCTCCATATGCTTGCTGAAATCGAACCAGGCGTGAAGGTGTTTAATCTGGAAACAGGTTATCAGTTTCAAGAAACACTCGATCTGCGCGAAAAAATTAAACAACGCTATAACATCGAAGTCGAATATGTACGCCCCGAGCTGACCATCGAGGAATATGAGAAAGAGCATGGCGGGCCACTCTACAGGCACAGGCCCGACCAATGTTGCTTTGATCGCAAGGTGCTGCCATTGCGTAGGGCGGTTGTAGGTTATGATGCCTGGATTAGTGCAATTCGTTCTGATCAGACTTCGCATCGTGCAGGAGCTGGAGTGGTTCAGTGGGATGCCAAGTTCAACTTGGTGAAAATCAATCCACTATTGCGTTGGAACAAAAAAGATGTCTGGGACTTTATCGTGAAAAACGATGTGCCTTACAATCCCCTGCATGATCAGGGTTACCCAAGTATAGGTTGCTGGCCTTGCACCCAGCAGGTGAAGGAAGGCGAAAATGAGCGCAGTGGGCGCTGGGCAGGTTCTGCAAAAAAAGAATGCGGCCTGCATGTGATCGAACATCAAGAAGGAAGTGGTATTTAGAAGATCAGCAATTGTTCTGATTGATTTGTTTCAATCCGGGAATTTACTTGGAAGGAAGTTCCAAAGATGCGATTGTCTGCCAAAGCCGACTATGCCTGCCTTGCAATGCTTGAACTTGCTGCAACCATGGATGCAACGCAACCAACCCGTATCAAAGCGATCGCAGATACCCACCAGATACCCCAGCGATTTTTAGTACAGATCTTGTTGCAGCTTAAAACTTCGGGGTTGGTGAAAAGCGTGCGAGGTGCTTCAGGTGGTTATAATTTGGCGCGCAAGCCTGAAAATATCAGTATCGCTGATGTGATTCGTGCGGTGGATGATCGTGCCCTTGCAGCACCCGAAGACACTAACTTTCAAACTTCCTCTTCGATTGTAAATGCCCTATCGGAAACCTGGAAACAGGTTCATACCGAGCAGCTTCGTATTCTTGAAAAATTATCCCTCGCAGAGATTTTGCGCAGGGCCAACGCTGACAATGTATCCAGCTATCAGATTTAAATTGAATTATGCTTCTGGGATTTCAGGATAATTGTCAAGAAGATTGCGCATATTCAAAAACGCATCTACAAGCTCTGGATCAAACTGGGTATCCCTGCCCTTACCTATTTCTTCGAATGCTTTTTCGAGTGAAAGCCCTTTACGATAGGGTCTATCCGAAACCATCGCATCCATTGCATCAGCAATAGCAACTACTCTTGCGATACGGGGAATTTTCTCACCCTTCAAACCATCTGGGTATCCTTTACCATCCCATCTTTCGTGATGTGATCTTACGATAGGGATGATTTCAATAAGGTCGGGAACTAGCATGACGATGGCAGCACCCTTGGTAGTATGCTGTTTCATGATTTCGGATTCTTCGGGGGTAAGCTTGCTGGGTTTACGCAGAATTGCATCATCGATGCCGATTTTTCCGATGTCGTGAAGCGGAGTTCCCGTTCGGATTTTTTCGAGCTCGTCTTCATTCATCTTTGCTTCATGGGCAAGAAGCATAGCAATTGCGGTAACGCGGTGGGTATGCCCCCCGGTGTAGATATCGCGCAGCTCCACAGCTTGCGCCAGAATGGTGACAGTATTTAAAAACAGATTGCGTTGCTTATCAAGAAGCATCGCGCATTCGATACCGGAGGATACATGCGAAGCAAGAGCATCAGCAAGTTTAAGATCATCTTTAGTGAAGTCGGGTTGTAATGGGCCACGATCTAGATGCAGGATGCCTAGTTTTTTTCGAGGTGTGCGCAGTACCACGCATAGAATAGATTCCATCACACCTTCAGAAATACTGCCCGTTTGTCCTTCGATGTTTTTCGCATGATCTGAACCTTTATAAAGAATGGATTCCCCTTTTGCCAAACATCTTTGCGCAATGGTGTCGCTATAGGGAATACGCAGGTTGGTGGGTTTTAACTTATTATTAGATTCGGAACCTGTTTCGATGGCTTTGAGTACAAGTTTATTCGTGATCGGAGAAATTAAGGCGATTGCACCTCGTTGAGCATCCAGTACTGCCACGGTGTCTGTAAGAATATTTTTCAATAATTCTTCTTGTTTCTCAACATTTGCGAGGTAGTGGCCTGCTCGAAGAAGAGCAAAGATTTTTTCTCCTGCTTTGGGGGTTCTGTCGCCCAAGACCCCGAGGCTTTTAAACGATTCATCCCAATTGGAAGTGTATACCGACTCGATGTTAAAATCATCGGTTAAAGCTTCTTCCGTGGATTTGGTGGGCGGGAGATCATTAATATTCTCAACCTTCAATGCAATTTCACCAAATTGCACGATGTCGTTTGGCAGAAGGGTAAATGTTTCTTTTGATAGTTTCTTCCCGTTGATAAAGGTGCCATTGGTGCTATTGAGGTCGCACACCTGCCAGCCTATTTTTGTTAAAGAGATTTCAGCATGTTTTCTGCTGACAGAACTATCATCTAGAAATACTTTAAGGTTTTTGTCTCTGCCTACGAAGGTGGATTCTGAAAAGCTCCAGGTCATGGAATTGAAGTTTTGATTTACGCCACGCAGGGTAATGGTGGATGTTTTATTCATGGGATCACTTAGGGAAGTAAAATGACTTTTCCTGAAAGAGTTCCAGTACCTTTAAGTGTGTTTTCTTCCAAAAGTTTGTGGGCCTCAGCAGCTTTGGACAAAGGAAATGCCGCCCCGATATGAGATCTAAGTTTTCCAGATGCTAGCCATGCGTTGATATCGTTGGCGCATCGCTTTTGCTCATCGGGTGTAGCATTAAACATTGCAAATCCAGTAAGGGTAAGGCCTTTAACATAAAAAGGGCCGACCGGAAATAAAGGCTGTGCGGTTCTTCCAGCCATGATGATAATTCTACCACGGGCAGCCATCAGGTCTACTATTTTAAAGAAGTCGGGCTCTCTTTGGGTTTCGAACCAAACATGAACCCCTTGATTATTAGTGTAATCTTTAACTTCTTTAGGGATATCATCGGTTTTGTAATTGATGACTTTATCTGCACCCCAACTTCTGCATAAATCTTCTTTTGCGCTTGAACCAACCGTAGTGATAACCTTGGCCCCGATGGCCTTGGCCATTTGAACTACCATGCTACCCACTCCGCCTGTGCCACCATTTACAAAAATCGTTTCGCCTGCTTTTAGATTTACATTGCGGAACAAGCCCAGGTGGGCGGTGATTCCGACCAGAGAGGTTGCAGCTAATTGCTGATCATCAACGCCTTCTGGTGATGGATAGAGCCAATCTTCTTTGATGGCTGCAAATTCTGCGCTGGTGCCTTGTCTGCCTAAAAGTCCTTGATTCGAACCCCAGACCCGATCGCCTTCCTTGAAGCGGGAGCAATCTTTTCCAACTTTTTCTACCACGCCTGCAAAGTCACATCCCGATATAAACTGCTTGGGTAGAGGCATGTTAATGGTGCCTGCTCGAATATACATATCAATGGGATTAAGGGCGATGGCCTTTATTCGGATCAGATATTCATCCTGCATGGGTTGTGGTGTGGGGATCTCGCCCACGATGATTTCATTGCAGGGACCAGGCTTGTTGATATAGGCAGCAATCATTTTATTTTCCTTGAAGAATTAATCAGAGATTATTCTATAAGCCCATGCCCATCAATGAATAAGATTATTCTGATTTGACAGGTAAAAGGCCATTTCTCAGCAATTCTTGCCATCTTGCTACCTCAACCGTGCGTGAGGCAGGTTGGGCCAAAGGGAGGAAGCTTGGTAACTCCTTTTCGGTTTTGGCGTAGTATCGCAATTGCAGGTATGCCAGCTCTCGGATTTTTGTATTCTCATTTAATAATAATCCGATTAATTCTTCGTAATCTTGCTTTCGAGCTACATTGGGCCTAGGTGTCAGAAGGTTTTTAAGGATCTGAGATTGTTCGGGAGTGTACCCTGCCTGCGGTAACCATCCCTCTTTCAATGATGTGTTATAAAGCAAGTCTGCCCCCGTCGGTTCCATCATCAACCATAATTTTAATCCTTGGATGCTATATAGCCTTAGCATGCTTTGTTGGACGGTATCGGTGCGCCAAAGTTCCAGAAGTTTTTTTCCTTCCCCCAATGCAGCCAACGCTAGGCATCCAATGTTTCGCCTAGCATCATTACTATTGTTGGCAAGAATATAAGCTAAAATCGCCTGAGAGATATCAAGATTGGGTTTTAATGCTAGCAGCAGTTCATCCAATGCAGCACCCAGAGCTTTGTTGTTGGAAACATATTCAAGGGGGATGGGTTGGTTTGAAAAGATTAAATTATTTTCCTGAGATGTAAGCCTTTTTGTTTCTCCTTGAGCGTTGATTGTAAGTAAACTGCCTGCAAGAAATTCTGGTAAGGGCTTTTCTTTTCCTTCTTGATGAATGCTGCAAGATCCTTGCAAAACTCCTAGAAGAATCGTTTCTGTGTTTGCTTCGAGTACTAGTTCTGAATCATTTTTTAGATTAACTTCCCATACTGTTTTTAAATCCCAAGAGCGCACGATGATTTTTGCAGGAGCTTTGGTTTTAATAGAAGCTCTGCCACTTTTTAAAGCCATGTCCACTTGCTTTGCACTTCTGGCATAAAACCGAAATACGCAAGGAACATGCATGGGATCGAAGCTTGCGCCTCTGGTTTCACCAAGGAAGCTTATTTGTATAGGGTGGTTTATTTGCAGTTGGTTATTTATCTCGGCGTTGAGTGCACTACCTGGAAGGCACAGATAAATAAAGTAGGTGCTGAGGTGGGTAGGATTTAAAGCCTTGGTAAAAGGCTGGTTTTCAAGGGGCTTTTGTAAGAGAAGAATTTTTTCGCGTGCAACTTCCTGCAAGCTTGCGATTTCAGATTGAGTTTCACTATCGGCTTTTCCAATCATTTTTAAAACTTTGGGCTCCTCCTTAGGAATTGGGATGGCTGCTTTAGTTATTGGAATTGAAGGTTCAATTTTCTTCATCTCGACTTTTGGGGCTTCTATAGGCGGTTCTTTTTTTTCAGGCAACTTCGCAAGGGTTTTATTCACTTGTTCTACCTTGGGCATTTCTGAAATACCCTTAGATTCCTCTGATGTTTTTACCGTGGGGGGCATTATTTTAAGTAGCAGCATCCCAAGAACGATCATAAGCATGGGGCCACTTATCATTAGAATCAATTTGTTTTTCGAGATGCTTTTTGATTGCGTCTGAGCTTTTGGAATGACAGACGATTTCATCTTGGGCCTTGGTGGGGCACTTTGTGTTGCGCCTACCTCTGTACCCAATTCATAGGATCGTATGGAAGTTCTGGGTGGAACGGGAATTGCAATTAAGCCGCTGATTACTTTATGGCAGGTTGCAACATGCGCCAAGAAATAATCATCAGATTGTAAAACATCTTCCACTGCTTTTAGGTCATCACCTTTTAAGGAACCTTCAAGGTAGATGGAAACCAGATTGGCATTGGGCCAGTCGCCTTCTTTGCCATGGGGTTGTTGAAGTAGAGGGTTTTTTAAAACATGCGTTAGGCGATCGAGCATTTCGCGCACCTTCGGTTCCTCTTTAAGCAAAGTCATTAACTCGTGGGTTTGCGAGGCATCCAGTCGATCATCGAGATAATTGAAGAGAAACTTATAATTAATGCGCATGCTTGCATTCCCAAAGAATTAAATTAAGAGATCGAGCCACCTTATTAGTGGGATCAATCATGAGATTTCGTACAAAAGTTTTTAAAAATTTTGCAGTTCATAACTGAGATTGATCCAATCCTAAATTTGGTTACAAGGTTGTCGATCATCAGGTGAAAAATACCAGAATGAGGCTGGAGAGGTAAATGACAAAAAGCAGGTTGATAACACTGACTGTGTTAGGTTTGGGGTTATGGGCAGGAACGCCTTGTGTTCGGGCTGAGCTTATTTGCCCAGAATCTTCTTTTGATGCGGGGGCTTTGATTGCTGGTAAGCCTTTCAAGCATTCTTTTGCTCTTGGCAACAAAGGTAAAGAAGCTCTTCAGATTCTGGAAACTCTGCCTAGTTGCGGTTGTTTAAGGCCCACCCTTTCCAAGACAATTTTAAACCCAGGCGAAGAAATTACTTTGCCAATAGAAATCCACACACTGACCAAGCCAAAAGGTGTTCATCGTTTTAGCATCAACATTCGTTACAAAGAAACAGGCGAAATCAAGGAGCTAGCGTTAGAAATAAAAGCTTTGATTCAAGTGGAAGTGGAAGTTACCCCAGCAGCATCTGCAATTTTTACAGATCGTGCGATCTCTCATACTTTCAGCGTGAAAGATACGCGTGCCAAGCCCATGCGAATTGTTGCAGCACATTCAACCAATGCTCAGGTTACATTTCAGATTCATCCTTCAACCCTAAATGAAAATAAAGAATCCGTTCAAACCATCAAGATTCTTATTTCAGATTTATTAACTCCGGGTAAGCATGATCTTTGGATCCATCTGGTTTCTGATGACGCCTCTTATGCGGAGATGAAAATTCCACTGACCATTGTTAAACGCGATGGGAAGCTAGCGAGTGCTGCGCCTTCAAGGTTGTATTTAGAAGGTAGAGTTGGAATTCCTTTTGGGGCAAAAATAGTTCGCATTAATAAGGCAGGCACCGAACCTGTGAATGTTGATAAAGTTGAATGTTCGCATCCTGCATTCAAATGCACCTACGCGCAAGGCCCGGGGGATGACGCAACTATCAGATTACTCTTGGATGAAAAGAAATTACTGCCAGGCGAAACCATCGCAGAGCTTCGGGTGCTTTTAAAAGGAAACCAAACCCAAAGCGTGCTAATACCCGTTAATATCCAATTAAAGTAAATAATTGTTACCACCTCTACTCTGATACCCGATGGTTTAAAACTAGCTCATCAACAATAAAGCTTTTTAGATGCAATAAGGCATTTGACAAAATGCATTGGTAAAGCTTGGGAAAATATCGTGATTATCCTCCTGAAGGTATTTTCTTCCAAGATTGTTTTGTCTCTAATGTCGTTATAATCGGCCCTCCATTTTGAAAAAATTTCAATTTTAATTAAAGTTTACACCGCCTGTATGCCGAGCATGGTGCACATTATTTCTGAAAGCATGTCAGCCATTGGGGTTGAACATGCAAACCTATCTGAACTCATATGCAAAAAAATACTATGGAAACATTCTGGTCGTTTATTGTTTCATTCTGGGTGGATGGTGTTGGCATTGGCCAGGCTCCTCCTGCGATTTTAGGCAGGCACCAATTCGAACGGGTCAATCGCAAGCTGCATGGCAACTTGGTTGATTACACCAACAATCATGGGAAAGATCGTCGTATTTATTCTGCTGCTTTGGGGCAGAAAAGGGATATGTATGTTTACCTTCCCCCTGGATACGACCCAGCAAAGAAGTATCCCTTTGCGATGTTTTTGCATGGCGCAGCTCAGGATGAAGAATTCTTCTTCCAAGCTCAGGTGGATCAGTTTGATCAGGCCATCAAAGATGGAAGGTTGGACCCAGTTATTCTTGTGGCGCCTGATGGCAGCATGAATGGAAAGGCAAGTTTAAGCAAGCCTGCAACCTTTTGGGCGAACTCCCGTGCGGGGAACTTTGAAGATTATGTAATGGATGATGTTTATAATTTCATGATGGCCAATTATTCCATCAGGCCAGAGCGCGATTTCCACGCAATATTAGGGCCCTCCATGGGCGGATCTGCTTCCTTTGCATTAGGCATCAAGCATCGAGATCGTTTCAAAGTTGCGATAGCGTTCATGCCTTTATTAAATCTTCGGTATGTGGATGGCAACGGAGATTACAAGGGAAAATATGTGCCCGAAGCCTGGTCTTTCAGGTCTCGTATGAGAGGGCTTGAACCTTTAGGTACCAGAAAATTTTTCGTGCTGCGATTTGGTACCTTGTATCGGCCTCTGTTTGGGATGGGTAATCAGGCTCTCAGTGGTTTAAGTGCGATCAATCCTTTAGAAATCATGGAAGCCTATGATCTTAAAGATGGGGAAATGGATCTTTATATTTCCTATGGGGGCAAAGATGAGTTTCATATTCCGAATCAGGTACAAAGTTTTCTAGAGGTTGCAAACAAGCGGGGAATCAATATCACTGTTGATTACGACCCGAATGGGCAGCATGACTTGAAGAGCGGTAACAAAGCGGTTCCGAAAGCGCTTGAATGGGTTCAGACTAGGTTTCACCCGCTGAAAAACATAGCGGCTACTGAGTAGATGGTTTGATTGCTCTGGGGATAACCTCTTCCCCAGGGCAATTTGTTTTCTCTCACCTTTCAAAATTCATCCCATCTTTTTTCTTGCGATACCTTAAAGTTGAACATTGTTGCAGTGCTTTGAAGCTGCAATAATAATGCCTACGGTAATGTTTAACTTACGGATCATCTTTCATGCTTAAATCTTCGGGCATTATTTTGCTGATGTGCTTGCTTGCAATGCCTTGCATCGCCCAAGATCAGCTTTCAAAAGAAGACACCCGTTTGTTCATGAAGAAACTTGCAACATTCGTCGCAGAAAAACACATGCGAACTATTAAAGGTTCGATGCAGCATGGCATGACTTACGAATATAGAGACATGCGTAAGGAAAAAGCCCCCGCTTGTTTTGTTCAAGGCGAGGCCTTGGATACCATGCATGACGGCGCTTGGTTTGGCGCAGCCATGGTTAATGCCAGCTTGGCTACTGGCGATCCTATTTACCGCGAACTTCTTGAAATGCATGTGCTTCCCTTTTATTGCAGGGTGCTGAATCACTCCGATAAAATTTTCTCGAACAAGACAAATCACGCAAGGCCTGCATCTCAACAAATCTGGGCACAGCAAAAAGAATGGCTCTTTCAAGAAGGGGAAAAAGGCTTCGTTCCTTATTGGTGGGATGATGGCGGTTCGGTTAGCTTAGAACGATTGCGTGATAAAAATCCACTTCCTGCTTTTCCCTCGTTTGATCAGTTTGTCAGTGATAAAAAGCCAAACCCAGAGTTTGTTCTTTCAGGCTTCTCTTTGGGTTCTTCGAACCACCTTGCCCAGGATCTAGGGGTTTTGCTCCAGCTCTCCTGGCTTTATTACAGAGAATACAAAGGTAACGATGGCGATTGTTTCCGTACGGAACTTTCTGATGCTGCTCAAAATCTACAGGCTTGCAGAATGCGGCATCATGGTCATATTCCCATGTGTGATGCGCCTGCTGCGCTTGTACTTTCAGATCCTGCGTTTATGCGCTTAGTGCCTGATGCCTCGATTTTAAATATTACCCTTTTGAATAATCATTACAGACAGGCGCTGGAAGCTGCTATCTCTGATCGCAAATACGCAACCCCGGGTTTTGCAGATGATCAGCAATACAAGTATTATTCTGCGATTGCTAGGCATGGGAAACTGCCCCAAGCTGCTGCATTTAAACTTGTTTACGATGCCTTCACCGAGCCAAAGCTTTATCGTTATTATTCAGATGATGCATTGGTTGCTGCGGGAATGAATCGATTTGATTTGCATCCGATTAATTTCATTGCGGGGAAGCCTGCTGATTATCGTTCAGATAAGAAAGGCCCTTCAGGAAAGCCAAGGCCGATGGGTTCGAGATTCGGGCCACAAAATATGATCCAATGCGCTTTGGCGTTGCAAGCATTCAAGCAATTCCCCGATCTTTGGGATACCTCGATCGAAACATTTTATAAAGGCCTTCCAAGGGTAAATATTCATGATTCTCTTATCAGCCCAAGCAAGAATGCTGTACCCACTAACCTTAAGCTAGGCAAGCATGTTATTTCACTGGAAGCCACGCCTTCTTCTGTTGGGATTAAAGCAACGCTTTCAAATAACATCAAAAAAATCACAATTACCCAAGTAAAAGATTCAAGGCGATTTGGATGCGAGTTAATTATCAAAGATGATGGGAATCTAGAGGCAAGAAGTTTTGCAGGGGTATTGCTCAGCGGAAAATTTTCTGCAACACTTAATGGTGTAAACAGAACCATCGATTGCGTCATTCCCACCACGGTGGACAAAGCCCAGTTTCCTTGGATGAATTCCATCGAGCTGGAAAAGTATGCGATTAAAATTGAAGGCGAAGAGGTGGAATTTATCTTGGCAAGCAGCCAAGTGGATGTTGTAAAAAGTCTTGAGAAAGAAGTAGCAGAAGGAATTTTCAACTGGAGTAAAGTTTTTGCAACCAAGGGATTTATTCCAACTGGAATCGAAACCGGGGCAGATTGGGATCATTATTCAGACACCGGCGGTTATGCCCATTTGATTTCTGCTTGTGCGCAATATTTGAATTATCTGGAAGGTAAAAAAGATTGGGAAGTCTTGCGCATCCCAATCTTGATTGAATCCAACAAGTAATAGGAGTTTCTCATGATCTTGAATTTAATATTAGGGTTGCTGTTGAATCAAACGGACGATGTTAAGAAACCTGTGGTAACCCGCTGGAGTTTTGAGAATGTGGAAACGGTTGTGTTTGAAGGCGAACTTTCATTCCGGGCCAGTGGCGAAAATATGAATGTCAAGGAGTGGGGGATTTTCACCTGCAAGGCACCCGAGCTTCCCACCCAGAAAAATGTACAAACGAAGGTACAGGTGCTGAATGCCAAAACCCCACCAGTTCCGGTGCGCGATTTCAGCCCTTTCATGCGAACCGTATATTTGAATCGTCTTGTTGTAAAAGAACCCATCAACAAAGATTTAGTAGATGTGAAGGTAAGTTATCAGGCAGAGTTGACCGCACGGAAATTAATACCTGCTACTGCTGATATGCCTGTAGTAAAAGTTGAACCTTTAAAGGAACAGGAAAAAAATCTTTATCTGATGGAGTGGGGCGATGTGAAATTCAAAGATAAGGAATTTCAGACTTGGATGGAAAACAACAAAGTGATTCGCCAAGAGGGAGAGAGAGATATTGACTTCGCACGCAAAGTATTCAGACAGATAAATTATAAGGTAGATTTTGATTTTACAGACAAGATGGATCGGAAATCAACTGCGGTAAGCGTGATGATGAAGTCGGATGCAGGTGGCATCTCGAATTTATTTGTTGCGATACTTCGCGCCAACAAGGTGCCTGCAAGATCTTTATGGGGTCGCATGATTATGAGTGCTACAGAAATTGAAAAACTTAAAATCAAAGAATACAACCAGATGAGTGTACGATGCGAATTTTTCGCTGATGATATCGGATGGGTGCCTGCAGATCCGGGTTCTGCCCTTTACAGCAAGAAAAACAAGATTGATCCTGACACCTGTTTTGGAATTGATTACGCAGCATTTTTTACCCAGCATGTTGACCCGAATATTGATGTTAACAACCCTTTGAGTAACAAGAGGATTAACATCATTGCAATGCAAACCCCGGCTTATTGGATTACGACTCAGTCTACGACCATCGGGCCTATTAAGGTTACTCAAGATTGGAAAGTCACTAAGCGGGAGAAAAAAATCGACCCCGTGAAGTAGCATCCTAGGTTGATGCTTTTATCAGAAGTTAACTATTTAAGAAGCGTTTCTGGGCGTAAGCACCATAGATGTAAAGCACTTCTTCGCCTTTGTTGATATCTCTGAGGGCGCTTAGATAAACCTTTGAACCCTTGATGATTTTTTTGGCGTTGGGGGTATCTGAATGATTGGCAATGCCCCCTAATCCCGTGGGGATTAGCAGATATTTCCCGATACGAAATTTGTAAGCATCTGCGTAGGTGGTGCAGCGGTCTGCAAGCGATTTTGCAGGCACTAACACTCCTAACACTTCGAGCTTATCGCCTTTTGCAATTGCAATCTTGGCAAACAAACCCTTACCCGCACCCTTGATGGTAGATTTTGCAACATAGAATCGAGCATCGGATTCATTGCTGATCATGGCAATCCTTGTGGGGAGTATTATGCGGCATCAACCTATGCTGCCTGGGGTTGTTTACTTTTTTTCACAGGGGGCTGATGCTTCCATCTTCGGTGCAGCCAGAAGTATTGCTCGGGGTATTTGCGAATCATCCGTTCGAGTGCGCTGGTGTAGCGCTGGGTGATTGCATGAAGGGCATCGGGTCGGCCTTCGTATTCTTGGGGGTCGATGATGTCTTCGCAAACGACTTGGTACTTCATGGGTTTGCCCACCCGGGGCACGCCTACTACCGCCATGGGTACATTAAATTCCATTGCCAAAAGAGCAATTGCTTTGTGTGTGGAAGCAGGCCTGCCAAAGAAATCCACAAACTGTCCTCTGGGGCCTGCATCTTGATCTGCAAGGGTTGCGATGGTGCCGCCTGCTGCGAGGATGTGGGTCATCTGATCGAAGTCGCCTTTCTTGGCGAGTAATTTTTGGCCTGTGCGTTCGCGGAAAGATCGCAGGAAGTTTTCGAGGTGTGGATTATCCAAAGTTCGTGCGATGGCATGTGTGGTAAAGCCAAGCAGGCCGAGAGAAAATCCAGCCATCTCCCAGTTTCCAAAATGCCCGGTGACAATCATGAGGGGTCGATTTTTTAAAAGGGCATCCACGATGATTGGGCTATCGCCCAGATCTAGAAATTTACGCCAGTTGCGACTGTTCATAATTCTGGGTAGGTGCACGATTTCAATAAGAAGAGTGCAGAAGTGTTCGAGAACTTTGCGCACAATACGATCGCGAGCCGGAAAATCCTCTGCAAGTTCTGGAAAAGCGAGAGCGAGATTTTCATGCGCAACCTGCCTGTGCCTTTTATCCACTTTATAGATTAGCCAAGCCAAGCCCCTTGCTAGGGATTTCCCTGCTTCAAGGGGTATTGCCTGCAACGCCGCAACAACAATGCGAATGGCAAGGTACACTAGATAATTCAACAGAGGTTTTTCTTTTTTCGCCATGGGATCCATCCCGTTTAGATGTTTTCAGATGTATCAAAGTACCATGAAACAAAGAAACTCGGGAAGCCCGCTTTTTGCCTATCTTCACTTTTACATTGACCTTCCCATTTTGTTCGATTGTAATTATAGGGCGCAAGCGGTTTTACTGCATTGAGTTTTTTCATACCAAAAGGGAGGCACCCACAGTGGGGAAGATCAACAAGGCGAATATTTCTCGTAGGGAAGCAATTAAGACAACTGGTTCGGTTGCCACAAGTCTGGCCGTTGCTGCAATGAGCATGCAAGGTGTTTACGCTTATCAAAGTAATACGGTGCAAGTAGCGTTGATAGGTTGCGGTGGCCGTGGTACCGGCGCTGCACAAAATGCCCTCTCCACTAAAAGTGGCCCCATCAAGCTCACTGCAATGGCTGATGTATTTGAAGACAGGCTTAAAGGTAGTTATGACTCCATCAAAAAAGCCTTTGATAAACAAGTTGATGTTCCTGTTGATAGGCAGTTTATTGGGTTTGATGGCTACAAAAATGCCATGGATTCTTTAAAGCCAGGCGATGTGGTTATCCTAACGACACCAGTAGCATTTCGCTGGGTGATGTTTGCTTATGCAATCGAAAAGGGTTTGAATGTATTCATGGAAAAACCCACCACGGTAGATGGCCCAGGCACCCGCAAGATGCTTGAGTTGGCTTCGAAATCTGAAGCAAAGAATTTGAAGGTTGGCGTTGGCCTTATGTGCAGGCATTGTAGAGCCAGAGGCGAATTGCATGATCGAATCAAGGGTGGCGAAATTGGCGATATCACGCTTCTTCGTGCTTATCGTGTTGCTGGACCTACAGGTAGTGCGTTTGTAAAACCCAAGCCGGCCAACATGAACGAACTCCTTTATCAAATCAAAAACTTCCATGGTTTCCTTTGGGCTAGTGGTGGTGCTTACTCCGACTTCCTCATCCATAACATTGATGAATCTTGTTGGATGAAAGATGCATGGCCGATCTCTGCAAAGGGATACGGCGGCAGGCATTATCGTGAAGATTATGTCGACCAGAATTTCGATTCTTACTCGACAGAGTTTACTTTTGCAGATGGCGCTAAACTGATTCTTGAAGGCCGTTACATGCCTGATTGCGATCAAGAATTCGCCAGTTATGCACATGGCACCAAGGGTTCTGCCACCATTTCTGCAAGGGGCCATTGGCCTGCCAATGCAAGAATGTACAAGGGCCAGAATATGACCACTGCTAACGAGATTTGGAAGTACACCAAGGAAGATTTGAACCCCTACCAATTGGAATGGGATGCATTAATCGAAGCGATTCGCCAAGACAAAAAGCACAATGAGTGCCGTCGTGGTGCTGAAGCTAGCTTGGTAACTTCCATGGGTCGTATGGCATGCCATACTGGTAAGATCATCACTTATGATGAGATGCTTAATTGCGAGCATGAGTTTGCCCCAACGGTGGACAAGCTTACCTTGGATGGTCCTGCACCATTGGTTGCAGATAAGAATGGTAAATACCCAATTCCCCAACCAGGGAAATTTATTCGCCCCAAACGCGAGTATGGGATTTAATTTGCAAGCTGTATAAAAAGAAGACCTGTGGAGAACATCCGCAGGTCTTTTTTATTTACTTCGGTTCCATCCCTTTGAATTGGATTGCAAACCAATCAATCATGTGGGGTATGAATCTCTTGGCGGTTGCGGTGTTGTGCCTACCGTGCGGATCGTAATCAACATCTACATGAATACCTTTGGCTTGAGCGTGATGCAGGAAGCTTTCTGCTTGGGCATCAAGATTAAATTCATCTTTTCTGCCATAGGCTAGATACATGTTAAGCATGCCATTTTTGATGTTATAAAAGTCGAGCATTTCCGTGGGGTTTACCGCAGCGATTTCTGCAGCGATTTCTGGGTCTTTGAAATTGAACAAGTCGGCTTGAATATCTTTTGCTTTTACGAGAAAGAAGCCACAGAATTTTCCTACAGTCATACTGCCTTTGGAAAAATCGGTGCGGAACTCGGTGAAAGCAGCACTAAAATCTCCCATGTAAGAACCTTTGTGATCCATGTAGCGGAGATTCAACGGCGGAGATATACCTGCAATGTTTTTGAAAAACTGGTTGTGTTTGATACCAAGGTGGTAGGAAGCTGCGCCACCCATCGAGGTGCCCGCCAAGCCATGAGCTTCTCTTTCAGGGCGAATAAGATAATTTTTGGTTAGAAAGCCCACCACATCTTTCATGAAATAGTCTTCGTATTTTCCCGCTTTGCTATTGATGAAGAAACTTCCTGGAGGGATCAATTTAAGTTGTTTATTTAAGCTACCATCGGGGGCTGCAATTATCATTGGGGGAAGTTTGCCCGAAGCAATAGCGCAATCAAAAGGTTTCACTACATAGTCGAGGAAAACATTTTCATCCTGACTGAACCCATGCAGCCAAATTAAAAGAGGGTAAGCTTTGCTGGAATCATAATTAGGGGGGAGATAGACATACAGATCGCGTTTTTCACAAAGCGATTCCGACCAAATTCGATTATCCACCCTAGAATTATTAGTGTAATCAACAACCGTTCCATGAAGATTACGATTTACCCTGTTGTATAAAAAAGGGTTAGTCAGCTTGAAAGCTAAAAGAGTTGGAGTAAGCACCAGCATTAAAAAAAGTGCGCTGGCACGAATAAAGTGCATGGTCCTAAAAGCCTTTCTGATACAGAAAAGATGATTATCGTTTTAGAACCATAGCTTCAAAACACTGCCCGGGCAATTTTTGAACACTTCTAATTAACCCAGCTTTAATAAATTCGGGTATGCCTGCATGGATTTGATCGATTAAAGTAATTATTTCGAAGGTACTTCGATGGTGAGCGGTTTGCCTACAATTAGTTCCACGATGCCCTGCGGGTTGTAAAATTGGCCTTGGCTAGGTTCGTTGGTGAGCGGTTTGCCCGCAATTAGTTCCATGGGTAATTCGTAAGCGAAAAAAAGTGCTTTTCCCATGGGTGCTTCTTCTCTTGGCTTACCATCGAATCCGTGGATACGAATGATATATTTCCCTGGAACAATCCCTGAATTAAATTCTTTGGTGGAAAATTTCCCTTCCCTGATAAGTGCCCTGCCTTGGGGCCCTTTAATTGAACTATCAGGGTCGAAGTAAATTTCTCCCCTAGGGATGGCTTTGCCTTTGAAGGTTACCATGCCTTCCACGGGAAAAGTTGAGACCTCGGCACTACATCCCAAGATGGCCAGCCATAGGGTTGCCATTAGGAGTAGGCGTTTGCAAGCAGGCTTTAACATAAGAATTAATCCAAAGGTAAGACTTCACCACCATTGTAACTAGCTGCAGCCCGGTAGGTGTTAATGTTAATACTAGCGTTTAAGAATCTTACCGAAGCATCGCCCATTGCAAAACTAGTACCGCCTGTATGCTGGCTGCCAAAAGGCATTTCATTAAAAAGGGTGTTGGAATATGCGTTGATGGCGTTGCTAATGGTTTTTATACCGGCACAAACAGCGGAGCCAGTAACTGCGGAGTCTTCACATCCTCTGGCCCAGCCACGATAGCGCGTGCCTGCAATATTAGATGGAGTTACAGCCCCTGGAAACCATGATAATTCACCTATCATCAATGTGTTGGAGGTACCATCTATAATATTTTCAAGCTTTACCGTATCGGTTCTTTGGAACATACCTTGTTTTCCCATTCGGCCATGGGTGGCATCATTGGCCTCATTAATATAGTTGGCCGCGGTAATTGGGTTTAGTCCCGCTGGCCCAGCTACGCCATAATAATGAGTGGTGTAAGGCGGCTGGTTGTTGATGACTTCTGAAAGATTAACATTGTGGGGTGGGGTGGGGGCGAGGATCATTTTTTCGGCTTCGGTTTGGCTAGGGCAAAGGAAGGTTGCAACCCTATTGTTTACAGGAATATCGTACTTCCCAGTCACCAAATAGTTACCCGCAGTTTGGCTTACTTTGTTGAATAGAGCGGTTTGTTCGATGTAAGGAAGTACTCCCACATGCCAACTAAGGCCGATTTTTATGTTTCCTGCGGGAACGAGGTACGAATAAGTATCATGATAGGAATGTACCCCAAGCCCCAGTTGTTTAAGATTATTTTGGCACTTCATCCGTGCAGCTGCTTCCCTGACTTTTTGCACCGCAGGTAGAAGCAAGCCAATTAAAATAGCGATAATCGCGATGACCACTAATAGCTCTATTAACGTAAACCCTTTTCTTTTCATGACTTACACCTATTTAGTGAAGAATCGATGAATAATTAAAAAATTGAATATCGTTGCTTTATACAAGAAAGTAACTCTACCTTACAAATCAATTCCCTTGGGATAGTTGACTTTAAGCTCTAAAATTGTAGTTTGACTTCCTTAGGTGTATTTGATTTTTTATTCACGAAAAGTTGAGAGTAACCATGGTTCGCAAGAAATTGGGTAAAGGTAAGAAGAATCGTTGTCGTTTTTGCACCAAGGAAGGTTGCCCTCGTCCCGCTTTTGTTGATTACAAGGATGTTAGCACCCTCAAGAAAATGTCTACCGGGCAAGGCAAAATGCTCAGCCGTAAGCGTACAGGCAACTGTGCTGCTTTCCAGCGCGCTGTTCAAGATGCTGTCAAACGCGCCCGCTTTATGGCTTTAATGCCTTACATTGGCGAGTAATCTCGCTTTAATCCATTAAGCAACCCCCATGATTACCCTGAAACTGCCAGATGGTTCTACTAGGCAAGTCCCCTTGGGAACCCGGTCTAGGGATGTTGCTGAATCCATTGGTAAAAGACTGGCTCAAGCAGCCATCGCTGCCAAGGTCGATGGCATCATTGTTGATTTGGAGCGCGAACTTCCTTCCAAGGAAGAATCCACTTTTCAAATTCTCACTGAAAAAGATCCCGATGCATTAGAAGTGCTCAGGCATTCTTGTGCCCACATCATGGCTCGGGCTGTCATGCGCTTGTTTCCAAACACCCAGCTTGCGTTTGGCCCTGCAACTGAAACTGGTTTCTATTACGACATCGAATCTGCGACTCCTATTCGCGAGGAAGATTTTCCCCGCATCGAAGAAGAAATGCGCAAGATTGTCGAAAAAGCTGAACCCTTCGAGCGCTTTGAGCGCAGTACCAGCGAAGGTCGCGAACTCGTCAACGATCTTAAGCAAGATTACAAAGTCGAACACATTGATGATGAGTTAAAGAAATATCCCATCCTTAGTTTTTATCGCCAGGGCGAATTTGTCGATCTTTGTAGAGGCCCGCATCTTCCTCATGCAGGCAAAGTCGGGGCATTCAAGCTGCTCAGTATCGCAGGGGCGTACTGGAAGAATGATGTTTCCCGCAAGCAATTGCAACGCCTTTACGCAACCGCTTTCTTTTCCCAAAAAGATCTCGATGCCTACCTCAAATTAGTCGAAGAATCCAAGAAGCGCGATCATCGTTTACTAGGCAAACAACTTCGCCTTTTCACCATCAGCAATCTTGTGGGCGCAGGCCTTATCTTGTGGATGCCCAAAGGGGCAATCATCCGCGGCCTACTCGAGTCTTTTATTAAAGATGAATTAGTCAAACGGGGTTACTCCCCTGTTTATACTCCGCATGTGGGCAAGCTAGATCTCTACCGCACCTCTGGCCATTTCCCGTATTATCGCGATGCCCAGTTCCCGCCACTGTATTATCATCCCGCAGCTTCTGCACTCGACTTATGCCAATACAGGCTTGCAGCAGGCGAACTTGATGAATCCAAAGAACGCGATATGGTTTTGTTCCTTGATCGGGCGCAACTTACCATTCCAGGCTATGCCGATGCTGATACCAATGCTAAGAAATTAGATTGTGTTCATCTGTTGGTGTTAAAGCTATTAGATACTATGAAGGTAGAAATTGCACCTTACCTTGCAGCAACTACCACGCCTGAACGCGCCGCCGCCCTTCTGGGTTGGTTGGTGAATCAGGAAGGCTATCTGCTTAAGCCGATGAATTGCCCGCACCATATTCAAATTTATAAGGCAGAGCCCCGCAGTTATCGCGACCTTCCAGTTCGCTTGGCGGAGTTTGGCACAGTTTATCGTTACGAGCAAACTGGCGAACTTTCCGGATTAACCCGGGTCCGTGGGTTCACCCAAGATGATGCGCATCTTTTCGTAACTGCAGATCAGGTTGAAGAAGAAATGCGGGCTAATATCGAGCTCGTTCTCTTCGTATTAAAAGACCTCGGCTTAACTGATTTCCGCATCCGCATCGGCTTACGCGATCCAAAAAGCGATAAGTATGTTGGCGCTGATGAAGATTGGAACAATGCCCAAGCCGCGATCATCAACATTATTAAATCCCTCAACATGCCCTTCTCCGCAGAAGAAGGCGAAGCCGCATTCTACGGCCCAAAGATCGATTTTGTGGTGAAGGATTGCATTGGCAGGGAATGGCAACTAGGTACCGTGCAACTCGATTACAATCTGCCCAAGCGATTTGATCTCGAGTATGTTGGTGCAGATAATAAAATGCATCGCCCTATCATGATTCATCGGGCACCCTTTGGATCTATGGAACGATTCATGGGCATTCTCATCGAGCATTTTTGTGGCGCATTCCCACTCTGGCTTTCCCCAGAACAAGTTCGCGTTCTGCCCGTAAGTGATAAATTCAACGACTATGGCAAACAAGTTGAAGCTCAACTTCGAAGTGCAGGCCTTCGTGCTACAGGCGATTATCGCTCTGATAAAGTTGGCGCAAAGATCCGCGAAGCAAGCCTTGAAAAAATCCCCTACATGCTCGTGGTAGGTGATAAAGAAGTTTCCGCATCCACCGTTGCTGTTAGGCACCGTACCGATGGCGATTTGGGCGCCATGCCTCTTGCTGATCTTCTAGCTAAACTTGCTGAAGAAATCACTGCCCGTAGATTGGTTCGATCGCCTAGTTAACTCTTTTCATTCCAGACTCCTTTCAAAATTATTGATCTGAATTCTGGAGGTTTCCCATCGCCAAGTCATCTGCTAAATCTGTTCTCTTTCTTGTTAACAACAAAATCAACATTAGCGAAATCTTGAAGGTGAGCATTGAAAACTCCCTTAAGATGATGGGCCTGCCCTATGTTGCAGAGATCAACTCTTATTCCGTTCCTTTTGTAAAGCCTGAGATCACTGCAGATAGATTGATCGTGGTTTGTTTGCCCGAAGAATCAGAGGCTATAAAAGAAATACTAGAACCATGCGCTTGCGCATTCGAACTATGGGATATGACAGAAAAACAGGCGACCAAGGAATTGGTAAGTGGTGAAGTCAACGGTTGGATCGCAAGGTTGATTACAGGTTCGCCTCGCTTGGGGCCGCCTGACCTAACGCCCCTGCCTCAAAAGGTTATTGCATCTCCAACAGTACAACCGATTAATAAAAAACAAGTTATCAGCGTGGGAAGGGAAACCAAAGGGCGCAAAGGCAAAGGCGTTACCATTCTTTCTGATCTTCCCATGAATGAAGAGCAAATTCATGAACTTGCAACCACGCTGAAATCAAAGTGTGGCACTGGCGGAACAGTGAAAGAGGGTAAAATCGAAATTCAAGGCGATCAAAGAGAACGCATCATCATTGAACTGGAGAAGCTTGGTTTCAAAACCAAAAAAGTTGGCGGCTGATCCTTCTGTTTTTCCTTGTGCCCTACTCAATTCACCCTACACTTTTTCTCTTCTTTTACTTCTTTCTTTTTCTCCATCACCCAACCCTCTTCCGCTGGAAGAGGGCAATTCGCTTCGCTTGCCCGGGTTCCAGCTTCCACCGTTTCGCAAAGAATTACGAAAGAAAGGATTAGTTTTACCTTCGCTTGCGCTTCAGGCTTGTATTGATATGTGGGTAACAATTAACACCAAGTTGGAGTTCCTACACCAGCGGATTAATATCCGCCGCTCAATAAGATTTGCCTTATTTCGCTACAGAGCACAGTTCTACCATGTGGCCATCCGGGTCGCTTATAAACACTTGCACATATCCCACTGTTTTTTTTCTTTGATGGATATGCCTATTTCGCTACAGAGCACAGTTCTACCATGTGGCCATCCGGGTCGCTTATAAACACTTGCACATATCCATCGGGCCTCAATTTAGGGCCCGAAAGAATTGGAATATTGTTTTGCTTAAGAATTCCAATGACGGCATTAGCATCAGCAACTTCAAATGCAAAGTGAGGGCCGCGAGTCTGTCTTTTTTTTTCAGGCAATAGATTCCCAGCAGGCGAAGATCCTTCATACTCAAGGATCAAATGCATCTGTACCCGACCTAACTGAAACCACAAACCATCAAAAGAGAAAGGTGGCCTTGGAACCAACCTCATACCCAAAATGTTTACATAAAAGTTCTGAGATGCTTTAAGATCTTTTACCACTAAGGTGATGTGATCAAAAGCTTTTACCTGAAGTAATGATGTCGGGTTTTCTATTATTGGAAGTGCTTCTATTTTTAAAGAAGCAATTTGCATCAACTCAACCGCCTCACGGCCTGTGATGCCAAGCGCAATGCCCATGGAAGCAGCTTTGGGGGTCATGCCAACGATTTTGGCTTCAAATAAATCTTCAGGTTCTTTAAGCGGATTCGCAGGGGTTCCCTTGGCAATTGCTATCGCCTGATCAAACTCCGCAGGCGTTTTAAGATCATAGATGCCACACCCAACAATGCCTGCTGGGGTGATGATCGAACAATACTGGCCCTTGTCCCATAAATTACAAATGCCTAGGGCGTAGCCATGCTTGAATTGAATCCAACGGCTAGAAGAACTAGGCAAAGAAGCCATGGCAGATAATTCCCCAAGAGAAATCACGCACCATGGTAGTCAATTTCGGTGACTTGCAATGCGTACTTATGAATGAAGTCTCTGCGAGGCTCCACCTTATCACCCATAAGGGTACGAAACATTTCGTCGGCCTTAAAAGCATCATCCAGTTTAATTTGCATGAGGGTGCGCTGCTGTGGATCAAGCGTGGTATCCCAAAGTTCTTCTGGGTCCATTTCACCCAACCCTTTAAAGCGGGTAATGGTCATGCCTTTTTCACCAATTCTTCGAACCTCAACAACCAAGCCTCGAAGATGTTCCAGATTTTTGCTTGTGTCGCCATTAGTCAGAACCAACCTGGGAACAGGTTCACGACCTGCAATACGAACAGGAGGAATCAGATCGGTTGGCAACAATCCAAATACTTTAAGCTCTTCGATGGTTTTATTGATATCGCGGATTTCATGCAATTCCTGAGCATAAAAGACATCCTCAGGGGGCACAGCGGGTGCTGCAGCATTATCAACGCCTTCGGGATCATGAACCGCAATGGGTTGTTGATCTTCATTGCCTGCAACGAATTCTTTTCCTGCTTTTTCTTGTTCCTGTTTGCGGAAAGTATCAACCTCTGCAGGAGAAAAGAACCAGTACTCTCTTCCGGACAAAAGCACTCTGCAATAGGGAAGTATGCCATCTTTATTAACACGTTCGATGAGTGCCCTAAGCCCTAAGCCACGCTTTTCCAACGTCTTAAGTGCATCTTCCATGCGTGAAGTAAGTTTAAGAAGATGGGCAAATCTTTCGCCACTCAAAGTAACGCGCTCTGCTTTGGAATCAGGCAAAGGCAGAATAATAAGCCCAGTACCATCAAGGCCACGGTCTAAAAGTTCTGTTTGCATATCTTCGGCAGTTGCAACATAGCGAATCTGCTTTTTCTGAACCACTTTATAAAGTGGTGGGCGCGCAACATGAATATGACCATGTTCTACTAAAAGCGCCATCTGCCTATAAAAGAAGGTTAAAAGCAGCGTTCGAATATGCTGCCCATCGACATCGGCATCGGTCATGATGATAATTTTATTATAACGCAACGAGCTACGCACGGTTTCGTAATCTTGTTGGTTGCCTATATCCACACCAATTGCAGATATAAGACTACAAATTTCTGTGTTGTTGAGCAGATTTTCCAGCCTGCACTTTTCAACATTCAAGGGTTTACCTCGCAAAGGCAAAACAGCCTGATACATGCGATCACGCCCGGCTTCTGCACTGCCACCTGCACTGTCCCCTTCCACCAGGAACAATTCAGATTCTTCGGTATCGCGGGTGGTACAATCGAATAACTTTCCAGGAAGTCCGCCACCGCTAAGAATATTTTTCCTATCACGTATTGCCTTTCTGGCCTTTGCAGCAGCTTCTCTTGCCTCCGCAGCGTTCATGATCATATCAAGGATGATTTTTGATTCCTTGGGATTTTCTTCCATGTATTTGCCGAGCTTTTCTGCAACAGCAGAAGATACTGCACCTTCAACATCAGCATTGAGAAGGCGGATTTTATTTTGCGATTCGAATTGTGGCTCGGGATGTTGAATACTTACCACTGCTGTTACACCAGTGCGGAAATCTTCGCCAATAGGGCGTACATTCTTGAAGAAATCAAGCTTCTCGCCATACGCTCCTACGGTGCGGGTAAGCGCAGCACGGAATCCGCTTAAGTGGGTTCCACCTACGGGATTATAAGCGTTATTAGCATAGCAGCGAACGCGCTCTTCATCTTCCCTTGTGTATTGCAATGCGCATTCAACTTTGATGTCACCAACGCTGTGTTCGATATAAATTGGCGGGTGGATAACATCGTTGTTGCGATTAAGGTGCTTGACAAATTCTGCGATCCCACCTTCATATTTGAATTCTTCGGACTTCCCCGTACGGTCATCGGTCAGGGTGAACGCCAAGCTTTTATTGAGGAAGGCAAGTTCACGCAGACGATCTTCAAGGGTATCGTATTTGAAATCAAGATCTTTGAAGATCTGATGATCGGGTTTAAATTTAATGCGGGTTCCGGTACCAATTGCAATTCCAATATCCTTGAGTTCGGTAGTCGCTTTGCCGCGTTCATATTCTTGAACATAAGTACGACCGCCACGACGAACTTCTGCTTCAACCCAGGCACTTAGCGCGGTAACGGCCTTGGCACCCATACCGTGCAAACCCGCAGAAACCTTGTATGCACCCTTATCGAATTTGCCACCTGCACCCACCGTGGTTAATACCACTTCCAAAGTTGGTTTCTTTGCTTGGGGATGAATATCAACAGGAATACCACGGCCATCATCTTTAACGCTTACGCTGCCATCAACATAGATATGTACTTGGATGTTTTTACAAAAACCAGCAAGGGCTTCATCGACGCTGTTGTAAATAAGTTCATAGACGAGGTGATGTAAACCGGTGGTGTTGATATCTCCGATGTAAACCCCTGGCCGTCTGCGGATATGGTCTGCATCTCGAAGGATCTGAACATTGGCACTGTTATAATCATTCGCCCCATCAAAGGTAGGGTCGACCAAATTATCTTCTGTCATCTATTCTATACTCCAATGAAAATCATTTAGCTTTACCGTACTTGAAACGCAAGTCTGTCAGCACCGAGGCCGGCAAAAGCTTGCGTAACCTCGTCAGTATTGGTCGCTTCTGATACTGCGTTAGCTCTTGGAGCAATGCAGAACTATCGACCGACACCTCGAGCACACCTTTCTTCAACACTATCACGCGGGTGTGTTCCGCGTATTCTTCGCCTGCTGCTTCTGCCCAGGATTTTTCAAGTTTTAATCGCTCTTGTTTTCTACCCCAACCCTTGGCAACAAATAACTTACTCAGAATATCTCCGATTTTTTCCGGCCCCTTCTCTGGCTTGAAAAACCGTATTCCCATTTTCTTTTTCTCCAACTATTTCATCAGGTCAGGGGCATAATCAAGTATTGATAATCATCACCAAACTTGAACAATGCAGGGCTTGCAGCATCAATCAAATCCAATCGTACTTCTGAATCGTTGGGCAAAACCTTCAACAAATCAGAAACAAATACAGGATTAAAAGCTATCTCTACATCAGGGCCTTGGTAATCAATCTCTAATTCAACTTTCGATTTACCAGATACGCTTCCCTGGGCCTGCATGACTAATTTTTTCGAATTGAATTTGAATAACACTTTCTTAACTTCATCATCTGCCATGATTGCAGCTTGCCTTACCGCAGACCCAAAAGCCTCGACTTTTAAAATCGCATGAGCCAAACACTTCTTAGGCAACACCATTTTGTAATCAGGGAAACGGCCCTCTACAAGCCTGCTGTAAACAATCGATCGTTCTGTTTTAAATAAAACTTCGTTCGGTCGGAAACAGACCTTGATGCTTTCCTGATCATCCGAAAAATTACGATCTAATAAATTCAGCGCCTTGCTAGGCACCACCGGAGATTGCCCCTTAACCGAATGGCCACCGTGTTCTGAAGCACTTCCTTGGGTCCATGCCAACCTTCGGCCATCGGTTGCAACTAATCTCACTGAATCTTTTTCAAGTTCCCATAGAGCGCCAGTCATGGTGTATCTTGCCATCTCTGAAGCGGATGCAAACACCGTTCTACGAATCATGGCACGCATGGTTCCAGCAGTCATTTCATGATACTTCTCATCCGAAAAGATTGGAATATCAGGAAAGTTTGCTGGATCTTCACTGGGCATTTCAAATTCAAAAGATTTTCCAGCTATGTGACTTGAGTCGGCATCAGCTTCCAAATGAATTTCTGTATCTCGGGTTTCTCTTAAAATCGAAATAAGTTTTGAAGCTGGAAGAATTGCTTCGCCTGGTTTTTCAACCACCATACCTGCGATTTCAATCCGAACACCCAATTCCAAATCTGTAGCCATCAAAACACAACGGTCTTCATCTGCAACTGCTTTGAAATTTTTAAGGATGGGTTTTACATCCTTGGATGAAATTGCAGAACTTGCAACTTGGCAAGCTGCTAATAACGCTTCGCGATTACATATTGCTTTCATATTCTTAGGATCCTTGTAACACACATCATCGCACACACAATGATTCTTAATAGTAAATATAAATAAATTTTATTACTTTTATTGAGTGGCACACCCAAGTTGTTAAAAACACTTTTGAGTAACACTTAAACTCTTTTCGAGTATAGAGTTATCATATCAAATTTGTTGTGGAAAACTTGTTATTTAATGGTCATTTCGTGGTTAGTCTTGGTGCGCCTAATGTTGGTTGGGTTTGGAACTGGGGTTGGTGCAACAAGAGATAACCATCAATTAACATTGAAATAACAAGTTTTCCACAACTAGGTTTATGCAAAAACGTGTGTCAGCTGGCGAATTATGCGCAAAAGGCTGAATTACATCTTAGACCTTTTTATTGGAAGGATGCTAGCAAAAAGCACTAAGCTAAATCGTGGTCCAGCTGGCGAATTATGCTTCAAAATCTGATATTGTTCCCGATTTCATCTTCGACCTTTTTATTGGAAGGATGCTAGCAAAAAGCACTAAGCTAAGTCGTGTTCTAGCTGGCGAATAGTGCCCGAAAGGCTGATATTGTTCCCAATCTCATCTTCGACCTTTTTGCAGGCATGTAGAACAGTGGAATGGTCTCTACCACCAAAAAATTCACCTATTTCTTGAAGCGACATCCCGGTTAATCTGCGTGCCAAATACATGACAATTTGCCTTGGTAGCACGATTTCTTTATCACGCGATCTGGTTTGCATGGATTTAGGTGTGATGCGGAAATGTTTGCCAACTTTAGAGGCAATGGATTCGACACTAATGGCTTTTTTTAAGTGGCCTGGGGTTGCAAAAAGTTTTTCGAGATCGGAGCGCTTTAAAGGCCTGCCCAATGTGCGAACCATACTATGAACGCGGTTGCAAACGCTTTGTAATCTGCGCATGCTACCTTCCACTAATCCTGCAAGCCATTCTAATGCCTGAGTTTCGATTTTGGTGCCAAAAGATTCAAGCTTGCGTTCCAGAAAAAGCAGCCTGCTTTCTGGCCCAAGTGCAGGTAATTCAAGTATCAAACCCGAAGTTATTCGGTTAATAAAGCGGTAGGAAAACTTAGTTAATTGGCCCGGCGCAATCGAGGTAGAAAGAATAGTAAGGTTTCGCCTCGCGGTTCTTTCATCGAGGATTCGAGCCAAAATATCAGCTTCTCTTGGTTTAAGAAGTTGAATGTCTTCCAAAACCAAAAGATCTAAATCGATGAGTTGTTTTTGCAGGTTTTCAAAGTCATCGCGGTTTGCCATTTCTGCATCTCGAAGAGATTGGCAAAAATCGGATGCCCGCATCATCTGGGTGGTTTTGTTCTGGGATACCTTTAATATTTTTCGACAAAGTGAGCCTAAAAGCCTGGTTTTTCCGGATCCGGGAGGGCCGTAAAGAATGCTGATCGAATCAAATCGCTTTGGTGCTCGCAAGACAAATAATTTACCCACTCGATCCAGAGATAGTCTGGCAAGTCGATGTTCGGGGAAATTCAACCTCAGCGAATGAGGAGAGGCCATTAGCGTCCTGAAAAAGCCATTAGTATGTATTTGTCGTTCAGCTGACTGGATTTTATGCTACTTCCTTGTCTCTTATCTTGCAATCCTAACCTTCTTTTTTTAACGGATACTTCTTGATCATTAAACCAATTATTCGGTTGTTCCAGCATGGTTTCGTAGGGATTGAACAGCGAATGCAACTCTTTTGGCACCCTCTATCGCCTCGGCTTCTTCCAAATGAACCCCGAAACTGAATCTCATGGAAGATTTTAAGACCTCTGGGGAGACTTGCATTGCCATCAATACGGGAGAAGGCAAAAGCGAACCACTTGAACATGCAGAACCGGTAGAGCAGGCCACCCCAGCCATATCCAACCGCATTAGCAGGATATCTGCTTTTAAGCGGGGAAAACCCAGATTAAGCGTGAAAGGCAATGCTGGGTTGTATTCGCCATTGATAGTGAAATCAGATACTTCTTTTCGGAGTTCTTGTAGAAATGATTCTCGGAGTAGGGCGACTTTATTGCGCCTTGCTTCGAGGTTGTTCATGGCCAGTTTAAGGGCTATGGCCATGCCTACAACAAGGTGAACGGGTTCGGTTCCGGGTCGTAGGCTTTTTTGTTGATGCCCACCATAGAGCATGGGTTTTAAAGTGGAACCTCTGCGAACAAGAAGGGCGCCAATGCCTTTTGGGCCATGAAATTTATGGGCGCTAAGGGCTAAGGAAGTAACACACAAGCGATGGAAATCGATGCGTATTTTTCCTGCACCTTGCACTGCATCGGTATGCACCCACATTTTGCTTTGAAGATGATTGCCTAGAGTTTCGATGGGTTGCAACACGCCTGTTTCGTGGTTGACTAACATCAGGGTTGCAAGCTTGGTATCGGTTTTGATTTTGTCTGAAAGATTAGCAAGGGTGGTTTTACCCTGGGGTTCGGTTTCGAGCCATTGAACCTGAAAGCCCTGTTTTTCAAGCTTTTTGAGATGTTCGGTGATTGAGGCATGCTCTATTTGGGAAGCGAGTATGCTTGATGGGGAATCAGATAAAGCACTTTGGAGAGCAAGATTGTTGGCTTCAGTGGCTCCACTGGTGAAGACCACTTCATCGGGAAATGCGCCCAAGAGTTGGGCAATTTCTTCGCGGGAATCTTCGAGCGCTTTTCGTGCTTTTCGCCCTGCACCATGGCTGCTTGAGGGGTTCCCGAACTGGGTTAATGCGAAGGGCCGCATGGCATCCCAGATTTCGGGTAAAACCGGTGAGGTTGCATTTGCATCAAGGTAGATCAAGTTCAAATTATTCATAATTGCATCTTAGCGGATTCAATGGGGACGAGTGGTTTTAAAGCAACCCTTCTAAGGTTAATTTGTCGCTGATCATATGTTTTAGATCTTCAAGCCCGGTAAGAGTTTTAAGAGTGCGGGCATCTAGGAAGGGCCTGAGATTATCAGTGCGGAGGTCTTTGATGTAAATGGCGGGAAGTTCATCTTCAAGCTTGAATTCTTTGCGAAATTCATCCCGGTGCAGGAAGGTGAGAGGGGGCTTTATTTTGGCTAAGAAGTCGCGCCATTCCTTGCGTATTGAAAACGCACCATGGGTAAGGGCGCAAAGATTGCAAGGATAGGTACTTGGGGAAAGCACCTTATGCGAGATATCCGCCATCATATTAAAGAACCCTCTGTCCGCATTGTAAACAAAAACGAGCCCTGAGTTTTTATCCATGACGGGGGTTTTCCTTATGTGATCGATACAACCGTTACCAGTTTAATCTCAAGAAGGAGACTAGGGAAGATAAAGGGCGTCGAATGGAGAAAAACAGATAAAGAAATAGGTTTGAGCAATGTTTTGGAAGAATAATGACGAAATTTAGGATAACTAGCTTGACTAGGGGATAGTGTTTGTCATAAATTGAAATAACTTGGAAGTTATCTACCAATAACTTTCAGTAGCTCTCAGGAGTCGAGTGTGATTGCCGAAGAACGAAGACAGCGCGTTTTAGACTTGGTCAGCACCAAGGGGTTTGCGACCTTGGCTGATCTCGCCTTGGAAATTCAAGTTTCCGAGTCGACTGTCAGGCGCGATCTCGAATTCTGGCATCAGCAGGGTAATCTCAAGCGCACTCACGGCGGGGCAATATTTGTGGGCGATGGCTCTAGCTTTCCCGCTCTTGAAGAGCGCATTGACGCCCAACTCGAAGAAAAACGGGCTATTGCTCGAGCTGCAGTTGGTCGCATTTGCGATGGTGATACTGTTCTTTTGGATGGCGGTACCACCACTTTAGAAGCTGCTCGCCTCCTTCTTGGCAGATCGATCCAAGTGGTTACCAACAGTTTGCCCATAGCAGCATTGCTGGCAGGCAGTCGGGAAACCGATCTCGTATTACTGGGCGGGTACATCTACCCCAAAACGGGCGTAGCTCTTGGGCCCTTTACCGTGCGCATGATGCAAGATCTTCATGTTCACCAGACTTTGCTTAGTGTTAGCGGGTTGACCGAGCGGGGCTTGTTTAACAGCAATTTGCTTTTGGTTGAAACCGAGCGGGCAATGATGCGCTGTGCAGATGAAGTGGTTCTGCTTGCAGATCATACCAAGGTTGGGCGACCTGCTCTGGCGTTTCTTTGCGAGTGGTCTGAAATCGATCTTTTAGTTATCGATCGCAAGCTTGAAGACAGAAAAAAATCAATGCTGGCGCAAACAGGCGCCCGCCTTCTTATTGCGGGTGATCTCGAGGAGTTTGGCAGATGAGTTCCAATATGCTTAAAAACAACCTGATGGGCCTTGATCGCAATCGCATCGAGCAATTGGTTCGTGAAGCTGTAGTTAATCAGTTAGGTAATAATCCTACTAAATCAACAGCCCCCGGTCAGCCTAACCCTTTATTGGTAAATGTTTCTGCGCGGCATGCCCACGTAACTCAGGAAGATCTTGAAAGGCTTTTTGGCAAAGGCCACAAACTAAAGGTGTTTAAAACCCTGTATCAGGATGGGTTCTTTGCAGCAGAAGAAACTGTAACCATCATCGGGCCAAGGCACCGCATGATCACCAACCTTCGGATTCTTGGCCCTTGCAGGGATCATAGCCAGGTAGAACTGGCCTTCACTGATGCTGTGCAACTTGGCCTAGATATCCCTGTAAGAAAAAGTGGCGACATTAATGACAGCCCTGGTTGCTACTTACTCGGCCCTGCTGGAATGATTCATCTTCCCAAGGGGGTTATCCGCCATGAACGCCATGTTCACATGAGCCCTGCGGATGCCAGTTTTTATCAAGTCAAAGACGGCGATCGCCTTAATTTGCGCGTGACAAGCGATTGTGCCGTGGTTTTCGAAAAACTTCTTTGCAGGGTGGGTAACGCCATCAAGCTGGAAGTGCATATCGATACCGATGAAGGTAACGCGTGTAACTATTCCCGGGCAACCGGGTTTGAACTGTTTCGATAAGTTTTTTGTCCGGGCGTGACGGACAGAAGGCAAATCGAGTAATGGAGAAAGAACGATGGCAGTAAACATGGAAGCCCTCGGGATGATTGAAACCCGTGGCATGGTCCCTTTGATCGAAGCTAGCGACACAATGCTGAAGGCAGCGAATGTGAAGTTGGTAGGTTGGACAAAAATTGGCAGCGGTTTAGTAACCGCAATGGTAGTGGGCGATGTTGCAGCAGTAAAAGCTGCGATAGACGCAGGCGCCGCTGCTGCCAGCAGGGTTGGTGAAGTCGTTGGAGTTCAAGTAATTCCAAGACCACACGAAGATATCAGCACCCTGATTCCTGAACGAAAAGCAAATAGCTAAACCTTAACCATTAATGAAACGGAGGAAAAAGAAATGGCAACAGTAGCGACTCGTGGACAAGCCGAAGCCCTCGGCATGGTGGAAACCAAAGGATACATTGCAGCAGTGGCAAGCACCGATGCAATGTTGAAGGCTGCAAACATAACCCTTGCAGGCCAGGTACAGATTGGGAACGCATTTGTATGCACATTTGTGCGTGGCGATGTGGGCTCGGTTCGTGCTGCGGTTGATGCAGGTGCACAAGCTGCGACCGCCAATGGCGAGTTGGTAAGTGCGCATGTTATTCCAAGGCCAGAAAAAGATGTCCTTGAATTCTTTCTAGGCAAGTAAAGGGGCTTCTTGATGAAGATACTGGTGGCAAACCTTGGTAGCACCAGCTTCAAGTACCGTCTGTTTGATATGGACGGGGAAAAGCTGCTGGCACGAGGAGGCGTCGAGAGAATCGGCGCACCTGTGTCTCCTTGCTTTGTTGAATCTGGTGGAACCCGTGCCAATGCCGAGATTGTGGCAAAGGATCATGCCGCGGCTGTTACGCTTTGCCTAGAGCAGCTTTCCCAACGGGGTTGCTTGAAGGATCCGGGCGAACTGGCAGCAATCGGTTTCAAGGCGGTTCATGCCAAGGATGTCAGTGGTGCGCAACGCGTGGATGAAAGAGTGCTGGCAGCCATGCAGGCTTACGCCGATGTGGCTCCTGCTCATAATCCACCCTACATCAATGCGATGCGATTGCTGGCTTCGAAGTTGCCTCAGATACCTTTGGTTGCTTCTTTTGAAACAGGGTTTCATGAAACCATTTCCGCAGCAGAGCGTTCTTATGCCATTCCCCATGAATGGATAGAGAAGCATGGTGTTAAGAAATGGGGATTTCATGGAGCGAGCCATCGATACATCGCAATGCGTACTGCGGAGTTATTGAAAAACCCAAATGCAAAGATTATCTCTTTTCATTTAGGTGGATCGAATTCTGTGTGTGCCATAAGCGAAGGAAAATCAAGGGCGAACAGCCTTGGGATGAGCCCGCAATCGGGTTTGCCACACAACAATCGTGTGGGCGATTTCGATATCTTTGCCCTGCCTGTACTCTTGCGAGAAACAGGAAAATCAATTGAAGAGATTCTAGATATTCTCGCCAACCATAGCGGCCTTCTGGGTCTTTCTGGTGGCAAGAAAGATATGCGTGATCTAGAGCAAGCTGCTTTGGAAGGTGATGCTAGATCACAAGTAGCGCTCGATGTGTTCATCGCATCGATAAGGCATTATCTGGGTGCGTATATGGTTTTGCTTGGCGGAGTGGATGCGATTGTTTTCACTGGGGGCATTGGTGAAAATTCTTCGGTCACAAGATCGGGTGTTTGCGCCAACCTCGGATGGTTTGGCATTCATCTAGATGAGGCGAAGAATAAAAGCGCCAAGGGTGAGACCACCCTGCAAACTGCGGATAGTAAAGTTCAGATTTGGATCATGCCTACGAACGAAGAGTTAGTAGTTGCTAGGCAGACTCGGGATCTTTTGAAATCAAAGTAAAGGAGATTTTTCATGATAGTAAACATCACCTACTGCACCTCTTGAGGGTACAGGAATTTTTCCGCCAGTTTGGCGGGAGCAATCCAAAAGGCTTTTCCAGACAAAGTAACAGTGAACCAGAAGACAGGTTCGGGCGGGGTTTTTGATGTCGAACTGAATGACGAAAAGATCTTCAGCAAGTGGGATCAAAATCGCTTCCCCGATAATAAAGAAATCCTACAAGTGATTGAAGCCCGGCTTAAATAAGGAGTTTTATCATGTTCGTGGCACGCGTCACAGGTTCGGTAGTTTCTTCCCAGAAGGTATCTTCCATGATCGGGCACAAGTTGCTCATCGTTGAACCTCTGCGTGTTGATCCTGCCAACCGCGATAAACTCATAGGCACAGGGCGCAGCTTTGTCGTGGTTGATACCGTGGGCGCCGGCCTTGATGAAATGGTTCTTATTGTTCAGGGGTCTAGCGCTAGGCTTACCCCTGAAACCGAAAAACTTCCAGTCGATGCTACCATCATCGGGATCATCGACACGGTTAGCGTGCATAACAAAATAGTTTTCAGTGCCAATGGTAGTAATGGTTAAAGATTAAATTGGTCAGGATGATTCAAAAAGGGGAACTTCATGCAAGTAACTGATGATCTGGTAAGAAGTGTAGTGCAACGAGTGCTGGCCCAAATCAGCGCACCCTCAGGTTCATCCGTATCTGCTGTAAAAGCAGGCTCTGATGGCATCTTCAGTGATGTTGAATCTGCAGTTGCAGCTTCCGTTGCAGCACAACGCACCTTCGAACGAAGGGGCCTTGAAGACCGCAGAAAAGCCCTCGCGTGCATTCGCAAAATCTGCCTCGAAAGGGCGGATGAGCTGGGCCGTGAAGAAATGGAAGAAACAAAAATCGGCAGGCTCCCTCATAAAATCGAAAAGCTTAAACTTATCGCTGATCGAATCCCAGGCGTCGAGTTTTTGAAAACCGATGTCTTCTCTGGCGAGAACGGTATCACCCTCCAAGAATACGCTCCCTTTGGCGTCATCGGGGCAATCACCCCTGTTACTCATTCGCTTCCCACGCTTGCTTGCAATGCAATCAACATGCTTGCCTCGGGCAATTCCTTAATAGTTAATGCGCATCCTTCCGGTGTGAAAATTGCTTGCAAAGGTGTGAAGCTTTTCAACCAGGCGATTCGTGCTGCGATAGGAATTGACAACCTCATTACCATCATTGACAAACCTACTTTGGAAACAGCGCAGGCGATTTTTGATCACCGCGATGTTCGAATGTTGTGCGTCACCGGTGGGCCTGCTGTAGGCAGAGCTGCTTTACGAAGCCCTAAGCGTGCAGTAGTTGCTGGTCCTGGCAACCCTCCTGTGGTGGTTGATGAAACCGCAGACATTGATAACGCAGCCCGCTGCATCATTGCAGGCGCAGCTTACGATAATAATCTGCTTTGTATTGGCGAAAAAGAAGTGTTCGCAGTTGCTGCCATCTTCGAAGAATTGATGGAAGCAATGAGCAGGCACAAAGCAGTAAGGTTGAATGCTGCACAAGTTGATGCGCTGACTAAAATCGCATTCCACCCTTCTGAAGATAAGAAGTACATGGTTCCTACGAAGGAATTTATCGGGCAGGATGCAGCTTTCTTAGCTGCAAAGATCGGCCTTTCGATTCCTTTGGATACCGAGTTGCTTTATGGCGAAACCGATGAATCCAATCCTTTTGTTCCCACCGAACAAATGATGACTTTTGTTCCCTTTGTTAAAACTAGGGATGTTGATTCTGCAATCGAATTGGCGAAGAAGCATGAGCATGGCTACAAGCACACCAGCGTCATTCATTCGCGCAATGTGGAAACTATTACTCGCATGGGCCGTGAAATGGATACCACTCTTTACATTCAGAATGGCGCCAGCGTTGCTGGGTTGGGTATTGGCGGGGAAGGGTATGTTAGTTTCAGTATTGCAACACCAACAGGCGAAGGGATTACCACCCCACTAACTTTTACAAGGCAACGACGCTCGACCACGGTTGGTTCGATGCGTGTTATCTAGGAAACGAAGATGCAAATTGGCACAGTGGTAGGAACTGCAACTGCAACCATGAAGCATGACAGCCTTAAAGGCTGGAAACTTGCGCTGATTCAGCCTTTGCAAATAGATGGCAAAGCAGATGGCGAGCCAATACTTGCAATCGATCATCTTGGTTCAGCGGCTGGTTCGAATGTGATCATCACAAGCGAAGGTGGCGCAGTAAGAGATATCATGAAGCGGAAAGATTCGCCTGTGCGTTGGATGGTCATGGGGTTGTGTGATTGATGAGTAACGCAGTGCATGAATGGCCTGGAACGGTGCTTGCGCTAAATGATTTACAGCGCCTTGGGCCCAATCTGCGCGAGTTGATTGTTGCAGATAAAGTAGTGCTGACCCCTTGTGCGCGTGACGAAATTAAAAGGCTGGGTGTTTCTCTGGTGCGTAGAGAAACCAAAAAAGAAACAAGCATCGGATATGGTTCTGATGGCTTATACCCGCAAGTTGCGACGGTAGTTCTGGCAATGGGCAAGGAAGGCTTTACGCTTAATGCATTGCAAATGCAGCAGGGCATTGGCTCGATGTTATTGGGAAAAACCGCTGGTGAAATGGTTGCAAGCGGAGTTATGAAAAGTGCGGTGTTGTTTTGCAGAGAACCCGAAGCTGCTGCTTGTGCTGCGAATAAACTGGTTGGAATTCGTGCCGCTGCTGTAAACAACATGATGCAGGCGAAAAGGGCCTGTGCAAGTTTGGGCGCAAATATGATGGTGGTGGAAATGCCAGGCCGTACTTATTTCGAAATCAGGCAGGTGATTCTTCTGATGATGAATACTAAAGGATGCCCTGAAGGTTCGCAGACTATATTGGAGAGACTCGATGCGCGTAGCTGAGGTCATAGGATCGCTAACATTGTCGCGAGTTCACCCTTTGCTGGTTGGATCTCGTTGGATTATCGGGGTTCCCTATAGCCTCGACGCCCTTCGTGCCGATGGTAAGGGGGATGGCGAAGACTTAGTGATATTCGATAATTTGGGCGCGGGTCTGGGATCAAAAATTGGCTTTAGTGAAGGGGGAGAGGCTGCAGCGCCTTTTCATCCGATTAAAAAGCCTGTCGATGCGTATGCTGCATTGTTGATAGATCAGATGGAAATCGTACCCAAGAGTTAGTTTAAACAGTTGTTAATTAAACCGGAGTAAGGAATTATCATGTACACAAATGAATACAAACTAAAAGAATCAATCTGCGAGATCGGTCGCAGGGTTTACAGCAAGGGTTTTGCCGCAGCTAACGATGGCAATATCTCTATTCGCTTAAACGATAAAGAATTACTTTGCACCCCCACCATGGTATCGAAGGGTTACATGAAGCCCGAAGATATTTGCAAGGTGGATTACGAAGGCAAGCAGATTTCGGGTATTCGTAAGCGCTCAAGCGAAATACTTTTGCATCTTTCGGTCTATAAGAATCGCCCCGATGTAAATGGTGTTGTGCATTGTCATCCACCTCATGCTACTGCTTTTGCAGTTGCTCACGAACCCATCCCAAAAGCCATTCTTCCTGAAGTTGAAGTGTTTTTGGGCGAAGTTCCCACTGCGATTTATGTAACCCCAGGTGGCCAGAAATTTGCAGACTCCATCATTCCCTATGTCAAGGATTGCAATACCATCCTTCTTGCAAACCATGGCACCATCACCTTTGGCCCCGATCTTGAAAAAGCCTATTTCAATACAGAAATCATCGATGCCTACTGTAGAATCCTTATTCTTTCCAGGCAGTTGGGTAGGGTTAATTACTTCACCGAAAAAGAAACCTCTGAGTTGCTTGAATTGAAAAAGAAACTGGGTTATGACGATGTTCGATTCAAGAACAGCAATTGTGATCTGCGTGGGGAAAACTGCTTCAACGAAGGTTACACCAAATTCCATCCTGAACATGTTGCCTTCCCTGTTGCTGAACAAGATGCATGGATTAATGCAAAATCTTCGCCAGCTAATAACAATCTTGATATTGATGCACTCGTGAAAAAAATCACGGATCAGGTGATGGCTGCATTGAAAGGTTCCCCCGCGTAAGTTGGGCCCTTGGTTTCAGTGCCTACATCTAACTCAGTGAGATTTTAAATGTTTAGCTTCAAGAAAGATAAAACCGGTTTCTTTACAGCGCTCAGCCTTATTATTCTGGTTGCTGCAACTGTTATTACAACCGGTATCCTTCTTGCGGAAGGTATCAAGCAAGGCAATTGGGAATATTACAGTATCCCCATTAAGATTGTTCTTGCTGTTTTCTGGATTGCTGGCATGACCATCGTGCTTACCCGCATTGGTGTTTTTGCGGTGCAGCGCTCCCATAAAAAACTAGAAGAATTACAATCAGGTGAGAACTCTGCTTCACAATCTGATTCCCAAAATACCGAACCCGAACAACCTAAATCATAAACAGCTTTCTGGAGAGATTTGTCATGAAGGTAAGTATTATTGGCGGCGGCGGATTGGTCGGAAGCATGGCTGCTTATGCTCTTCAATTTGGCAGAGCCGCAAGCCATATCTGTATCATTGATGCCAACAAGGATGTTGCCCAAGGCGTAGCTTTAGATCTTCTACAAGGCTCCTGCCTCGTTGCAGATCAACGCATCACCGCAGGCACCATGGAAGATGTTTCCACCAGCAATATTATTGTGATCACCGCAGGCCTTCGTCGAAAACCCGATGAAAGCAGGCTCGATCTCATCAATCGTAATGTTGATCTTTTTCTCAATCTTTTGCAGCAGGCCAAAGCCGCTGGTATTAAAGAAAACACCCACCTTGTCGTGGTTAGCAACCCTGTAGATATTCTTACCTACCTTGCAGGTAAACTTTCAGGCCTTGATCCCAAACGCATCATGGGCCTGGGCACTGTTCTTGATACAGCTCGCTTCCGTAGCCATATTGCAAAGCGTCTTCAAGTTGCACCTACCCAAGTTCAAGCACTGCTTCTAGGCGAGCATGGCGATAGCATGGTGCCCATCTGGTCAAGCGCAACCGTGGCAGGTTTGCCTTTGGAACAATTCCCCGGCTGTAATCCTCAACTGATGAAGGATGCTTTTGAAGAAACAAAAACCGCAGGCGCAACCATGATCAAGCTGAAGGGCGGATCAGGTTTTGCTGTTGGGGTTTCCATTGCTGAAGTGGTGCAATCCATCATCCTTGACAGCAGGAAAATTCTGCCTGTAAGTTCATTGCAAAATGGCCTTTATGGTGTGCATGATGTTTGCCTAAGTGTTCCCACTGAAGTCGGGTGTGGCGGAGTTCGAAAACTTTTTGAACTTGCTTTAACACCCAAAGAAAGAATTGGTATTCAGCAATCGGGTAAACTTTTGCGCGAAATCATTGATCAAGTTGAAGCTCGCATTGGGAATCCCAATTCCGTTGCGATTGGCGCTTCTTCTCCTATTAACCCCCAAAGCAATCCACAGGGCAAGATTCTCCCCAGATCGGCCTGGCAACCCTCCCGGAAGTATTAACCATGGAAGATATTAAACTTATCGCGGCCCTTGTTTCCCTTGCACCAGGCTTCAACATTAGCATTGGTGGCGGCCTTGATATCACCCGCCTTGATGAAAATATTTTTTCCGTCACCTTTCCTGAGTCAGATGCCATGGATTCTGACATTAAGGAAAAGCGCTTCAAAGATGCTGAATCCGCAGCTAAGTTCTTTGAGCAAAAAAGACAAGCGCTTAAACTAGGCGATGACTTCTTGACCGAGGACGATGAAGAGTGAATGCCAAATCTCTCGATCTAAAACTGCAACGCATTCATGCCAACCCAAAATTGAGTAAGGATTTTATTCTTGCAGATGCGAAAGATCCAGATATGGCGCTGGGCATTGCAGCTACTGGGAAGTCTCCGGAATCCCACCATGCAGAAACTAAGTATCGCAGCCTTTCTGAATTTCGCGATGTCATCACCCAGGTCGTTGAACAAAAACTTGTAGACATAATGCTGATGTCTGCAAGCACCGCGGAAGTGATGGCAATTCACAAGAATATTTTCGCCAACAGCCCCGTAACCCCTGCTGCCCGTGCCAATGATACCACCGATATCCATATCCTTCGTGGTGGCCAATCTGCAACCCAGCCTTCGCTACCTTTTCGCACTGCAACGCTTGATCATATCCAGTGTGGCAAATGGAATTGCTCTCCGCTTGAAAGGCAAAAAGGTGTGAACCTTGGTCTTTACAGCATTACTTTTAATAATGATTCCAACCTCGATCGCAATGCGCTTGAAGAATATAAGAAGTTTCGCATTGATGCAGAGCAAAAAGGATTTCGCCACTTTTTAGAAATATTTGATCCCAATCGTGCAGGGGCGGTGGATCCAGAACAACTTCCTGGCTTTATCAATGATGCCATCGTGCGAACTTTGGGCGCAGTAACCTCTAAAGGTCGGCCAGTATTTTTGAAGATTGTTTATCATGGCCCCAAAGCTATGGAAGAACTTGTCCATTATGATCCACACCTTGTAGTGGGAATTCTGGGCGGCTCTGCAGGCACCACCTACGATGCATTCAAGCTTCTTTCCGAGGCCAAAAAGTATGGCGCCCGAGCTGCACTCTATGGTCGTAAAATCAACAACGCTGAACACCAGCTTTCGTTCATCCGCTATCTTAGGCTTTTAGCAGATGGTCAGATTTCCGCTGAAGAAGCAGTAAAAGCCTATCATGGTGATTTGCAAAAATTAAACATCAAGCCCCAAAGATCATTTGGAGACGACATGAAAATAACCACGGGTGTGATGAATTATTCCGGGTCAGGCACCACGATTAGTTTTCCCCAAAGCGCTGCGCAAAAAGAAGATGACCACGATTGCTCTTGTAAAGGTGGCCCCAAAGCCTGCCCTTGTGATGCACCTGTTGCAGAAGTTAAAACTGCAACTCCCCCGGCGAAGGCTGAGAAAAACACTACGGTTGATTTTTCTAAGATGAACGCTGCAGAGAAAATGGCTTACCATCAACAACGCTGGACCCGCATCCTAGGCTAAAGCTTCTACCACTGTACGAAGCCTAGGAAAACATTATCGATATAAATTGCGCGGTCAGGAATAACAGTTCCCGCTGTGATAAGTGTATTATCGATAAAGCAATACGAACCTAAAGTAACACCATCTTGAATCGTTGAGCGGAAGACAACAGACCAATCTCCCACGATGATATTGCTGCCCAAAGTTGTGCCCAATGTGGTCGAACCAGTGCTGGTATCTTCACCACCATGTATGATTGAATGGAATCCAAATTGATTGTTGTTGCCTGCAACAATGCCAGTGCCTTCAAGGGCGTGAGCCGTAAAATTATCAGCAATCTGGCTAATGGTACCAAATACAAATGGGGAACCCTCATCTGCACGAATAGAATCACGATTCCCCATAACCAGATTTAACTGTGCAAGAGAATTCGCCAAGGTCACATTTCCAATGATCCGATTGCGGAATGATGTTACTGCTTCACTTCCTGAGGAACCAATTGTAGGTAAAGATTCAATGGGATTAAAATCAGTTGCAGGATTCAAATTGATTCCCAGAAGGGCAAGAATTCCGCCTTGGAAATAAAGCTGATCATACCCTTCCGCAAGTTGAACATTCACATGAAGAACATCCTCCATGAAAGTTCGTTGACCAGCGGTAACGCTAGTGACTTTGCCCAGACTTGGGTCATCGGCCTCGGCTTGAGTTTGTATAAATGCCCCAGAATTCACTGCAATGCCCGAACGTATGGTAATTCCGGGTGCGACTTTCGCAAGATGCAGAACCATCGAATCTTCTTCAAGTATTGCACCATCAATGATGGAGTTAAATCCAACGAAAGTAGGCAACCCGCCAGCTTTGCCGATTTTGGCAGAACCTAAAACACTAGCACCGTGTGCAATGATGACATTGTCCCCGATGGAAATACCATCTCCGCTGGAAACTATCCGTACATTATCCTGCAAATCGGAATCATCGCCGATAGTAATTGGGCCATTGGTTGCATCAAGGATAACAAAAGGAGCAATTAAGACTGCTCCTCCAATTTCAACGTTGCTTGGACGAATAAACTGAACAGTGGGATCAATATAGGTGTTGTTAAGTTGAACGGGGATGCGGACAGATCCAGCAGCCAGAACTCCGCCTTGAAAAGCAGTGTTATAGGCTGAAAAAGAACTAATTTCTGTGGCTGCACTATTCCAGATGCTAACTTCGGGAGCTCCCTCAGGCCCTGCAGCGGCAACGATGTCTTCGAATCCATCGTAGTTAACATCTGTCAGGCCAACAGTAACTCCGCCTGAAAATAGCTGATCAAAAGCAAAGAAGCTGCTTAGTAGTGTGGCATTACCACCGTTAAAAACTCGCACATTGGGGCTACCACCTGGCCCGGGGCCGGTGACAATTTCAGATTTTCCATTAAGATCCATATCCCCAACGGTTACAAAAACCCCGCCTGTGAATTGTTGCGGGTAAGCGAAAAAGCTTCCTAATTCGATGCCATCGGGTTGAAATATTTTAACATGCGGAGCGCCCCCCTGGCCTGTGCCTGTGATGATTTCATCGCCTGCTATACCATTATAATTTTCTGCAGCAACTGTAACGCCGCCGGTAAAACTTTGGTCGTAGGCAAAGAAGCTGCTTGTCAGAGAAGCCAAGCCGTTTTCAATATTGAAGATGCGAACATTAGGGCCACCACCTGCACCTGCGCTGACAACGATTTCAGAAAAACGATCGCTATCAAAGTTCCCTGCTGCAACAAAAACACCGCCACTAAAAGAGGGATCAAAGGCAAAGAAGCTGGTTAATAGTTTCAGTGTTTTGCCATCAAACACATTTACCTGAGGGCCGCCCCCTGGCCCTGCGCCAGTTATAAAATCTGGAACACCATCTGCGGTAATATCCGCAACAGCAACCCGAACACCCCCGGTGAAGGCTTCGTTGTAAGCAAAAAAGGAAGCAGTCTCTTGATTCGTTTCAGCATCAAAGATTCGTACATTAGGGCTACCACCAGCCCCTGCACCTGTAGCAATTATTGCCCCAGCCAATGCAATTCGATTTTCCAATGCTTCTAAATGGGGTGTAAATTTTAAAATAGTAAGGTGAATCCTATGTTAAAACTATGGAGCTAATGTTTAACAGTTCATCTTTTTTTACTTTGGCTTCTGCCGTGAGCAAAGTCAATTATTGTTGCAGAGGTAATTTAAAAAGCTTGGGTACGATTTTGCCTTGAATAACGGTTATGCTCAACGAAGAATTTAAACATATCTTTCAGAGATGCAAGTGTGAGCGATGGTGGGCGAAAGCAAATGAGACCCTTCGAAAAGCTCAGGGACCGGGTTACGGAGGCTCTCGCCCGTCATTCCCGCGTAGGCGGGAATCCATAGAAACAAAATGCAAAGAATGGATCCCCGCATTCGCGAGGATGACAAAGGGCTGGGCCCCTTCGACAAGCTCAGGGACCGGGTTACGGAGGCTCTCGCCCGTCATTCCCGCGAATGCGGGAATCCAGAGATAAAAGCTGCAAAGAATGGATCCCCGCATTCGCGAGGATGACAAAGGGCCGGGGGCTGAAAAAAAAGAAAAGTGCCACGATAAAACACGAACTAAGAAAATCGAAGCGTTTCTTCTTCCGTGCTTTTCCGTGTCATTCCGTGGCAAATGCTTTTCTTTGCTCTTCTTCTGCTTCCTTGGCGAAATCTTTAACCCTTGTTGAACTTCTGGATACGGCCTTGGCCTACCCATTCCAACACATAGAGATTACCCTTGGAATCTAAGGTCAAAGCATGGGGTGCTTTGAATTTTCCTGGATGCTTCGAAATATCATCCTTGATGCCAGAACCATCGCCCATCTGCGCTACGATTTTATCTTTCGCATCGATCACCGTTACGCGCGAACCAAGCTCAGGCACATAAAGATGCCCATCGTGCTGGTAGAAACAGCATGGTGTGCGAACCCCTTCCACCGTTCGCTTGTATTCCATCCCGAGGGAAAATACCTCAAGGCGATTGTTGCCACGGTCTGCAATATAAAGTTCGGGTTCCTTGTTAAGAGTGCTAACCCAAACACCATGGCAGGTGTTGAATTTGCCGTGGTCTTTGCCCGAGCCACCAATGGTCTTCAAATGTTTGAAGTTCTTGTCGAACTGAAAAACCTTCTGGCTGCCATAACCATCCACGATGTAGATATCGCCATTAGGTGAAACAGCAACATCGGTGGGGTTTGTAAAATCCCACTTGATTGCTTTAGGGCCTTCTTGTGCGACATTACCGATCTCGAATAAGATCTTACCGTTCATGTCGGTCTTGTAGATTCGGGCGCCCAGCTTTTTACCATCTTTGCCCTTGGATACGTTTTCAGTCCAGTAAAGGAATTCGCCTTCGGGTTCTTTGCTCCAGTAAAGGCCGTGAGCGGTAGCGTTAAATTGTGCCTGATCGTAACCGATGCGTGAAGAAATATCCTTGTCCCAAGTTTCAAGAAGTGTGCCCTTGATATCGAAAATTGCAACGCATGGGTTGGTCGATCGCGAGGTGACAATGATGCGATCCTTGCTATCAACAACTACAGCACAGCCTAGGCCGAACTTCATGCCATCGGGAAGCTTGCCCCAGGTTGGGTCGACTTCCAACTTGAGAGAATTCTTGGGCTCATCCTTGTCGAGTGCCAATAGGCCGGAGGTGGCAAGGGTAAAGGCTGCGCCTGCAGCGAGGAAATCTCTGCGGGTCTTGCGAACTGGGAAAAGGTATTCGTTGGAAAGCATGGTCGTTGGATCCTTTAAAATAGAGGTTGAATTAAACTTTCTTAAGCATGCTGACACGGCCGGTCGCGACCCACTCAGCAACATAGATATTACCCTTGGCATCGAAGCAGGCATCATGCGGATGTACAAACTTTCCTGCGACCCATTTTTTGCTATCGCCTCGAATCGCGCCTCCATCCTTGCCCGTGACTCTTTCTTTATCATCCCCAAGCACAGCCACCACTTCGTTCTTTTCATTAAGAAGGGTAACCCGCGCTTGAAGTTCGGGAATCAAAAGCAGGTTCTTATGGGTGTCAGCATTTGCAGGAAGCCCAAAGCCCTTGATGGTCTCGAGGTATTTTCCATCCATGGTGAAATATTGCAGAGTGTGGTTCGCACGATCGCAAACAACGATCGAAGGCTTTCTACCAGGGCGGTTATCAACCCAGATGCCATGGGGTGTATTGAACTTCCCTTCGCCCTTTCCCGCACCACCAAAGAAGGATTTCCAATTCCCATCCTTATCATAACGATGAGCTGCGAATGCGCCATAACCATCCACGAGCAGGAAGCCACCATCTTCAAGGAAGGCGAAGTTGGTGGGCATGAAGCGATCTCTGCCCCAAACTTTCATGGGCTTCGTATCTTCATCTTTTGCATAAAGGCCCGAATCCATGGGCGCATATTTCTGCCAAACGGTTTCTCCGGTAAGGCTCATCTTTGCGAAAGATTTGACTTGTTGATAGGCGCAAACATAAAGGTATTCCTGGCCGCCTTCTTCACGGATTTCGATACCATGCCCGCCCCCTTGAAACTGTTTGCCAAAGGCTCGGATGAATTTGCCTTCGGGATCAAACACGAATATCGAGGGATGATCTTTAAGGTTATCCCTACCTTCGTGAATCACATAAAGGCAGCCTGCTTTATCAACTGCAACATTGTGGGTGGTTTGCCAAGAATATTGGCTAGGCAGCTTGGCCCAATCGTGAATTACTTGGTACTTATGTTCGCCTGTGCCCACAATAAGGGGCTTGGAATCTGTTTTATCTTGTGCGCCAAGGATCATTGGTGCGTTGTAGGCAAGAGCTGCTGCGGAGAGTGCTGCGGTTGATTTCAGGAATTTTCTGCGTTGCATGGGAGAGATCCTTTGAAGGTCTTAGGGGAAGGCCAAGCGTGTAGCTTAAATTGAAGGGCTTCAAGGTGCAATCAGAAAATGGACTTCAGATTATGTTGATGAATGACTTCAAAGCCCATGGACTGCGTTCCATGGGACTGTTTGTTTTGAGTGCTGCGGGGTTCAAGAAGACCCACCCAGCGCAGTGGGTGGGCTTGGAAGATTATCTGTAAAAGCCCATGGACTGCGTTCCATGGGACTGTTGGAATTAGCCATGGACAAACATAGAAAAGAACCCCAACCTATTAAACGGCCAATGTTAATCCTATCTTGCTTTACGTTCTATAGGGCTTTATAATAGGCTTTTATTATAAATCTTTTTAAAATTGAAAATATATTTATGAACACAGATATTTCTGTAAAATCTTGCCCTTCAAAAGAAGAACTAGATAAGTTTTTAAAGAAAACCATTGATAACCCAGAACGAATAAACTTCCTAACAGACCATGTTTCCAATTGCGCAAAATGTCAGGCGGAAGTCGCTTCTGCCAGTGAGGTTTCGGCCCATACCACTATATTTTCTCTACAAAATTCTGAAAATGAAACACAAGTAAATCAGGAACTAAGCGTACCTACCCAAATGCTTGCGCAAAACGAAGGGCCTAGGAGCAAAGACACCCAACCGGGTTCTGCAACCGAGATTTTAAAATCTGTGCATTCGGAAAATTACCCTGCGAAAATAGGTGATTTCATCATTCTTCGAGTACTCGGGAAAGGTGGAATGGGCTTGGTGCTTGAGGGCGAAGATCCAATTCTTAAACGAAAAGTTGCTGTAAAAATCCTTCATCCTGAATTTGGGTTGGTAGAAAATAATCGATTACGATTTATGCAGGAAGCAAGAGCCGCTGCAGCAATTGAACATGAAAATATCATCACCATTTATCAGGTTGGTGAACAAGACAAAACCCCCTTCATTGCGATGCAATTGTTGCGTGGCGAATCACTTGCGGAAAGAATTAAGCGTGGCCCAGTTCCCGTGAATGAAATAATCAGGATCGGGTTGGAAATTTCCCGTGGCCTTGCCGCTGCCCATGATCATGGGCTGATTCACCGCGATATCAAACCCGATAACATTTGGCTTGAATCAACCGGTTCAGATTTGGTTTGGACCCGGTTGAAAATTCTTGACTTTGGCTTGGCAAGAGCCGTCGAACATACCGACAACTCCATGACAGGGGCAGGCATTATAATGGGCACCCCCTATTATATGTCCCCCGAGCAAGCCTCTGGTTTACCCCTTAATCTTAGCACCGATATTTTCAGCTTGGGCGTTTTGCTTTATCAGTTGGTTACGGGTTCCTACCCCTTTGAAGGCAGGACAACCTTGGCCGTCTTGAGTGCTGTGACCAGCGCTTCACCGAAACCAATTACAAAAACCATTCAACCGACGCCCCCTGCGTTGATTGAATTAATCTTTAAGATGTTGGAAAAAACTATAAGCCTCAGGCCCAAGGATTGCCATCAGGTTGAATCCATGTTGCAGGCTATTCAGGAAGGCCAAAATCCCAAGGTAGCGCCGGTTAATATGGGCGGTAGAAAAATTGCAGCATGGGCGGGAGGAATCTTTTGTTTGATGCTTCTAAGTTTGTTTGGTTTCTTTTATTCTGCAATCTTTCCGCAAGAGCCGATTCATGTGGGTCTTCTTCATGATCTTACGGGCTCTCTTTCACAAAGTGGGAATTCCGTCAAGGATGCAACCATATTCGCAATCGATGAAATCAATGCGCGGGGTGGAATCAGAGGCCGTAAAATCCTGCCTTATTACGAAGATGGAAAGTCCAAGCCAGCTCTTTATCCCGAACTTGCAACCAAACTCATAAACGAGAAAAAAGCTTCTGTTATTTTTGGTTGCTGGACTTCCGCAAGTAGAAAAACCCTTCGGCCTACGATTGAAAAACTTGATGGTTTGCTTCTTTATCCAGTCCAGTACGAAGGAATGGAAGAATCAAAAAACATCATGTATCTAGGCCCATGCCCCAACCAGCAGATTCTTCCTGCTGTTTCTCATGCTGTTAATGTGATGAAAAAAAAGAAAATCCTGATCGTTGGGTCTGAATATGTATTTCCTGTTGCAGCTTCCGAAATCATCAGGCTTCATGTCAAATCCCTCAACGAAACTTCTGAATCAATGGTCGAGATTTTAGAACCTCCAGTTTATCTTCTTCTTGGGGAAACCCAAATGGACGAAGTCCTAGCAAGAGTTGTAAAAGATCAACCTGATTTAATTATCAACACAATCAATGGCGACACCAACACACCTTTTTTTCGTGTTCTTCGTGGGCAGCGAAAATTTGATAAAATCTCCACTATTTCATTTAGTGTTGGAAAACAAGAATTGGGGACTTTAGATCCTGCGAGCTTGGTAAATGATTACATTGCTTCCAGTTATTTCGAAAATTTAGAATCGGATACAAACAAACGGTTTGTTGCTGAGCTACAAAAAAAGTCAATCGTTTCAGTAACCGATGCCATGGTCACAGCTTATTGCAGTGTGCATTTGTGGGCAAAGGCAGTAGGGGTTGTGGGAACGGAAAAATCGCAAAAGGTTAGCGAGATACTTAAAAACCAATCCTTTGAAGGCCCTGTTGGAAAAATATGGTTCGACCCCGAATCGAATCACGCTTATCGAAAGTTTTTGCTTGGAAAAATAGAACCGGATGGTTCGTTTAAAATCATCAACCTTGAAAATAATAATCCGATTCGCCCAGAACCCTACCCAAGGTATAGATCCAAGGAAGGTTGGGATAAGTTCCTTGACGATCTATTCAACAAATGGAATAAAAATTGGCAACCTCCTGTTGTTAATACTGCAGCTAATTAAATTGAGGGCCAGCTAAGCAGAAGCATTAGCCACGGAATGACACGGAAAAAGCAGAAGAATTAGCCACGGAATTTCACGGGAAAAAAACACTGCATTCGATTTGGGTTGATGAATGACTTCAAAGCCCATGGACTGCGTTCCATGGGTCTGTTGGTTTTAGCCACGGAATGACACGGGAAAAAAACACTGCATTCGATTTGGGTTGATGAATGACTTCAAAGCCCATGGACTGCGTTCCATGGGTCTGTTGGTTTTAGCCACGGAATGACACGGCAGTACACGGAAAAAGAAAAGCATGGATCCCCGCATACGCGAGGATGACTAAAGCGCGGTGCGAGGGCCGACCCCGGGCTAGCGAAGCGAAGGGCCCTCTTCCAGCGGAAGAGGGTTGGGTGATGGAGAAAAGAGAAAAAGAGTAAAAGAGTCCCACCCAGCGCAGTGGGTGGGCTTATTTGTTTTCTGTTTGTGGGTGGGCTTATTTGTTTTCTGTTTGTGGGTGGGCTTATAAGAATTCTTTCAAGCCCACCCACTGCGCTGGGTGGGACTCTTAATTAAATGTTCATTCAATCATTAACGGGTCTGGGGTTGCGAGGAATAATTTCTGAGATTTATCGAATCTTGGGAGTAGTTGTTCGTTTAATTTTTCATCACGTCTACGCAAGCGGGGTCGGATAGCTTTTGCGAGGTGTTGCCTTTCTGCTGCGCGCAAGTTTGCCAGATTGGTTTCCTTGGTTAGGAAAGCTAAAGGTATTCCGAAGGCGTTTGCAATATCATCCCGGGTTGCTGCTGCTTCTAAAAGGGAGGAAGGGTCGCCTAGTCTGGGTGATAGGGGTTGAACTTTCATGCCGCCATCTGCGACGAGTATTTTTCCGTTGCCTTGGTTGCGGAAGCGGGCGTTCCAGATTGCTTCTAGGCGGTCACGTTCGTTTTCATGCATTGGCTCTTCGGGTGAAAGAATTACGCCGGGCAGTGCATGGTTTTCGTAAATCGATTTCTTGGTGCTAAGTAATAAGGCTTGAAGGGATGCGGATTCTTTGCAGGCACTTAAAGGGGAAAGCCCTGCGCCATAGGGATCTCGCGGGTCTGGATATCTGAAGTGAATGATTCTGTTGGGGTGGATTTTCTCGATGTTGCCTCCGCGCCTGATTTCATACCAATCCACAGGCTTGATGGAATCCCTCTCGCGCATTGGCTTAACTAAATGCGCAGGCAACGGCCAGATGGCATTGGGTAGGCCGGTTTCGATTGCTTCATCGATCAGCCAATAGGCAGAGCCAAACAGTTCTTGGTCGAAGGTGGTTAGCTCCCAAAGATCATGGGCGTTGTGTACTGGGTTTACTTGTTTGAAGAGTTCGAGTAATGGGTGTTCAAAAACTTCGGTGCTGCCTGAGCCTTTGTTATCTTTTTTGTAAAGCTTGGGTGGGTGAAAAGCGCAAACTGATGCGTTCATACTTGCGCAGGAATAAACGGTGCCATGCACTTCCTCTGCAAGTTCTAGGTCGGTAGCCCTTCTGGAAGAAGTATTGCGGGAAGGGGGGATGGGGAAGTTCCAGTTCTTTTGTTGGGGTGTGTAAAGCGATTTTGCAAGCCTGCTGAATAGGTTGCTTAGTAATTTACGCATTAGTGAATCCTCCTCCAAGTTTCGTTGAACAAAAGGGGTCAGGTCTCTTTTTCCAGCACTTACCACCATCTATTCTTGGATACACACAGCCGAAAAAGAGACCTGACCCCTTTTGTTATCTTCTTTTTGCGCATTAGTGAATCCTCCTCCAGGTTTCGGGGGTTTTGGTCTTGGGTAATAATGGTGAAGGTTGGTTTGTTAGAACATTGCGATCAAGCGATGCGATCAGATACCGCAGTGCAGCAAGGGCGTGATTATCTGCATCGAGGGGTTTTTCGCCACCTGCTTCGGGATAGCGGTATAGCTTTGCTTCTCGAACGAGATTAGGGCATTGGGAAGCGATGACTTTCAATTTTCCCATATTGATTCGTGAAGAAACTGCAGCGATCCCAGTTCTTAGTGCGTTTTCCCCTTTGCGAACCACCAGTCCCAGCTTGTTAAGGGATGCGATATCGCCTGGGTTTGCAGGGTCTGCCCACCAAGTCACATTCCTAGGAAGCAAGGGCGCGATCTCGGTTATGGTTGCATGCGTTACATAATGTTCATGCGTGATGATCAGGGTTTGTTGCTCATCCACGAACCCCCAAAGCGCTGCAAACGGGTTATGCCAGCCGAAATCTATCCCGCCCACATGGCTTGTTGGCTTGCTTCTACTCTCCTTAATGAAGGTGGATTCAAAGTTTGCAAACACCTGCCCCTCTTTATTCGAGAAGATGCAAAGGTATTCCTGATCGACCCAGTCAGGCCCCATGGCTTGAATTTCCTGCTGGATAAACTCCGGGGGAATCCGCGGGCAACTATCCCACGGTATAGAAATGCGATGCCAATCTTCCTGCCCGACCCAGGCATCATGAAACCAGCCCCGCTTTCCATAAGGCGTAGAAAGCGCAGCCAACTTCCCACCACTCACTGCAAGCATAGGCCTAACAGATCTGTATAGTTCATCAGGAATCCGCGCAGCTTCATCTAGTACTAAAAGCGATACACCGCCAAAAGACCTGATAAATTGCTCTTTGCCAGGCAGCGAAAGAATCCGCGAGCCATTCTTTAACTCCAACTGCGCCCGGGTCTGATGATTCGCACCCAAAAAACCTTTGAAGTACGAATAGCCCTCTAATACCTTGCGGAAGATTTCATTACTCTGCCTAAGCGAAGGCGATAACAACAACACCAAGGAATTAGGATGAAACAACGCGGTATGAAGCGCAAGCGCCCCAACCGTGGTTGATTTGCCCACCTGCCTAGAACAGTTAAGAAGCGAAAACCTTGGCGTATTCAGCAAGAATCGCTGCTGCCAAGGGTCTGCGGTTAAGCCCTGCACCCGGAAAAGATGCGAAGGATCAAGCGCACAAGCTAATAGCGTTTGCGGGTTCATTCATTAAGGGTATTACCCCCGGGTGTGTTAGGTGCAGATGGGTTTAAGACTACTTTTGTTTTTTTCTTTCTTCTTTCTTTTCTCTCTTTTTTCTTTTTTCTCCATCACCCAACCCTCTTCCGCTGGAAGAGGGCCCTTCGCTTCGCTAGCCCGGGGTCGAACTAGCATCGCGCTTTAGTCATCCTCGTGTATACGGGGATCCATGCTTGGTTTTCCTTCCGTGTTAATCCGTGGCTAATGCTTCTGCTTCTTTCTTTTTCTTTCTGTTTATTGATGCGGGTGTGTTTGAAGACAGAGCGGTTGCGATGGGGAAGCCCCACTGCAACCGCTCCATTTGCACCTTTAGACTTTGCACCGCGCTTTTGTCATCCTCGCGAATGCGAGGATCCATGCTTGGTTTTCCTTCCGTGTTTCTGTTTCTGCCTTTTTCCGTGTCTCTGCTTCTGCTTCTTCCGTGTTTTTCCGTGTCATTCCGTGGCAAATGCTTCTTCTGCTTCTCGGTCTTCTTTAACCCCGCAGCAGCTCTCAAATAGCCTAAACACTAGAACCCAAGTAATAGCCGTGCTCGGCAGTCTTTGACACTCATTTAACATTAATACTTTGCTAATAGTCGCCGATATTTAAATAGCGCCCAGTTGAATTGCTTTCAGGAGACCTTACTTGTCCAATACCAAAACAATCATTTTTCAATCCTTAAACTCACAACATTTAAAACAAAGAACCCCACGGAACGCAGTCCATGGGCTTTTACAGATATCCTCCCTACAGCACTGATTTTTGTCAGCTGCAATTCAATTTGCATCTCACAGCACTTAAACAACCTAAATTACCAAATTTATTTTTAAAATATTTATACCCCCTAAAGTACCCATTATTGTGTAGTGCAATTTAGTGTGTTTAAGTGATAAAAAAAGATAGAGATTTTGCAATAATACACTTGTTTAATAAAGGTTTTACTTATTTAGAGACTACTAAAATACTCAATGTAAAGGTGGGGTGTTTAGTTGTTTTAAGGGCAACAAGACTTATCTGCAATATAAGAAGAATCGGAATATTCCGTAAGTTTATCCTTGCATGACGGTTCGTCTGCCCTTACAAATACTCGAAGTTGAATTTCGTAGTTTCTTTATCTTAATCTCGGCCAGAGTGTTTCTGGTTAGATGGTAAGCGGCAGGGGTAGGGTTGGCCGCGCTGGATACTTCTGTGAAGTCCCCAGAGTGTTTGCAAGAATGCAAGCCTTTCCGAGTTGATGAAGAGATGTGTTTGGAAGGTTTTTTTAACAAAGAGGGTTTTATACTATGTCGAATTTCTTTAGAAGTTTATTTGGCGCTAAGAAGGCTGCCAAGATTGTTCAAGTTGCGAAAAGCAGGATGCAGACACGAAGGCTCGAACTCATCGGCCTCGAAGAAAGAATCACTCCTGCAACTGTTTCAGTTGTTGGCACAGATGTTGTTATTACATTGGGTGCAACAGAAAACATTACCGATTTAAATACTAGCACGGCTGCTGCTGTTATCACTGTAAATACTGTTGGCAGTGCAAACAATACTTTAACTGGAACCCCTACTGGTGTTACAGTCACTAACAATACCGTAGTAATTGATACTGCTGCATTCGCTACCTTTACCGGTATTTCGGTTGTTGGTGGATCAGGTGTCAATGCTGTTACTGTTGGAGCTACTGGCATTGATTTAACCGCGGGATCAACCGCTGCTACCGCTCAAAAGGTTTCCCTTGATTTAACCACCGGTGGTGGTGCTGATACTTTGACTGTTTCAGGCGTAATCAAAACTAAAGGTGCTGGAGTAGCTACTCTAAGTTCCCCAACTCTAACCATTGGCGCTGCTGGCGATATCACTACCACCACGGGTGCAGTTGCTATCACTGCTACCACCATCAGCACCGCTGGCGATGTTACCACGACTTCCGGCGCAATCGGCTATACCGGCGCTGTAACTCTTTCAGGCAATGTTGCAACTACCAGCACCCTTGCTGGCGGCAACTTGTCCATCACTGGTACCTTGGCTCTTGGTGCTAATAACTTTACTGCTAACCAAGGTTTGGGTAATGTTACCACTATTTCTGGTGGTGTAATAAGTGGTTCTGGTGCGCTTAGTTTAACTGGCGCTGCTGTTACCACTGTTGGTGCAATTTCTACCACTGGTTCTGTAACTGCAGTTGCTACCACAGGCGATCTTACTTTTTCTGCTGCTGTCGCTGCAGCTAGCGTTAATGCTAAGTCCACTGCTGGCGATGTTAAGTTTCTAAACACTGTAGCTACTGCATTACTTGGTAACTTCACTTCTGAAGCTACCCTTGCAACCAAGGCTACACACATTGCAAACACTATTACTGTTGGCGCTGGCGCTAACGCGCTCGTTACCGGTAATTTGATTTCCACAAATACTGCTGCGGCTATTACTACCTCCAATGTTGGCACCATTACCATCACCGGTAATGTAGATGCTTCCGTTGCTGGTAATGATCTTACCCTTACTGCAGGTTCTGGCGCAGTTACCATCACCGGTAATGTTGGCTCTGGCTTAATAGCTTTTGGCGATTTGGCAGCAACTGGTACTGGAACTTTTCTTGCTTCCGGTACAGTTACTGCTGCTGCGGTAGATGTTAGCACTTTTGCTACATCCATCACCTTCGCTAAGGCTGTTACTGCAACCGGTGCAACCAATGCTGATGGTGTTGATGTGAATGCAGGTGGCGCTGGTACAGTTACCTTCTCTGAAACTATCACTGTTTCTGGAACTGCAGCTACTAGTGCGGCTGACGTATTTATTACCTCCACTTCTGGTGCAATTAGTGTGGTTGGGGCAATCACTGGTTTAGATTCCGTAACGGTTTCTTCCACCACGGGTGCTATCACCCTGAGCGGTGCAGTTACTACTTCCGGAACAAATGATTCTAGTGGTGGTGAATTTGGCGATATCTTTATCGGAACAACCACCTCTGGCAATGTTCTTCTTTCTGGTAACATTAGCACTACCGGTCTTGGCAATATCAGCCTTGATAACGATGGCACCGGCACCCTTACCATCAATGGTAATGTTTCCACTGCTGCTGTTAACCAAACAGTTCCATTCAATGGTCAAATCTTCATTGGTGCAGATAGTAGCACTAGTGCAACTGGTGGCACATCTGTAATCATCAATGGCACTGTTACCACGACTGGTACAGTCGCTGGTGATATCTTCATCGGGGTTAATGGTGGTTCCGTAGCAGTGAATAAAGCTGTTACTGCTGGTGTTGGCGCTGATGTGATATTTATCACGACTGTTGCAACTGATGCAATTACCATTGCAAGTGGTGCAACTATCACTGCTGGCGATTCTGTTGGTGATAGTGGTGCAGGTATTTTGAATCTGGGTGCTAATATCACTGCAGGTACCGCTAGCGTTACTGCTGTAGGTATTATCTTGGATGCAGCTTCAGTCAACCTGACTGGTGCAGTTTCCTTGAAGACTCTTGGAACTGGGTCTGATATTACCGTGACTACTGTTAACGGTGCTCAGAACTTGACCTTACAAGCTATTGATCAGATCACCTTGGGTGACGTTGGCCAAACCACTGCGTTGAGCACAATTACTGTGACCAACTCTGCTGGCGTAACTGTTACGGGTAACTTCAACGGTAGCGTAGTGTTGACCGATACCACAGGCGCTGTTGCTTTCAATGGTACTAATACCACCATCAGCAAATTAACTACTGCTTTAAAGGCTTATTCTGTTGCCTTTGGTAATAGCTCTACTGATACCACGGTTCTTTCTGGCGCACCTGTGTTCTTGAACACTGGCGGTGTACTTTTCCAAGGTACCACTTCGCTGATCACTGGCGCTACCATCACTGGTAATGTAACCAGCACGGTAACTCTTGCTGATACCATTGTTTCAGGCGGAGCCTTCAACATCGGAACTGCTGGAAATACTGGCGTTGTATCCTTTGCTAATAACACCCAGTTGATCCTTAACTCTGCGGTTGCAAGTACCATTGCAAACCCTATTGCCATTAACGGTAGTAGTGCTGGGACTCTTGGTTTGCTAGGTACCGGTACTTTGACCCTGTCTGCAGATTCACTTACTGGCACAACTGGTGATAGCATTAGCGTAATCAACGGTACCTTGAATGTTACCGGTAAGATTGCTAATGCTACTACCGCAACCAGCGGCACCATCTCTGGTGCTGGTGGCACAATTGGTAATCTTACTGTTAACACGGGCACCGTTGCCCCTGGTGGCACTTTGAATACCGGTATTGTTACCTTGAATGCTGCAACCAACTACAGCGCTGCTGTGTTGACCGCAACCACTGCTTCCAACTTGAAGACTGCTTCACTCATCAACCTTGGTGGTGCAACTCTTTCCTTGTCTGGCGTGGCTGCTGGCCTTGCTGTTAATAACACCTTTACCATCATCGATAACACTGCTGTTTCCGGTTTGGTAAACGGAACTTTTGCTAACCAACCTGAAGGTTCAAGCATTTCCGCAAAGGATACTGCTGGTAACACCGTTGCCTTCCAAATTAGCTACATTGGTGGCACTAACGCCAATGATGTTACTTTGAAGGTTACAAGCATAACCTCAGCCACACCAACCCCAACGGCTCCTGCGCAACCTATGGTTGCTGGTCAGCCCGCGTTGAACAAGTTCACCGCAGTTGGCGCTGATGCTGGCGGCGGCCCACTTGTTACCATTACCTTCCAGAATGGCACCTTTGTTTCCTTCTTCGCTTATGCATCTACCTTCACGGGTGGTGTACGCGTCGCCCTCGGCGATGTTAACGGCGATGGATCTACAGATGTTATCACCGGCGCAGGCCCTGGTGGTGGCCCTCAGGTTAATGTTTACAATGTAAACAATGCAACCGGAGCGGTTTCCCTTCAGAAGAGCTTCTTCGCATTCAACGCACCTTCCTTCACCGGTGGTGTGTATGTTGCAGCAGGCAATACCAATGGCGATGCCTTTGCTGATGTCATCGTTGGCGCAGGCGCAACTGGCGGCTCACGCGTTCAAGTTTATGCTGGTAGCGCAACTGGCGTAGTAACTACTTCTACCCTCAACGACTTCTTCGCCTACTCCCCCGCCTTCACCGGTGGTGTTGTAGTGGCCGCTGGCCAGAGGGATGCTGTTGCAGGTGACGAAATCATCACTGCCCCTGCAAGTGGTGGTGGTTACAACATCAAGTCGTTTAATGCTAACGGAACTGGCAACAGCCCAACGGTTGTTGACAACTTCTTTGCATTCAACAACACCACCTCGGTAGGTGGCCTTAGCTTGGCTGTTGGTCTCCTCAATTCTGGCAGCATTGCTGACTTGATTGTTGGTACTACCAACGGTGGCTACGGTGTGATTGTTGATTCCGCAACTGCAGGTATCGCTGGTGTGCCTTTCGCAGGCTTCACCGGTGCTATCCGCGCAGGTGTTGCAGAAGATGCCAACGGACAGGACTTTGCAGTAGCCTTAGCTGGCCCAACCGGTGCTCCTCGCATCTCGGTATTCAGCGTTGGCGCAACCGCCCTGACCCAGACCGACAGCTTGTTCGTCATGAACACTGGCTTCACCGGTGGCTTGTTTGGTACGCCAACCTTGCCAGCGACTATTGTTGTTGCCTAAGGTGTTTGAAATGCGATCCCTGGGAACCGCCCATCCCGGGGATTTGCAATTGCGCTAAACTCAGCCCTTGGTTAATAGCTTTGTGGTTGAAATCTTTGTTGAAAATCTTAAGCCAGCCTGGCCCAACCCTCCAGGCTGGTTTTTTTATTGGTATGATTTCTATTAAGCCCATGGACTGCGTTCCATGGGTCTTTTGTTTTTGAATGATGTGAGTTAAATAAGTAGACCCACCCAGCGCAGTGGGTGGGCTTGAAGGCAATAATACAGAACAAGAATGGATCCCCGCATACGCGAGGATGACAAAAGCGCGACGGGGCGTCCTTCGGCAAGCTCAGGGCCCGGGTTACGGAGGCTCTCGCCCGTCATTCCCGCGTAGGCGGGAATCCAGAGATACAAGCTGCAAAGAATGGATCCCCGCATACGCGAGGATGACAAAAACGCAACGGGGATTTTAAATACCGACATATCATGATGTTTCGAACACACCTAGTTTTCCCGGATGCATCTTGGGGTGCAACATCTTCCAGGGGTTGGAAAAGATCCAGACCCAGCCACGATCTGGGATATCAAACGGGTAATCTTCTTTAGCAATATCGAATTCTTCCAGAGAAATGCAATCTTCTAGATCAGCTTTGCCGATGAATGCGCTCATGGGCATATCTTCCACTGTTGCGATGTTCCATTCTTTGAGATGATTGCGGGCCCAATCGTTTGAGCATAGATTTCGTAATTCCTGCAACGGGCAGCGGGCTGCATGAATGAGTATTTCGCCCCGATGGCCGGTACGCCAAGAACGCACTGCATAAGATAAAGTGCCGGTGATCAAGGCTTGCGCCAAGGGTTGCTTGAAAGAAATCGCCTTCATGATGTTGCCTTTTGGTTTTGGGGAGATGAAAAGGAAAGAGACCCACCCAGCGCAGTGGGTGGGCTTATGGGTTTTCTGGTTGAGGGTGATGTGAAGAAGATAAACAGTGTATTAAAAAGCCCATGGACTGCGTTCCATGGGTCTGTTGTTTTTGAATGATGCGAGTTAAAAAGACAGACCCACCCAGCGCAGTGGGTGGGCTAAGTTGTTTTCTGTTAGAGGTTGATGTGAAGAAGTTGAACAGTGTATTAGAAGAGCCCCACCCAGCGCAGTGGGTGGGCTAAGAAGATGGGTTCTACTTTCGTTCTTCCAATTTCTTAAGTAGTCGATCAAGTAGGGAGTCGAGATCTGGGGCATCTTTTTTTGCAGGCACGAGGGTTTTTAAAAATGCTGCGATCAACCCTAATACCGGCAGCGAAAATCTTCCTGCGATCAGCGATAGCAGTGCGATTGCAAATACCAGCCAGTTGCCTGCCCAGTCGGGCAGTTGAATTGGATTAAGCTTTCTGCGATCAACATCTTTGCTAGGGTCGTAGTTGGGGTCTGCTTTTCGTAGGGCGTTGGCAAGGCCTTCTGGCCCATCGGCATAATCTGCCTGCGAATGCAGCACCCGAGCCGAGCCTTTTGCGTTGGGCGCTTCCTGCACAATAATCCTTGGCGAGCCAGAAACATCAAACCCAACATTCTTCACGGCCCAATCTTCTGGCAGGTAACTCTGCAATAAATATTTCCCCTTATAAGGAAGTAGGGAAGGATGGCTTGAAAGATCGTTCTGCACCATTGCGCAAGCTTCTTTGGTTCCTATGAGGGTGATTCTTCCCAAGTTGGAATCATCGGGAAGCACCGCAGCGTTGCCTAGGATTTTACAGGCTTGCTTGTTGGTAAGAGCTAAGCCGTTAAGCCAATAGCGCTCTGCATGGTCGAGTTTTTCTTGTTCGATACCAAAGTTTTCGAGTTTGGAATCTAGAGAATGTTCTTCTTGATTAACTGGGTTTTGAACTGAATAGGTTATGGGTTGAGTAGGGATGGGTGGTGGTGGCGGATTGAGAAGGAAGACAGCCCAGCCGCCATTACCTAAAGTCCAGCGCCTTTCAAATTCAGCGGGCTTCATCCATTCGTATTTATCTTCGCCCGGGAAATTATTATCGAGGATGCAAGCCCAGCGATCTGAGAGGTGAACGAGGTTGACCATATGGGCGATGCGATTGCCATAGCGAGGGCTGAAGCCATAGGTGACTGCGGGCATTCTGCCTGTATGCAGTGCGAGCTTAAGGAGGGAAGAATCAGCGCCCGTGTATTGGAGGTAGGCGGTATTGGGGCAGTATCGAGCCATCATGCGGTCGAGTTTTTCGGGGTAGCCGCCGCCTGGTTCTTTGCGCATTTTCTGTTGGAACCCGCGTAGGGATTCTTCATTCTGCCAGCGGGCGCAATGTTCGACAGAGGTAAAAACGCAAAGTCCCGCGCCATCAGATCCGCCTGTATTCTTCAGGTGTTCAAGTGCGGGAAGATCGCAAACCAAGGCTTCAACGCCATCGGGAGAGGTTCTGCCACCAATTTGCGAATCGGCATAAAAGCCAGAGAGGTTAAGCAATAACAAGAAGAGTAGATTCATGTGCATCTCCTAGAAGAAAAGTGTGAGTGAAAAAACTTACTGTAGAATCGAAGATTCTTTTACGAGGAATGCCCGCAGGAAATTGCGTGATGCAAGCTTTCGATCGCGTTCGACAAATAGCACTGCATAGATTTCATCTGGGCCCAATTGCAGTTTCACCGGTTCGCCTAAGTTGTAAGCATCTCGAAGCCCAAACCCCAGGGGCATTTCGAGCACCGCATTAAATTGTCTTTCATAATCAAGCCGCGCACCTTTGATAAAGCTTCCACTTATATGACAGGGAATGTTTGCAACATCAGGTTCAGCGCTGCCCAGAACAGCGGTGTGAAAAAGATCTGCAAAAGCGTTGGGGGTGTTCATGTTCGCACCTTTATAATTGTTCGGATGGCCAGATGATGGATTTTCTCTCGAGGTAAACCCGCTTGAAAGAACCCGCCTTGCCTCGTTCGAGTACTTCAACAAAAACGATTTCGAAACAGGTGCCATCTTTATTGGGTACATAAACACGGTTGGCAGGGGAGTCTGCTGCAAGGATTTCAACATTGGCTCTAACCTTTAAAAGATGGGTCCAACGAAGCTTATCAATGCCGAGGTTTCCATGCATGAAATCCCCATCGAGAAATATGGGAACTGCTGCAAGGTCGGGCGAATCGGTTTCAGGCAGATGCCCATCTTCGAAATAATCACAGGTGGTGTTTGGTAAAAACATGGGGCTCCTTTTCTAGGTGAGAATACGCCTATAGGGTGCGAGCATTCTTTTCATGGCTTGTGTGGGAAGGTCTGGCGCGAATGCGGGGTTATCCTTCGATTGCCAAAAAAGCGCAGCGACCCATTGCGCTGCAGCTTCCACTAAATCGTTAGGTAGTTCTGCGAACCCTGCTTGATATTCCACCCGGTAATTGGATTTGCCCAGTAGCCAGTTGCCTGAGGTGCGCAGTAGTAAACCAAGGGTAGAATCAACCCGGTAGCCGCCCACATCAACAGTCGGATCGCCTGCAACCAGACTGACCCGGGTGATTGTTGAAATGGGATATTGCTTGAGAAAAAGCGCATCCTCAGCTACGCCACTTACAAGTTCATTATGGCTGGTGAGAAGTAATTCTCTGCGGGTGTAGCTGCGGATTAAGGCACTGACCACGGTGCAAAGGGAATCGATAATTGAGTTTTCCGCACTGGAAAAAGTAGCTTGAACGATGGCTTGCTTGGCCCTGCTGCTGGAAATTAGATTAGCCACAAATAACCTCCTTGGGAAAAAGCAGAAGAATTAGCCACGGAATGACACGGAAAAACACGGAAAAAGACAGAAGCAGAGACACTGAAAAAAGAAGTAAAAGAGGAAGAGAAAGTAAAAAAGACCCACCCAGCGCAGTGGGCGGGCTTGGATGATTTCTGTAAAAAGCCCATGGACTGCGTTCCATGGGTCTTCTTATAATCCTTTAACTCACCACTTGAGAAACGCTTGCGAGGTCATCATCGGTAGCTGGGCGGAAGCGGGGTGAAAAACCGAGTGCTACCATTCCGACCATGCAGGCGGTGCCGCTGCCTGCGGTTATCACGCCTCGCACATACCGCTTCGAACTTCCCATTTCTGATGAATCGAGGTTGATGATGGCTTGCTTGTTATCATCGGCTGAGGTGAAGGTGGTAACTACTTTTCCTGAGATATCGGTAAAGCCCGAAGAGGTTGATGCAGATTCCTGAAGTTTGAAATCCACGGTCGTATCGGTGTTACCCACCAAAAGGATGAACATTACCTGATGAAACTTGGCGAGATCGATTGCAGTGCCGTTGGCGGTGGTGCCTACACGGTCTGCAGGATTGATAATGCCAATGATGGAACCGTTTTCAGAAGCAAGAATAGTCATAAATAAAACTCCTTGATAATGTGTTTGAATGAAAATTAGCCTACATCTAATAACACTTAGCCTGCGGCTAGGCCCACAAAAGGGGAAAGGGTGGAAGAGCCATCGTTGAGGGTGATGGGGGAACGCAACCAGGGTTGGCCATCGACCCGGGCGACAAAGCGCCATGCGCCTTGGTTGGAGGTGAACGCAACATGTTCGGAGAAAGCGATTTCTACTTCGCGTCTATCCCCGATGAGGTAGTGATGCAGATCTAAAAGTAGAACATCGCCTAGGGTGTTAAGCGCGGGCAGCTTTTCGGTGATGACAACAGGGATTCCAAAAAGCACCATAGCGGGTTTATCGCGAGCGTTATCAAGATAGATTGCGCTACCTGCTGAAGTGGACATCTGAAAAAGCTCGCCTGCAACGGTAGGGTGCATGGCCCAAACGGTGCTTGAAGGCGCCCAGCCTGGCATCAGCCGAGCCAGCATGGTTGCTGCATCTTCGAGAGCAAATGCGCTTGCAGCACTGCGAGCCACGCTGATCAAAGCGTTGGAATTAAGAATTCCAAGAGGCTTGCCCACACCATCGCCCCGCAAAAACGCATGGTCTTCATGCCAAGCGATTGCTCTGCCAAACAAGGTTATCAAAAGCTGTTCGAGCCCGATTGCGCTATCTTCCAACAAGGAGTTGCTAACCCTGCTATAGCCTGAAAGTTCGTGGGCGACGAGCTCGACTTGTCTGAAGACGGGCTCGGTTTCATTAAAGGTAACGCTTTCTTCGGTCCATCGGGCAACGATACCACCTAGGAATGCGCTGTCGCTGGAAGCGGGAACGGTGGTGGAATCGAGGCATGGCACCTGAACTGCGCGGGAAGCCATGGGGATAAGCGTGGCTCTGGGCCTTACCACAGATTTTTCACTCGCAGTTTGCAGCAACTTATCCGTGAACTCGGTGGGAACGAGGTAGCCTCCTTGGGTTCCGACAGAGGTGTTGAGAGCAGATTTTCCATCGGAGGGGAAGGATTGATACTTGCGCTCGAGGGTGCGCCAATCGTTCTTGCGAACGCAAACAAGCCAATCGCCAAAGGATTTTCCTTTTGGGTCTGCTTGATCATGGCCGAAAATAAGCTGTGCTGCATTCTTGCGCGAAAGCTGTTGCGATTTCGCAAAGTCCGCCAAGGCTTGCTCTGCCAATCCGGCATCAGCTTGAGAGTTATGCATGGAAGCGTTGGCAAGGGAATCATGTTCAAGAGGTTGCATGGTGCAATCCTTTCTAAAGAGGTGAAGGGCAAGGGAAACAGGGAAAACAAGAATCAAGCGTGCACGGTTTGCACTAAAGCGTGTGGCTGAGCGGGGAATGCACAGCAGGCGTATTCGAGCAAAAGCCATTTTTCGATTATGAGATTAACTTTAATAAGACTAGGAGTGTCTCTTATTTCTTGCGAGGTTGGGCTACGCGCAATCAGGGGCAGAAAACCAATTGATTTCCCTGCTAATAGCCCTGTTTGAACCAGAGCAAATATCTGATCGGGTATCCAAGGGAGATTTTGCGGGAATGATTCTGGTCTTGTTGGGTAGATTGTTTTCGCTTTGATTCCTTTGAAGCCTGATTCTGCGCTGTGCTTCCGCCAGGCAGAAAGGCCCACCGGTGCCAACTCGTAATTGTGGTTGAGCGTCACCACGGGGTTAGCACCAAAAAGCGAATCGTCCATGCCGTTGGCGAGAACGATGTCGCCGCTCCGATCGATCGATTCTTCACTGATCCAAGAAACATCGGATCTTTGGGTGTTGGAAGTATCCACTGATTGATTGATAGAAACCTTGGTTGCAAGGGATGTGCGTTTGAGGGTGTAGATGGGATCTCTGGGCAGAGATTTTACAATGGCTTCTAATCGATAGGCGAGGTGATCGGGTAGTGGAATGTTGAAGGGGCCATGTGCTTGTGCCATTTTCGATTCCTCTGGTTGAGTAGATTTTATTTAATGTAGATCGATTAAGTGCGATGGGTGCAGGTGAGTTTTTAATAAAGGGTAAAGTTTTTGTTTAGCGTTCAAAACCTTTGCAGCCACAAGAAAATCTGGGGCCACGCCTACCCATGATTGCGATGAAGGGAAAACTGCAAACAGGGCAGCGAACGGTGGTCAGGGGATCGATCTCGCCCGAAAATAAATCAGTTACTTTGGGAAGTGGTTTGGTGTTCCAAAAGATGTTGGTGTCTGGGTTGGAATTATCTTGGTGTAGCTTCATCATAGGTGTGGCTTTCTAAAGTAGAGGATAAATCAGATGGTGAAAAGAGGCTTTTGGAGTTTTGCTTTTTGCGAAAGGAGAAGCAGATGGGCATCCCAATGGGGGGTCCAGCCGCGCCTGCGGAGGTATAACCTGCGAATGCCCGCCATGGATTTGCAGCGGGCGCATAAAAGAGAAGAATCGTGTTTGGGTAAGAGTTCGCAATGAATGCAAAGGGAGGAATCTGCTGTAACCATGGTTGGGCTCCTTAGGTGTATTTCTGTACACTAACCGAAAGGAAGGAGGAGGTGCAGGTTGGCAGGGCGATTTTGTGGAAGAATTAGCCAGGGAAAAAGGTAGAAGCGGAAGAATTAGCCACGGAATGACACGGAAAAACACGGAAGCAGCAAAAGCAGAGACGCGGAAAAAAAGCAGGAAAGGCAGAAGAATTAGCCACGGACGAACACGGAAAAACACGGAAGCAGCAAAAGCAGAGACACGGAAAAAAAGCAGGAAAGAGGCAGAAGAATTTGCCACGGACGAACACGGAAAAACACGGAAGCAGCAAAAGCAGAGACACGGAAAAAAAGCAGGAAAGAGGCAGAAGAATTTGCCACGGACGAACACGGAAAAACACGGAAACAGCAAAAGCAAAGACACGGAAAAAAAGCAGGAAAGGCAGAAGAATTAGCCACGGACGAACACGGAAAAACACGGAAGCAGCAGAAGAATTATTGATTCAGAGCCGGAAGCGTGAGCGACGGACTTCCGGAAAAAAGAAAAAAGACATGGATGTAAGTTTTAAATAATATAAATCTATCTTGATATCTATCTTGTGGGTGGGTATACTTCTTATAGTTCGACACTTTTCCTAAAGGTTGTTTTCTTTTTAGGGGTAACTATCATGAGAATTAAAGTCTTGGCTGAAAATCTTGCTCGAGAATGCCTCTCCGACCTTATTGCTTCGGATTTGATGGCGCAGCCCCCGATTTCTCTTTTGGCTGAAGCTTCCATCCCCGAGGCTTTGGAGTTTTTTACCCTGCGGGGTTTCCATGCTGCACCTGTCATTGATGCCGCCGGCAGGCCGGTTGGCGTGATCAGTGTTACCGATCTTTTACGCCATGATCTCGATAAGGGAACCCATCTAAGTCATGAAGATAGTTGTTGTTCTCGTAAATCGCTTCCCGAGGGATTTAGTGTCGAAGTTGTAGATACCACTAAGGTGGAAGATATTATGACCAACGCTATTTTTGCTCTTTCCCCCAATACAAAGCTTCCAGATATCATTAAAAAAATGCTCGAGTTAGATGTCCACCAATTGTTTGTTGTCAATCAGGATGGACTTTTAGTAGGTGTTATTAGCACCTCCGATATCATGCGAGTTCTTTATAGCATGCTTTCTTGATAATCATTTTCATACTATTTGATTTAATTATTATCAGCAAAACTTTTATCGCTTTACTTTTTTGCAAAGCGATGAGAGTTTTTTTATTTTCACTTAAATATCAATCATTAACTTGGGTTGCCTTGGTTATGCATTATGCGTTATGATTGTGACTTCTGTTTGCTCGCTTAATATGAATCATTATAAATGAATACCTTTCAGAGTTATGTTTTAAAGGGATGAAATGAAAAACCTCTTTGGAATTGTGATCATAATGGTGCTGGGGTTAGTGGGCTGTTCTAAAGTAGACTCCCAGCAACTTAAGAAGGAACCTGTAAAGATAGAAGTTACTGCCAAGGAAGCGGAAGCTATTGTTGAAGCTTTAGAAAAAGAGATGGTGTTAATCCCCGCCGGGAAATTTAAGATGGGGCTTCCAGGCGAAGAACATGAAGTTACTCTTACCAAACCCTATTACATGGGCAAGTATGAAGTAACGCAGGAACAATGGGTTGCTTTAGGCTGCGAAAATATTAGCGTTTTCAAAGGTGCAAAGTTGCCTGTCATTAATGCTTCATGGTTTGATTGTCAGGAATTTATCAAGAAATTAAATGCAAAGACGGCTGGTGGCTATAGGCTTCCAACAGAGGCTGAGTGGGAAAATGCATGCAGGGCGGGCACAACAACTGCCTATTCATTTGGTGATAAAATCACACCCAAAGATGCAAATTATAATGATTCCAAAATAGGTAAACCCATGAAAGTAGGTAGTTACACTCCTAATAAGTTCGGCCTTTACGATATGCATGGCAATGTATGGGAGTGGTGCGAAGATTGGTACGCAGCGTACCCCAAGGAATCGGTGATAGATCCGAAGGGGCCAGAAACAGGAACTTACCGTACTCTGCGTGGCGGTGGTTTTATTACCGATGATGCTTCTACTTTATCTTTTGGCAGGATTCACCTACGCACCCCAGATCTTCGGTATGATGGTATAGGATTTCGTTTGGCGAAGACAAAATAATTACACCTCTGGATAATTCTTTTAATCGAACTTGTAAAACATAGAGATTATGTGCCGAAAAGTGTTTCGGTGCAGTCTTCGAATCGTATAATCATCCATTGCAAGACATAAGCCTAGGGAAACATTCATGTTGGATGGTTATCAAATTCTTGGCCAATGCATTGATGCAGGGTTTTAAATGACAACTCCGCCTATTCAGCGTATAACTTCGCGCGAAAACCCGATGGTCAAGCGATTGCGTCAGCTTTCTGGTCAAAGTAATGTTTATAGAACGCATGGACATTTTTGGCTGGAGGGCGATCATTTATGCCGTGCTGCTTTGTCGCGTGGGCAATCAGTGACACAAGCTTTTTTTTCCGAAAGCCTTTGGGAGTCGCAAAGCAAACTCTGGTTGAAATGCGCACCCGTGATAACCCTTTTGCCTGATGCTTTGTTTTCTTTCATCAGCGGTTTAGAGTCGCCTTCGCATATGGGTTTTTTGTTGGAACTACCAGAACAAAAACCCATAGAGCCCGCGGTGCTAACGGTGGTGTTGGATCGTTTGCAAGATGCGGGCAATGTGGGTTCCATCTTGCGCAGTGCAGCAGCGTTTGGTTTTAAGCAAGTGTTGGCATTAAAGGGAACCGCAGCGCTCTGGTCGCCTAAAGTTTTACGTTCTGGCATGGGTGCACATTTCGGCCTTCAATTAAATGAAGGCTTATCTGAATCCGATCTTGATGCCTTGGCCGTTCCTCGCATTGCAACCAGTTCGCATCAAGGCCCATATTTGCATGAGTGGATGCAATCTTCAGACTGGCCTCATCCTTGCGCCTGGTTGCTTGGTCATGAAGGTCAGGGCTTGTCAGAATCTCTGCTTTTAAGTGCGAAACATTGCGTTCGCATCGCCCAACCAGGTGGTGAAGAATCTTTAAATGTAGCTGCAGCTGCAGCTATTTGCCTGCATGCCAGCGCCAGTGTTCATCTTAGCGCACAAAGAAATTCTTAATACTAAAGTGGGATATGGGAATAGTACTCGTACTTACTTTGCAACTTTCAAAAAGGGCTATGCCATGACTGTGAACAATAACCGCCGTGAATTTATTAAGGCATCTACTGCAGGATTGCTTCTTCCTGTTTCTGTTACTGCAGCCGATCCAAAACTTATTAATGTAGTGGTATGGGATGAACGCCAGCCCCAGCAGAAACAAGCATACGATAATTTCTTGGGAAACCAGATCGCCAATCATCTCAAGAACTTGCCTGGTCTTGCGGTAAAATCGGTGACCATCGATGAAGATGAGAAGGGGCTATCGCCTGTGCATATGCGCGGTTGCGATGTTCTTATTTGGTGGGGTCATGCTAGGCAGGCCGAGATTACACCCGAGATGGCCAAGCCGCTGATCCAGCGTATCAAAGATGGAACCTTATCATTGATTGCGCTGCATTCTGCCCATTGGTCTACGCCTTTCGTAGAGGCGATGTACGAGCGCACCAAGCTTGATGCCGAGAAATTGTTGAAACGCAATGGTGCGAATGTGGAAATCACCTATGCCAATCCGCCCAAGCGTTATACGGTTCCGAGTGCAGGGGATAAGCTTACGCCTTACATCGATTTGCGCAAGTTTCCGGATGGCACCGAGAAAGCAACGGTGTACAAGCCGAACTGTTGTTTCCCTGCGTATCGTGCGGATGGCAAGCCTAGCCAGATTCGGATTCTCAAGCCTGACCATCCGATCGCCAAGGGGCTTCCTGCGACATTTGAAATACCGCAAACGGAAATGTATGCAGAGCCTTTTCATGTGCCTGAACCAGACGAAGTCGTGCTGGAAGAGCGATGGGCGAGTGGCAATTGGTTTCGCAGTGGCATGGTTTGGAATCTGGGCAAGGGCCGGGTATTTTACTTCCGCCCTGGGCACGAAACCTATGCTGTGTTCAAAGAGAAAACGGTGCTTCAACTTTTAGAGAATGCAGTCCGCTGGCTTGCCCCGAAATCTGAGTAATACCGGGTTATATCAGTTATGTGGTCAGATTAGATGTGATCGATTCAAACGAAGATACTTAAAAAAATTCTGAAGCTGGATTATTTTATGGTTTAGCTTTATCCCCTGAGGTGTGACATGAAAAGAATATTAGGAATAGTGATGGTGGTCACGATTAAATTTTTAATGCTTGTACCTTAATTCATCAAGCCGCGCAGCCAGTTCTGTGCGGCTTGATTCTTTTATTAATCTTTCCCGATGCAATCCAAACAGAACAACATTGAATTGTGATGCTGGGGATTGCTTATTTATTGATTCCAGTAAATATAATTTGGTGGTGATGGGTTTCTTTTAACGAAGAAAAATTATTCTTACCGCGGATATGTTTCGCTTGCTCGGTCTTCCAACCAAAACATCTTTAAACCATCCGTTCCGATCAACTTCACAAGGTTGCGTTTGGCGAGGGATAAATAATTTACTTGTCGAAGGATTGACTGATGCAAGCAGATTGGCGGATTGGTTGACCTACTGCCCGAAGGGTTGGGGCCAGACTGCTAATAGGGATATGGCGGTACATTGGGTCGCCAAGAAATTACAAACTAATTATTTCGAAATCTATTTCAAGTTATCGGGGCTGTTGGCAGCTCGACAACCATGCAACCTGTGTGAATAAGCCTTGGAATCATGTACAGACTTTGGGGCTTTTAAGTGCAGGCTTACTTGCCTTTATTCTCATCAGCCTTGGCATAAACAGCCCTAGCCCTAAGCTCAGCCTCAGCTACAGCTTTATCATAAATGACCCTAGCCTCACTCTCAGCCTTTTCAAAAACAGCCTTAGAATCATCCTCACTCTCAGCCTTTTCAAAAACAGCATTAGCCTCAGCTATAGCTTTATCATAAATGACCCTAGCCTCACTCTCAGCCTCTTCAAAAACAGCCTTGGAATCACCCATTGCGTCTGTAAACATTTTCTCCTGCTTGCTTCCTATCATATCTTTTAAAGCGATAATAAAAATCACAGCGGCAATCCATGTCAACCCGCAACCTGGAATACAAAGCCATAAAATAGACCAGTCGTGGCCATCAAATACAACAGCATATATTGGCATAATGAAGATAGTAATTCCTCCACAGATTAATAAGAAGAACAATAGACAATCAAATATTTTTTGATTCTTACGAATAATTCTGTCCATTTGTTCCCCAAGCCATGGTAAAAAGTCTAGCATTATTTTTTTGCTCCAAACTATCACACATAAACAAATAAACCCCAAGGTATTACCCTTGAGGTACAGCTTCATGACCACCCGGCCCAAGGCAATTATGATGGGCAATTCCAATATTGCATATCTGAATCTTGATACAAACAGAATCTTGTTTTATTGACAGTAAGTGAAACCGTGGCCCTCATAACCGATACCCTAGCGGGGGTTTTCAAGGGCGTGGGATTGCATTTTCGTTATGCTAATTGGTTTGATAACTTGCCTTCCACTTGGAATATCGACTGCCTTGGTTTTCGTTTGGCGAGGACATATTAATTACTGGCCGATAGTTTTAGACAGATGCGGGAAGGCTGTATTAACGGATTAGGAATGTGATGATTTAAATTGATCCCGAAAACACAGTATCCTAAAATTAATGTAATACGGTTTAACTTTATCCCCAAGGGTGAGAGATGAAAAGAATATTAGGAATTGCAGTGGTGTTAGGTTTAATGAGCGTTTTGGTTTTAGGTTTAGTGGAGACCTTGTCTTTAATGGCACAGGAAGTGAAACCCGGGAATCTGGAAGTGGACGAAATTGCCAAAGGAATTAAATTAGAACTTATGTTAATACCGGCAGGTAAGTTCAATATGGGGTTCAGCGCAACTGAAACCAAGGTTAGTCCATCATTATTTGAAAAACAACATGAGATAACGATAACAAAGCCATTTTTTATGGGCAGGTATGAAGTAACTCAAGCACAATGGGAGGCGATAATGGGTAAGGATGCCTTAAGTGTTTTTAAAGGCCCAAGGCTTCCAGTTTATAGCGTATCATGGGATGATTGCCAAGAATTTATTCAAGAATTAAATCGTAAAACTAAAGGTGGTTATAGGTTGCCCACGGAAGCTGAATGGGAATACGCATGCAGGGCAGGAACAACAACTTTATATTCATTTGGAGATAAGATCACCAAAAAAGATGCAAATTTTCAAAATATATGGAATGATTTAAAAACAGCGAATCTTGAAGCGGAGAAAAGGTTAACGGAAAGAAATAAAGCATTAGGAGTAAAAGTTAAGGATCCATTGGCTGGATCCGTAATAATAAGTGAAAAGCCCTTCGCTGTGGGTAGCTATAAACCAAATGCCTTTGGACTTTACGATATGCATGGAAATGTGGCTGAGTGGTGCAATGACTGGCACGATAGTTCTTTGGATTATGGCAAGGCAACAGACCCGAAGGGACCAGTAACTGGAAGGAACCGTGTTATTCGTGGAGGCGATTTCAACAGTGACCCAGAATCTTTGTATTCAGCCGTTCGGAACGAATCGGGTAAACCTTATTCTCGTATAGATACTGGTTTTCGATTGGTGAGAGACAAATAATAATCAATTTATTTATTAATATCCATTGAATATTAAAAGCTTTTACGAAGGTGCTGAATGGTTTAATTTGTAATATTTTTTGATGTATCTTTGATTATCACGGTGTAACTCTGGTTAATTTTAAAAAATATTTATTAAGTATCTGCATAGAGGTAAGGAATGAAAAGATTATTAGGGATTACTATGATTTTGGGATTATTGGTTACATTTTCAGGGATGGCCCAGGATGCGCAGCCTAAGAATCTAGCAATAGACTTGGGCAACAAAGTAAAGTTGGAGATGGTGTTAATTCCAGAAGGTCCGTTTATGATGGGGTCGGCAGCAAAAGAGAAAGACCGAATCTATAGCAGATGGGAACCTTCGCCGCACGAGGTAAAGATAAGGAAGCCGTTTTACATCGGAAAGTATGAAGTAACGCAGGAGCAGTGGGTTGCAATAATGGGCAAAAACCCAAGTAATTACAAGGCGCCTAAGTTGCCAGTAGTCAATGTGTCGTGGGAAGATTGTCAGGAGTTCATTGAGAAGTTGAATGAAAAGACGAATGGAGGTTTTTGTTTGCCCACGGAAACTGAGTGGGAGTGTGCTTGCAGAGCGGGTACTCGTACAGCGTATTCATTTGGAGATCAGATTGCCCGCAAGGATGCAAACTATATTTACGTTACTAATCTATTTGCACCTCGAACACCTTTAGTTCCAGTCGGAAGATATAAGCCAAATGGTTTTGGCCTTTATGATATGCATGGAAATGTGTTTGAGTGGTGCGATTCAGTAGACGGCGGAAAAGATAACTCTTTTATAATTCGAGGAGGTTCAGAATCATCATTGCCCCGCTCCGCAGCACGTGATAGCAAATGGTCTAACTATAGGGAATCTCATACTGGGTTTCGTTTGACAAAATTAGAGAGTCTTATTGTAAAAGAAGAGGGTTCAGAAAAAGTTGAATTAATTGATCTGGGACAAAGAGTTAAACTTGAAATGGTTCTAATCCCAGCGGGCAAGTTCGTTATGGGTTCATCCACACCTGAAAAGGCCAGAAGTCCTTTTGGCGGAACGCAGCATGAAGTAACACTAACCAAGCCCTTTTACATGGGCAAGTATGAGGTCACACTGGAACAGTGGAATGTAGTGATGGGGAACAACCCAATTAGAGGTAGAGCAGCAAAATTACCAAAAGACAATGTATCGTGGGAAGAGTGTCAAGATTTCATTAAGAAGTTGAATGCCAAGACGAATGGTGGTTATAGGTTGCCTACTGAAGCAGAGTGGGAATATGCATGTAGGGCAGGAACAACAACAGAGTATTCTTTTGGAGATAATATAACGGAAGATGATGCTAATTGTTTTGGTGATCATACGTTGCCGGTTGGTTTGTATAAAGCAAATCCCTTTGGCCTTTATGATATGGATGGAAATGTGCGAGAGTTTTGTGAAGATTTTTACGCTCCTTACCAAAAGGGCGCTGCAACGGATCCGAAGGGGCCTTTAACTTGGGATGCCGCTCTTAAACTTTTAGGCATTACCCAAACGGCGAATGTAACTTTGGTAAAAGAAATTATGGTACCACGCCGTGTTATTCGTGGTGGCCATTACTTCAGTGTAAGTTCTTCTTCTTACCGGACCAGCGCTATGTGGAACGAGAAAAATGCTGGGCTTCGTTTGGCGAAAACAAAGTAAATGCTGTTCAATGGTTTTTCAAATATAAGTAGTATGGTTCAAAATTCTTTACTTTTTTAAAAATACTAAGTTTAGAAATGTGCAATATACATTTAAAAGCCTAAAGTTTTAACTTATAACTTAATCAAGATCATTTGGTTCTTCGCCAGCAATGGCGTAGAATTATGATTAAGGAATCATTTTCTGTTGGGCGATTAACGTGATCGCCTAATTTGCATCTGCCAAATCGGAAATCATCACCTTCGTTTTCTGGTAGCTGCGTGTGGCTACCAGATCCGATCGGCGGTCCTTTCTTCAAAGGCCACACAGAATCGGAGTTGGTGTATGTGTTTTTCTGCTGAAGCCAGTTTTGGTTTGTCTGTAGCCTTGCTATCAGCTGGAGTGTATTGCTTAAAAAACGCACTTAGCAAAAATCGTTTATTACTACCTGTTGCGATCGTCCCGTTTTTGTTTGCTGTTCAACAATTTTCAGAAGGGTGGGTTTGGATTGGCCTTCGCTGGGAAAATGCTGAATTGGTGAGGATTTTCGCCCTGGTGTTTTTAGCCTTTGCCATAGTCTTTTGGCCTTTTTGGATTCCTTTCTGCGCATTCGTAACCGGGAACAGGAAAGAAAAGATTCTTTTTGGATTTCTAAGCGCCCTTGGCTTAGTGGTTGGACTTGGAGTTTATATTCCGCTTTTTATTAATGTTGATTCGCCAGTGGCTGATGTGATAAATCATGCGATTCATTACAATGTTTCAAGATCAACCATGTTTCAATTTTTTCCTGTATTGCTTTGGGAAGCAATGTATATTCTCATCATCGCTTCACCCCTTTTTGCCTCGAATGATACGAAAATACTTTATCTAGGTATAGCCATCGTTCTTTCAGCAGCGATCAGTTATCTTGTATTCTGGTTTGCTTTTGCATCGGTGTGGTGCTTCTTCGCAGCTTTATTGTCGCTGTATTTATGCATCGTCTTCCGCAATTTACCCGCACTCACTTTTAAGCAGCAAACTATTTAAACACCTAAAAGAATCTGGCCCACCGCTGTGTTCTAGGAAAAGGAATCAGTTCAATTCTTTAATCTTTTCTATTTTTTTCATGATAGTGGCAGACAGGTAGACAGGTTGGTAGGTTGACTTGCTACCCCAAGGGTTGGTACGCAGCGTACCCCAAGGAATTGGTGATAGATCCAAAGGGTGCTAACGACGGACCCTTTCGTGTGTTGCGTGGCGGGTCTTTCAAGGTTAATGGTTCTGCTGCTTTATCTTTTGGCAGGAATCATTTACGTACCCCGGATCTACGGTTCGATAGCATTGTTTTCCGCTTGGTAAAAACACAATAATTATCGCTTGGCTACCGTCCTTATATCAAAAGAGACCTGACACCTTTTTATTCAACTGGTTGCCACAGATACGACATTTATTTTTAGTGTCATATATCGGCTCTGCTATTTTTACACATTTTTTACAAGTTAAGTCATAAAAACTATGAAAACAAAAAGTGGCCCTATCAAAACTTTATTGAGTCTTTAAAAATTTAATTTAAAGTTTTGAAATAGAGTACAAAAGTTCAAAATATTTACTCTGCCGTCTGAGTAATCTTTCCACTTAAAAATTAAACTGAACCCTAGTGCCAAAGGAATGAAAGGCAGCACCTCCAGGACCTTCTGGGCCAAATACGCCCGTAGTATAGATGTAATTGGCCATGACCAGCGCGCAGGGGTTCAGGTACCAATTCAGGCCCAGGGTTGTGGAACCCAAATATCCCCCGACCGAATTGGGATCATCGGGAACTTGGAATTGTGACTTGACGAAGTCGTATTTGATTCCAGCCTCCCAGGCACCCTTGCCCCGCAATCCGCCCCCAGAACCGAAAGAAAAGTTCTCGACCGGTACCACCTGAAGAAACGAGGGAGCCATTTTGTTCACCCCACGGTGATCACCATGGGTAAGAAAGCAAAGCGCCTCGACCGAGAAACCATCAAAGTACAGGTTGCCCACAGGCTTGACACTACCCGGCGCATTAGGGTTGGCAGGGGAACCGGGTAATCCACCAATAAATGAATTGTTAAACATCTGGGCATCGTACTGCGCTCCAAGTGAAAAAGGACCGTTGGCATAATTCAGGCACAGCGTGTAAAGTTGCGTGCCGGCTGTGGTGTAAATGGCAGAGGTGTTGATAAGATTTGGCACTTGGTTGGAGGAGCCCGCACGCACCTGGGGCTGCACCGTGACCTGACCCACTGGAAGGGAAGTACCCAACTCATTTGGATTACCCCGAATGGAACCTGTTGCACCCACATTCAGCCAGTGATTGGAAGACTCCTCATAAATCGGCATGGCACAAAGGCGCACATCAAAGGCAAGCTCGCCCGTGCCATTAACCCCCAATGCATCGGTGCGCGTGTTCGTCTGAAAAAGCCCCATCCAGGAATATAGGCGATCATCCATGTAAGTTCTACTGATGGTCATACCATTACTGTAAAGGTAGGGGTTTTCGAAGGCATCCCAGGAATTGGGTCGTTCCATGAAGGGAAGATTTTTGCCGCTAGAGGCACTGTAAAAACTTAGCTCCTCCTTGATATGTCCAAAACGCACCGTTCCAATCCAAGGCAGGCCCCGCAGCCCCACATACATATTTTGAAAGGAGATATCAGGCTCGGTAGAGGTAAGCCGGTTTTTATTAAGGTCGGCAGCCTTGGAAAAATCCATCTCGAACATATATTCCATAATATTGTGGGCTATGCCATCGGCATGGATTCGAGCCCTGCGAAAGTCTGAACCTTGTTGCAGTGTGGGAGGTCCAAGCAGGTTTTGTAAGTACGGATCCGCACTGTAAAAACCGATATCAAACTGAAAGAGGCCCCCAAATCGGGTGACAAAAGAATCATCCTCGTTACGCAAAGTAAAAAAGGCATCTTTGCCCCAATAATCGAGCATGCCATCCTCTCGGGATGTATTTCGAAGCCCGCGTGTTGTCAGTGCTTTCTGCGATTGCGAATCCGTCTCCAGGTTTATTTTGCTGGTATATTCAGGGGAAAAACCTATTCCGGTGGGCAATGACAAAGGTATTCCCTGGGCTTTGTTGATTCCCTTTTTTTCCTCCAATAGTTTGGATTGTTCTAGGATAATAACTTTTTGCTCTTCCATCCGTTTGGAAAGCTGGTCCATTTTGGCCTGCTGGGCCTGAATAAAATCTCTGGTATTTATATCTTGTGGGGAATCCTGGGCTTGAACTAGGGAAGAAGAAATAAAAATAGCGATAGCTGCGTTGATTAAGCGCCATGGAATTGAAAGGATTTTGGTCATGGAAAGCTATCGTACTTTTGTAGACTACCAGAACAGGGAAAATGTACCGGGAGTTCCCAATATTCTGATCTAACCATTAATTCGGCCTATTCCACCTGTTTTCTTTAAACGAATTCATTTTTTTCATATTAACTCAAGTTTACCTTGAAGAAATGTTTGTGCCATAAAACCAAAAAGCCCGGTCACCCGGGCATTAAAGAGGCATTTAAAATTGATCCAAGAATATTTAAAAAATAAACATTACCCGGGTGCCAAAAGCATGAAATGCGCCATCTGAGGGTGCTTTAGCTGGATCAGTGCCAAAAAAACCAGAGTTATAAACATAATTAGCCATAAAAGTTGTATTAGCGTTAAGGAACCAATTTAGCCCAATTGTGGTTGAACTGAGGTAACCACCACGCTTATCCTTTGGTTTAACTTCATCCGGTACGTCAATCAGGGCTTGCACAAAGTCAAATTTTACGCCCAACTCCCATGCACCTATGCCTCTAACGCCATTCCCATAGGAAACTGGGTTTTGAGGAATCACTTGGACATACATGGGATTATTTTTGTTTGTTCCACGGTGATCACCATGGGTAAGAAAGCAAAGCGCCTCCACCGAGAAACCATCAAAATATAAATCACCCACTGGTTTTGCACCATCGGGTAGTCCATTGACGGGTTTGTTCACATCACCGCCGACAAATGAATTTTGAAACATCTGGGCATCGTACTGGGCGCCAAATGAAAAAGGCCCATTCGCATAATTGGCACAAAGAACAAATAATTGGGTGCCATCTAAAGTATAAAAGGGCTGTGTATTGATGATATTTGGAACTTGGAAAGAAGACCCCCCCCTTACCTGTGGTTGTATATTTACTTGAACAGCTGGAATAGTGGTATCAATTTCATTAGGATTGGCACGTACCGAACCAGCGGCACCCAAATTCAGCCAGTGATTATTATCTTCGTCATAAAAGGGCATCACGCATAGCCTGGCATCAAATGCCAGTGTTGCGGTATTGCTTACATTAAACGCCCCGGTACGGGTATTAGTCTGAAAAAAGCCTAACCAAGAATACAGTTTATCATCTAGGTAATTCCTACTAACAGTAATGCCGTTGGAAAATAAATAAGGATCTTCAATGGCATCCCACACGCTGGGTCTTTCCATGAACGGGATGGTTCGGCCGCTACCAGCACTGTAATAACTAAGATCCTCCTTGATATGGCCTGCGCGGATGGTTCCCAAAAAGGGAATATTTTTAAACCCCACAAATAAATTATGAAATGAAATATTTGATAGTGGTTCTTGCTGGCCAATGGAGTTTCCTGGATTAATGGTGTTTTTGCGCAAGTCGGCAGCCCGTGAAAAATCCACCTCAAAAACCCATTCCATAATCTCGTAAGCTGTTCCATCACTGCGAAGCCGAGCCCTTCGAAATGCAGATCCTTGATTCAAATCATTGTTGTTACGCAATAAATCTTGTGTGGAATCATCTGCGTTATAAAAAGCGCTGTCATACTGCATCATGATTCCAAGGTGGGAAGTAAGGCTGCCATCCTCTGTCTTAAAATTCAGCCGACCATCTTTTCCCCATTCAACTTTTACTCCTTTGTTTTTGCTTCCTTGTAAAGTCACCGACGGCTGCTGAATTTCGCCTTCCTGCCGAAGAAGCATATCCAACGTGCCGGATTTATCTTGCGATTTGCCTTCCAGTTGTTTCCCTGTTGTAGATGATTGTTCTTCCAGCCGCTTGGACTGGGCCTGCATGATAATTTTCTGTTCTTCCAGCACCTTGGAAAGTTCTTCCATCTTGGCTTGCTGGGCTTTAATAAATGCCTGAAGATCTTCGTTGGTTTTCTGGGTTTCCTGCCCAAATACAGGAACGACAATTCCCAACCCTAGCACCACTAGTAGTAGCAATTTTGCAAACTTCAAAATGGGGGCAGATGGAAATATATGAAGTTTCCTGCCAACTGTTTCCGAGCAACGAATTACCCATCTGGTTTTATTATAGAACATACTTTACCCCTAGAAAATTACCCGTCTTTCATAGCTGATAACTTAAATGAAAATTAATTCAAGCCTGAATTATTCAACCTTGGAGAAATTTTAAACCTATAATAGGGGGTCTAGATAAGGGCAAAAAGGAAAACAGTTTAAAAAAAGTACCCGGTTTAAGCCAAACGAACCAGTGAACCTTAGCAAATTCGAATTAATGTATTTCTTGAAAAGAGTGGCGCAGAATCCGGCGCACTTGACTTCAAGCGCTGCGATCTGCCGCAGGCGGTTTTCGACTGATCTTTCTGACCAGATTGAATCAATACAACCTCGGCAAGCATCGCTCGTTACTATACTCCGATCGGTTGAGATTGAACTCTGAGAGAGAGTTATCTCGAAACTCGCTGATGACGAGACCGCCCATGAGAAAAATCCGGAGATCATCCAGTTTCTTTGGCTCGCCGTGGTAGATGGTGATCTGATCGTTCTTCCCTCCGGTACCACCTTCTCCTGCCGATATCTCAGAACAACTTTCAAGGGCTCCGCTTGGCAAGGACAAAGTAAATACTGCTTTTGGGTTTAAAATGCCTTTGCGTTCTGCGGAGGCGAGTACAACACGGATAGAGATAATTGCAAAAATACTTGACTACTTCATTCCTTCAGTTAAAAATTTAGTGGTTTGCGTGGGGTGGTTATTATTACCCACAAAAACAGAACGGACTTCAAGGTGCAGGCCATGTTATTGAGATCAACATAACCTTGGTTAGGAAAAATTCAATGAAGACAATCAGCATTATCACTATTTTATTTCTTGGCTTCCACATGATCCTTCACGGTGATGAGCCAGCAAACTTGCAGTTTGCCGGTGTGAAGTACCAACTTGCATCTGTGGAGATAGGTAAAGACGGCTCTATCACAAACGAGTATGTTCCCGCAGGCCAGAACCTTGATTCATGGACCACGCTTATAGCGGTCCGTCAATGGACGAATACTACGGATATTGGGGATGCTGTTAAGCCTTGGCTGAAAATGATACGGCCGCTGCTAACTAAAGATGTCAAAGTATTTGACAAACCCGATAGCGGGAAGGAGGGCAATGATGTTGTTTTTGAAGCTTGGCTTGCCGCTCCCGATCGCTCCTACATTGAGATAAATTTACACCGATTCGTGAAAGAGAAAGGGTCTGAAGGCGTTAAGGCATATCAATTTGCTCAGAAAATTTTAATTTCGGGAGGTAAGAGCGATCCCAGCTTATTTGTTAAGAATAGAACGGCTTTATTTAATGATCTCGCAAAGTTGCAGATTTCCCCGGTTAAGAAAAAGGAATAAATCCGCCTAACTAGGCAACCATTGCACTCCTGAATGCTTGGGTGTTGAGTAATGTCACGCCAGTTTTGCGATGAATTTTATTCTTAGCTGCTGGTTTTTCTCTAACGATGAATCGGCTGCTCGTTCTTCCGGATCGGGTAGACAAAGGGTTGCTATCAATTTTTTGTGACCGGTTACAAGGCAGTCACGAACAACTTTGTTCATCAGTGAGTGTGTTCGTGCTAGGCGTCCTGCAGACAGATGCCGGTTGGTCTTGAGAACATTCCGAGTCCATTCATCATGGATTGTTTCAGACCATCTTGCAAGGACAAGCCCTGATTGTGCAATCCGGATGAGCAGATCGCGAAGCGGGGCAGGATAAAGGATGTTAGCATCATAGATGGCGATGATAGGTTGTTCTATCAATAGCCCATTCCCAGTTTTTGAGCTTCGGCCGTAAGTCGATCGAGAATTTTTGCCCTGGCCTTGTCATCTTTTCGTTTGTACGCCATCAGGTCGTTGAAGCGTAGACGGCGGTATTTACCAACAGTTCGGCATGGGATTTTTCCTTCGTTCAACAGTTTGACTAAATACGGCCGCGAGACATTAAGCATGTTGGCGGCTTGCTGCGTTGTTATTTCAGCATGGCTTGGGACGAGGGTCACTGCGTTACCTTGTGACATTTCATTTAGCATATGAAGCAATAAATGCAATGCGGATCCTGGTATTGAAACCGTTTCAGGCTTCCCTCCTTTGGTGAGTACCTTGATGCGGACGCTTGACCGTTTGGGGATCTTGTAGGTTGCAAGGTGCTGCCTAGATTCGAAGGCGAGCCGTGCATCGGTTTCGCTCGGAGTGATAGTCTCAAAGTTTTCAGAAATCTGCTTGTTCATGGTTTTGTGCCTCGAGTAAGTAGTTAATTATTTTAACACGCAATCGAAACAGACGCAATAGTCGAAATGGTCGAAACATCTCACACCAGATAACTCCCCCATTTATTACACCATTGAAATAAGTTGATAACTTTAGATGTGTTGATTTGTATTTTGAACAGGAAGCGTGAGCGACGATGGTATTTTTGTTATTGAGCGGCGGATGTTAATCCGCTGGTGCTAGAACTATTATCTTAACGGAACTCGCCGCTTTTATTTTGCCTCTTCGCGTTCTTCGCGGTAAAAATGCTTTGCTTCTTTTTAAAACATTCACCGCAAAGACGCAAAGTACGCGAAGGAAGACAAGTCAAGAAATGAGATCGCCTGCTTTAATTGCCATTTCTTTGCTGTCTATATTTCTAATTTTCCGCCTATATAACAATGACTGAGGGAACCGTCGCTGACGCCTCCGGCTCTGAAAGAAGCAACAATCAAAAAAGCAAAAGGCCCGCTGTTTTAAACAGCGGGCCTTTGTAAGTGGAGCTGAGGGGATTTGAACCCCTGACCTTCTGCATGCCATGCAGACGCGCTCCCAGCTGCGCCACAGCCCCAAATGTCATTCTTCAATGACATTAGTGAGATTACTTGAAAAGAGCCCCATCGTCAATTCACCCTGGGGTTTTTTCCTTGATTTGATGTGTGGGTTGTAACGGCTTGAAGTTTTGATGAAGTTGATGGGAAGGTAAGAATTCCGCAACTTTTCCGATATATGTTATGGAAAAAGGTAGCTTACAAGGCTAAGGTGTAAGAGGTATAGCGTTCCCAGTCGATTCAATTTCTGAATTTGGGGCTCACTCTATGGCAATTGCAACTTTAGGTGGTGGTTGTTTTTGGTGCTTGGAAGCTGTTTTCGAGCGAATTAAAGGTGTTTCCTCCGTGGTTTCGGGGTATAGCGCAGGCCAACACCCTCAACCAACCTATGCTTTAATTTGTTCCGGGAAAACCGGCCATGCTGAAGTGATTCAAATTGAATTTGATCCCAATATCATTTCCTATGAAAACCTTCTCGATGTCTTTTTTGCAATTCATGACCCCACCTCGTTAAATCGCCAAGGTGCGGATTCTGGCACCCAGTATCGCTCCATTATTTTGTTTCATGATGAGCAACAAAAAAAAGAAGCTGAAGCTAAAATAGCAGAAAATAATGCCTCGGGTACCTGGTTTAAACCCATCGTCACGCAGGTAGAGCCTTTAACTTTGTTTCACCCAGCGGAAGAGTATCACCAGCATTATTTCACGAATAATCCGGAGCAAGGATATTGTCAGGCGGTGGTCGCACCCAAGGTTGCAAAGTTACGCAAACATTTCCCTGAAATCGCATCCTAAACCCTTTCTAAGCATAGAATTAAAGTAATTCGAACGATTCTGGTTATAATCTTTGCCAACATTAGCTTTGGTGAAGTGTTCTGTATTTAGTCTGCCTAAAGGCGAAACGAGGAATAGGTGGCGCATAAGGTTGTTAAACCTGAAACGAAGCTGGCGATATTCCAGCCCGGGGCTTTAGAACCAAACTTGGCAAGGTTGGTTCAGGGCGACCGAGAAGCGTTTGCGCAATTGGTGATGTTTTACAACGAATCCTTGTATCGTTGGGTTGCTCGGTTGACAGGGAACTCGCATGCAGCAGAAGATTTGGTGCAGGATACTTTTGTAAGGGCGTACCAGGCGATTACCAGGCTAAGGCCCGATACGAATTTGAAGGCGTGGATTTTTCGGATTGCGCATAACGCCTACGCAAACTGGGTGCGTAATCGTAAGGGTAAAAACTCACTTTTGCCAAATGAGGTTTTGGATACCCAAGCAGGGCCCGAAGAGTTGGCGCAAGAAAATGAGACAAGCCTTAGGCTACAGCAAGCGATAGATAAACTGCCCGAGGAATGGAAGGCAGCATTGTTATTAAGGACACAGGAAGATATGGCATTTCGGGAGATGGCGATAGCGCTTGGAACGACGGAAGAAACAGCACGCTGGCGGGTGTATAAAGCTAGGCAAAAGCTGATGGAAACTCTTGAAATAAAACGGGAAGATGCAAGATGAACTGTAATCAGATTCGAGAACAAATACTGCGTGCAGAAAACATTGGCAAGCTTCAAAAAGAAGTGGCGCAGCATGTGCAGGCATGCCCTGCGTGTCGGGCGTACCAAAGCACGGTTCAAAAAATGGAAATGCAGATAGAGCAATTGCAAGTGGCGGAACCTTTGCATTCTTCGCATATGCGATTAAAGAATATTGAAGGTAGGCTGGATGGAAGAAAAGTATTTGCTTCGCCTTTGTTTAAGTTTCGAAGGTTTGAAAAAGAAAGAGGCAGGCAGAAGCTATCGGTTGCGGTGGCGCTTGTTGCATTTCTTTTTGCAGTAGTTGGCGGGCTGATGTTGATTCCAAAGCCAATCGATCGAGAAAGTATTGCAGGGCTTCGGGTCTATAAAGAAAGCAGCATCAACCGAGCGAACTCGCAGGAAAAAAAGTGGCAGGCGATGGTAAGGCTTGCAAAAGAAGCGCGCACTGATGCAATAGTATTTGCAGCGAGGAATAATACCGTTCATGTAAAGTTAATGGCAGATTACCTTGAGGAATTGCTGCAAAAAGATGTCGACAAGTTGATTTCAGTAAGAGAACTTCGAGAGCAGATGTTGGATTTTGCAATAGAGCTTGGGCGTAGCGAAAGTGAATTTCAAAGGTTAGCCAGTCTGCACTCATCTTCGCCTGAAGTTGCAGATTCTTTGGTTCGGATCGCGATGGCATCGAAGGATGCAGAGTTGCGATTAAGGCGTGCCTTGCAAGCTTAGTTTAAGCGTTGTTGAAGTTTCTTAGTTTCTGCAGGCGAAAGCAGCCTGAATTTCCCGGGTTCAATACCCTCCAAAGTAAGAGCGCCTATTTTCGTGCGCACTAATTTTCTCACCTTGCTTCCAACAGCATGAATCATTTTTCGAATCTGCCTATTCAATCCTTCGTTAAGAATAAATTCAAGAATAGAAGACTCTGTATTATCTTGCAATACTTTGACTTTGCAGGGCTGGGTGTATTTTTGGTTGAGTTTAATGCCATTGCGGAGTTGGTGCAACGATTCGGGGGTAAGTTGCCCGCGGATAGTGACAACGTAGGTTTTATCTATTTTGTGGGATGGATCGGTAAGTAGGTTGGTGATGAGGGAATCGTTTGAGAAAAGAAGCAAGCCTTCACTTTCGAAATCAAGTCTGCCTGCAGGGAAAAGATAACCAAGATCTGGGGGCAATAGATCAAAAACGGTGGGTCGTGAAAGTTCATCATCACGGGTGGTGACATAGCCCGGGGGTTTGTGCAATAGAAGGGCGATGGTGTTTTGTTTAGGTTTTTGAGTGTCTTTTAGTTCGATGTCTTGGAGTTTTAAATCAACCCATTCGAGAGGGTTGGTGCAGGTTTTGCCATCCACTTTAACTCGGCCGTTGCGAATCCAATCGAGAGCTTGGGTACGGCTGCCATAGCCTAGCTTGGAGAGGGCTCTGTTTAATGTAACGCGTTGGTTCATGCCTCCTTTTTAAGGGATGTTGGCGCTTACGGGAAGAGAGTTATTTTCGTTTACCTGCGTAGGGGTCTTCTTTTTGTCTAGCTTTTTGCAGGTCGTTGAATTCTTGCTGTAGTTTATCTTGATCGATGGGTTTGTTATCTGATCCGCATCCGGAAATGAATAAAGGGCCGAGGATGCCAAGCGAAAGCAGGAAGCGTAGCATTGTGAAATCTCCGAGTTAACTAAGGTAATTGGACAACTTCGCCACCGTTACGGGTACCCATGGAAGTCCAGGTGATTGGATCGATGGCCTCGTTGACGAATCGAACCGAGCCATCACACATGACGGTAGAGGCGCCACCAGAGTGGAAACTACTGGCGGGGCTGACAAGTTGCCACCAATCGCCGTTAGGTCTCCAGCAAGGGCTGTTGGGTGGTAGGAGATGATTGTAGCCATTGCGCCAGACAGAGCCTTCACGCCAAGGGTAGCCGCGATATCGCCAGTCGGTCCAGCCGGCGGGGCCGCCAGCGGTTTTCCAGTTTTTATTGGTGAAGTAAGCTTGGGCAGATGCAATTGTGGTTTGGGTAGTATTGCCCCCTTCGAAGCAATCGGTTCGGGGTTCCCACGGGGTATTGTTGGAGAATGGGCCGTTGCAGACTTCAGAAAAGGCAGAGGTGTTGCTTGTACCATCGACAAGATCTTTGGTGCCAACGATAGGAGCAGCGGGTTTACCTGCAGCTGAAAAGTTGGGCCCGAAGGCGCCATCCCATCCTGAAACGCCAACCCAAGATCCCGTGTTGGTATGGTAGTTGGTCCAGCCATAATAAGTGGAGGTAGCAGGGTTGGGGTCTGATGGGCATAAAAGCAATTTAAGTTTGAAAATGGAGACGGGATCGTTGGCACTTGCACCTGCGCCCGAAGATTGGTTGACATCATAGCCCCTCAAAATGGCTTCTTGTTCGATGTAGGGCATGAGTAAAACAAGGGGGCTGGGGCCAAAATTTGCCGAACTTGGGCAACCAGAGGGAAAAGTACCAAAAGCGTTGAGATAATTATGTAAGGCGAGGCCGATTTGTTTGAGATTGTTGGAGCAGGTGGATCTGGAGGCAGCTTCGCGTACTTTTTGAACAGCGGGTAGCAATAGGCCAATAAGAATTGCAATAATTGCGATAACAACCAATAATTCGATAAGGGTAAATCCACGCTTGAACATAGTATCCCCCGTGTATAAAAGTGATTAATAAACTAGGGGAGAGACTTACTTTGATAGGCCTTCATAAGTCTTATTTATAATTTATCATTATTTTGTTGAGGTAGGCAAGAGAAAAGTATCTAAAGTGAAAAGAGGAAGAGATATAGTTGCCTATTAGGTGGATCATTAACAGAATATCTTAAGACCAATAAACTCAAGGGAATAACTGTCATGAAAAACAGCTTTGAAACTGAAACTAGCCTGAATGCAGGCGGGAAGACCCATCATTATTATTCTTTAAAGCTGCTAGAGAAGAAGTTGCCTCAGATAGCCAAGCTTCCTTTCTCTCTTAAGATTCTTCTAGAAAATCTTTTACGAACGGAAGATGGCTTAAGTGTTACCAAGGCAGATATAGAGGCACTGGCGAATTGGGATCCGAAGAGCATTCCTTCCAAGGAAATCAGTTTCACCCCTGCCCGGGTTTTATTGCAGGATTTCACCGGCGTTCCCGCAGTTGTCGATCTTGCTGCAATGCGCGATGCAATGAAGTTAATGGGGGGCGACCCTACTAAGATCAATCCTCTTTGCCCTGCGGAATTGGTGATCGATCATTCCGTGCAGGTTGATGATTTTGGTAATGGTCTGGCGTTTAAGAACAACTCGGATCTTGAATTTGAGAGAAATAAAGAGCGTTATGCTTTTCTGCGTTGGGGCCAGAATGGCTTTGATAACTTCAAAGTGGTGCCCCCCGAAACAGGAATTGTTCACCAGGTGAATTTGGAATGCCTGGCACGGGTTGTAATGAGTGCAACAGTGCATGGCAAAAACTACGCCTACCCTGATACTTTGGTCGGCACGGATTCGCATACCACCATGATCAACGGACTTGGCGTGTTGGGTTGGGGCGTAGGCGGGATTGAAGCAGAAGCTGCGATGCTTGGGCAGCCTGTTTCCATGTTGATTCCTGAAGTGGTTGGTTTCAAGCTCACCGGAAAATTGCCAGAAGGCGCTACCGCAACCGATCTGGTTCTTACCGTAACGGAAATGCTTAGGAAGAAGGGCGTCGTAGGTAAGTTTGTCGAATTCTATGGGCCGGGCCTTGCTGATCTGCCATTGGCTGATCGTGCAACCATTGCGAACATGGCGCCCGAGTATGGTGCAACTTGTGGCATATTCCCTGTAGATGCAGAAACGATTCGATTCATGAAGTTTTCTGGCAGGCCAAAAGAGCTTGTTGAATTAACCGAAGCATACATGAAGCAGCAGGGCATGTTCCACGATGCATCAACGCCTGAGGCAAATTATTCTAGTACCATGGAACTTGATATGAAAGTGATCGAGCCCTGCTTGGCTGGGCCGACTCGCCCTCAAGATCGGGTTCGTTTAAGCGATATGAAAACTTCCTTCAATAGTGCGCTGCCTGGTTTGATCGCTAAGGCTAAACCTAAGGCGGGGGTAAGCCCTGCAACTGCGGATGCGCAGGCTGTTGTTACCATGAATATCAAGCAAGAGGTTCTAAAGCATGGTTCGGTTGTTATTGCAGCAATCACTAGTTGCACCAACACTTCGAATCCTTCCGTGATGCTAGCGGCAGGATTGGTTGCGAAGAAAGCGGTAGCCAAAGGCTTGCAAACAAAGCCTTGGGTGAAGACAAGTTTGGCACCCGGTTCCAAGGTGGTCACAGATTATCTGGTGGAAGCGGATGTGATGAATGACCTTGATAAACTGCGCTTTAATCTTGTGGGTTATGGTTGTACGACTTGCATAGGAAACAGCGGGCCATTGCCTGCGCCTGTTTCCAAGGGGATTGAAGAAGGCCAGCTTATCGTTGCTGCTGTGTTGAGTGGGAATCGAAATTTCGAGGGCAGGGTACATCCCGAAGTGCGTGCCAACTATCTGGCTTCACCGCCTCTTGTTGTGGCTTATGCAATTGCGGGCAGAACCGATATTGATTTCGCAACAGAGCCCGTAGGTAATGGCAACGATGGTAAGCCTGTGTTTCTCAAAGACATCTGGCCCACCACAAAAGAAATTCATGAGGCTGTTGCAAAGTGCGTCAAGCCTGAGATGTTCACCAAGGAATATAGCGAAGTATTCAAGGGTGATCCAGCTTGGCAGGAGCTTCCTGTTCCTACGGGTAATCAGTATGCCTGGGATGCAAACTCCACTTATGTGAAGCACCCCCCTTACTTCGAAAACATGCCCCGTAATCCCAATGCGATTGCAGATTTAAAAGCGGTGCGCGTTCTTGCGGTTCTGGGTGATAGTATCACCACCGATCATATTTCCCCTGCGGGAAATATCAAGAAAGACAGCCCTGCTGGTAAGTATTTGCAAGAGCGTGGCGTGGCTTCCGCAGACTTCAATAGCTATGGCGCACGCAGGGGTAATCATGAAGTGATGGTACGAGGCACCTTTGCCAACATTCGGTTGAAGAACATTCTTGCACCTGGTACGGAAGGCGGTTTCACAAGGCATCTTCCTTCCGGGGAAGGGATGTCGATATTTGATGCCTCGGTTAAATATCATGCAGAGAAAGTACCCTTGGCAATTCTTGCAGGCAAGGAATATGGTTCGGGTAGTTCGCGTGATTGGGCCGCCAAGGGGCCAGCGTTGCTGGGTGTGCGAGTCGTGATAGCAGAAAGTTACGAGCGTATACATCGTAGCAATTTGGTGGGCATGGGAATACTTCCCTTGCAATTTGAAGCGGGCAATACTTCAGCTTCTCTTGGCCTTACTGGCGAAGAGGTTTTTGAAATCACCGGCCTTGCTTCTCTATTAGAGGCATCTGATTATGCTCCTGGTAAAACCATTGCGGTGAGGGCTAATGGCAAAGAATTCAAAGCTGTTGTTCGCATCGATACGCCACAGGAAGTGCTTTATTACAAGCATGGCGGAATTCTTCGTTATGTGCTTAGGCAGTTATTGGAGACAGCGAAGTAAGCGCTTATAGAAAATAAAAAGCCCTCTGAGGATAATCTCGGAGGGCTTTTTTGTGTCTCTAGTGTAGTTATTAGAAGGTGTAGTCTTTTAAAAACTTAGTGATATGAACATTGGGCAGGTTTAGGTCTGCGACTTCTTGGGCCACCTGATCTCGGTAGCGACCTTTAAGGTGCACTGCAAAAACTGGCACATCCTTCTTTAACTTCTGTAGTTCTAACTTAAAAGTTTTTGGTGTTAGATGTTTGGATACATCCGCAAGCCATTGATGATCATTGGGGAAGGTAACTTCCAGAAACACTGCCTTTAAGTTAGACTGCTTGTTGAGGAGCCCCCAGATTTCCTCGGTTTCGGCTGTATCGCTGACATATCCAATCGCACTTTTTCCATCATCAAAAATGTATCCAACCGTGGGAACAACATGATTGATGTTGATAGAGGTTATTTTAATTCCTTCGAGGGTGATCGTTTGGTTTGGTTCGAAGGTTTTGATATCAAGGAAACGTGAAACAGGGAACTTCGAAAGTTCGATGAAATCGGGCCAGATTCGATTGTTGAAAACATCGGATTGTAAACAGTCTAATACAGGCGTTGAACCATAGATAATTACAGGGTCAGGTCTTCCCGTAAATACATTTTCAATAAAGATGGGGAGTGATGCCAGATGATCGATATGAGAATGGGTTAATAAAACATGGCGGATTTTTTCCTGCTCTTTGGGAGAAGAATAAAAACCAATTGCTCCTGCATCGATTGCAATACTATCATTTACCAGCATGCTGGTTAAAAATTGATAATTGCAATCATCGGAACCATGAACATTTGATGTTATTAGCCTAGTTATCACTCAAACCCCCTAGGGTGATTTGCTTTATTTTATTCAAAACAAGACTATAATTAGTATTACAGTCCTGTTTTGCATGTGTACAGGCTAAAGCTTTGACAAATGTAATGGAAGCTGATTCAAGCATTTTATTGCTTTTTTTCACCAGTCTTGCCATTACCATCGTTAAGCCCCATTACATAGCCTAGCCCGCCAAGCATTAGCTTCTGGAATCTTTCGTCGGCCCAAACTTCATCGCGGTGTCCAAAAGCTGTGTAAAAAACCCGACCTTTGCCATATTCTTTAGTCCAGGCAAGTGCATAATCCTTATCTGCGCGTTTGCCTTCTTTTTTAACTGCGGAGGTATCCATGCTAAGCAGGATATTCAGGTTTTTCCGGTCGTAAGGCCCCTTGAACTGATAAATTTCATCAGTTATTTCAAATGAATCACCCAGATGATTGGTCGCAGGGTGGTTCTTATCTTCTACTTTTACTTTGATTTTCTCATGCCAAGGATGGCCATCAAAGTAAGCACCGATCATGTTGCCATACTCGGTCCATTTGTAAAAGGTATCGGTTGCACAATGGCTGCCTGCAAAGCCCTTGCCAGACTTAATGTACTGGAGTAGGTCGGCTTTTTGCACATCAGAAAGTGGCAGTTCGCCTGTGGTGTAAAAGAATACTGCATCATATTTTTGCAAGTTTTCTGCAGTGATTGCTGTGCGGGAATCCTGGGTGACCACTGCTTCGAACATGCCAGACGATTTACCCAATGCGATGAGTGATTTTTCGACTAGGCATAATTCTTCAGGTTTGGGGCGCTTTACCACGCCATGAACAAAGCCCTTGGATTCTGTGATCACCAAAAGCTTTTTGGTGGATTTGGATTCTTGAGCAAAGGAGAAGCTGGCTGCTATGAATAAAGCTGCAACCGTCAGAGAGAATAACTTGTTCATGTCTGTCTTTCTTGGATTAAGGGTTAAAATCTGATTGTAATCGGGGTTAAAAGAGGAATCAAGTAAATGGAGGCTTTTCTTTGTGTCGGAAAAAAGACTATGATATCGACAAAGAGAATCTCACGGAGAATTTATCATGGCATCACTTGCAGATTTACGAAAAGACTACACCCTTCATGGGCTTTTGGAACAGGAATTAGCGCCATGCCCTTTTGATCAATTTGCAAAATGGTTTGGCGATGCGGTGAATGCGAAAGTTACGGAACCCAATGCCATGACTTTGGCGACTGCCACTGTGCATGGAGCGCCTTCTGCTAGGATTGTGTTGCTAAAAAGCTTCGATGAGCGAGGGTTTACTTTTTTTACCAGCTATGAAGGACGCAAGGCGGGAGAGCTTACAGAAAACCCTAGGGCAGCACTGATTTTTTACTGGCCTGATTTGGAAAGGCAGATTCGCATTGAGGGTGATGTGCAGAAAGTTTCCAAGCTTGAATCTGAAGATTACTTTCTCTCACGGCCCTTGGGAAGCCGCATTGGTGCTTGGGCTTCCAAACAATCTTCGGTCATGAAGGGTCGAGAAGAACTTGAAGCTCGCTGGCATGAGATTGAAAAACGCTATGCAGATGCAGTAGTGCCCCTGCCTGAAACTTGGGGCGGGTATAGGCTGTGGCCAAATTCAATAGAGTTTTGGCAGGGCAGGCCCAGCAGAATGCACGATCGCATTCTGTATGAAAGAAACGGAACCTTCTGGGGTATCAAGCGCTTGGGGCCTTGATATCTTACTCTACAACGGTCAGAAATTTATAAGTGGTAGTGCTGCTGAATTTCTCGCCTGGCTTTAAGATCGTTGAGGGAAATTCTTTCTTATTGACGCTATCGGGGAAATGCTGGGATTCGAGGCAGAATCCGTTGTATTGATTGTAGACCGCACCCTTCTTGCCCTTGATAGTGCCATCAAGGAAATTGCCCGTGTAAAACTGTAACCCTGGTTCGGTCGTATAAACTTCCATCACCCTGCCTGAATTTGGTTCTCTGACGACTGCAGCGGGGGCTTTTAAATCTTTGCTGGAAGCTTCAAGCACATAGTTGTGATCATAGCCTACGGGCGTTGCTTTGATTTCCTTAATGCGATCACCTATTTTCGTAGACTTGGTGAAATCGATTGGGGTGCCTGCAACAGGCGCCAGTTTTCCGGTTGGGATCAAGGTTTCATCCGTTGCAGTTTGTTGCGTTGCATTAATCATGATCTGGTGATCAAGAATGGTGCCATTGCCTGCGCCTGCAAGGTTGAAATAAGCATGGTTGGTCAGGTTGATGGGGGTAGACTTGTCAGTAATGGCATCGTATTCGATGCGAAGGGAGTTTTCATTGGTGAGGGTGAAAGTAACCCCAAGGCGCACATTGCCTGGGTAGCCTTCTTCCCCATCGGGACTGGTGCGGGTGAAGCGAACGCCTCGGTCGTTAGTGGTAATAAAGCTTTCAGCAGTCCAATTTTTGCGATCAAAACCTTTTTTGCCACCGTGAAGGCTGTGTGGGCCATTGTTAGCAGCGAGGGAATATTCTTTGCCATCGAGAGAGAATTTGGCATTACCAATGCGGTTACAAACTCTGCCTATGGTGCCACCGAAATAAGGATGTTCGGTAAGGAAGCCTTCGAGGGTATCGAAGCCCACGATGACATCTGCCATCTTTCCTTTGTTATCAGGAACTTCGATGGATTGAATGGTTGCGCCGAAGGTGATGAGCCTAACTTTCATACCCTTGCTGTTTTGCAGGGTGAAAATATCAACCGCTTCACCTTCTTTGGTTTTTCCGAATGGGGTGCGGATAACATCATCCGCTGCAGAACTGAAAGTTGAAGTCATTAAAACACCTGCCAAGCAAATAAAACGAAGGATCATAGGAGCAACCTCTTGAAGCTATAAGTTTAAGAGAACCTGAAGCTATAATGATGGTTGGGATGTCGGATGGCAAGCAAGATTCTGTTTTTAGATGCGATGCCAACCTTAAAACAATAGGATTAGGGTATGAACGAATCGAGCAAAACAGAAAAAACGCTTGGCAGGCCACTCGAAGGATTGGTGGTCGCAGACCTTACAAGAATACTTGCGGGGCCATTTGCAACGCTTAATCTTGCTCATTTGGGTGCTAAGGTAATTAAAGTCGAGACGCCTCACGGTGGCGATGACTCCCGATCGTTCCCCCCTTTCAAAGATGATAGCTCTTTGTATTTTAGCTCTATAAATTATGATAAATACAGCATCGCTCTCGATTTAAAAAAGCAGGATGACAAAAAGATATTCGAGAAGCTCTTGGCGAAGTCGGACTTCTTGGTGGAGAATTATCGCCCGGGAACTATGGAAAAGCTTGGGTACGCGTGGGATGATTTGAAGCAAAAGTATCCCCAATTGATTTATGGTTCGCTTTCAGGCTTTGGGCTGACCGGGCCCATGGCTGCAATGCCCGCTTACGATTTAGTGGTTCAGGCACTTGGTGGTGTGATGAGCTTGACGGGGCATCCGGGCCAACCTCCGGTGCGCGTTGGAGTTTCTATTGGCGATCTTGCCTCGGGTCTTTATTTTGTCATCGCTCTTCAAGCGGCGCTTGTTCGCAGGATGCAGGGGCATGGCGGATCGCGTATTGATATCGCAATGTTAGATTGTCAGGTTGCAATGCTTGAAGGTTCGCTTACCAATTATCTTAGCACAGGCGCCATTACCGAATCATTGGGTTCTAGGCATTACAGCATCGCTCCTTTTCAAGCTTATCGCACGAAGGATTCGTACATGATCCTTGCAGGGGGAAATGACAGGTTGTTTGTTCAGGCGTGCGAAGTGTTGCAAAGAATGGATCTTGTGCAGGATAAAAGATTCAAAAGTAATCAGCTTCGATGTCAGCATGTGGATGTGCTCGAGGTGGAGATAGAAAAAACTCTTGCAGCAAAGACTACGGAAGAATGGGTGAAGCTTTTCGATGAAAAAGGAGTTCCTTCTGCACCCATCCAGAATGTCAGCAAGGTTGCGACTCATCCCCAGATTAATGCAAGAAATATGATTGTAGATATTAAAGACCCTGTTTTTGGTAATATCAGGACCGGTGGCAACCCCATCAAGATGACTGGTATACCCGATGAGGTAGAGCATCGGGGCGCACCCTCCCTTGATCAAGATCGCAGTGCCATTCTGCAATGGCTTGATCAACCTTAATTATTGTTCTCTGAAAAATTCTAAAAACAAAACGAGGTAGCAGCAATCACGATGCTTTCTTGTCTTCCTTGGCGTCTTAGCGGTGAGAATGCATTTATGCTTAAGAACTTTAACCGCAAAGACGCGAAGAGCGCCAAGAAGCAGGTAGCAATCACCATGCTTCCTTAATTTAAAAAGGTCGTTTTATTTCGTTGGCCTAACCGCAATGGCTGTCGTGTAGAATGATAATGTGTGCCTAGATTACGTGGGGGTGTGTTTTTGTGCCTAATACTTCTGTAACGATGAATGATAAAATAGTTTCTGGTGTGTTACATGCCTATGTTGCATTTGACTGGGGTGAAGAAGTTGATTTAGTGCAGGCTGCAAAATTGCTTGAGGCAGAACTTGGTTCTGCAAGTTCCCCCGGGTTGCCACGAAGAAGGCGTACCCCGATGTCGATTGAATACCGCCCCGCTCCTTTGGTTTTTCAGTTGCCTCACACCATTTGTAAATTTGCAGTGCTGGGCGAGGTGGAATCACAGGTTGAAATGATTCTCTTTGATTTTGCAACCTTAAGTCTTTCGCTACGGATACCGTTTTCGCTTCAAGGTTCGAAGTTAAGTGAGTTGGCGCAGGAGTTATCCAGCCCAGGCGAATTTCCCAGTTTTGGCAAAACACTCCTTGAACCGCTTTTCAAAAGGCTTTCACCTGCAATCAAACTCCCCAAATGGAGCGAACTGACTGAGGAATATTTTGTCTTCCAGTTTAATCCTGGTGATCCCTTCCCAGAAATATCCAATTTGCTCCAGAATCATTCGCCTTGGTTAGCAAGCCTTCTTAGGCTTGAATCTTCACTTCTTGCCGCGGAGGAGATCGAAGAATCAATCAAGCAAAAGTTGCAATATTCCCCCACGGATCTTCTTGTGGTTGATTGGGCTGCTGCGGTGCTCATCGATTCTGATTGCGAAGAAACATTGCAGACCATCCAGTTTGCAAACCTGCAATTATTGCGCTATCGTTATCTTGATGACCTTCTGGATACGGAGCTTGCAAACTCTGCTAAATGGGCACGGTGGCCTACGCCATTTTCACGATTGCTGGGGGAGGGGCCCAATCAGCGGGTGCGCGAGTTGGGCGCTCTTAATATCGAAGCCACCAATTTGTTTGAACGCACTGGCAATGTTTTCAAACTTCTTGGTGACATGTATCTTTCCCGCACTTACAGATTGCTTGCAACCAGATTTCATCTTCCCGCCTGGGAGGGCAGTATCCGTAGAAATCTCGAGGTTATTGAAGATGTTTACCGTGTGGTTGCAGATCAGGCTGCAGCTTTGCGTGCTCAAATTCTTGAAATTGTTATAATAGTTCTTATCGCAGTGGAACTTTTTTTAGCGCTCTGGAGATGATTCATGCGGTTACTGCAGTTGATGCTGTTAAGTTTTGTTTTCGTAGGAGGTGCATTTGCACAGCAACAACCTGTCTCACCCAAGATCACCGCTCAAACCCCTTCTTATAAAAAAGCCTTGGAACAATTCCTGCCCAAGTGGGATGCCAACAAAAATGATCGCCTCGATCGTAGCGAAACTGCTGTTCTTCTTCGTGATGGTTCCATTCGTTCCATCGAAGCCGCTGCTCTTGCAACCTCTCACTTCTGGTTTTTAAAGTCACCCGATAAAAAATCTGCAACCCTTGAAGAGCTTACCAGCGACATTAAAGAAACCATGGCATTTGCCAATGGTTCTCTCATCAATGTTTTTAAGATGGAGAAAGAATATGAATTCTATCTTATGCATCTCTTTACTTCTTCACGGGATATGTTTGGCTCTAAGAAATTAGGCATTGAGGGGATTTCGCAGGGGCACATGGGGAACTGTTTCTTTGTATCGATGGCTGGGAACCTTGCGTTTCAAAACCCTGATGCCATTAAAAGCATGATCAAAACCAATGAAGATGGTTCCAACAAGGTTGAATTTCCAGATGGGCGTTCGGTTCGCATCAATAAACTTCCTGAAGCTGTTATTGCGCTTGGTTCACGTACAGCAAATCAAGGCACATGGATTAATGTACTTGAAGAGGCATATGGGGAAGTTTACAAAACAAATAAGCCTGAGGATACTGCTGCAATTGGGTTGGATCGTATTTCACGCGGCGGGAATATAGGTGAAACTATCTCTCTTCTTACGGGGCATCAATCTGATACTATTGCGTGGAAATCAGGCCTTCCTGAAGATCTTCTTAATATTCGTTATCTGTTGGGTAAAGGCGTTAAAAACAAAAGCTTAATGGGTGCGGGTGTTCCCCTTGACCTTAAAAAACCGCCCCCAGCAATTGTCGTTGGTCATGCCTATGCTGTACTTAATTACGATGAAGCAAAAGATTTGATCACACTTTGGAACCCCCATGGAAATGATTTCAAGCCCATGGGCCCCGAGGGTTTCATCAATGGTTACGAAACCAAAGGGGGAGTCTTTACCTTAAGTAGCAGAGACTTTTCATTCCTCTTCAATTATCTATTTGTTGAAACCAACAAGCCCATTAACAATAAAAGATAAAGAAGTGGTTAAGCGTTTTATTCTTCGAGCATCTTTGCGAATAAATCTCTTTGCACGATCAATTCTTGACTTACATTACCCCAGGTAACAAGTGCTGCTCCTGTAGGGGTTTTGCGAATGGTAACCATGCCTGCGGGCAATGCGATGCGCAACTCTTTCCAGTCTGCTGAGGGTTCTTCGTCAGGAAAAGTCAATTGCCCATCAGCCATGCGTATAGTGCCTTTGGGTTCGAACTTTGCCATAGATCCTGAGATTTTACTCCAATTCATGCCAGCGACTTTTACTTCGATTTCCATGCCCATGAGAAGATCCCGCTTGGTGATGATTAAAGGAGATAGTATAGGGAAGCTTGAAAGAGGTGGATTTTACAACAGGGTTAGCAGGGTAAAAGTTCATGAAGATTATTTAATTTTTAGGTGTGATCGCTTTGCCTTCAATTGTCTTAATACCGGCTTTGTTGATCGAGATTATTACATAGCGGAACCCAGGCCCGAAATCTCTGGTGGCAATTCCCAGAGGTTGCAAGTTTCCTTTTTCATCGAGTATCGCTTTAAGATTTAGCCTACTGCCCCGGGTGGTTTCAATCAGAACTATCTCTTTAGAGAAATCAATCTCAGGGAGTTTTTCTTTGATATCCCAGGCCTTCCATAATTTTTCTAGTTCTTTGGCGTTGCTGATAAACTTAGGGCAGTCTTTGGTCAAAGCCTCGTTTGGATTATCGCCACGCCATTCCTTCAGCGTTTCCAATGGTTTTCTATCCTGTGCATTCGCATTTAAAACAAACCCAACCATAATCACTGATAAGGCACATAAGAAGTGTTTCATTGTTCGACTCGTGGTAAAGTACATGGAAATAGTCAACCCATGGCTTCAAGTATATCATTCGTTGGAAAAGAATGCACGAATGATCAACATTGAGATCCGATTATCATGAATATGTTTTCCATTATTACCCCAGTGATTATTTTGTTTGCCTCCATGCAGGTTCATGGTGCAGAGGTGGAGATCAGTACATCGTTTTCTGGTGGAAATGTTGTTGTGGGAAAAATCGAGGGCAATACCATCCATCTGGCTCCTGACTTGCGGGGCGGACAGCCTTGGTTCTATTGGTGCTTTGATGCCAGGGTTGCAAAGCCTGCGAAGATTATTTTTGATTTGGGAAAGCCCCAGAAAATCGGAGTGCGTGGGCCAGCAGTAAGCATCGATGAAGGTAAATCATGGCGCTATCTCGGAATCGAAAACGTCGAAATGACACCTCAGGCAGAACGCTTCACTTATGAATTCACCAAGGAGAATCAGCGGGTTCGGTTTGCTGTTGCTATTCCTTATCTACAGCATGATCTTGATGCTTTTATCAGGAAGAATGCAACCAATCCTCTTCTGGTAAAAAGTGAACTAACCAAAACGCGCAGGGGGACTTCTGTTGATTTGTTGAGAATAGGAAACCCCGGTGAGAGCGTTTCTCCGGTGCTAGTTACCGCCAGGCATCATGCCTGTGAATCTACTGCAAGTTATGTGCTTGAAGGGTTTATGCAGGAAGCGCTTTCTGAATCACCCGCAGGGCGAGAGTTTCGTAAACGCCATGTTTTATTTGCTGTACCCATTGTCGATAAAGATGGTGTACAAGCAGGCGATCAGGGCAAAAATCGTATGCCCCATGATCACAACCGCGATTATGGCGATAATCCAATTTATCCTGAAATCCAAGCTATCTCTGATATCGCCAACAAATACAAGATTCATTTTGCAATCGATTTCCACTGCCCTGCGCTTAGGGGGGATATACATGAAGCCATGCATTTTCTTGGGTTGGGCGTCCCTCATGTTAAAGATAATCTCAATGAATGGATTTCTTGGATCAAAGAGGAACGACCCCAGGAAGTGATGGCGCCCATAAACCTTCTTGTTGATCCCACTAAGCCAGGTGCTGTTAATCGTAAAATCAATTCGCACTATATGGCGACTCTGGTGTCTTGCAAGATGGCAGCAACCCTTGAGGTTCCATATACGCAGGTGCGGCCTGCACTTGATCCGGATATGGCTCGAGCCTATGGAACTGGCCTGCTTAGAGCTTGGATGCGTACTAATTTTGTCACTATTGATGCTGGCATGAACCGTGGTGATTCCAGCAATGCACATTTTAGTAACTTCCGAACCGAGTTTCTTAAATCCTACCGCAGCAAGTCCAAGGATATGGAACAGCTTGCGAATCGTTATCGCACGGAACAATCTCCGGTGCTTTATCGTTTAGAAGCAGCAAACCTTCTTGCCACACTTGCTATATCCCAGCGAAAATATCCTGAAGCCAGGGCGCTTGCTCAATCTGTTCTTCTTGATGCGAATGCCTCTGCGCATCAGTATGAAAACGCAATGTTATTAAACATGGAGGCCTTGGTTAAAGATTCCAAATCAGCAACTGAGGAGGTGGATGCATTGTTCGTGAAGGCGATTGCATTGCCTTATTCAGCATCAAGTTATCGGGCCAAAGTTTATGATCTGGCATCAGATTTTGCACGCAGGCAAATGGATTATCGCACAGCAATTAAACGAACAAGAGATCAGATTTTAGTGGCTGCGTTTTACGAGAAGGGTAGGCTTTGGAATCGTATTGCGACAGATTTCGAGGCTCTTAAATTGCCTGCGGAAGCCTTGGATGCTAGGAAAGAAACGATCAAGCTTTTGCGCACTGTATTGGAATCGCCTGAAGTAAGTGTTTTTGGTGCCATGATGACTTTGGATTACTTCGATGCACTTTATGGTATTGCAGAAACGCCGATTTCTGAACTTGAAGCGGCAGCACAAAAAGTTCTCAATCACAAGGTAAGCTCAATAGCAATGAAAGAGCATGTGACCAAGTTGCTAAAAGAACGCAAATAGATGTCACCCATTGTCAACGGGGGTGAATCATACCTTTGTTTGTGGCGACTGGAGTAGCTTTGAAACAACATGGCCACTTACATCGGTAAGTCGGAAATCGCGACCCGCATAACGGTAGGTTAGCTTTTCGTGATCAAGCCCCATCAGGTGCAGGATGGTGGCATGAAGGTCATGGATGTGGACTTTGTTTTCGACAGATTTGAAACCGAAGTCATCGGTTGCACCGTAGGCTTGCCCACCTTTAACCCCGCCACCAGCCATGAACATCGAGAAACCCCATGGGTTGTGATCACGGCCATCAGCGTTTTCGGTGGTGGGAGTTCTGCCAAACTCCCCTCCCCAGACAACAAGAGTTTCGTCGAGAAGCCCCCTGTTTTTCAGATCGGTTAATAATGCAGCAATGGGTTGATCGATATCCTTGCACAGGTTACGGGTGGATGCGGTGTGATTGCTGTGGGTATCCCAAGGCTGGCCATTACCGTAGTAAAGTTGCGTGAAGCGAACGCCTCGTTCAGCAAGTCTGCGGGCGAGAAGGCAACCATTAGCGAAGTGGCCTTTGCCATACATCTCACGGGTTTTGGTTGGTTCCAAGGAAATATCGAAGGCATCCGATGCTGCTAGCTGCATGCGGTAGGCTGTTTCCATAGAGCGAATACGGGCTTCGAGTGCGGGGTCGGCATTTCGTTCGATGCTGTGTTCCTGGTTGAGTTGCCTCATGAGTTCGATTTGTTTTGTTTGGTTTGCGGGAGAGAGCTTTGCGTTTTCGAGGAAGGGAATCATCTTCCGCGGATCGAGGTTGGAGTGGTTGATGTAGGTTCCTTGATGTTCGCCGGGAAGAAATCCGTTGGACCAAAGCTCTGAAAATCGGACAGGTCTGCCTGGGCAGAAGACGACGAAGTTGGGCAGGTTTTGGTTTTCGCTTCCTAGCCCATAGGAAAGCCATGCACCAAGAGTCGGGCGCGTCGGAACGATGGATCCGTTGTTCATAAGAAACAATGCGGGCCCGTGGTTTGGATTGTCAGTATGCATGGATCGAATAACGCAGAGTTCATCAGCATGGCGAGATAGATTGGGCAGAAGTTCGCTGATGGGAAGCCCTGATTGGCCATGTTGGGAGAATTTAAAAGGTACACCCATGAGCGCGCCTGTGGGCCGTTCGGTGCGGAGGTCTGCGCCTGGTGGTTTTTGCCCTGCGAATTTATTGAGTGCGGGCTTGGGGTCAAAAAGATCGCATTGGAAGGGTCCGCCATTCATGAAGAGATGAATGATGTGCTTGGCCTTCGGTGCGAAATGGGGAAGTAGTGGTTGCGTAGGAGTTACAGTGGCGGCAGAGGCATGAAGTTGTGCAAGGGCGAGAGAGCCAAAGCCTCCACCTAGGGCCTGTACCATTTGTCTGCGAGAGAAAGGCGCGTTCATTTACATACTCCGAAAGCTGCCAAACAAAGGTTTAAAGCCTTAGTCGATGAAAACAAATTCGTTGCTACCCAAAAGGGCCTGGGTGTATTGGTTCCAAGCGACGCCACCTGATTTCACAAAGCTCAACCCGATTTCTAATTGATGGCTGGTGGGGTTTCGACCAAACAGTAGGCGATAAGCCCCGGTGATTTTATCGGCATCGCTTGAAGGAAATTCGCGTTGTAATCTTTCATAAAGAAGGTTTGCTTGTTTTTGAATGAAGGGGCTGTTGAGTGTGTAGAGTTGTTGCAGAGGCGTGGTGGTCGCAACTCGGTTGGGGCTGTGGGTTATTGGATCTGGGAAATCATGCAGGCGCAGAATATCAGATAGTTCTCGACGGCGTACAAGGCCATAGATGGTTCGCTTGCGGTTGTTGATATCGTTAAGTTCGATGGGTGCGCCACCGATGCTAGGATCAAGGTTTCCTGAAACAGCTAGCATGGCATCGCGCCAGCCTTCGACATCTAATCGCTTGCGGGGCATGGATGCGAGCAGTCGATTATCCGGATCTAGAGGCGAGGGCGGGGTAGATTGCTGCCTGTAGGTTGCGGAAAGTACGATTTCCCGATGCAGCCATTTCATTGACCATTTGTTTTCAATAAAGCGAAGGGCGAGATCATCAAGTAGCTCGGGGTGAGAGGGTTTGTCGCCTTGGAAACCAAAGTCGCTGGGTGTTTCTACCAAGCCTTTGCCAAAGTGATGTTTCCAAATGCGATTAACCATGACTCTTGCGGTTAGAGATTGTGCTTCTGAGAAAAGAGCGTTGGCGAGTTCGAGTCTGCCACTGCCTTGATTGAAAGCTTTTGGGTTATCACCAGAGAAGACGGAAAGAAATTGTCTGGGAATGATGGCACCGGTGTTGTTGGGGTTGCCCCGCACATGAAGGGCCAGGTTTTGAGCCTGGTTCATTTTGAAATCAAGCTTGGTTTTATTAGGGCCATCTGCAACGACATAAAGGCTGGCATCTTCCATGCCCACCGCAAAAGGCGCATCGTAATTAGGAGTGTTCTTCTTAAGTTCTTCTATTTGTTTTTTCAGGTCAGCGATGGCTTGAGGTGGCTCTGCGGGTTTTTTTGCCTGCAGCTTTTTTAAATCAGCTTCTAGGGTCGTTACTTTTTTTCTCGCATCAAGAATGATTTTTGTTGCCTCTGCTTCCAGCATGGATACATCTGCAGGCCGCGTACTGGCTACTATGCCTGCGAGTGAGTAATAATCTTTTGCGGTGATCGGATCAAATTTGTGATCATGGCATCGGGCACAAGCGACATTCAAGCCTAGAAAGGTGCTGGATAATGTATGAACGCGTTCTTCCCATTCTTCTGCAACCACGGTTTTTATGATGTCTACCGGAAGCTGAAGTTCTTTCCAATAAGAGGGGCTAAGGCCCATGAAGCCCAAAGCTGCGCGATCGGCCAAGGATGAATTGAGTTGGTCTGCAGCAAGCTGCAAGGTGCTGAACTTATCGAACCCTAAGTCATCATTGATTGCTTTAACGACCCAGTCGCGGTACAGGTAGGATTGGCCCTTGGTTTCTGCCCATTGCTCAAGGATGTCGCAGTAGCGCGCAAGATCTAGCCAGGTGCGACCCCAGCGTTCGCCATAGTGTGGCGAGGCGAGTAATCTATCGACCACCTTTTTGTAATCTTCTTCTGTCGGGTTTTTGAAGGCATCGATTTCAGCGGGGGTGGGTGGTAGGCCGGTAAGGTCAAAGGTGATCCTTCGTAGAAATTTATCGGGTGTTGTTTGTGGCGAGGGTTTTAAACCGCGTTTTTCTTGTTCTGCTAGAAGGAAGGAATCAATTTTGGTACGGGGCCAATCTTGTAGCTTTACTTTGGGGAGTGGTTGTTTCGCCAGAGCTTGAAACGACCAGAACTTCTTTCTGTCTTCAAAGCTTTTGGAGTTTTTTGCTTCAGCAATATTACTTGAAGCAGGGAAGTACCCACCACGTTTGACCCATTCTTCGAGGGTTGCGATTTCTCTTGCCTGCAACTTTCCCTTGGGGGGCATCAGCAGTGTTTCGTTATTGCGATAGTGTACTGCTTTAATAAGCAGACTTTGTTCAGGTTTGCCCGGGATGATTATAGCGCCTGTCTCGCCACCTTTGGCAATCGATTCCGCACTATCAAGCCTTAGCCCACCTTTGGACTTTTTAGCTTCCACCGAATGACATGAATAACAATGCTCCACTAAAAGTGGGCGAACCTTTTGTTCAAAAAAAGTACGATCTTCTGGTGTTATTGTTTGTGACCAGAGGGGCAGGGCAGGTGTCAAAAGAGTAATAATACCAAGGAGGTATTTAGGCAGGGATTTCATGCTTAAATCATAGCCTTCAGTTTGCGTACAGGCAATGGTTTTTCCTTTAGATCCCCTATTATTCAAAGTTGGAAGTAGGTCTGGAATGATTTTGGCTGATGTTACTTTAAAAGTAGGGGGTAAACAGAGGAAAAGAATAGTTTAAGATAGCGCTATTTTTGCCCTCAGAATACAATTAACTTTTTTACTATGTTGGCATTTAGGGAGTCTGTAGGCCTGAGCTTTTTTGTACATGTATCAAGTAATGATCTCGATCTGATAAGGATAAATAAAACAGGGCTTATTAAGTGTTGTTAATGTTGATTTCCAAACCCGATGCCCATCTGCGCCACTGCCTGTGGGATATCATGGCTTGCGGGTGAATTCATTCCTGGCCTCTAACACCCCCAAAGAAATAAGGATATGTACCATGAAGCTTTTTCTTTCTACGCTGTTAATTTTTGCAATGGCCGTTGGCAATACTTTTGCAGGTGAAGTTTATCTTGCAGTTGGCCCGGGTGGTCAGCGCATGTTTTCCAAGGATGGTAACTCTTGGGAAAACCACATCGCATGGGGCGAACCCAAGCATGATCAAAACGATCTTAACACCGCTGCGTTTTTCAAAGGCGCAGCTTATGTGGGTGGCGGTTATAGCATTGCCCGCATGACTGCAACCCGTGATGGAAAAACTTGGAACGATGGGGTGCTTCCTAATGGCTCGCCTGTATTCGGCCTTCAGGTTTTAAACGATACTCTTTACGCGGTCACCCTTCGTGGGCAGGTTTATAAAACTGCGGATGGAGAAAAATGGACGATGGTGGCTGCTGCTGAAATGCCTACGAAAACCCATTGGATTCGCAGCACCGTCTCGGGCAATGGACTTATCATGGGGTCCGGGGATTATGGCCCTGCGCTCGCCTTCGATCCTAAAACAGAAAAAATTACTATTACCCAGATGGCTGGGCAGAAAGACAAAAACGCAGGTTGGAAGCGCGTTGCCTTTGGTAATGGAGTTTTTGTTGTTGGTGGGCAGGATGGTTTGCTAGCTACCACCACGGATGGCCTTTCTTGGAAAAACAATGAAACCCAGATGGAGAGGGGCAATATTAGCTCTGTGGTTTGGGCTGGTAATGTTTTCCTCGCCTCCACAGAAAAGAGCGGGACCCTTGCTTCCGCCGATGGTATCTCTTGGAAGAAACATGAAACCCTTGCACCCAAAACCCTCATCCGAACGGGTGGTTGGGTTTATGGCTGGGCTTGGCCTCCTAGCAAAATGAAACGCAGCAAAGATGGCATGATGTGGGAGACAGTTTCCAATGAGAAGGATTATTTTGTCAAGGAAATCGCATTCGGAGAATTGGCAGGAACAGGAAGCGCACCTGTATTACCAGGCGCTAAGGCTCCCATCCCTGTAATTAAATCAAAGTAGATTCACTACTTCGTGGCGGCAGGTTTTGGTTTGCGCCCTTCGGGTTCCACCGCATCGGGTTTGAATTGCCCTAAGTCATCCAGCTTTGTAATGATGCCATCCTTGGGGATTTCAGCGCCAGCACTCCAAACGATTCCATTCAGGATACACTTACGCATGTCTTCTTCTTTCCAATTGCGGAAGAAGTGTGGCATCACGATTGCAAAGCCGCGCCCGCCATCTTTTCTTTGCGTTGCCCAAGCAACCACTTCTGCGCTTGGTTTTTCCGGGGGCAGCATTGAGGTTGCGATTGCAGTTACATTCCCAGCAAGCTTGTTGCCATCCTTGCCAAAATAATTGTTGATGTAGGGTTCATCATTGATGGTGTATTCTTTCCAACCACGGTTGATGGGATGATCCTTCGCCGCGGGCGTGATGGTTGATTTTGGGAAAATGCGAGCGATGCTTTTATGATGCTTGCACCCTGTTGCAAAATAGCCCCCCATCCATTGTAGTAATGGGTGGTCGCCATCTTCTGCGACATCCTTTGCGGTTAATCCGGTTGCGTAATGCACGCAGACAATCCCACAGCCTCGATCCATCATGGTTCCTATTTCCATTAGGATTTTCGAAGGCTCTGGCATTTTCATCGGTGGGAAAACATCCCCTATGAATACTAGGCTTGAATACGATGCAAGGGCTTTGGCGTCTTCCGGCCATTTCGAAACAACATCAGCGCTGATGGGGGTGGAGTTCGTCATATTTTCCAGGCAATGCTTCATCAGCCTTGCTCCAGCTGGAACTTCATGGGTGCCGGGGGGATGCGAAGATGGCCCTGAGATAATTAGAATGCGGGGCTTTTTTTCGTGCGCAATTAGGGTGTTTGTAGTTGCAGCCAAGCTTGCCGTCACCGTTCCAACAAAAGACCTGCGATCCATGGTAATGCCCCTTTAGGTTGTTGAATATGGGTTGATTGTAACGGCAGACCTGGGTGAATTCTCTAGAGTTCTTTAAAAATATGCCCTTTGGGTTTCACGAGATCTTCATTGCATCCCCCGGCTACGCATTCGTTTCATCCTTGACATTTACAATGCACCCACTTAAAATATTCTCTAAGTTTCATTCAACAGGGTTTTTGGCTTATGTGTATTTCTGCACTATCTTCGAAGCCTTTCTTTGCCATCTCTTTGGCAACGAGTCCTGTCGTTTTTGGTCAAGGGTTTACCTGAACCAAATAATTCTTCGTGGCGGCGTGTCCGTTCCACTCGTTCTGGCTAGGCATTGGATGCCTTAATCCCCAGTTCGCAACCCTGTAAAACTATCTTTTTGTAACATAAATCGTATTTGATATTGCCTTTTAAATGGAGTTTTTACCCATGTTTACTAAGCATCTTGTTTCTAGAAAAGCATTCACCTTGATTGAATTGTTAGTCGTTATAGCAATTATTGCCATCTTAATTGGGCTTTTATTGCCTGCTGTGCAAAAAGTGCGCGAAGCAGCAGCCAGAGCCCAATCCAAGAACAATCTTAAGCAATTGGCACTTGCTGTTCATAATTGTCATGATGTATTCCAAATCACTCCACCAATGTATGGCGTGGTGGGTACTCAAGTTGCTGGCAGTGGTTCAGGCGGTGGCGGTGGCGGTGGTGCAGGGGGTGGTAACCAAGCTTCCTTATTCTTTAATCTTTTGCCTTATATCGAACAGGAAGCAGTTTTTAAATTAGGCAAAGATGCAGGCCGTAGCGCAGTGATTAAGGGTTTAAACAACCCGCTTGATCCTACTTGGTCAGCCAATAATGGCGTTTATACTTTGCCTGCAAATGTCCCAATTTGGATTGCTGGTGGCGGTACCAACCCCTGGCCCAACTGGGCCAAAACTGCGACTGGAACTTCTTGGGGTCTTTCCAGTTACTCTGCAAACTTTCAAGTCTTTGGCGACAAAGGTATTACGTTTACTGGTATAATGGATGGCCTTTCCCATACGACTATTTTTGGCGAACGCTATGCCGTTGCTTCCCGTGCTACTGGGACTCCAACTGAAGGCGCTGGCCTTTGGGCTTATGGTACTCCACCTGTTGTTACCAGTTATGATCATGCTGCCAACCCCCTTACCGCGCTAGCTACCTCCACTTATTCCAGTTCTTATTGGAGCCGATTTGGTTATGTGAACCTGTCGGGCCCCAGTGCTGGTTGGACTACCAACCCCGCCTTACAAACCCAGAATTGGAATTGCCAATGCCATATGGCCCCAGAATTCAACAAAACTGCCACTACATCTCACCCGCTGAAATTGCATGGCATGGGTGGTTCCATCAATATGGCAATGGCAGATGGTAGTGTTGTTACCTTTAATTCGAATATCTCCAGTGAAAATTTCTACTTCGCTGAAACCCCGCAAGGTGGTGATATTTCTTCCGATCCACAAGTTCCTTGATAGCCTTCTCTAATAAAGTTGCAGGCTTGCTATTAGAACCCATGGACTAAACCCCATGGGTTTCTTTTTTTCATAACTTAGGCTATTCGGGGAATTTCATCCCATATTACCAATTCATGTCAATTTGATTAGTTTGCGGAAGTTGCACTCTATTCCGCTTACCTCCTTCTCTTTATTTCACAAATAAAAATTATTTCTTAAGTTATTCATTCAAATTATCTCCCCCATTTGCCGATCATTCATTAGCAACCCGGTGTTCGTGTTTGTTTCACAACATCGGCCAGCTTTATTTGATGTTTAAGTTATGGGAGTATTCAGATGCGTAAGTTCTTAAATAAGCTCTTCAATTCTAAGAAGGCAAACCCTAAAAACGCTTCCACAAAGCTTGAACTCCTTAGCCTTGAAGCCAGGCTTACTCCCTCGACTGCCCAGCCTATTGTCGTGGGGCAGGGCTCCTTGAATGATTATACCGCAGTGGGTGCAGATTCTGGTGGCGGCCCACTTGTGACAATTACATTTAGTAACACTGATACTTTAAGTAATGGACCGCAATATTTATCCTTCTTTGCTTATAGTTCAAGCTTCACAGGCGGGGTTCGCGTTGCCCTTGGTGATGTCAATGGCGATGGCAATCAGGATATCATCACTGCTGCTGGCCCAAGTGGTTCTCCCCATATCAAAGTATTTACCCTTATCAATGATTCAACGGGTAATTGGAGTGTCAATCCACAACCTATTGCCCAGTTCTATGCTTTTAACCTCCCTACTTTTACGGGGGGTGTTTATATCGCTGCTGGCGATACGAATAATGATGGCTTTGATGATATCATCGTTGGCGCCGGCGCTACAGGAGGACCTCGCGTTACTGTTTATGCTGGCGCCGCTACCGGAGTTAATACCACATCGCCCCTTAATAACTTCTTTGCTTATGCACCTAAGTTTAACGGCGGCGTTGTTGTTACCGCTGGCCAGCGCAATTCCAATGCTGGTGATGAAGTTATCGTCGCACCCGCAAGCAATGCAGGCTACAACATCAGGTCTTTTGATGTGAACGGCTTGGGTAGTTCCCCCAGACTTGTTGATGACTTCTTTGCATTCAATGATTTCAAGAGTAGGGGTGGACTTAGTATCGCAGCAGGAAACCTTGATCAAGGCTTAGGTATTACCGACCTTGTTGTAGGCACCACCAATAATCAATTTGGTGTCATCCTTAATAACGAACCAACCGGCATTCCGGTAACTAATGTGTTTAATAAATTTAGTGGCGCAATCCGTGCTGGTGTTGCAAGGAATAGTAACGGGCAGGAAGTTGCAGTTGCTCTCGCAGGCCCGGGTGGATCACCAGTTGCTTCCATCTTCAGCTTTGAAACTTCCGGATTAGTCCAATCCGAAAGCGCTTACATCATTCCACCTAGAATAACACTTACCAGTTCAGGGCTTGCAACCATGCCTAATGTTTCAGCAGGTTATTTTACTGGAGGCTTATTGGGCTCCACAACCCTTTAATACTTTATCCGAGATTAAGCCTTTGTTTGATGCATGGCATCTGCAAGGGCTTTTCTCGCTTCAGGGTATGCCTGCAAAACCTTGAGCAAAAGTTGTAGGAATTTTTGGGTGTTAATTTCGGGCAAAGTTTCCTCTTTTGCTTTCTTACCGGAGCTTCTTTTTCCCCACTCAACCTCGCCCTTACATGGTCCGCTTTTCAACCACTCCAACGGTTTATCATTAAACGCTGCTATCTCTGCTCGTAATCTTGCCTGTGCATGTGCTTGCTCCACCGCTTGATAAAAAGCCTTAAGTGCTTTGGTCGCCTTGGCAGTTTTTCCTTTTGCAACCCAATGATTAAAAGTCTGCTCCGAAATGCCCGCCGCCTGCGCTGCTACCGCAGGGGTGCCACCCGCTTGCAAATAAGAACTTATTAACTGCGTGATTTCAGGCGTAGGTAGCTTGTTAATAATCATCTATCCCATTCAACTTTGTTGGGTGCGAAAAAGATCGCGTGCCAGTCTGCTCGGGATCGCTTTACCGATGTATTCAAACCCAGCAGTCAACCTCGTACGGGCATGGCTCAAATTCATTTTCCCTTGCGAACCTTGTGCCAGCGAGGGCGCCCTTTTAAGTTGCCAATGCGGACTACGAATCCTCGAAGCAATTAATCCCGGATGCGTTGTCGTACTGATTGCCCTTAAATTCAATCCTTTAAACATCGATGCAATCGTTGCAGATAATGCCTGACCAATCCCAACACCCTGAAAATCAGGCAAGCAAACAGTGCGGTGTTCCCTCCTTGTTGCTGGCCCTTTTCCCACAAAAGGCAGCCATGCTGAAAACGCAACAGGCTGTTTATTCCAACTTGCTAGGTAACAAATTGCAGAAGGCGCAATTGATGTGCTTAGATAATGATGCGGTGCGAACAGATGCCATGCGGATGCTTTTGTGCGAACGATTTCCAACTCGATTTCTGGCCTTCGCCGAAGGCACCTCCATGTGAACAATCCCTCGTCCACGCGATAAATCCAATCGGGCTGCAACCATTCAATAATGTCATCATGGCAAGTTACTGCGACAAATTTCATCTCCATCTTGCGTATGATTCTTGCAAGCGCGGTGGATCCTATGCGTGCAACCGTGCGATCCACCACCGAGGTAAACTCATCAAAAACAATTGGCGTAGCGATGGGCTTTGCTTTGGCTTGTGCGATCAGCAGTGCGAGGGTTGCACGGAATTGCTGCCCATTTGAAAGGGATGCAAAAGGCCTTAGCCAAGCGGGTGGCGAACTAAACCCAACCGAGGATAATATCTCTACCACCTCTTTAATACCAAGTTCCATGGGGAAGGAATCGAGCAGTGATGCTTCATGATGCCATGGGTTCGTAGGTAAAATCGCATCAGGCCAAAGTACTTTGGAGAGGGTGCTTTTGCCCGAACCACTTGGCCCGGTGATCAATCCAAGGTTCCAAGGTTTTTCTTCAATTCCAAGTTCATGTGTTCGAACATGATGATCAACTGCGCTGGGTTCAAGGTCGAATAAGCCACGCACTTGCGCAATTCTTGGCGAATCGACCAAAGTACTTTTTAATTCAACAACAACTTTCATAATTTCTCCCGGGTTTAAGAAAGCAATGCCTTGCATCGAAACTGTTGTTTTTTAAGTGAACCCAATAGACTTAGCTGTTGCGCTTCGGATTCGCATTCAACTAGAACTAAGAATTGTTCTTTAAGAATGGGTTCTTTCTTTTGCATTGCTTCTTTGAGTTCATCCTTGGTTTTTCTAGTGGAAGAATCGATGCAATCCCAAAGGTTTTGCAATGCTTCGGATTGTGTTGATGCTGCTTTTCGCAGGGCTTCGAGTGTGGGCGAATCGAATTGGGCAAGTGAAGTAAGGGGATCAAGCGATAATAAAAGCGCATTCGCTTCTTGTTCGTTTACATCCAGAATTTCCACCATGACTTCTTGATCGTGGAAAAGCTCTTTGCGTAAATGGCCATCGATCAGTTGAAGCTTGCCTTCTGCGGTTTCGTAAACAAGCAGACTGCGGGCGAAGCCGATTTCTTTTAAGATTGCGGTGAGCGCAGATTTTTGTGCATCGGGATGGATGCGTGGGTTTAGCGGATGCACTTGAAGTTCGCTTGCGCAAACTTTTTTGTGCTCTCGGATGCGTAATTTATAAGGGGGTTGGGTGTTCATTCATGCAGGCTAGGCGACCACCCCGCATTAGGTGCAGCTCAGTTTGGGTTTTAGTTACTCTTTTACTTTCTTTTTACATTCTCTCTTTTACATTCTTTTTCTTTCGCCCAACTCCCAACCCTCTTCCCTCCGGGAAAAGGGCCCTTTCGCTTCGCTCGCCCGCCTTCCAACCTCCACCGCTATCCATCTACATCGTCTTCAAGCCAATCCACTGCGTTGGATGGGTCATTTCTTTTTTCTTCTCGTTTATTGATGAGGGCCTGATTAAAGACAGAGCGGTTGCGATGGGGAAGCCCCACTGCAACCGCTCTATTTGCACTCTTTTGGTTTTGCACCCACGGCCTTGGTCAACCTCGCGTGGGATATTATTCTTGTTCTTCCTTCCGTGGCTTGCACTAGCACTTGCACTTTTGACACACCTATCAAACCACCTAAATTAGCCAGCTTTTAGTTGGTTACTTGGTAATTTAGCGTGGTCGAAAAATAATTGAAAATTCTACAAGAATAATGATTGGGACTTTTTCAACTCTTTTTTTAATTGTAATTCTGTAATCAAATTTTACCTAAATCATTTATATTATTGGTTTTAGCGTCTTCCCATTTAATAATTATCGATTAGTTTATTATTGCATAATATGCCAGTTTTAACACCTTTTAGGGCGTTGCTGTTTAAATAATTTAGGTTACATTTAAATACCATTTGCGTCTAAATATTACCCAGATTAGACTTACTCAATAATACGTAGTTTGGGTAAAACACACAAGCAGGGAAACCTGAAGTCTTTTTAGCCCTTAAGCTTTACGAAATTGTAATATTCTATTTTTTTGAGATATGTACAAGAGGTTTACACATGGCAAGCTCCTGGTTCCAAGGCCTTAGTTCCTTTCTCTCCCGCAGAAACAACAAGAGAATTAATCATAAGCCGTTTAAGAAATTTTATAAGGATCTTTACCTTCAGAATTTGGAAGACAGGATTACTCCTTCGAATGTTTCCTGGAATGGTTCAACTTTAACCGTTTGGTTTGCTTCTGTTAGTGGTGATACTAATGCTACGGTTATTACGCAGTCTAACGGTGCTACTGGCAATAGTGGAACTTATACTATAAATACTACTTCTGCTGGCGGTTGGGTTGATGATGATCCAACCCAAACTAATATTACTCCTACCTTGCCTACTGGGATAACGATTGTTGGCCAAAACGTACTTATAAATTCATTTGATGCTACTGTTTCAACATTAAGCGCAATTACCGTAAGAAGTGTAAGGGGAAGTTCAAACACTATTAATTTTGGTACGAATGTAACAAGTGTTAATGCTCAAAATCTGGGTGGATCCTCAAATATTGACTTAATTGTTGATCCTTCAAATAGCGGATCAAATGCGTTTAATGTTGTTTTTGAATCTAGGGTTCAAACTAAGGGCAATGGCGCACTTACAATCAATGCAGGTTCTGCTTCTGGTTCAACTATCCTGTTAAATGACAATCTAAATAATCAAGTTACTTATGGAGAAAATTCGTCGCTTTATACTACTGGTACAGGTGGTATATCACTGCTCGCCACAAACAATAATACATCTTCCGTTAATTTGGGTGTAGGTAATCAAATTCGTACTGCGGCTAATACGGGTGGGAACATTGTTTTTCAAGGTGGTACCAATGCTGCCTTGGGTGCTGCTACGGTTTTACGTGATTCTAATACGGTGTTAACGGCTGGCGGAAGTATTACATTTCAGGGTTCAAATTCTTCCACATTAATCAATGCTTCAGGTGGCACCTCTGCTGTTTTACAATCCACCGCTGGCGGTAATATATCTATTGCAGGATTTTTGGACAACTTTACTAATAACGTTGCTAGTGATTTAACTTTTATAACTTCTGGCGATATAAGCGTTGGAGCTGCAGTTGGCCTTTATCAAGGTAGAGTTGGTGATTTGATTATTGGGAAACCTTCTGTTAGTTCAGTAAATAATGTTACTTTTGCTTCATCGATTAATGCTGAACGGTTGGCTTTAAATAGTTCATCTGCCGCGATTAGAGGCAATATTTTGATTTCAGGTGACCAGAATTATAATAATACTACCGTTGGTTCTAATAGCGCTTTGGATCTTCAAACTGTTACAGGCGGAAGTCAATCCATCAGATTTGATGGAACGGTAACTGCCACTACAACTACTGGATCAGCTATTGATGCTAGTGTTAATTTAAATGGTGGTACCAATGCAACGTTAACTTTGTCTAAAAATGTAAATACCGCAGGCCAGTTAAGTATTACAAATATGACTGGTATCACTTTAGGCAATGTTGTTTCTGACACTACCGTTCAAAGTTCGCTTAACCCTCTTCTAATTCAAGCCATAAGTCCTGTTGCATTGGGTGGTAATGTAACCCTATTGTCGACGTCCAATCAAAGTATTTCTGTTCTTTCTAGTATTACAGGGTCAGGAAAGAATTTAATTGTTTCAACCGGGTCCACTGGAGATATTACTTTGGCATCTTTGGGTGGTGCTGGAGCTGGTGCCGCCTTGGGTTATGTTAGCATCCCGGCGGCTTCAAAGAGCCTAACTATTAATGGTGCATTGGTAAATGTTGCTGGCTTGTCTACTGCAACTTTGGTTGGTCCAATCGATATATCTGTTCCTGTGAATCAGACTTATAGGGGCGACCTTACGCTTACAACCAGTGGCGGTTTAATAAGTACGGGCAAGATGGACCTCGCCAGTATTGGTAATGTTACATTGAATGCTACTAATGTCTCTACCGGCCAGATAAATCTTAAAGGTTCCATAACCAATGTATTGAATAGCTTAAATCAAATAAATGCAACAAAAGTAGTGGTTGGTTCTGCTACGAGCGGGGGAATAGTTTTTTCCAATACAAACGGTTCCAGCACAGGTTTTGTGTTCAATAGTCCTGTTGAATTAGCGGAATCTTTGATTATCAATGGGTCCACCGGAACGCCGGTAACTTTTATGAGTACCATTGATAATAGTCAAGCTTCAGCGGTTAAGGCACTTACTGTCAATGCGTTAAACGCAAATGTTACCTTTAAAAATAATATTGGATCATCGGGTACTCTGGGTGCAATATTGGGTTTGACCGTCTCAACAACAGGTAGTGGGGTCATAATTTTTGACTCTAATGTAACCAATATAAAAACTTCAGGTGCTATTTCAGTTTCCGGTAACGCGATAATTTCAAATACTTCCACAGCTATAAACGCCGGATCCGTATCGTTTACCAATGATCTATCCAGTGCCAGTTCTACAAATGTAAATTTATCTTTAACTTCCACTGGTACGTTATCGTTTGGTTCAATTGGTCAAAGTGCTACTGGCGGAACGACTACCCAGTTGGGCACAATTACTTTATTTGGTACCCCTACTGGATTTACATCAGGTGCCATCAAAGCTGTATCTTTAACTACAAGTGGCGCAGTTTCAATTAGTGGAAATGTAAATATCACTGGTACGCAGAATTATACTGCAGGAAATCTTAACCTGAAGAGTACCGGTTCGATTACGATGGCAGATGTTGCCTTAGTTACGGACATTACGCTTGTTAATAATCCTGGTGCAGGAAATATAAGTTTTGGAGTGATTAATGCTAGTGGTAATGTAATTTTTGATCATGGTGGAAATTTACTGTTTCAAGGGGCCAATTTTTCTGCCCTAACATTAACTGAAACTAGCACAAACGGATCGGTTGAAATTGGTACTGGAGCTCTTGGTACTGTTACTATTCTTGTAACAGGTACAGGGGCAGATTTTATATTTAATAATCCAGTTCTTCTTCGTGATACAACTGTCTTGCAAGCGGCAGGCTCAAATTCAGATGTTACTTTTAATAAGACGCTTCGGTCCACGGCATCTAAAGCAATTACTTTGAATAATGTAAACGGCGCAGTTCTGTTCCAAGATAATGTTGGTGATAATGCTCAGCCTTTAGGAAATATTCAGATCAACAGTGCTGTAACCACTCTTGCAGGCACTAAAACTTCAGGATTGTTTAATGCTACATCTTTTATTATGGGTGCCAAAGCTACTGGCGCTATTGATCTCGCAAGTGCCAGCATTGTTTTAACGGGGGGTAATGGTTTATCGCTTCAATCAGCAACTACCATAGGTTTAGGTTTGGTGGATTTAAGCTCTTCAGGGCCTATGGCTATTGTAAATGATGGCGTGCTAACTTTTAATGCCAATGTGTTAAATGTTGGGGGTTCGGGTATTAATCAAACTGGAACTGGTTCGGTTCAATTTGGATCTTCTGGTGGCAACACCCCGATTTCCATTACCACAACAGGAGGTGGTAGTGGTATTGGTTTTGCTGGAAATGTGCTTTTAAATCAGAATGCAACCCTTCAATCAACGGGGGGTATTACTTTTAGTGGTACTATTGATAGTTCAAGCAGTTCAAATCTTCGCAGTTTGAATTTGACTGCAAACAGTGGCAGTATTTTGTTGGCTCGTGAAGTTGGCGCATCTGCAGGGAAGGGCATTCTTTCTTCATTCACCGCGAATGCTACTTCCACAGGCACTGTTGTGGTAAGAGATACAACTGACGCTAATACTTCCATCAACACCCAGAGTGGTATCAGTATCACTGGAAATCTTCAGCTTGAAGAAACCGATACTGTATTGTCTGGCGGTAGCGGGGATATTATTCTTGCAAATAATGTGGTTGGAACTTCTTCGGGATTGAACTTAACTTTCAATAATGCAGGCGGGCGAGTAGAAGTTAATGGCACTACTGGTCTTGGTTCTGCTTCAACAAGGCTGGGCAATATTACTTTAGGGCTGGCATCAACTCAGTTATCCATTACAGGAAATGTTTATGCCAATTCTTTGGTAACATCGGTTAATTTGGCCGGCCCAATTTCAATTACGGGCTTGGTCGATTCTACCAATAATGTGTCGCTTCTTACATCGGTTGGTGCCATTTCTGTAGGTGCGGTAGCTTCTGCAGCAGGAAATATTACCCTTGATTCTAACAGCACCATTACTGCCGGTCAGTTAAGTGCATTTTTATCAACCGCTGGTACTGGGATTATTACCCTGAACCATGGCAGCACGCTGACTTTGCAGGCGAATTTGATTTCTGATGCCTTTGTTGAAGGGAATAATGGCTCGCCAAGTAGTATTGTGATTGGAAATCTTCAGGATGTAACTTTGGAAGTGACGGGTATTGCTAAGAGTGTGACATTTAATAATCCTGTTCAACTGAAGCAGAACTTTATTGTTAAATCTACCAATGATGTTGAATTTACTGGTTTGGTGGATACCTTTGCTGGTGTTGTAACGCCATGCAATCTTACTGTTAATATCGGTGGAACTGGAACTACTAAGGCTGTGAAATTTAATTCAGATGTGGGCAATACTTCCCGTTTGGGTGCAATAAGTGTTAGCGGTGCTAAAGCTTTAACTGCAAGTGATACCGGTTTGTTAAAGGCTGGATCGCTTACCGCAACGGTTGCTGGGCAGATATCTATCAAGGGCGCGCAGGATTATAATGCTGCGACTGGGCTTTCTCTTACTGCAAATGGTGCTATATCGGGAGATATCTATGTTGGAAATATCACAACCTCTACCGGCGGAGTGGTAACTTTTAACAACAAATATGGCCTGAATCTTCTAGGCGATATTTCCAGTGCCGGTGTGATTATTCAAACTGCTGTTGCAGGTGGAATACCAGTTGTAACCATTGGTAATGATCTTTCTGCTGCTGCCGGTGTAACAATTCAGACTACTACGGGCACATTAGTTAATTTTGCAAGCAACATTGTGATGAAGAAGAATGTTACATTCCAGACCTCCTTGGGAGGTAGTATAACTTTGGGAACCATAGGCGGAACATTGCTTTCCGATCCCAATAATGATGGCACCCTTTCTTTAAATGTAATTTCTACTGGTACCGGTTCAATTAACCTTAACAGCAATATTGGTAGTGTATCCAACCAGGTTTTAGGTTTGTTGAACGTATCAACAGGCGGGCAGACAAATATTGCAAGCAGTGTGATTACTACTTCAGGTTCCAGTGGTCAAACTTTTACTGGAAATGTTGACTATACTTCTGATTTGGTCATGACTGCGGGTAATGGATCAATCATATTTAACAACCAGCTTGACTCCACCGGCAATAAAAATTTGACTCTTAATAATACTGGGGCCCTTTCTTTCAAAGCAATGGGTTTAAACAGAAGCCTTGGAATTGTAGATATTTCCAATTCATCGAATGGTTTTTCTGCAACGTCTGTTAATGCTATATCACTTAAGAATTCAGGCAGTCCTTTGAGTGGTGCAGTATCTGTAACCGGTGCTCAGGTTTATACTAACTCTCTTCAGCTTTCAACCGCCACCAACAATGATATTATTTTTGGCGGAGCGGTCACTGCGAATAGTCAAGGAATAAACTTGAATTCAGGTGGCAAGCTCACCGTTACCAACCTTAGTGCAACAAATGCAACAAATGGTGCGATTGCCTTGACCCACAATGGCGCCTTGACTCTTAATGGGAACATTCAATCTGGATCAACCTTTGTTGAATCTACAACTTCAAATACCACTATCACCATTGGTAGTGGAGTTGGTGTTGGAATTTCCGTGATTGTTGGTTCCGGGGATTTTGCGATTGATTCTGATGTAAGCCTTCTGACTTTGAACAATGATTTTTCAATCACTACAGCATTGGCTGGAAGTGATGTGCTTTTGCGATCTGCGATCGATTCCGCTACTGGCAAAGCCCTTACGATTTCCAGTACGGGAGAGGTTGTTTTTTCTAATGGTGTAGGCCTCGGCGGGCGCCTTGGGGCTATCGCTTTGACAGCCAATTCTGCTTCTTTAACTGCGACGGGAATTAATATAACCGCTGCCTCAATTACCACGGGTAGTTCAACCGCAGTTGCTGGTAATATCAGCCTTACAGGCACCTTGGATTTAAATGCAGTAGGCGGATTGGTACTGAAAACCTCTGCTGCTGGAACGATTGCACTTGGAACTGTTACAACTACAAATGGCGGACCGGTAACCATTCAAAATGATGGTAACCTTACCTTGAATGGAAATATCACCTCCAATGGTTCTATCCAGCAAACTTCCCTCAATGGAACTCCTCCTAGTGTTTTCTTTGGCAAGTCCAGCAACTCCGGAACCTTGGCTATCACTTCCAATGCTTCCACCGGTTTGATTAGTTTTGCAAGTCCGATTACCCTTGAACAAAGTGCCAGTCTTAGTGCAGTTGGTAATGGTTCGATTAGTTTGGGGTTCGTTTCTAATAATAGCAGTCTTGCTGCAAAAAATCTGTCTGCTTCGGTAACGGGGACTAATGGTACCATTAATTTGAACAAAAGCATTGGTTCTGGAACCAATGGTGCTCTAGCACAAATCACTGTAGATGCAGGGGCATTGGGTGTAATCAATAGCTCAGCAAATAGTTTGATAACTTCCGGTAATGGTGGGCAAAGTTACAAAGGTCGTATTAATCTTCTGCAGTCTGGTACTGCACCTGCAAATTTGTTGACTATTAATGCAGGTTCAGGAAATGTTCTTATTACGGGCGATGTTGTAGGAAGCACTTCTGAAACTCAGGATCTTACGATTACCACCACTGGAAGCTTCCAACTTACCGGAAACATGGGTGCTGGTACCAGCCTTGGGGTGATCACCCTTAATAACTTGCTTTCCCTTACCCTTGGTTCTACCGCTGCAAATACCATTGCAGCTAAATCACTTTCTGCAACGGGGATTACAGGAAACATTCTGATAAACTCCGCCCAGACTTACTCTGGAAATGCCACCATTCAAGGGGCGTTAGATATTACTACTGGTTCGATTCTTAGTACTACAGGAAATATAGCGGTCAATGCTGCCAATAATCTGACCGTGGGCGGACTGAACACCACGGGTACTCCCGTAGCAAATGGAGCCATTGCCCTTACTCATAATGGAAAATTGACTCTTTCGGGTGATGTAAATTCCTCCAATACCTTTGTTGTTACATCGGGCAGTGCTTCTTCGATTACAATTGGCGGAGCTTTGGCAGCAACTATTCAAGTTGCAGTGGGTGATTTTAACCTTTCTAGAAATGTCACCTTGAATCAGGATCTTTCTATTTTAACTCTTGGTGGTGTGACAGCGGATGTGCTTTTTGGTGGATTGCTGGACGGTGCAACAGGAAAGTCTCCTAACCTTACCATTAGTTCCCAAGGTATTTTTGGGGTTACCGGAGCTATTGGTAGTGTCCAAAGGTTAGGCGATATCAAGGTTAACAATGGCACAGGTAATCAGCTTTCTGCCTTGAATTTACTTGGTACTATTACTGCTGGTTCCTTAAATTCGGGCACGGTTGCTGGCAATATCATTCTTACTCAGGATCAGAATTACAATCTTGCAAGTGGTTTGAATTTAACTACCACGACCAATGCAACCGATGTGGGCGATATTACTCTTGGCAAAATAGAAACCACTAACGGCGCTGCTTTAACATTGAAAAATAGTGGTGCACTTGTTTTCGAGCAGGGAATCACAATTGATGGGGCCATTAGTCAGACTTCGGGTGTTCAGGGCGCGGGTGGAATTGTTGCTAATCCAAACGTGACCATCGGTACAAGTTTGGGCTTGCCTGTGGTGATGAAATCAAACACTGCTGGAATTGCCATAGGTTCAAAGCTTAACTTGCTTCAAAATTCAACTTTCTTGACTGGTGGGAACGGTGCGGTTGTATTTTCAAGCACTGTGGATAGTACTTCAACCAGAGACTTAGTCATAACCACCTCTGGGACAGGTAGCACACAGTTTAATTCGAATGTTGGTAGTACTAATGCTCTCAGTTCCGTTGCAGTCACAAGTCAGTCTATTTTCATCAATGGTGCCACGGGTGGTGTAATTACAACCAATTCTGCAGGTCAAGTTTATACTGGCGCAGTAAACTTAGGGACTGGAACCCAATCACTGGTAGCTAATGGTGGCGGCCCATTATCCTTTAATGGCATTGTGAATGGTCCTGGTAATCTGACTCTTACTACTACTGGGATCATTAATTTTACCAGTAATATTGGCAGTGGTGCGGTGGTTGGAGATATCTTGGTTTCTGGTTCCAATCCAACTTCCCTTACCGTTGCTGGTACTGTGACCGCGGCTTCTTTGAGAACCACTAGTGCTGTTAATGGCGCTATTAGTATTACCGGGTCGCAGTCATATAACGGGGTTGGTGGACTTGTCTTAGCAACTTCCGGTCTGGCGGCTCTAACCGTTGGAAGTATCACCACTAGCAATGCAGCTTCAACAGTAAGCTTCACCCATTCTGGAGATTTAATTCTTCAAGGGAATATTTCTGATCTTGGAACTTTTATTCAAAATGGCACAGGTAGTGGAACTGTGTTTGTTGGCAAACTCGGTGGATTAAATTTGCAGGTTGGTACAGGTAGTATTGCTTTTAATAAAAATGTTGCAATGACCAGTGATATTCTCATCCAGACTGCTGCTGCTGGCGGCAATATTACTTTTGGAAGCAATCTTAATAGTACGGGTATCCTTGCGAATAACCTTACCATTGGTTCTACGGGTGTGCTTACCTTTGGCGGCAGTGTTGGAAATTTGGTCGCATTAGGTGACATCGTTACCAGCAATGGAACTCTTACAGGAATCATCGCCAACGGAATTGCAACTGATTCTACTGCGGTGATCAATGCTGCTTCCTTAACCACTGGTAATGTGAATGGCGACATCTCGCTTCTTACCCCGCAAACTTATACACCAAAGATTGCTTCTGGAAACGCTTTATCTATCACTACCATTACCGGTGGAAGTACAAATGATATTGCTCTTGGGCCCGTCACCACAAACAATGGTGGGAATGTACTAATCCTTAATAGTGATTTGGTTAGTTTTCAAGGTGCTTTTAGCTTTGATGGTACTATCACCCAGACTAATAACTCCGGTAATGCAAAGGTTGAATTTGGTTCAGCATTATCTGCTTTTTCAATGGTTACAACGGGTGACGCTATTTCTTTCCAGGCGCCCATCACCCTCGTACAGTCCGCCATTCTTTCTACCGGCGTCACTGGCCTTGGTAATATTACTCTTTCAGCCAATATCGATAGTTTTGCAAACGCCTCTAATACGCTTACATTCCAAAATGCAAATGGAAACGTAAACCTTAATGGCTCGATTGGTACAGCCACCAATAGCCGTCTTGGCTCCATACTTGTCAACAGTACTTCCATTAACTTTGGTGGAACTAATCAAGTCATTAACACAAGCCTTGCTGCAGGCCAAGATTATCGCGGCTTGGTTGTGCTTAATTCAAATGTCATTATGGATGCAAGTTCAGCGGGTAATATTTCCTTTACCTCAGCAATCAACTCAGGTATTTCTGCAAAAAGCCTTACAATTTCTAATGCACAAAATGTCTTGTTTAGTGCAAGCATCGGAAAGACTCTTGCGCTTACCTCACTTGGGGTTACCAGCAGTGCCGCAACTTTTACGGGCGGGGATATTATTACTTCCGGTTCTGGTCAAACGTATAACACCGTTCTTTCTCTAGGCGCCCTTGCTTCAGCAACTGTTAATCTTACTGCTGGAAGTGGTGCAGTTGTTTTTGGTGGTTCGGTAAACATGGGAACCAAAAACATGACGGTTTCCGGCGATGAAATTGATATTGCTAGCACCATCAGCGCAACGGGTTCCAATTTGGTTTTACAACCTGGAACATTATTTAATCCAGTTGCTGTTGGAGACTCAGGCTCTATAGCAAACCAACTTGATATTACTGCTACCGAACTAGCTAATTTGGCGGATGGTTTTGGTAGTATTACTATTGGCCGGGGCACATCTAATGCCAACTTGACTGTCGCAGGTGCTTTGATTAATAGCCAAATTAGAGATCCTTTTACTCTTACTACTGGTGGAAGTCTTATTGTAAATAACCCAATTGCGGCTGTTGATAATGCGACTTTGTCTTTGATCAATCCTAATACCTCTACTGGCAATATTGTTCTCAACAGTTCCATCTCTTCTGCGGGCCAAATAATTACCGTTGATGGTATTGTTCAAGTAGGCGGGTCGGGTGGCAGCATTGCAACCACTAACGGAGTTTCCACTGGTGCTAATATCATTTTGAACTCGGCATTGGGTTCCCTTTCAGGTGCTGGAACTCTTTCCCTTGATTCGGGAACTACCGGATTAATTCAAGCTACTACGGGTATTTCAATGACTGGTGGTATTACCATCACCAACAGCGGCGGGGCGAATTTCACCAAGGCTGTTTCCACTGGTGCCCTTAGCATAATTGCAACAACTTCTGGGAAAGATGTCGCTTTCAATGGAACATTAAACGCTACAAGTCTTAATACTTCCACAGGCGCATTCAACCTTAAGGTTCTTTCTGGTGGCAATATTAGTGGAGCTACCACCCTTAATAACACTGGAACTACAACCCTAGGTGATCAAACAACTGACGCACTTACTTTTGCAGGCGGTCTTACTGCAACAAGCAGTTCCCTTTTGAACCTTGCTGGTACGATTGCGACCACCAATAAAGCAATGACTCTCGGCAATGCGGTGCTTACCACAAGCACTACACTTCAAAGTGGCAGCGGAATCATTACCACGGGGAGTGTTACAGGTGGGTCGGGAGTGAAACTTAGTCTGCAAAATAACCTTGCAACAGGTGCTGTTAATCTTGATGGTAATGTCACTGTCAATCAGCTTGAAACCTTTGCAGGTGCCTATGCTGTTAACCTTACTGGTTCAACCAATCAGATTTCTTCTGGTATTGCTACTACTTTCTCGAACACTGGTGGGGTTACTTTTGGCGATAGTACTTCGGATGTCAGCACTTTCACCAGTGGACTAATTTCAACAGCTTCCCCTGTGAATCTGGCTGGTACAGTTGCAACCACGAATACTAATATGACTCTTGGTGCGGTTACTCTAGTTTTGGATGGTATTGTCAAATCGGGTTCTGGAACCATCACCATTGCCAGTGTTTCTGGCGCAGCTAATAAATTATCTCTTCAGGATAACACCTCGAATTCCCGTGGCTTGGTTGTTGTAAATGGTACTGTCAACATCAATCAAATTGAAACCTTTGGGCAAAACTACGCAGTCAGCTTGTTAGGATCTAATGTGGTTGTTGCAAGTGCATCCACCTTCAATAATACGGGTGCTACAACCTTTGGGAATGGTGGCAATTTAGTTGATAACGTGACTTTTACGGGCGGCCTTACCGCAACTGCGGGTGCGGTTATTCTTAATAGCAAACTTGCTACTATAAATAATACGCTCTCAATAGGTGCTGTTACTCTTGCAGGGAATTCCACTCTTCAAAGCGGTACCGGTACCATTACTGTTGGGTCTATCACCGATGGGGCTAACAGTTATACCTTGACCCTTCAGGATAATTCTGGTGTATCAAGTCAGGGATCAGTTATTTTCTCGGGTGATGTGACCATCTCTGCGATCAGCACAGCAGCAAAAACTTATGCTGTCAGTTTCCAGAATAACACCACGGTTGATACTGCAACTACCTTCAACAACACGGCTGGGGTTTCCTTCGGCAAGAACGCAAACAGCTTAACGACCTTTAACAATGGGGTTACAGCGACTGTTGGTTCTGGCACGGTGGGCTTGGCTGGTTCCTTGAAAGCTGCGGGGCAAGCAATTACCCTTGGTGGTTCTACGCTCAGTATCAACCTTATTAGCGATGCTATCATCGATTCTGGGAATGCTTCTACTGCGGTTATCACCCTTAATGCAGTCAATACCAACGGCAAAGCTCTTTCCCTTAATTCTGGTACCACCACAGGTGCTAACATTACGGTTGCCTCTGTGGATAGCACCGCGGGCGGATTGACGATTGTAAATGCTGGTGGATTGGTAAGTTTTACGGGTAATGTTGGCGGGGTTACCAACTCCGGAGCAATTAATATTACCAACTCCCAGCAAGGCGTTGAGTTCTTAGGTCAGCTTTATGGCTCCAATGTAACTATTGCCAATACTGCTTCAAACTCAACAATTAAATTTGGTGGCGACCTGACCCTCACAGGTCAGATTGTAACCAGCCTCAATAATTACAATGTGGACATTCTTGGAACTACCAACTCCATAGCTGGTGCCACCAGCTTTAACAACCTTGGAAATCTAAACCTGAACTCTGCTTCCGGTACTACAACTTTTGCCAATGGTTTTAATGCATCATTCCCCGCAGCAGTTAATTTTAAGGGTACGATTATTGCAAATGGCGCAGTTACCATTTCCAAGCCAGTGAATATCCTTGCGCCTACCACCGCAACCTTAAATAGTGGAACCAACACTATTTCTAGTGCGGTTGCAGGATCTAATTCCTTAACTATGAATGGTACAGGTAGCTTAATTCTTACAGGAAATTCATCTTATTCGGGTACCATTAACGCTAATGCGGGCAATGTTGCAGTTAATGCAAATTTTGCTAATGCAAATGTGAGTGTGGGCGCTGCAGGTAAAATCAGCGGTACGGGTTCGATTAATAATCTAAATTCCAATGGTATTGTTGCTCCTGGTAACAGTCCTGGAACACTTACTGTGGGGACTGCAGTTCTGGGAACTGTAGGTGGTTCACAGGCAACCTACAATGTAGAAATTAATGGAGCTTCTGCAGGGCAGTTTGATCAGATTAAAGTTAATAGTTCTGCAAGCTTGGCCAATGCGGTGCTTAATATTACTGCGGCTGGAAACCTTCTGGTTGGCCAGCAATTCCAGATTGTAAGTGGTACAACCACCGGACAATTTTCCAATGCAGTAAGCTCAATTGTAGCTGGAAACACTACCTTCTCGGTAACTTATAATGCTAATGGGGTATTGCTCACGGTAACCTCGGTTACACCTAGCCCTACTCCAACCCCAACCCCAACGCCAACCCCAACCCCAACGCCTAGTCCTACACCAGCCCCTACGCCTACGCCCCCAGCGCCTTCTCCAACACCCACGCCTACGCCTACTGGCCCATACGCTTTGTTTGCAGTGGGTGCTGATGCAGGCGGTGGCCCTGAAGTTAAGGTCAACTTCACCGATGGCACCTCAGTTAGCTTTTTTGCTTACGACATGGCTTATCGTGGTGGCGTTCGTGTAACTATGGGTGATCTCAACGGCGATGGTACCAACGAAGTCATCACCGGTACCGGCCCTGGCGGTGGCCCGAATATTAGGGTCTTTAATGTGACCTCTTCCGGTAGTGTTACCATGGTTGCCAATTTCTTCGCTTTCGAACCTCAGTTTATGGGCGGGGTTTATGTTGCAGCGGGTAATTTGAATGGCGATGTTTCTGGTTCTGGTAACGGCATTGCAGACTTGATTGTTTCTGCAGGCCCTGGCGGTGGCCCTCGGGTGATTGCTTACTCAGGTGGTGCAAATTATGTGAACTTGAATAATCAGCTTTGCGATTACTTTGTATACTCACCAGCCTTTACGGGTGGGGTATCCGTTGCAGCGGGCAATGTGGTTGGTGCAGCCAACAGCACTGATGAAATCATTACGGGCGCAGGCCCTGGCGGTGGCCCTCACGTAAGAGCATTCCAGTTAAGTAACACAAATACCCCTAACTCGGTTCTTGAATACATGGCTTTTGATCCTGCACTTCGAAACGGTATTTATGTTGGGGCAGGTGATTTGGACGCTGATGGTTACGATGAAATCTTCACCGGCACCAACTCTGCTCCAAGCCTGCCAAGCATGGTTAATGTAAGATATGGAAATGGGAATCAGGCTGTGGTTTATCCATTTGGAGAATTCACAGGTGGAGCAAGGGTGGGTGTTGCTAAGGATAACAACAATAACCAATACATGGTTGTTGGCGCAGGCCCTGGTGGTGGTCCATTGGTTCAAATTTATAATAGGAACCTGATTGCAATCGATAGCTTGTTTGCTTTCCCTCTTAACTTCACCGGTGGTGTGTTTGTGAACACCTCGATTAGCTAAGTTATAGTCGAAAGATTTTAAAAGTAATCAATAAGACGGCAAGCTTAAATGCTTGCCGTCTTATTTTTTATGCATCCACATCTTAATAACCGATGCAAAAATCGCTAGCGCTTTATCTGTGGCAATACTGTCTGAAGGTTAAATAGTAAAAACTGTAAAAAATTATTAAGGATAATTTATATAACTTTATATAGTTATAGCGTAAAAAATATTTGATCTAGTTGGTGAGATACAAATGTTAGTTTGTAAAATCATTTTCTAAAAACTTTCAAGGTTAAGTTAATCATTGACATCCACCATAGTGAGTGAAACCTAAAACTGAATTAACAAATGATAATAGTTATATTGAAATCAAAATAATCTTACAATTGGTTATTGTAATTGAAATCTAAGTAATACATTTTTTATGTGGCGGCATTATCATCTTTAATAAGTACATCAGGAATCACTATAGAAAACTGGGTGCATGATTCACCAGGTTGGCCTGGATCAGGTGAAGCAGGAAGCTCCCTGCAACTATCAAATGTGTTACTAGTAACCCCAAGCTGAAGTCTGCTTAGGTGAACAAGTGATCACTTCTTGGGTTGAATGCGCTTTGCATGAGGCTTGCATGTTCTTAATGCCTAATAAAACCCTACAAATACAGTGTTTAATTATAAAAAACTTACTATGATAATCGTTTTTGTTTGTATATAAAAGATAATTTTTTAAAATTATCGAGCTGTTTTGTATATTGTTTCATTTTTAGTAATTATTAGATAACAAAAGTATGTTGTTATGTTAACTTTTTAAATGGTAAAGACCTCCAAAAAACGCTTGTTTTATGCGGTTATTTGTATTTTTGCTTGATTGTTTGTGTAGTCCTGGAGTGATGATTTAAGTAATTAAAAATATTTCAAGCCTGGCGCGGGCATATAAACACAATTATTAAGATAAAACTTGTGCATTAATGGTGGTCAAAAAATATTTGAAATTTTTACAAAATTATGATTTAGGCTTTAGCAAATCTATTTTGGTTTTATATTTTGGCCTCTTGTTTTGCTTAACTCTAATCCTTAATTAGGGTTATGACATAAAGCTTTAACAACTATCGATAAGTCTACTATTGCTACATGTGCCAATTTTAACATCTTTTCGGTCTGCGGTGTTTAAATAATCTTGGTTACAATTAAATACTATTTGCGTCTAAATATTACACATATAGACTTACTATATATGGCGGTATATAGGTAAAATGCATAGGCAGGGAAGCATGAAGTGTTTTCGCCCTTAAGTTTTACAAATGTTTAGTATTTTGTTTTTAAGTCCCAGTCAATATGAGGTTCTACAATGGTAAGTTCTTGGATTCAAAGCATGTTCTCTGCCAAAAAGAAAAACAAAAAGTTTGTGTCAATGCTCAGGCCTCGGCTATTCAAGGATTTGGAGCTTGTTCTTTTAGAAGATAGGATAACCCCTGCTTATAGTCTTACTCTTCAGGGTACCGATTTGGTGATTACGGTAAACCCAAACGGTATTCCAGATTCCTTGTTTGATGTTGATAGTAATATTTCTGTAGTTGGTTCGCGTCTGACGGTGGCCACAAATTGGACTTTGAAATCTGCTCCTACAATTCCAGCAACTACTGGTTGGGGGCCTATGATTTTTGGCCAAAATCTTATTGCAAATGTTACTTTAACCGGGCCTGGAGGTTTTACTTTTGATTTAAATGATGCCAATCTTCAGGGAAATAATTTTACCAAAATTGTTTTGCAAAACTCTGCTGATACCGGTGGCTTGGGCAATACTACAAAAGTATCCTTCAATCTGAATAATATTGATTTAACTAGTGGTACTATTCTAAATGTTAATAATGTTGGTTTAAGTACTAACGGCGGAACTAGTGTGCTGCCCAATGATAATATTCGTACGGATATTAACATTGTTGGTAATATTAAAACTAGGGGTAATGGCAGTGTTACCCTAGATACGGGTATTTATAGTAATGTCACGACAGGTCGTGGTATTTCAAATTTATTTATTAATAACGGGTCTATTTTAACGAATACAACCGCTGGATCTGTGTCACTTAGTAACTACTTTCCTGAATTTCAAAACGCCCAAATCAATACTTCTGGCGCACCTGTAACTGTTAAAATAATTACATTAGATATCGTTTCTGCATCCAGTATTTCAACTAATAATAGTTCTTCTGTGGGGGCTAATATTTCTTTTGTCCCAGCCATTCTAACGGCTACAGTTGGGAGAGATGGCGGCAACTCTACCGGTTCTTTAACATTGAATGCAGGTACTGCTGGGAATATTACAATACCAAATATACAATTAGCTTCTTCAAATGGCGCTCTTATCATTCCAAGGGCCAATTTAGTTACCATAGGTGGTACCTCCTATATTGAAGGCGGCTTGCAAGTAAATTGTAATGTTTTTGATGGCACTAACTTAGATTTGGATACAACTTTTTTAGGATCCAGTAGAAGCGGGACTGTAAATGTAACTGCCGTAGGGAATATCACTTTTCAGTTTATCAGCACGAGTGGTTATGAAGGCCAAAGTGCCGGTGATATTACCTTAAGTGGTGGCGATATATTCTTATTGAATTCCATTACTGCCAATGGTGGAACTACTTTATTGGGTGGGCTCGGCCAGAATGCTGGGGCTATTTCGTTGACTTCCACCGATGTAACGCCATTGATTACTGTAAATGCAGATATTATTGCAGCGGGTACAACCGGATCAACTATCGGCCTTGGAGGTCAGGTTACCTTTAATTCCCCTGTCGCCTTTACTCGTTTATCTTCTCTCAATACGACTAATACGATTCGAACTTTTGGAACTAATACTGGTAATTCCGGTAATATTACTTTTGGGCCAACTGCAACCATCGGCGGCGCTGGTAATCAGGGTCTTATTTTAGATGCAGCAGGTGGCGGAACTATTTTCACTTCGGTGGGCGATATAAGCCTAGGTGCAAATATTTTAAATGGGGCACTTGCAAGTTTATCCATTCTCGGTGGTTTGATTGGAGTTAAAGATTTTGGTACCGCCGCCCAATCTGGTGTTTTGGGTACTGTTTCTATGACCAGTTATTTAAATGATGGGACTTCCCCCACCAACAATATTAACTTCAATGGGAATACTTATAATTCATCCAGTACTCAGGTTTATACAGGTGTAGCAGGAAAAGCATTTAGTATGCTTGCCAACGCTTTGACGGCAACTACTTTTAGCAATGTGGGCGCCAACATCACCTTTAACAATAGTGTTATTGAGTTGGCCCAGTCAGATTTGATTATTAATACCAATGGTGGTAATATTCGCGCCTTGAATATCACTAGCAGTACCACTAGCCAGAATAAAGATGTAACCCTAAATGCTGGTAATGGAACAGTTTCTGTTGGTCAAATTGGTGGCGTCTCTAGTAGTTATGGAAATCTTAATGGGGTTAATACTGTTCTTGTTACCGGTTTAAGCGGTGTTACCCTTACATCAAATATTTTGACATCTAATTTTACCAATAACAGTGTGACCCTTAATGGTCCAGTTGTTATTAACGCAAATACTACCATTAATACTTCCCAAAATATTTTGGATACTACGGGAACCATCTTTTTAAGCAGCACCTTGAATGCTCTAGGTGGTGTACTACTGGTTCTTGATGCATCGAATGCTACACAGAGTTCCAATGTTACTATTGCAGGGCTGATAGGGTCAGGGGCTTCAGGTTCGCTGGGTGGCCTTACTATCGAAGGCAATCAAATCGCAATAAATAATATTGGCTCCACCACTCAGTTTGGCGTGGTTGGTTCCACCTTGGTTACTGCTGCCAATGCTGGTTCTGTTGTTGGGGCGATTTCTTTTACAGGTACCACTTATCGTACCAATGGCACTCAGTTCTATGATGCCAGCGGTACGAATGCTCTTATTCTCAATGGCGGAATTAATGCTTCGCTCACTTCCTTTAGTACCTTGGATGATGCTGTTACTTTCAATGGTTCTTTTAATATTAATTTGCGTAACCTTGCAGTTGATACCACGAACGCTGTAATTAGCGGTGTGGGTATTGGTGGCGCCAACATTAATTTCAATGGTACTGTTTCTGGTAGTGCTGGTTTAGGCTTAACTGCAGGAAATGCTGGCAGTGTGAATTTCGCCCAGAATGTGGGTTCAGGTCAGGCTTTAACGGGTGTTATTATCAATAGTTCCAAGGCAATTAATTCTCAGGCGATTAATGTCAGTGGTACCAGTCCTATTACTTTGACTTCGGATGCTTTCAATCTTTTGGGTACGGTTAGTTCAGCTTCCGGCACCATCACCCTGCAGCCTAATACTTTGAGCCTGCCTTTAGCAATTAACAACTCTATTACTGGTGGTGAAATTATCATAACCACTCAGGTGATTAATAATTTTTCCACTCTTGGCATGGTGGTGTATGGTAATACTCTGGGTACGGGGAATATTAATCTTGCGGGTGCGGCCCCAACTTCTTTTCCTTACAATGTTACTTTTAGAACTGGGCCAGCAGCGAAGATTAATGTCAATGGCTCGGTTATCACTCCTGGAAAAACTATTACATATGCGGGTGAAGTGGTCGAGACTTCTAATGTTGTTCTGCCTACTATCAACCCGATAACGCCAACAGTAAAATATTCGGTCACGCTAATAAACATAATTAATGGTGGTTCTGGTTATACCTCTGCTCCTGTGGTTACCATTTCTGGCGGCGGTGGTACTGGTGCCACGGCTACCGCAACTCTCACAGGCGGAGTTGTCACTGCGATTGCAGTAACTACTCCTGGTTCTGGTTATGTAACAGCGCCCAACGTTATTCTCTCTGCTCCTTCTGGGGCTGGAACAACAGCAGCAGCAACTGCAACCCTAGGTGCTGGGGTTGTACAAGACGATATTTTAATTACTAATGGGGGTAGCGGTTTCCAAAGTCCTCCTGCTGTTATAATTACCGGTGCCAATGGTACTGGTACTGGGGCTACTGCGGTGGCAACCGTTGGTACTACTGCATCTGCTATTGCAAATCTTGGAAACCAGGCAACCGCCACTGCAACTACCGGTGTTCAAGCAGTTCCTGGTACTGTTACTTTTGGTACGCAGGCAACTGCAACCGCGACTAGTGGCGATCAAGCAACTGCTCAAGCAATTCTAGGATCCAATGCTACTGCTACTGCTGTATTTGGTGTCCAGGCACAAGGTGTCGCTTCTCTTAATGGGGTAACTGCTACAGCAACTGCAACCAGTGGCACTTTGGCTACAGCAACTGCAACCAATGGCACTGAGGCAACTGCCACTGCATCCAAGGGTACTCAGGCCACAGCTACTGCATTACAAGGTACTCAGGCCACAGCCATTGCTAATTTGGGCCAGCAGGCTTCGGGCTTTGTAGAATTGGGAACCTTGGCTAGTGGTGCTGCCACGGTTGGGCAATTGGCTACGGGTTTGGCAAATGTTGGAACTGCAGCCACGGCATTTGCTACGGTGGGTACTCAAGCAACAGCTTCTGCTGTATTAGGAAATGGTATTTCCGGGTCCACTGGTCAAGTCTTCACCATTCCTGTGACAAATTCAGGGTCGGGCTATTTTACTGGTTTAAATTCTATAAATATTCAGGGCACCGGTACTTCTGGTTATCTTCAGAATAATATTTATTCTGTTATACCCACTGGTGGAAGGGCTGGTGTATCAGCACAAGTTAGGGTTGATCAGCTTGGTTCTAATGTTACTTTAGTAACTAGTGGTGGTGGTACTGTATTCCCCGCACCCACGGCTGCCCAAACCACTACCGCAAGTATTATAGATCCAACTGGTTACTTGGGCGGAATAAGGACAGATAATATAGTAGGCGGGACTGGGTATCCGGCATCTGCTTCGTTTGGTGTAACGATCGGCATACTAGGGGTTAATGGTTTAACTCTGCCTACAACGGGTATTGCCTATACCAATCAAAGTGGTCAAGTTATAAAGGTTACTTTAGATGGTAATGGCGGTGGTGCTGGGTATCTAAATAATACTACATATGATTTAACGCCTATTGGTGCTATTTCTGGTAGCGGCGCTAGAGTAGTCAGTAGAACTGCTTTTGGGGCGTCAATGACCGTCAACATTTCTACTTCCGGGGCCATTACTGTTGGTCCGTTATCTAATAATGGTGGTTCCGGTTATGTTGATGGCCAACAATACTTTTTTAATTTAAATGGTACACAGTACCCTGTAGGTATCCGAGCCACTTCTATTGATGAACAATTCGGTGCTCAATTAACAGTCCTTACTAATTTTAGGGGTAATGGTTGGATTGACTCGGAGGCGGTTACTATTGCAGGTGGTGCTACCGGGACAGCTTTTGTAGGCCCCGATGTTTTCATCAACGGGGGAAACCCTACGGTGGTTGCAAGTGCGCGCGCAGTGGTTTCTGGCACGGGAGCCAATGCAAATAAGGTACTTAATATTTTTGTACAAAATCCCGGAAGTGGTTACATTACCGCACCAACGATTACTTTAGGTGGCGCCGGGGTAGTATCTGTTACCCCTATTGAAACAGGGAATAGGTATTCTAGTGCGCCTACGGTTACTATTAATGGTGGTAATGGTACCCAAGCTTCTGCAACTGCCAATCTTAATGCTGCTGGCCAAGTTATTAGTTATACCGTTACGAATCAAGGTTTCAATTATTCAGGCAGCGCTCCAACTGTTGAGGTTGGTCTTCCTGGTATTTTCAGTATTTCTCCTACCGGGTTGGGTAGTGGATACGCCGTTGCACCAACTGTTGCGATAGCAGGCGGCGGTGGTTCGGGCGCAACTGCAACAGGTATTTTAGGTACCGGTTCTAATGCTGGAAAAATCGTTGGTTATAATGTAAATTTAGCCAATGCTGGTTCAGGCTACACTGCAAGTGGTGTGTTGAAAGCTTATCTGCCTGATGCTACTTTTGGCGGTACTGGTTATGTACCTAGCACCACCTTTCCTATTACCTTAACCGGCCCTGGAGTTGTTCGTACTGCTACGGGTACTGCAACCACCGATGTAAACGGAACTATTACAGGCATTACAATTTCAGATTTAGGATCGGGTTACGATACCACGCAATCTTATACGATAAAAGGTGGCAATGCCTACGCCTTGGCTGCGATCGATTTTAATACAGGAACGGTTTCCGGGGTAAGCGTTGTTGAAGGTTATGTTGGCTATACTACTCCTCCCACGGTAATATTTACTGGTGGCGGCGGTTCAGGCGCAACCGCTACTGCTACGATTAATCAAGGGATAGTTACAGGAGTTATTATCACCAACCCTGGAAGTGGTTACACTTCCGCACCTACGGTTACTTTATCCCGTTCGGGTTCTTTTGCTGCAGCTACAGCTTTGATAAGTGGTGGTGCGGTTAGCAGTATTGCCCCATCAGGCCCTTTAAGCCCATCAGGCACAGTAAATGGCGGCAAAGGTGCCGGTTATACCGTGGCACCTGATGTTTTAATTTATGGTGGTGGTGGCACCGGTGCTACTGCTACAAGCAGCTTATCTGTTTCAAGCCTAGTTATTGGGGCAATCGGTGATGGCTATACTACCGTACCTACAGTTTCATTATCAGCTCCACCTGCGGGTGGAACCCAGGCCACTGTTACCGCTCTTTTAGGGCTTTCAAGCGTAGCACCTAGCATTGGAGGTAGTAACTATACTTTTCCTCCTACGGTTATAATTTCAGCCCCTCCTAGTGGTGGAACTCAGGCCACTGCTGATGCCTTCTTGGGGGTTGATACTATAACCGCTGATAGTATTGGTGGTGGCTATACTGCTGTGCCTACGGTTTCTTTTAGTGGCGGTGGTGGTGGTAGCGGTGCTATTGCTACCGTTACTTTAGCGGTTGATACCATCCTTCCCACATCAGGCGGCACCGGCTATCAATCTGCGCCTACGGTTGCAATTACAAATAGCCCTACTGGGGTCACTGCCCTAGCTACCGCCTACTTGGGGGTTTCAAGCATTACTAGGGTTCAACCGGGGTCTTATACTATTATCCCCACGGTTTCAATTCAAGCTCCTACTCCGGGACCTGCTAGTATTCAAGCCACTGCAAGTGTTAACATGGTGCTTGGCAGTATCAATGTCACAAACAACGGATCTGGTTATACTGCCCGCCCTACTATTTCCTTCACGGGCGGCGGTGGAACTGGTGCCGCAGCTACAGCAGTCATGGGAAACGCAGGCGCTGGTACCGCAGGCCAAGTTGTTTCCATTACAATTGATGCCGTTGGTATTGGTTATACTTCCTCTCCTACAGTTGTATTTACAAGGGCTGCAACTGATACCACTGGTGCGGGCGCCGACGCTAATGCTTTCATTTCAGTCAATTCATTCACAGTGACTAATAGAGGCGCTGGCTATTCATCCGTTCCTGCTGTTACTGTAAATCGTAATGTTGCAGATTTAGCTGTTGGCACTGCTACGGGCATCATCCCCTCGCTATCGGTTTCAAATATCGTCGTCGACAATCCAGGTTCTGGTTATACTTTTGTGCCAATAGCTACCTTTAATAACTCTGGTACCGGGGGTGGCACTGGTGCCGTTGCTTCGGTTGCCATGTCGGTAACGGATTATAATGTCATCGCTTCGGGTACTGGCTATACTTCTGCCCCTAATGTAATTGTAAATCGAGGGCTTGGTGATACCACCGGTGTTGGTGCTTTAGGAAGTGTAGATTCATTATTGGTTGCAAGCTACACCGTCACTAATCCTGGTGATGGTTATACTTCGGTGCCTACGGTTACAATTGCACCGTCTGATGGTGGCGGAGTAAGGGCCACCGCTGCCGCTTTGTTAGGGGTTACCAATTTTACTATCACTGATGCGGGTTCTGGTTATATTACAGCGCCTACGGTTACAATTTCAGCACCGCCTGTGGGCGGAACTCAGGCAACTGCATTTGCTTTCGGTAGCGTTGGTAGCGGGTTATCATCCGGTTATACTATTACCAATGGCGGTTCTAATTATATTACAGCGCCTACGGTTTATGTTTCTACTAGTGGTGCAGCCACCGCTAAAGTTACTTTAAACCCCATTATTGTAAGTGTTGATAATCCAGGTTTGTCTGCTATTAGTATCCCTAATGGTTTAGTTTCCGGTTCTGGTTATTCTGTCGCACCCTCTGTAACCATTAATAATGGTGGCGGTTCTGGGGTAGTTGCCACTGCAACCTTGGGCTCTAGTTCTGTTTCAAGTATTAATGTAAATACAACGGGTGCTGGCTATACTTCCGCGCCCACGGTTACTATTACTGGTGGTGGTGGCACTGGTGCAGCAGCAACCGCCATAATTTTAGGTGGCCAAGTTACAGGTTACACCCTTATCAATGGGGGCACGGGTTATACTAGCCAGCCTACGGTTTCGCTAATAGGTGGCGGTGGTACAGGGGCCACTGCAACTTCATCCATAGGTAGTGGTTCGGTCATTAGTTATAACATCGCCACTCTTGGAAATGGAACAAATTTTAGCACTTCGTTACTTCTAAATACCTATACCGGTGCTATTGGTACTATTGGTACTGCTAATATTTTTGGTGGTTCGTTGATTTCTATTACTCCTGTTCTTTCGGGAAGCAGTTATTTTTCTGCTCCTACGGTTACTATAAAATCAAGTGGTAGTGGTAGCGGTGCCACCGCAAAAGCGGTCATGGGAACGGGTACTTTTTCTGGAAAAGTTGTTGGGTATGAAATCGTTACCCCGGGTTCTAATTATACTTCCGCGACTACTACGGTGGAAGTTTCTTCCCCAATCAGTACTTTAAAAACTGGTATTACTGCCGAGGCTACGGCTCATTTACTTTCAGGCGCAGTTAGTTATATAGAACCTGATCTTAACGGTACCGGCATCGGTTATAGTTCTACCCCTACGGTCACTTTAACCGGTGGTGGTGTGGGTAGTACTGATGCTCAGCCAAATCTAATTGGGGTTACAAAGTTAGCTAGGGCTGTTGCGATATTAGGTACTGGCACCTTGGCGGGTCAGGTGGTTGGGTATTCAATCGTGGAGCCTGGTGCCGGTTATTCTACTGCACCTAGTGTAACTATTTCTTCACCTTTCGCTTATCCTGTGAATCAGACCAATCTTCCAATTACCTTCACGGGTAGCACAGGTAATACTGCAGTTGGTATTGCAAATACAAATTCTGATGGCGAGATCACGAGTGTTACCGTAACTTCCCTAGGAAACAATGCAGGGGGCACCGGGTATATTAATGGCAATAGTTATAATATTTCTTATACCAACCCGCTAACCGGGGGGGTCACTTCTAGTGCTAGTATTTTGGCATTGTTGGATAACCCTACGGTAGTAATTGGGCAACCGGGTGTCTTTAAAATCTCTACGCCTTCTAATCAGCCTACCGGTTCGGGGTTTGCTACAGCCCCTGGTGTTACTATTTCAGGGGGCACTAGTGGTACTGGATTTACTGCAGCCACTGCAACCGCTATTTTGGGCACCGGGCCTGATCTTGGTAAAGTTATTAGCTATACGGTTAATTCTGGCGTTGGTTATAGCACTGGGTTGCTTACACAAGTTTACTCTGCTGTTACTAATATTGCTACTGCAACTGTGGGTATTGACGCTAACGGCTTTGTTACTTCCGTCACGCCAGTTAATTTAGGCAGCGGCTATACCTCCACCCCTACGGTTACTATTAATGGTACCGGAACGGGTGCTACCGCAATAGCAGTTTTAGGTACGGGCAATGGCGCTGCTGCAACAGCTACTATAGTTTCTGGTGCAGTAACTGCTATTAACACAACTAATGCAGGCTCTGGGTATACAGTAGCCCCACTGGTTCAGCTTTCCGCTCCGCCTTCTGGTGGAACTCAGGCAACAGCAACAGCAATCATTTCTGTTAGCGGAGTAGTAACAGGTTTTAATATCACTAATGCTGGTTCAGGTTATTTAACCGCTCCAACAATAACTTTTGGTGGTTCTGGAAAAATAGTTGGTTATACCATTACCAACCGTGGTACTGGGTATACTGGCACCCCTACTTTAACCGTCAATGCTCCTGTTGTGGGTGGAACGGGATTTGCCCCTAATCAAATCTCACTTCCTGTAACTATCCTTGGTGGTGCTGGGGAAGTTGCAACAGCCCAGGCAGCTACCGATGGTAATGGTGTAATTACCAGTGTTTTGGTTTTAAGTGCGGGTACAGGATATATTCAAGGCAATACCTATACTATAAGTTCAAATACTGGTGGGTATGGCGCTTCCCTTACCGCTAATCTTAGTATTCCCAATGTAACTATTACCCAACCCGGTTTGCTTAGCGTTTCTGCGAATAATGTTGGTTCAGGTTATCAAACGGCTCCCGTGGTTAACTTCTCCGGTGGTGGCGGTAGCGGTGCTGCTGCTACAGCGGTTTTAACTGGCGATACGGTTACCAGTTATATTCTTACCAGCGCGGGTTCGGGATATACCTCTGCACCTCTGATAACCCTTGAAGCGCCTGGTATATCTTCGATTACTTCTGTCGTTGGTGTCTCCAAGATCACTGCTGGTGCCTCTGGTGCTGGTTATACTTCCGCCCCAATTGTTACCTTCACGGGCGGTGGTGGTACCGGTGCAACTGCAACGGCTACCTTATCAGTTTCAAGCATTACACCTAGTGCAGTTGGCTCTCTTTATACTTTGGTTCCTAATGTTTCAATTTCAGCCCCACCTGTGGGCGGAACTCAAGCTACTGCCATAGCTGTATTAGGTTCGGGTGCAACAGCGGGGCAGATAACTAGTTATCTTATTACTAATCCTGGTACGGGTTATACTTCCCAGCCTTTGGTTACCGTAATACCTGCCACCGGGGATACTACTGGTACAGGTGCAACTGCAAATGCTACCTTATCAGTTTCAAATTACATCATTACTAATGGCGGCACAGGATATACTTCTATTCCTACTGTTGTTTTAACTGGTGGTGGTTTTTCGACTGCAGCTTCCGCAACAGCAGCTATCGCTAGTGGATCGGGTTATTATATCCCCGTTTCAAGTATAACCGGTACTCCTGGTGCTGGTTATCTAGTTGCCCCTACGGTTACTATAACAGGAGGCGGTGGCTCTGGTGCTACGGCTATTGCGGTATTAGGCACTGGCCCTACAACAGGCCAGGTTGTTAGTTATATCATTACTAATGGCGGTACGGGTTATACTTCTAATCCTACGGTTATCTTAACAGGCGGCGGTTTTACTACAGCGGCTACTGCTACTGCATCTATAGCCAACCAACTTGTGACTATTTCTGCGCCTAATATCACGGGTGGAATTCAAGCAACTGCAATTCCTATTATTTCTGCTGGAGCGATTACAGGGTATACGATTACCAATCGCGGATCTGGTTACACTAGCACCCCGACCGTAACGCTTACTTCTCCTGGTTTAACTGATATTAATCTTGGTATTGGTGGTTCTGGTTATCAGACACCCCCAGTTGTAACTATTGGCGCACCTAATATTGCTGGTGGTATTCAAGCCACTGCGACAGCCCAAATTTTGAATGGCGCAGTGGTTGGATTTACCATTGATAATATTGGTTCAGGGTATACCACTGATCCTGTTGTAACTCTTGAAAAACCTGGTATTGCTTCGATTAACCCTGTTACTCCTGGATCGGGTTATTATATCCCCGTTTCAAGTATAACCGGTACTCCTGGTGCTGGTTATACTTCCGCCCCAGTTGTTTCCTTTACGGGCGGTGGTGGCTCTGGTGCTGCTGCAACGGCTTCCTTGTCGGTATCAAGTATTACTGGTACTTCTGGTGCCGGTTATGCTACTGCCCCAACTGTTTCCATTACAGGTGGTGGCGGTACTGGTGCTACTGCTATAGCTACCATTGCTGGTGGCGTAGTAACAGGGTATATTATTACCAGTCCTGGTACTGGTTATACTTCTGCGCCTACGGTTACCCTAACAGGCGGTGGTTTTACCACGGCGGCTACTGCAACGGCTACTTTATCGGTTACGGATTACATCATTACTAATGGTGGCACTGGTTATACTTCTGCGCCTACGGTTACCCTAACAGGCGGTGGTTTTACCACAGCGGCTACCGCGACGGCTTCTCTTCTTCAGGTTGTAACTATTTCTGCACCTAATATTGGAACTGGAATTCAAGCAACTGCTATACCTATTATCGGTACGAACGGGGCGATTACGGGGTATACGATTACCAACCGTGGATCTGGTTACACTAGCGATCCAACCGTAACACTTACTTATCCTGGTATATTGACTATTGGAGCTGGTGTTTCAAACATAACTGCTGGTCTTGTTGGCACTGGTTACACTTCTGCGCCAGTTGTTTCCTTCACGGGTGGTGGTGGTACCGGGGCTGCAGCTACTGCAGTTTTAACAGGCAATACAGTTACCAGTTATATCATTACTAATCCTGGTTCTGGTTATACTTCAGCCCCTACGGTTGTCCTAACAGGCGGCGGTGGTACTGGTGCTTCTGCAACGGCATCTATAGGTGGTTCTGGGTATTCTATAGCTCCAGTTGTTACTATTGGCGCACCTAATATTTTAGGCGGAATACAAGCTACTGCGACAGCTACTTTATCTGGTGGCGTAGTAACAGGGTATACCATTACCAATCAGGGTACTGGGTATACTTCGGCCCCTTTGGTTACGGTTGCGGGTCCAGGGTCTTTTACCATTCTGACCCCAGGTGGAACCCCCAGTGGTCTTGGTTATACTTCAGCCCCCGCTGTAACTTTAACGGGCGCATTTAACGGTGTAACTGCTCCAACTGCGACTGCTGTTTTAGGCACGACCGCTGCTGGAACTGCAGGCCAGGTAATTAACTATACGGTAAATCTTAATGGGTCTACTTACACGGTTGCGCCCTCAGTTTCTGTGGCAGCACCTCCGCTATTTGCTGTGTTTCCAATCACAAATGGTTCTGGTTATATAACACCCCCTACAGTATCTTTTTCGGGTGGTGGCGGTGGAACTGGGGCTTCAGCTACAGCAGTATTAGGCACCGGTGCAACTGCGGGCCAGGTTGTTAGTTATAATGTGACTAGTACTGGTGTTGGTTATACCTCTGCCCCTACGGTTACGGTTGGTCTAGCGCCCACTGGGCTTTTTGGTATTTCTCCTGTTTCGGTAGGAAGTGGTTATACTTTTGCGCCGCCCGTTATTATTACAGGTGGTGGTGGTACCGGGGCTGCTGCTACAGCAGTTTTAACAGGCGATACAGTTACCAGTTACATTCTCACTAGTGCGGGCAGTGGTTATACCTCCGCTCCTACTATTACACCCGGTGCCCCTGGTATTGTTGCGGTAACGGTAACTAATTCAGGTACAGCTTATTCAGTCGCACCTATTGTAACGATTACGGGCGGTGGTGGTACGGGTGCAACAGCAACAGCCAGTATAAATAGTAGTGGCGCAGTAACAGGTATCAGCATAATCAACGGCGGTTCTGGATACACCTCGCCTTTTTCAGGAACAGTCACCCTTGGCGCTCCCGGAATTGCTAATATCCCTCTCGGTTTTGGCGGTTCTGGTTATACCGTTGCACCTCCTGTAATTATTACGGGTGGTGGTGGTACCGGAGCAACTGCCACAGCCACCATATCTGGTGGTGCAGTAATAGGATATACCATTACTAATTCTGGTTCGGGTTACACTTCTACACCCGCTGTTTCAGTTGGTGCGCCTGGAATCACGGCTATTTCACCAGTGAATATTGGATCCGGTTATGCAACTGCCCCTACGGTAACTATTTCCGCGCCGAATCAGGTTTTGGGCGTCCAAGCAATTGCAACGGCGACCTTATCGGTTTCAAGTATAATTGGTACCCCTGGTGCTGGTTATACTTCCGCCCCAGTTGTTTCCTTCACGGGCGGTGGTGGAACAGGTGCCGCTGCAACGGCGATCATTTCTGGTGGTTTGGTAACAGGGTACACCATTACTAATCCAGGTTCTGGTTATACTTCTGCGCCTACGGTTACCCTAACAGGCGGTAGTTCTACCACAGCGGCTACTGCAACGGCCACTTTATCAGTAACAGGGTATAACATTACCAATGGTGGCTCTGGTTATACTAGCGATCCTACGGTAACACTTGGTATACCTGGTCTTTTAAGTTTAACTACAACAAACCCTGGTTCTGGTTATTCAGTCGCACCTCTTGTTACCTTAGTTGGTGGTGGAGGCAGTGGCGCTATGGCGGAGGCTACTCTTGGAAGTGGCGCTACCGCTGGTCAGGTTACAATCACTTTGACTAATCCAGGCTCTGGGTACACTAGTGCCCCTTCGGTGCAGGTTGGCTTACCTGGGGTGGTATCTGTTACGGTCACCAACGGTGGCACGAATTACACTGCTCCAATAACGGTTACTTTTGTTCCTGTGAACACCAGTGATACAACTAATGGCGGGCTTAATCCCTCCGGTGCCAATATTATCTTCTCCAGCCTTGTTAACGGTTCTTCCGTTGATGGGCAGGGGATCATCTTAAACACTGGCACTTCGGGCACCATTTTGATTAATAGTAATATCGGAGAACGCACCCGTTTAGGTTTGCTGAAAATTCAAAACAGTAATGGTGCAACTTTCAACGGTTCGGTTTATGTTGCTAGCGATGTCGAAATTGTGAGCACCGTTACCGGCAAAGATATTCGCTTCAACGGGTTGTTGACTGCGGGTGGATTAAACATGTCTTCTGACTCAACCTCAACAAGAGGTTATAATCTTTATCTTCTTGGTGCCACCACCATTACGAACCTTGTTACTTTTTATAACACCGGCATTCTTCAATTGGGAAATGCTTCGACCGATAATATCACTTTCACTGGCGGGATGGTCGCAACTTCGCCCAGTATTATAAATCTGGGTGCTGCAATTACAACCACTGGTACTAGTACGCTTACTTTTGGAGATAGCGATACTTCTGTAAATTTAATTTCAAATTCTTCGGTAGGTTCCAACACAGGAGCAATTAACTTTAACGGTGCGGTTTCTGATGGATCTCCTGCCTATCAGCTTAGTTTGCAGCCTGGTAATGGCACTGGTAATGTGAATTTTAACGGCAACCTTACCATTGATTCCATCGTTGCAAAGGCCAACGCTTTCAATATCAATTTCACTGGTTCCAACAATGTCCTGACGGGTTCTTCGTTGTTAAACAATACCGGCGGCGTTATTTTTGGTGATAGCGTTTCAGATGTCAGTATCTTTACTAATGGATTGATCGCAACAGCTTCCCCTGTCACTCTTTCAGGAACAGTTGGAACAGTTACTGGCGCAATGAATCTTGGTATAGTTACACTGGCATTAGATGCAACCGTAAAATCTGGAACTGGCACCCTCACCATCGCCAGTGTTTCGGGTTCAACTAGAAAGTTAGCCTTACAAGATAATACCTCGAATTCTCGTGGTTTGGTGGTTATAAATGGCACTGTCAATATTGGTCAGATTGAAACCTTTGCACAGAACTACGCAGTTAGTTTGTTAGGTAACACTAATGTTACGGGTGCTATCGCATCCACCTTCTTCAATACAGGTGCAACAACCTTTGGTGATGGCGGAGATCTTTTTGATACTTTGTCTTTCACTGGTGGCCTGACTGCTAAGGCTGGAGTTGTTAACTTAAATAGCAAGCTTGTCACGACTAATAATCTGCTCGATATTGGTGCGGTTACCCTTGCAGGAAATTCCACACTTCAGAGCGGTACGGGCACTATTATTGTTGGTTCCATCACTGATGGCGCTAATAGTTATACCTTGACACTTCACGATAATTCTGGTGTATCAAGTCAGGGGTCAGTTATTTTCTCGGGCGATGTGATCATTTCTACGATCAGCACAGCAGCAAAAAATTATGCAGTCAGTTTCCAAAATAACACCACGGTTGATTCCGCAACCACCTTTACCAATACGGCTGGTGTTTCCTTCGGCAAGAACGCAAGCAGCTTAACAACCTTCACCAATGGTGTAACAGCAACCGCGGGTTCTGGTACGATTGGCTTGGCTGGTTCCCTGAAAGCCACTGGCCGGGCAATTATCCTTGGTAATTCTACGCTGAGTATCAACCTTATTGATAATGCTTCAATCGATTCAGGTAATACTGCTGCTGCTGTTATCACTCTTAATGCAGTCAACACGAACGGCAAATCGTTTTTGCTTAATTCTGGTACGACCACCGGTGCGAACATCACGGTCGCCTCGGTGGATAGTACTGCGGGCGGGTTAACTATTGTAAATGCAGGCGGATTGGTAAGTTTCACGGGTAATGTGGGTGGGGTTACTAACTTCGGTGCAATCAATATTACTAACTCCCAGCAGGGCGTTGAGTTCTTAGGCCAGCTTTATGGTTCTAATGTAAACATTGCTAATACTGCAGCTACCAAAACAATTAAGTTTGGGGGTAATCTCTCCCTCACAGGCCAGATTGTTACCAGCCTCAACAATTACAATGTGGATATTCTTGGAACTACCAATTCCATAACTGGAGCTATCAGCTTTAATAACCTTGGAAATCTTAACCTTAACTCCGCTTCTGGTAGTACCACATTCACCAATGGCTTTGGTGCGGCTTTCCCTGCAGCAGTCAATCTTAAGGGAACGATTATTGCAAATGGTCAGGTTAATATATCTAAGCCAGTGAATATCCTTGGGTCTACCACCGCAACCTTGAATAGTAGCACCAACACTCTCTCTGGCGCGGTTGCAGGCAGTAACTCCTTAACCATGAATGGTGCTGGTAGCTTATTGCTCACTGGAAATTCAACTGGGTATACAGGAACTATTAATGCGAATGCTGGCAATGTCGCAGTGAATGCCAATTTTGTTAACGCAAATGCAAGTGTGGGCGCTGCAGGTAAAATCAGTGGTACTGGTTCCATTAGCAACTTGACCGCTAACGGTGGCGTTGTTTCTCCTGGCAATAGCCCTGGTACATTAACAGTAGGTACTGCAACTTTAGGGGCCACCGGCGCTCAGGCAACCTACAATGTGGAGATAAATGGGGCTTCTGCAGGCCAGTTTGATCAGATCAAAGTTAATACCTCTGCAAGTTTGGCCAATGCAGTGCTTAACATTACTGCGGCTGGAAACCTTCAGGTTGGCCAGCAATTCCAAATTGTTAGTGGCTCAACCACCGGACAATTTTCCAATGCAGTTAGTACGATTTCTACTGGAAATACTACCTTCTTGGTAACTTATAATTCTAATGGTGTATTACTGACGGTATCTTCGGTTACGCCTAGCCCAACGCCTAGCCCAACGCCTAGTCCAACACCCGCACCAACGCCTACGCCCCCTGCGCCATCACCGACGCCTACACCTTCACCTTCACCTACACCAACACCAACGCCTACAGGGCCTTACGCCTTGTTTGCAGTGGGTGCTGATGCAGGCGGCGGCCCTGAAGTTAAGGTCAACTTCACCGATGGCTCTTCCGTTAGCTTTTATGCTTACGACATGGCTTATCGTGGTGGCGTTCGTGTAACCATGGGTGACCTCAACGGCGATGGTACCAATGAAATCATCACCGGCACAGGCCCTGGTGGTGGCCCGAATATTAGGGTCTTTAATGTGACCTCTTCGGGTGGCGTCACCATGGTTGCTAACTTCTTTGCCTTCGAACCTCAGTTCATGGGTGGGGTTTATGTTGCAGCGGGCAACTTGAATGGCGATGTTTCCGCCTCTGGCAGAGGCATTGCAGACTTGATTGTTTCTGCAGGCCCTGGCGGTGGCCCTCGTGTGATTGCTTACTCGGGTGGTGCAAATTATGTGAACTTGAATAATCAGCTTTGCGATTACTTTGTATACTCACCAGCCTTTACGGGTGGGGTATCCGTTGCAGCGGGCAATGTGGTTGGTGCAGCCAACAGTGCTGATGAGCTTATTACGGGCGCAGGCCCTGGCGGTGGCCCACATGTACGAGCATTCCAGTTAAGCAACACAAACACCCCTAACTCGGTTATTGAGTACATGGCTTTTGATCCTGCAATTCGCAACGGTGTTTATGTAGGGGCGGGAGACTTGGATAATGATGGGTACGATGAAATCTTCACCGGTACCAATTCAGCTCCAAACCTGCCTAGCATGGTGAATGTAAGATATGGAAATGGCAATCAAGCTATAGTTTATCCATTTGGAGAATTCACAGGTGGGGCAAGGGTGGGTGTTGCTAAGGATAACAACAATAACCAGTACATGGTTGTTGGAGCTGGCCCTGGCGGTGGTCCACTGGTGCAAATCTATAATCGAAACCTGATTGCAGTGGATAGCTTGTTTGCTTTCCCTCTTAACTTTACCGGTGGTGTGTTTCCCAACACCTCGATAAGTTGAGTCAAAATCTAAAGATTTTAAAAATAATTCATAAGACGATAAGCTTTAATGCTTGTCGTCTTATTTTTTTGGAAGTAGCGGAACTTCCAATTGTTCTTTTAACGCATTTCTTAATAGTTAAAGCTGAAAACCTGCAAATATAAGTAAAATGATGGGCTCACTTTTCAGATGTAGTTTCAAAAAGAAAGCTAAAGTTGGTTTACATGGAGGACTTTATAGTTTTCCAATCGAACACCCTAGTTTTGTTTTGCGAGGCACTTGTAATGTCTTTCTCCTGGTTAAACCTGAAGAAGTCAAAGAATAACCCCAACCTGCGTTCCAGGTTTTTTACACCAGATTTAATGGGCTTGGAAAGCAGGGTTAATCCCGTCGCTTTTACAGGTACCGTTAATCTAGCTAATAGTTCAGTTGAATTATTAATGACCAGTACCGGGGTTGGAGCCAACGCCAACAATATCACTGTCTCGAATATTAGTAACACTGTTATTCAAGTTGATGCCGGTGCAGGTAACACCATTACTCTTACCAATGGCACCAGTGGTAACTTAATTGTTTCCGGGGGAACTGCTCAAACTGCAACTATTGATTTAAATGCTGTTCAGATGGCTGGATTTAAATTTACTGGAAATACTGGTGATGATTTTTTCACTATCGCTAATTTTGATGGCACCGCAATGCAGACTGCTGCAAATTTTGATGTATTTGTGGATTCCAGCACGGTGCCTGGTGGTTCCGATACTTTTACCGTAAATGGAGCATTAATTCTTAAGGGTGCTGGCAGTTTGGCCACCAGCAATAATGCTAATTCTTCGATTAATCTAGCACAAGCTACTGTTTCAACTACTGGATCTATTTCTACTGCAGGTACAGGAAATGTTCTTTTAGTTGCAAACTCTCTTGCTGCGAGTAATGTCACCATTGCAAATGGTGGCACCATCACCACGACTTCGGGCACTGTGACTTTGGTTGCAACGCTAACCTCGAATCCTACCGGCAATATCATACTTAATGGCAACGCTGTTACAACTAATGGCGGATCTATTAATTTCAATTCTAATGTAATTTTGGGAAGCAACACCACTATTAATACGGGTAATAGTATCACTGCAAATGTTACTTTTAGTGGTAATGTGAATGATAATAATGGTGCAATTGCTGGAACTCCAATCACCGATTTTGGTCAAATCACAAGTATCCCATTGGCTTCAGGGGGTAGCGATTATGTTACAGCTCCTGTTCCAACAATAACGGGTGGCGGCGGCACTGGGGCTACTGCAACTACCACATTGACAGGCAATGTTGTTACTGCAATTAATATTACCAATCCTGGAAGTGGTTACACCTCTTCGCCTACTGTTACGATTCCAGGGCGACTTACTGCTACAGCTACTGTTAATGCAGGTTCAGTTACAACTATAACCCCTACACCCGGATCAGGTGTTAATTATTCTGTTGCGCCAATTGCAACTATTTCCGCTCCGAATCTAGTTGGGGGCATTCAAGCTACAGCAACAGCAATCATAAATGGGGCAGGAACTGTTACTAGCATTGTGGTTAACAATCCCGGCACTGGTTATACCTCTGCGCCTACGGTGACTTTCCCAGTACGGGCCCTTAGCGGTACTCCAACCGTTGGAACTGGTCAGATCACAAGTATTCCTGTGGCAAGTGGGGGAAGTGGCTATTCAAGTTCGCCTGCAATTAGTATTACCGGCGGCAATGGTACTGGTGCAACTGCAACTGCTAATGTGACCTTGGGTGTGGTTACTTCGATTACTGTTAATAACCCAGGCACAGGCTATACCTCGCCTTTTTCCGGTGCTGTTACCATTCAAGGGCCTGACTCTCTTACCGTAACTTCACAAGGCTTGATTAGTTTTCTAGGCAATATTGGTAATACTACCGCATTGGGCGATATAAATATTTCTGGTGGAGGCACTGGATTGGTAGTGGTGGGTAATGTGTTTGCAGGATCTTTGGTTACTACTTCGCCTGTTAGTGGAGATATCTCTTTTGGGGGTACCCAAAATTATACTTCTTCTTCGCTTGGTCTTAATCTTAGTACCATTAATGATGGGAATATCACTCTTTCAGGTAATATCGGCCTAGCTACCAATGCCCCACTACAACTTTCCCATTCTGGGAAGCTTTTAATCGGGGGGAATATAACCAATGGTGTCCTTAATGAAATTAATGTTTCTCCTACCTCGACTATTCAGCTAGGCATAAATAATAGCATTACACTTTCCATGAATCAGGGTATCAGTTTTAATTCCCCCACTACGCTGAGTCAGAATACAACTTTGGTTACAGGTAATGGCCAAGGGATTATTTTTAACAGCACTTTAGATGGATCTAGAACTCTTCTTCTCAATACTGCTGGAGTAGTAACTTTTAAAGATAATGTTGGCTCTTCTTCTGCAGTTAGCCAGATTAGTACGACGATCAATAATCCTTCGTCGCTTTCTTTTGATAATGCCTTAACACCTGGAAAAACTTTGAATGTTGGTTTATTTAATGCAACCACCACTGGCGACATTATTCTAACGGTTGATCAGATTTATTCTGGTGGTGGCCTTACTTTAACGACTATTGGCACAGGTAATATCACGCTAGGAAGTGTAGTCAGCAATACTGGATCTGTAGGGGGAGTTGTTATTAACAATGCGGGTATTCTTAGTATCACTAAAAGTATGACTTTAGATGGTATTTTCAGCCAGACTACCGCAGGCGCCGTCTCTATTGGTACCCTTGCTGGAGCCCCGTTGGTTATTACCACTAGAAATCAAGATATTATTTTTACAGGAGCAAGTACTTTAAATACTGTTCTAACACTCAACGCGGGAACTGCCAGCACAGCAGATATCACTCTTGGTTTTGTAAACAGTTTAGGTGGCAATGCGTTTGATCTTGCCTTGTTGGCTGGGGGCAATCTTACCCTTAATGGATCATTAGGTAATTTAACTTCTTTAGGTGATATTATCACCTCTTTTGTGACTCTATCGAGTTTGACCACTGGTACTAAAGCCCTAGTCATTAATGCCGAATCATTGACTACTAAAGTTGCTGGTGATTTAGTTATAAATGCTGCTCAAAATTATAATACAGCTTTGGGTTTAAATATTATCAACACCAGTTCCAGCAATCGCACCCAAATCGCAGCAGTCACTACCACCAACGGTGGCATTGTTAACATTACCAATGCTGGAATTTTGCAACTTACCGCCAACATTACTTCAGATGGACCGGTTACTCAATCCGGAGGCGGAACAGTCTTTTTTGGCGTAACTGGAACTCCCTTTTCCATTACCAGCACTAATGTACTGCCTGTAAATTCTGCAGTTTCGTTTACCGATGCTGTCAATTTAATTTCTAACACCACCATAAATTCAAATGGTGGCAATATTACTTTTAACAATATTGTTGATGGTGATTTTAGTTTTACCCTCAATGCTTCTGGCGGTAATGTTTTGCTTGGCGGCAGGCTTGGTTTTAACTCTATCGGGCCCATTGTTGTTAATACTGCAACTACTGTTACCATGCTGGGAAATATTTTTGCTGAATCTCTTTCGATAATTAATGCAAATGGCCCTGTAGTAATCACCGGCGAAATGATTTTTAATAACACTACGGGTAATAGCCTTACGATTAATACCTCTTCTCCTCAGGCTACTATCAATCTACAGGGAAAAATAACGGCCCCTGGCAGTGTTTTTATCCAGAATGCTGGGACATTTACCCTTTCTGATGCTGCTGATATAACCATAACTAATGGGTTCTTTACACAATCAGGAACCGGCCCTGTTTCTCTTGCGGGTGATATTATAACCACTGGTGATACTATTGCACTTGCTGGTATTGCCACTATTGCAGGCGGGCAAATTGTCAGTATTCCGGTTTCCTCAGGTGGAAGTGGTTACTTGTCCGCTCCTTTAGTTACGATCACCGGTGGGGGCGGCGCTAACGCCACCGCTGTTGCTAATGTTACTAATGGAGTTGTGACTTCAATTACCGTAACCAATGGCGGTTCAGGGTATACCTCTTCTCCTACCATAACCATCGCAAGTAATGGAAATCCTAATATCTATTTTAATGCGCCGGTCAATCTTTCTGGGAACACATTATTAAGCTCCACCAATGGTACCGTTCCCGCCTCTATCTTTTTTGCAAGTACCGTTGATGGTTTAGGTAATCTCGCCGTTGAATCTTCTGGAACAGTTACTTTTAATGGTAATGTAGGTGCCACCAATAGGGTTGGGGTCCTTGAGTTGCGCAGTGCCATTAATAATAATCTTAATGGTATAGCGGCTAGTTTTAATGGGAACCTTAATACCTCAACCTTGAACTTTTCTAATGTTAATGGTGATGTTCGGTTCTTAGGAACTGTATTGGTTCAAACTGCATTGAATACTTCCGCTGCGAATTATAGTCTTACTTTTTTGGGGAATAGTACCGCCATCGGTGGTCAGGCTAACTTCCTTAATGCAGGAAAAGTTTCGCTAAGTAACACTACTTTGTTTAGCGGCGCAGTTTCTTTTAATAATGCGGGCTCTCTTGATATGCAGGGTATTGTTACTGCATCGGGTTCTTTTACCGTTCAACGCCCGGTTAATATTTCCGCCCCATTAAGCCTTAATCTCTCGTCTACTTCAAATTTGATCAGCGGGGCTATGAGCGGGACCAGTATTGTTACCTTAGGAGGTGCAGGGAATTTGGTTCTTTCTGCAAATTCCCCTTTTTCTGGAAATTTCCAGATTAATACAGGTAGTTTGCAAGTTAGCGCCTTTTATAACAATGCAACTGTTAACCTAGGCGGAGGTACCTTAAAAGGTACAGGGCAGGTGTTTAATGTTATTGGTGCAACAGGTAATGTATCCCCTGGTTCTAGTCTAGGCACCCTGACTATTGGCAGTCAATTGACACTTACCTCAGGCAATACTTTTGTCACACAAATCAATGGTGCAAATGTCGGATCTTTTGGTCAGGTTAGTGTCACCAGTGGTGTTACCTCTTTAGGTAGTTCTATTCTTAGTATTACTTCCGCAACTGGATTGGCTGTTGGTCAGCAAATAACCATTATTAATAATGGTAATACCGTGCCTATTAATGGTCAATTCAACGGCCTTGGTGAAGGCTCTTCCATCACGGTGGGAAATACCGTTTTCACAATTAGTTATAAAGGAGGCACAGGTAATGATGTTGTTCTTACCGTTAACAGCATTATAAATCCTGTTCTGCCACCTAACTTTTCTGCAACCGGAGTTGATTACGGTGGCGGCTCAGTGGTTCAGATTAATTACACAAACGGTACTAATCTTTCTTTCTACGCTTATAGCTCTGCCTATACAGGAGGCGTACGGGTCGCAATTGGTGATGTTAACAATGATGGTTATGCTGATTTAATTACAGGCACCGGAGTGGGCGGGGGCCCCCACATCAAAGTATTTGATCTTCGGGGTGGTCAACCGGTAACAATTGCTAGTTTCTTCGCCTTCGAACCAACCTTCATGGGTGGGGTTTATGTTGCAACTGGTGATATCAACGCTGATGGTTATGCTGATGTTATTGTTGGTGCAGGTCAAACGGGCGGGCCAAGAGTCAAAGTATTTAATGGTGCTGCCGGTTACGCTATTAATACTATTGCACCTGCAATGGATTTCTTTGCTTACGATCCGATTTTTACCGGTGGAGTCACTGTTTCCGCAGGAAATCGTGATACACAACCAGGTGATGAAGTGATTACAGGTGCTGGAGTAGGCGGTGGGCCAAATATCAGGTCATTTAATGCAGCGGGTCAATTAATTGACAACTTCTTTGCTTTCAGCACTGGTATTACCAGTGGAATATTTATTGCTGCAGGTTATGTGGACAGTGATGGAACTGCAGATATTATAGCTGGCACTGGATTTGGAACAACAACTCAAGTAGCAGCTTTCTTTTCTACAGGGGCTAGGCCAACCGCATTGCCTTTTACTAATGTCTTTATTGGTGGAGCTAGAGTTGGCGTTGTGGTGAATTCATTGGGACAGGAAGCTTTTGCAGCAGCAGCAGGCCCTGGTGGTGGCCCTCAGGTTAATATCTTTAACAGCTCCTTGGCTACCATTGATTCCTACATTGCCATCAACCCATTGTTTAATGGCGGATTGTTTATGAACACAACACTTATTTATGAATACAACACTTTAGTCTAATTTAACTATTTCTTAAAAAGACCCCGATATGCTTAAGGCTTATCGGGGTCTTTTCTTTTTTTTCTTGCTTGCCGACTTTGGCAATGGCGAAAGCCTTTTTATCTTTGTTGAATGCGTGGGAATAAAAATAAATATCTCTTCCTCTTCATGCCCAACGCTTTTGCCACATGGTCATTTAGGTATTACATACATAGTGAGTACCTGCGTGATGGATCTTAAGCGGTTTGCGTTTACTGGATTTAAGCAAATTGATAGTGGGTACAAGGAATTAGTTCCAAACAGATTCAATCTATTTGGGGAAGGGCATACCGATGTTCAAGAAAATAGTATCCTCACTTTGGAAAAAGAAACCTTCGATTAGCAAATATAACTCTGGGAATTATTTTCGCCCACAGATTTTAAACCTTGAAGACAGGCTTACCCCTTCACAAACAGTTTCCTTAAACCTCGTTGCAGGGGTTTTGCAAATCCAATCTAATACTTCCAGTGGCGAAACAAATACCTTTACTGTTAGTCAAGACTCCCCTACTAGTAACTTCATTAAGTTTACTGGAGCTGGTGGTACTGTTTTTAATGGAAATGCAGCTTTATTTTCTAGCGGTTTCAATACTTCCCTTGCGGAAGTAAATTCTCTTAATCTCACAGCTTTTAACAAAATTTTAGTTTATGGGGGTCAAGGTAATGACCTCATCACCTTGGGAAATTTGAATGGAAATATTATTGGTGCAATTGCTCAGCCCGATTTTGGATTTGAGGTTGATGTCCTTTCTGTTGCAGGCGGTTCTTCGCTTGGCGCAGATAGTTTGATAATCAGCGGTAATGTAGTAATGAAAAATGCTGGTGCTTTTACTACCGATGTATCAAACAATGTGCAGGTTGCAGCTAATCTTGATTCAATAACCGTTTCTAACTCTGGAGCCATTACTTCTGTTGGTTCTGGGCTCGTCAGGCTTGTTGCAGATGGCACTAATCTTAGTAATGTTAATATCAACAATGGCGGGCAGATCAGCATAGGTTCTGGTTCTGTTTATTTACGAGCAGGTGCCAATGGTTCCAATCGTCTTAATGGCAGTGCCATTACTACCATTGGTGGCCCCATTGTTTTTGATTCAGTGGTAACTTTGGAGTCTTCAACTTTTATCAGCACGGGATTAGGTTCTGGTGGTGTTAATTTTAACTCTGATGTTCAAGGAGTTTCAATTTCTTCTCAAAACCTAACTATTTTAACTTCAGGCGCAGTTGCTTTTTCCGGTAATGTTGGTTCTACAACTTTGCCTTTGGGTGCGATTACCATTGGTTCACAGCAGGCTGCTTCCGTCTCTATTGGAAATGTTTTTGCTAAGTCTTTAAGTGCTTCTGTTCAGGGCCCTTTCAATGGTTCTGGCACAATTAATTTAAATTATGTTGATGGGCTTACGATTTCTACTTTTAGTACCATTGGAAGCGTTAGCTTGGGGAATGCGGCAACCAGTTCACCTGCAGTTATTACTTCTAATTTAGGTAGTGTAATTATTAATAATTCCGCAGCACTAGCCATTAATGAAGATCTTATTCTTAGTGGTGGTTTTTCACAAAGTGGGGCGGGAACAACTGCAATTGGTGTTAATGGAGCAATTGGTGATCTTGTTATTTCAACAAATTCTTTTCCAATCTCTTTTGCTTCAACAGTTACATTAAATCAATCTGTTGTTATGTCCTCAAACTCCCTTGGTATATTAGGCCTTGGAAATAATATCACTTTTACATCTACTTTAGATGGACTTTTTGATATTCAATTAACCGCTGGCACTGGTAACATTTTATTTAATGGTGCGATTGGTTCTATCGCCCCTGTTGGCGCTATCCTTGTTAATAACACCAATAAGCTTACATCGAATTCAACTATCAGTGCCAATTCCTTTACAATCACACAAGCAAATAATGCTGTCACATTCATGGCTGCACAAACTTATAGCCAGTTCGCTGGCCTATCCATTGTCACCAATACCAGCAATGGTAATGTAGTGCTTAATGGCGCTGTTACTGGTACTAATAATGCGCAAATCTTTATTAATAATTCAGGCCTGCTCGTTATTGGGACCGGAGCAAATATTGTCACAGATCAGGGGGCTATTTCTCTTGGTGGGTCTGGTGGTGGAACTATTCTTTTATCCTCCAATTTAACTTCAGGTATCGGAGCTATTACTGTTTCTAATCCCCTTGAACTGCAGTCCAATATTGTTGTCACCAGTAATACCACGAATAATGTTACTTTTTTAAATACCATTAACAGTAATAATAGTGGACCTAAAAATATTACTCTTAATGGTAATAGTAATGCTAATTTTTTATTTCAAGCTGCTGTAGGCGCATCTTTGCCCATAGGGAACATTACCGTTAATTCTGCTTCAGGAGTTCTTTTTAATTCCACTTTAAATGCGGGCTCTTTTGCAGTTACTGATGCCATCAATACGATTAGTTTTTTGAATAACATTATTCTTAATGGGGCTTTGACTACTTCTGCAACAACTAATTCCTATAATGTTTCTATTTCTGGTTCTAATAATCAAATTTTAGGACTTGCCACACTTGGTCATACGGGCACAACTACCGTTGGCAATTTGAATTCTTCGACCACTCTGGTTAGTTCAGGTATAACGGAAACTGGTGGCGGCGGATTTATTGCGCAGGGTAGCATTGTTACTGGCGGCGCAATTAATCTCCTTAGTTATTTTATGGTAGGTGGCAACAATATTGGCGTGGTTTCTCTTGACCTTGGTCAAGATAGCGTTTTCTCAGGGGTTCTGTTGGTTCAAGCTAGTGAGCGCATTACCAAAACCGGTGCAGGTGGTTTAAGATTAGTCACGAATACTGGGTCAGCTTTCCAGGGGAGTTTTGTTGTCAATTTAGGCACGGTTACCGTTGTCGATGATTTTTCAAGCGTTCTCTCTACTACCATTTCAGGCGGCGCAATTGCGGGAACTGGTTCTTTAGGCCAGATTTATGGGCTTTCAGGTTCTATTCTCCCTGGTGACAATGTTGGAACTCTTAATGTTGGAACTACCTCATTAAATTCACTTATGACTTTTGGGCTTCAGGTTGGTACTGTCTCGGGAATTAGTGATCAACTTAGTGTGACTGGTTTAGTTTCACTTAATAATGCTCTTTTAAGTGTTACTGCTGGCCAGTATCTTACAGTAGGAAATGTGTTTACCATTATTAGTAATAATGCAACAGATGCTGTTAGTGGGACCTTCCTTAATCAACCTCAGGGTAGTTTATATACCGTTGGAAATTATACCTTCCAAATTTCCTACATTGGTGGCACTGGCAACGATGTTACCCTTACGGTTACCAGCGTGGTTTCTGCACCTGTCGTTATTGTTCCTGGCGTTAAACAAACCTTTGCTACCGCTGCTGATGCAGGTGGTGGCCCGTTAGTTACTGTTAATTATTCTGATGGTCATACAAGATCATTCTTTGCTTATGATCAGAATTTTACAGGCGGTGTTCGTATCGCAATGGGTGATATCAATGGCGATGGGTTTTCTGATCTCGTTACCGCTACTGGTATAGGTGGTGGGCCTCATATTAAGATTTGGGACCTCCGTACTGGTACCCCAATGCAAGTTGCTAGCTTCTTTGCTTTTGAGTCCAACTTTACCGGCGGGCTTTATATTGCTTGCGGCAATTTGAATAGTGATGTAAACCCTACAACTGGTTTGGTCTATGATGACATCATCGTAGGCGCTGGCCCTGGTGGTGGTCCTAGAATTACTGCATTTGCAGGCGCTCAAGCTTTTGCAATTAATCAAAGCACGGTATTGGTCAACTTCTTTGCTTACGCCCCGCAGTTTACTGGCGGTGTTACTGTAGCATCGGCGGATCGTACGGGTGATGGAATTGATGAAATTGTAACGGGTGCAGGTTTTGGTGGTGGCCCTAATGTAACGGTATTCCAGCTGCAACAAACTGCACCTGGCCAATTTAATCAAGTTGTGATTCAAAACTTCTTTGCATTTGATACTACCTTTACTGGCGGTATTTATGTTGCAGGGGGAAGCTTTACCAATTCTACCTATGATGACATTTTTGTAGGTACCGGACCAGGTACCAAAGCTACCGTGGCGGTTGCTTTTGGTGCACCTTCTGGTGGGATTCATTACTTAAATCCTTTTGGTAACTTTACAGGCGGAGTGAGAGTTGGTATTTCCTCTAGTACCTTGGCTGGAACTACCCCAAATTACCTGATGGCAGCAGCAGGCCCTGGCGGTGGCCCACAAGTAAATTTATATAACACCAATTTCAGCCTTGTTGACTCATTATTTGTGCTGAACCCTAATGTAACTTTGGGTGTTTTTGCTAACACCACCATACTTTAAGTAATCTTTACAAAATCGCAGCCATCCTATGAAAAATAGGGTGGCTGTACCAATTTTTACATTTCTTTTGATTATTCTTCTTTTTCATACTAACCCAATAAATTTGTCTTATTGAGGCATTGTATTGCTTGGGGAAGATAATCCGCATAGTCGAATTAATCAATAAGGCATGGACTGTCAGGAAGACAGGTTGGGTTTGTCGTGTTAAACACGGGGCCCTGCAGCCGTATGGATTCAGGAGATATAAGATGAAGCCTTCATGGATGCGGAAGCTAGCAAATTCAGTGTTTGGTTCTTTTAAAAAAAATAGTCGAAGGCCTTCTTTTAGTCGGAATATTGACCTTGAACAACTTGAAAATAGGTTAACGCCAACCACCATTACCAGCAATGGTGCAGGTCAAATAGTAATAATTGGAAACGATCCTCTCGTTCCACTTAGTATAAATGATAATCTTACTCTAACTCTGGCTAACAACCAATTGACTATTACTGAAGCGAATACCACTCTTACTGGCACGGTGTTTGGTGTTACAGCTGTAAATAATACCGTTACGATTGACTTTGCTACTAATGCTGCAGCAAAAGCATTTACTGGTTTAAGTGTTAATTTGCGGGATGGGGATGACACTTTAAATATTGTCACGGGCCTTGATTTTAGGGCAATCCCGATCAATAATCTCAATTCTGTATTCATATCATTGGATGGGGATGGCCTAGGTAGCCCTGCAGGAAAAAACACCTTTACTTTTCAAGGTTTGACTGCTTCAAAGCAAAACTTTGTAAGCATAAATAATTTTAGCTCATTAATAAATAGTAGCGCCACAGGCGCTCTAGCAACTATTCAGGCCAATGGCAGCGGTGTTTTGCCCGTCCCTTTGACCTTAAATGATAACGGTCCAATGACTCTTTCTTCGTCGTTTGGCACTAGCGTTGGCGTTGCCTTTGAGGCCTCTTCCAGTGGAAATTCTATCGCAATTAATAATCAGTTAATTGTCAATACTCCACTTTTTGTACGTAGTACAGGGCCAACTGAAATAATTGCGATCACTTCTACAACTAATACGGGCACTTCTTTCTCGGGTAATTCAGCGTTAACCATGCGCACTCAAGGTGATATAAATATTCAAGGTGTTGTTTCTTTAAAAAATAGCTTTACTGTTTTAGATTCTGAAAATTTTACTGCCCAAGCAAATGTTAGTGCAACTACAATTTCGATGACGAACACTACAAATGCTCCAACAACGGTTATAGCTTTTAATCAAAATGTAACCGCCACTGGAAGTTTTTCGATTACGAATCTTGGAAATAAGGTTACTCCCGGGGCACAGATTTATATCAATCGTGATGCAATAACAACTGCTACTGCCGGTTTGACTTTTAATGTGGGTGGTAATTTTAGTGCTGCTACAACAGGTGGTTTGTACAATCTTTTCATATGTGGCCAAACTGCTACTGTTGGGAATAATATTACTATTGCAAATCAAGGTTCCTTAACTTTAGGTACGGTTAACATACCTTTAAATCCTCCTAATGGTTCTATTACTTCACAAAATGGTTTTTTTGATGCCTCAGCTATTACTGGACCCACCAATCTTTTTATGGATATTGTCAGCAGTCAATATGTTTCGATTAATGGAGATGTTTTAGTTCGGTCTGCAAATTCAGGTACTATTAATCGCAATTTTACTATTCAGGCTCAGAATGGTAATCTCGATATTGCAGGCCAAATTCAATTGCTCGATAACCCAGGTAATACCGCTTTGGGGTCAGATCTTACCCTTTGGGCAGGTATCCTTCCTGATATTGATCTTGGTAACATCAATATTCAATCGGTGATTGGAGTGAATCGAACTCTGATTATTAATGATTGTCAAAACTTTAATTCAACCGGTTCTGTCCAAGTTAAAAGCCTTGTTCTTCAAGCAACTGGTGGGGATGCAAATCAGGGCGCTGGCCAATATAAATTTTCCGGCAACATAGGTCTTTTAAGCGCCCCTACTGCAATTACTGCAAATAGTGGCGGTTATGGTATACAAATTCTTGGTTCGGCTAATGTATTTGGTTCTACCCCTCCTGCAGCTTTATCAGATTTTAACAATACAGGAACCGTTATTTTAGGTGATAGTTCAAGTGCTACTATTAATTTTACTGGTGGTGCTATCTTTCATGAAAATACAACTGTAACCGGCATCGGGATTATCAGTGGTAACACTCGCATCCAAGGTAATTTAGCTCCAGGTGGGCTTCTGAATACTAATGGAGCAGGGATCCTTACTTTCACTAGTTCTTTGACACTCGAAGAAACTAATCCTGCTCTTCCACCAGACCTTCGAAAGTCTGTTTACTACCCTGAAATCTTAGGTAATGTTCCTGGTTCTACTCAGGATCAAGTAGTTGCTCAATCTGGTTTTGTTCTAACTAACAACCCAATTTTATATCCAATTCTTAGAAGTTCTACTGTCACGGTTGGAAGTCAATTCACTATTATCAGGGAAACCGATGCTTTACCTATTGCAGGTCGATTTTCGGGGCTCGTTAATCTTGCTTCTAATACTTATGCTGTTCTTAATGAAGGTGATACATTTTTTGCCTCAGGCGGACAATTTCGTATTTCTTACTCGGGCGGGGATGGCAACGATGTAGTTATCACCTTCGTTGGTTATGCTACTGGAACAAGTGTTTTTGTTGATGCCAATAATGTTTTAAATGTTCTTGGTGACAATAAGGCTAGTAATGTCACAACTGAAATTAAGACCAATGCTTTGGGTGAAACCATTCTGAATATTCGCGATTTGGTATTTGGCCTTACTGGGTTTGCTTATGGTTCGAAGGTGATTAACAATACTATCGATATTGCAATTTCTAATCCTACCGCTATTGGGCCTAATCAGTTTACTGGATTACAAGTTCAACAAAATGGTGGTAGTGATACCTTTAATTTGACTAATGTTGATCTTGTTGCAATCAATGCAATTAATCCCAATGTTGCAAATGTTTTTTTCTCTTTTAATGGTGGACCAACATCTACTCCTAATCAAGACATCGATATTTTGAATATTAGCGGATTGAACCAGAATGTTGAAACAGGAACATCGGGTACGTCTACGGTTTTAATCCAAGGTTATGATTTTATTCATAGTCAAACTGCTGCTGCTGCTCCGTCCACAGGTATTTTAAATTCAGCTAATCAGGGTAATAACTCCCTTAAGGTTTTGGGAGCGATTTATTACGATACCGGCGATATTACCTTTGGAAGTAATAATAGGGCCAATACTATTACTTCCAATGTTGCGAGTACTCCCTTAGTCCCATCTACATCGGGCACTATTACTTTAGCTAACAGTGCCTATTTAGGGGATGCTGCTTCTTTAACTCTTGGGAACGGCAGTGCTTCTAACCTTATTGTACAGGCGATAATTGGTACTCAAGGCGGTGCGGCCAGTTCCCTATCTTTTAATGTTGCTAGATTTAATTCTGTTCAAAATGGAACTATTAATACTACTCCGATTAATATTACGGGGGGTAACATTTCTGTTAACGGGGCAATTGGTACGGATATTAGTAATTTTAATATGATTAATTCTGGTATCACAACTTTTAATCAAACTGTTGATGCAGTTTCCATTAATATTTTCAAAAATGATGGAGGTATTAATTTCAAAGGAGCTGTGGGGGGATTTTCTTCCGTTGGGGTGGAACCCATCATAACTATTGGGGCAATTTCACAGGGTGCGTTTATTACCTTTCAAGATAATTTAACTGCAACTTCTATTAATAGTACTGGTACTAATGCAAATTATGGTTTGCAATTCTTAGGTTCTAATACTACTGTCACCAAAAATACAAATTTAAACAATACCGGTGGGATTGTTTTAGGCGATTCTCTTGATACCCTTACTTTTCTTGGCGGTCTAAATGTAAATCAAATTTCCCCTGCGCAAATTAGTGGGATTATCCAGTCCCAAGGTGCACCTATTAATATTGCTTCTAATAATGTTATTAATGGCAATGTGGAAATAGGGCTTACTTTGAATTCTAATTCGGTCATTAGAACTACTTTTGGCGCTACGGGTACTTCTGGACCTATTTCTTTAGGTAGAGTTTTTTCTAATTCTAATTCCCTTACCCTTGATGCGGGTAATAGTACAGGTTCTGTAATTTCTATTAATCAACTACGAGGGGATGGGGGTTCATTAATCATTGTTAATTCCGCCGGAGCCACTATCTCTCAGGTTGGTCGTCTTACATCCAATGCTAATTCTCTTGCTAGTGAAACTTTTGGTACCATTTCTATTCTAGATTCTGTTAATAGCATTTTATTTAACGGTCCCATTTTGACTAATAAAATTCTTACTTTTGAAAAGAATTACAATGTCTCGTTTACTGGAAGCACTTCCTCTACTGTTGCAAATGATCAACGTATATTTATTATTACCAATACTAATCCCACGGTTTTTCGTAATCGAGGGGATGTGACGATAGGTGTTAATGGGTCTGTAGCTACTAGTTCAATGGATTTCTTTATTTTTAATGGTGGGGTTGATACCACTCTTATTACCGGTACCACCAATCTTGCATCAAGGATTTATACTAATAACACTGACATTATTTTTGATGATATTTCAATTACTAACAGTGCTTTTTTAAATACATATTTTAGTTCTGTTGCAATTTCTAGGTTTCTTAGTCTAGGGTTTTCTACGAATCAAACCTCAAACATTCTTAATATTTTTGGATATCCGAATTCAAATGTAAGAACTGTTAGTCAGGATCTTCCTCTTTCAACGGGCTCTATTTTTCTTTCTTCGGTTGTTAATAATGGGTTCACGTTTTCATTAAATGCTGGTGGCCCTGGTGCTTCTAGTTCCTTGGTCACTGGTAATATTTCCATGGCTTCTTATGCTGGGAATTTTAACGAAACTTTGCGTATTTACAGAGCAAATGACGTTACTGTTTTCGGTAGTATTTCTGGGTTTGACATGTTCCTAGGCACCATTGCAAATGGTTCGTCTTCTTCGCTTATCGAACTTACAGGAACGGTTTTTATTCAGGGTAATCTTACTGTTACCAATAATTTCCAAGTGTCTAATGATGTTAATAATATTTCTATTACCGGTGATGTTAATAATATTTCCGCTCAAAATAATATTAATAATATTGGGTTTTTACAGTTGGGTAATCAGTCCACTGATGTGTTTACTATTTCTACAAATTTTAATGTAAGGGGGCCTGCTGAACGCCGAGTTGGTGCAACTTTTAATGTAAATAGTGGTAGAATCCTTGATTTTGGCCCTGGTATAACCTCGCTTGTTGCTAATACCGTGGTTACTACGAATAGCCAGATTGGCACAACTATTGGGCAGATTAATAATAATGCTTTTTCTCTTACCATTAATGGTAAGACTCAAATACAACGATATGCTAACGACAGCCAGCTTTCTCCTTATCCTGCGTCAACTAATCCCAGTAGCATTATTCCTGTTAATAATGTGCTTGGTGCTGGAACGGGCGGTGGCAATGTATTTTTGAATGGGGAAGTTAGCATTCAAAATATTATTCAGTCTTCTATCTCAGCTATTCTTATTACTGATGGAGGTACCAGTTATTCCACGCCTCCTACGGTTGTTATTCAGGGCGGCGGCGGCTCGGGAGCAACGGGTACTTCTCTTTTAGGTTTATCTGCTATAACGGGTATTTTTAATCCTGGTACAGGATATGTTGTTAATGATGCTATTAATCTTAATGATTTTAACGGTAATTCTAGTGCCGCTGCCGTTGTTCTTGCTGTTAACGGCACGGGAGGAATCACTGCACTTAATTTAACCTCTGCTGGTTCTGGGTATACTTTTACTAATTTTCTTACTGTTACTGGTGGAACTGGAACTGGTGCTTCTGTAGGTGCATCTGCAAATGTGGTATCTGTCGCTATCACTAATCAAGGTTCTGGCTACAGTAGCTCCCCACTTGTTTCTTTTAATGGTGGCGGTGGCACGGGGGCTTCTGCTATTGCTAACATTACCATTTCCAATGGTTTTCCTTCAGGAAATATCATTATTCTTCCAAACGATATTTCCCTTCGCAAGCAGGGTACCGGTTCCGTATTCCTTAACACCGATAGTTCTGCAAATACCGCTGGCCTTCTCACGACCATCGAGAATGGCAACTTCTTCTTCGAAAATGCCAAGATCAATGGGGCTACTGTTACCAATGTGGCAGGTAATGGTTTATTAGGGGGCACCAAGGGTACCCTCGGCGCAGTCAATGTTCTTCCTAGGGGCCAACTGTCCCCTGGTAACTTGACCAATTCAATCGGTGTGCTCAATCTTCAAGGTAACTTAAGTGTACAAAGTACCTACAAGGTTGATATTCGTTCCGTTGCTTTCAACTTTTTTGATCAGGTCAATGTTACAGGTGCCGTTAGCTTGGCTAAGAATAATGTTAATGGTATCTTGGATGTAGCTTTCACCCCTGACGCAAATGTTGCTATCGGTAATGCTTTTGGAATTATCTCCAACGATGGGTCCGATGTAGTTACTGGAAACTTTGTAACTGTTGGTGGAAGAGCTCTTACTCAAAATTCCACCTTTACCGTTAATATGCCCGATGGTGTGAATGTTGCTACCTTCCAAATAAGCTATACGGGTAATATTGCAACTAACGGCACCGCCTCTCTTACTGGTGGGAATGATGTGGTGATTCAAATCACCAATATTCAATCTATCAGCTCAACTGTTGCTGCTAAATCCCAAAACCCTAATAAGTTGTTTGCGGTTTCCACTGATTCAGGTGGTGGCCCTATTGTCAAAATCAGCTTTGCTGATGGTTCAGGCTTCTCCTTCTTTGCTTACGACACCAGCTTTACTGGTGGTGTTCGAACCGCAATCGGCGATGTTAACGGCGATGGTAATCCTGACCTTATCACCGCAGCAGGCCCTGGTGGTGGCCCCCATGTTGTTATCTGGACCATTACCCCTGGCGTTCCTTACGCGACTGTTCAATCAGGCTTCTTTGCCTTCGAACCTGGCTTTACCGGGGGCATTACTCTTGCTACGGGTAATATCAACGGAGATTCTTCGTCATCTGGAAATTCCTTGGATGACATCATCGTTGGCGCTGGTGCTGGCGGTGGTCCTCGTGTAAAGGCTTTCGCTGGTAATGCGAGCTTTGCTGCTATCAATAACCAAAGCCAGCTTGTCGATTTCTTCGCCTATGCACCTGAATTCAATCTTGGTGTTAATGTTGCAGCAGGCGATCGCACCAGCGATGGCAATGATGAAATCATCACGGGTGCAGCCCAAGGTGGCGGCCCTCATGTTCAGGTTTGGCAGATCTCAAACGGCAGTGCTAACTCTATCCAAAGTTTCTTCGCCTTCGATCCTACTTTCCTATGCGGCGTCTTTGTTGGCTCAGGTGATCTCGATGGCGATAGCCTTGCGGATATCTATACGGGTACAGGTTCAGGCCCTATTGGTTCAGTTGGAATCTACTTTGGCAATGGGGCTGTCTCTAGGCTTGAACCTTTTGGTTCTGGATTTACTGGTGGTGTTCGTGTTGGCGCGGCTCTTGGTGAACTCAACAGCAATACCAATACTTATCCTCCGTACCTGCTTACTGCAGCAGGCCCTGGTGGTGGCCCACAAGTTTCTCTCTTCGATTCAAACCTTAATATTGTGGATGCGTTCTTCGCCTTCCAAGAGAACTTCACGGGCGGTGTTCTGGCTTCAACCACGGTTAATACTTAATTAACTCTTTGTTTTTCCTAAAGAGCCTGTTTTGTGCAGGCTCTTTTTTTATTTGTAACTTCTACAATTATACCAACCCTTTGCAGGATTTTCTTCCCTAGCTTAACTCCCTTTTTTACAATTTTTGTCAATATTACTAAAGTTTAAGCAAACTTGGTTTGACTTGATTCTTAATTACCTTATTCGACACGCATGTATTTTATTCCCAAGGATTTGATCCTGGAGTTTCGCGTGCTCATTTTAAAGAAACAAGTTCGCGCCAGTATATTAGCGATTTTTATTGTTCTTTCCTTCTTGAATACAACTATTTTTGCTCAGGAAGAAAAAGAAACTCTTAATCAAAGGCTCGATCGTCTTGAAAAACAAAATGAAGAGCTTTCCAAGGCTCTTAAAGAGCGTTTAAGCGCTACACCATCGGTTTCTTCAAAGGAAGATGTTGATAACTTGTTGCTAAAAAATCCAGCGGAATCCCCTGTTAAGAATGTGCTTGCCCTTCCTGCTATGGGAGTTGATGCAGTTCCTGGGACCAGTAAAAATCCCGCTCCAATGAAGATCTCTTTCAAAAATGGTTTTTGGGCTGAATCCGAAGATAAAAACTTTAGCTTTAATTTCGGCCCCATGATGCAATTTGATAATGGCTGGTATTCTACTCCCTCAAACATTAATTCCACTTTGGATAATCCCTTGACCGATGGGTCTGCATTGCGCAGATTTCGATTGAATGCAATTGGTACCGTCCTCAAACAATTTGAATATCGAATGGAAGTGGATTTTTCGGGCGCAACCGATTTCCGTACAACCACTGCAGATCCTCAAGCTCCACTTTTCCTTACAGATGCTTGGGTTGCTATGAATGAAATTCCTTTTATTGGTACGGTTCGAATCGGGCATCAAAAAGAGTTCTTGACTTTTGCCAATGGAACCTCGGACCGTTATTATCCTTTCATGGAAAGGCCTCTTGTCTTTGATGCTTTTGAAGATGGTAATCAGTTTAATAATGGTGTAACCCTCAGTAATTCCTATTTTGAAAAGAAGCTTCATATTTGGACTGGGTTATTTCGAACCGGTACAAGAACAGGTGCTTTTGGTGTTGGTGGCGGCAGAACAGCCTTCGATCAACGCATTAGCTATTTCCCAATTCTAAATCCTGAAGAACAGCATTGGTGGGTTTTACAAGCTCATGGTACCGAGCGTAGTTTACCTTTAGTTTCCACATCTGATGGCAAGACCCAATTCTTTAAAGCGCCACAAGTTCAATTTTTTAACAGGCCATTGGTTCGTACTGGCAGCGGTTTTCAAGTCCCTCGTATTATTAGTACTCCTACTCTTTTCAGCCAAGATGGCGAAACAGCATTTGGTTTAGGCACACAAACCGCCTACGGTCGTTGGACTTTTGGTGCTGAATATGTCGCTACACAAATTTATAACGCGTACCTAAATACTGTGCCTGGCTATGTCAGTTCTAACGGTAGAGATGCCCAAAGTATTGGCAATCAATATTACGATGGTTTTTATGTTCAAGGTCTTTGTTTTCTTACACCTGGCGATCATCGTAGTGTTAATCCTGATAACCCTGGTTTTATTCGCATCAGTCCTGTTCGCCCTTTCCAATGGCGTAGAACGGATGATGGTTCAGTTACCCGTGGCCCGGGTGCTTGGGAGGTTAAGTTTCGATACGATTACTCTAATATTCAGAATCCTTTTTTCACTCAGGCATTCATTCCTACAAAAACATCCGGTGGTAATTATCAAGCTTATACTTTTGGCATCAATTGGTACACCAACACCAACATGGCTGTGATGGCTGATTATAATTACAATTATCGAGATGCTGGAAAGTCTGGTGGTTCGGGCAGTTTTAGTAGCTTTGGTATGCGAACCCAATTCGAATTCTAAATATGAAAGAAGGTGTATTAAGGTGATTTTATGGTGAAAGTAAGCGCAGGCCCCAAGGCTTGGTTGATTGCTTCTACGCTTTTTCTCAACATGAATATCCTTGGATATTCAAATGCGGAAGAACCGGCAGAAGCGCGTGATCCCCCTCAAAAAATTCCCTTAAAGGAAGAACTGGGTGGTTTGACCATTGATGATCGCATCAAGCGCCTTGAATTGCGTAATGAGGAACTTCGTGCTCTTCTTAGTGCAGACCTGCCTATTTATAAGAATGCTGATGCCAATAAAACCGATGGCATTGCTGTTGAAGGTAAGCCTTTGAATGTTCGGCAAAAGCTTTTTCCCGAAAAAGCCCTCGACCCTGATTCGTATTCTCTTCAAGCTTATTGGAATAATGGTTTTGAACTTCGTTCTGATGATAAAGCTTTCACTCTTAATATTGGTGGGCGTATCGATTTTGATAATTCGTGGTATCAGCTTCCTTCCGCAATGCAGCCTACGCTTACCAATCCATTACTGGATGGTTCTCAACTGCGCAGGGCAAGATTTCGTGCAGGTGGTAATATTTACAACCAATTTGAATACGCATTTGAGGTTGATTTGTCTTCGGGTTCAGATTTCTTTACTTTGGAACCCAACCCTGGGCAGCCACTTTATTTAACTGATGCCTGGGTTGGTATCAATGATGTACCTATTTTTGGTTCTATTAAAATCGGCCATCAACGCGAACTCCTTACTTTTACCAATTCCATGAATGGTAACTTTTTGCAATTTATGGAACGCCCTTACATCTTTGATGCATTCAATAACTTTTTCCAATTCAGTACCGGGATTTCTGCAACTCGTAATATGTTTGATGATCATCTTCAAGCCTGGCTTGGATTGTTTCGTACAGGAACCCGAACCGGAGCTTTTGGCGTCGGTAATGGCGATGCTGCTTTTAGCGCTAGATTAAATTGGCAGCCTGTTTTACTGCCCGATGAACAGTTCTGGGTAACTCTTGGTTCTGCAGGAAGTATCCGAACCATTCCGCAAGATCCAGGTTATATGTATTATTTTGCAAGGCCCCTTACCCGCGCTGGGTCTGCTTATCAGGTACCTTACCTTATCAATACGCCTGAACTCCTTTCCGATGATTTGGTTAACTACGTTAACTTCAATTTGCATTCTGCTTATGGACCCTTTTCTTTTGGTGGTGAATACCTTGCTTCTTACATGACCAATGTTGTTAATAATGGATCGCCTCTCCCCAATGCTCAAAATACCAATACCCCTAGCCCTGTTGGTAATCTTACCTTTGATGGTTTTTATCTCGAGACACTTTATTTTCTTACTCGTAATGATCACCGACCCATTGATCTTAAAACCATGGCGTATGATCGGGTTATCCCGCAAACACCTTTTATTTGCAGGGATAAATCCGACCCTAACATGCCCAATGGTTGGGGTGCATGGGAAGTTGGCTTGCGCTTTGATTACCTTAGCCTTGATAGCAATCAGGTGCAGGCAGGTACGCTTAATTCGATCACCACTGGGTTGAATTGGTATTGGAACCCCAACATGAGAATTATGGGTAATTACATCTACACTTTTAGAGATTGGGATGAGCCGAACGCAACAGGCAACATCCAGTCTTTTGGTATCCGGGCCCATGTCGATTTTTAATCAAAGGTGATTATTAATCCCGCTTTTTCTCTTGCATCAAAACTTGCTTTTTTATCTGATACACTCTCTTGATTGAAGTTGTAGCTTTAGCAAAGGTTTTCCTTGGATTCCTTATTCTCCCAAAATGGATTGCTACGAAGGGCGGTGCGTTACATCAGGCGCATTTATCGCAGGCGGTTTGCCTCCCAACTAAACCTCGATGATATCCTTCACTGGCCCAAAATCGATGAGTCGTTGAATAAATCTAATATCAAAGATTGGCTTTTTCGCATTCCAACTTCAATCCCTGCTGAACGGCCCAGTAATACGTTTGAATTATCCATGAAGGGTGTGATTACCTTTTATGAGAACCGGCCTGAAGTTCGTGCCATGTTTCCTATAGGAATCACCCTTTCTGGCATGAAGGCATTCCTTGCCTACATGGTTTATCATTTGAAACCTGAGGATGGTCTTTCTCTATTTGATATCTACAGTTTTTTTAGAACGGTGGAGAGTTTTCCATCCTTGACCACCACAGTTGTGTACCTAAATCATCCTGAGTATCAAAAATTATTTCCAAATGCGCTTGAGGATGAAGAGCATTGGGTTGAGTTTGTGCAATACCTTAAAAAAACATTCAGGATTAAGGCAGACTGGATCAACGAACCTTCGTTAGATAAAAAGCTTGAAAAGCTAATTTACCCTGGTGTTAATGTTCTTGGGCATTTTTGTTACCCTTCCGGGTTGCAGGTTGCAGCAACATTGGTTGTTGAGTCTTTTGAAAAAGCAGGCCATCAGGTATTGCGAAGAAGCATTCCTGCGACCCCAAGTGATAGCCCTAGGGGTAAATTATTTCGTTCTTTATTGCGATACAAAAACACCATCATTGTTATGGCTCCTGAGCCTTACTTTGCTGATTGTTTTAATCGGGCGGGTGTTTATTCTTCTTTAGAAAAGCGCACTTTTGCCATTTGGTATTGGGAACTCGAAGAGGCGCCTGCGCATTGGGCTGGATTAACCCAAGGTGTGCAAGAGCTCTGGGCCCCGACCACGCATATTCAAAAGGCTCTCGTTAAGGTTTTATCAGTTCCTGTAATTCCGATGTTGCCTGCGATTACCTTGCCTTCCTTTACGCCGCTTTCCAGAAAAGAACTTGGATTAAACGAAGATGAGTTTATCTTTTTGTTTGTCTTTGATCTTGCAAGCATCATGGAGCGAAAAAATCCGCTCGGTTTAATTCGTGCTTTTAAGCTTGCGTTTGCTTCAATGCCAAAAATTAAACTGGTATTGAAGGTTTCTCGTGCGAAGAATTACTTAGAAGAGATTAAGTTATTGCGCGATGCAATCGATGGGGCAAATATCTATCTCGATATTAGTGATATGGCTCGTGAGAAGGTTACCGCTCTCATGAATTCATGTGATTGTTATGTTTCGCTTCATCGTGCAGAGGGGCTTGGTTTAACAATTGCGGAAGCGATGCTTTTAGGTAAACCCGTTATCGCTACAGCGTATTCGGGCAATCTCGATTTCATGGACGATAACACTTCTTTATTAGTTAAGTATGATCGTGTTGAGCTTGATCAAGATTATCTGCCTTATCAAAAAGGCTGGCATTGGGCTTCCCCCGATGAAAAAGATGCTGCGGAAAAAATGCGCTGGGTCTATGAAAACCCTGAAGCTGCAAAACTTATAGGTGAAGCAGCAAAGCTTAAATTGAATGATCTTTTATCGCCCAAGCGGGCTGGTGAGAGAATGATAGCAAGGTTGAATTCTTTTCAATAACTTAGGCAGCGATTTTCTTTTCAGATTTCGACTGCGAGAATAATTTTTCTAACTCGTTGCGTACCACTTCAGGGCTAAAATGTTCCCTTGCAAACTCTAGCGCTTTATATTGTCTTTGTTCCCATACTTCTTTGTTGGAATACAATTGAACTACTTCATTGATAAATGATTTAGAGTTTTCCGCAATCGCAACCACTGAGCCATCTTGGATTCCAAACCCTCTGCCTGCTGCAATGCTTGCAACACTAGGAACCCCATGCGCCATCGCTTCTGCCAATTTAAGGGGGATACCTGCGCCAAAACGCAGTGGGCAGATCACTACTCTTGCTTGATCATAAAGCGGTTGTAAATCTTCCACTCTTCCAAGTAATTGTGCTGTTTTGCCTGCAGCTGCAATAATTCTTTTACAAGGGTTGGCTCCTACTATGATCATTTTGCAATCAGGAAGTTGATTACTTATCTCGGGCCATGATTCTTTCAAAAATAGTTCCAGCGCATCCACATTGGGAGCATGGGCATCAGTTAACCCACCAACGAATAAGAGATTTTTTCTTGATTCATACCCCGGTGCGCTTTCATTGGCTTCCATCGGATGGCCATAAATCGCAACTCTTTTCCCTTGCAAACCTTCTAGTACGATTTTTCTATCTGCTTCACTCACCACCAGCACGGTATCGGCTTGCTTCATGATTGCAAACTCTCGATTTTTCAAGTCTGCAAGGTGATCTGGTGCGATCGATTTCCCCTCGATTAGGGCCCTATCAAGTTCCCTTTGAAAAATGATGGCTTCGGTATCGTAGATAAGATGAGCCTTCGGAAAATGTTTGCGCATGCGCCAAAGCATTGGCTCTGCATGGTGCGGTTTGCAAACCATGATCGTATCGTAAAGGCCTTGCCTTTCTTGAAAGAGGGTTTCAAGATCAAAGTGGCCATGAAAAATTTCTATGCCGTGAAGCTGTAATTCTTTTACGGTAGCGCTATGGGTTGCGGTATCGGTTAATGGAATGTAGGTAACTTTATGACCTAAGCTTGCGAGGTCGAGCAGTATTTTTTTGGTTCGGGGCATACCAGCGCCTCTGCTGGGATCGGGAACATAATCATCCATAACAAGAATGTTACGGCCTAACTTTTTATCCCGTGCATGCAGGGGTGATTCTTCTTCTTGAAGAAGAGAAAGTTCGTATTCGAATTTTTTCTTAAAGATGGGTGCGTTGGTTTGGCACAATTTAAATGCGCGACCTGATAAGTTTCCATTCTCTCGATGTAGTACTCCGGCATGTGGTTGCACCAAAACTTTATAGCCCAACCTTTTTATGCTCATGCATAGATCAACATCTTCAAAGTATGCGGGGTTGTAGCGTTCATCAAAACCATTTAAAGTTCGGAACAAATCCGCTCTTACCATCAAGGCAGCACCCGAGCAGAAATCAACTTCCCGAACATGATTAAATTCACATGCGTTGGGGTTGGCATGGCTTCTGCCATAACCCCAGGTGGAACCATCTTTACGAACCAAGCAACCTGATTCCTGCAATCTGCCATCCATATGAATTAGTTTTGCACCGACTGCGCCAACATCATTTCTAGATTCCATTAATTGTGAAAGTTCATCACACCAACCCGGAAGTACCGAGGTATCATGGTTGAGAAATAGGAGGTATTTGCCATGGGCGTGTTTGCTTGCAGCGTTGTTACCTCGGATGAAATCTAAATTTTCAGAGTTACGAAGGATGATAGCGTTTTCGATGCGATCCAATAATTCATTAGTGCGATCGGTGGATGCGTTATCTGCGATGATGATTTCGTAGGAATCGTGTGTGTGGTTTACAACGCTTTGCAGGCATTCTAAAAGGAGTGCAGCTTTGTTGTAGGTAAGAACAATGATGCTGACGAGTGGTTTTCGGTCAATCTTAAATGAAATGCAGGAATCTTTGTGGTTAAGGAATGCATCGAGTTTATGGTTGAAATAAACATCGAGGATATCGCCTTGATCAGTATTTCCATGGTTGTTTTTTGGTGCTTTGGGCAATGGGGTGGTGCGTGCGATGAACCATCTACGCAGGTTTCGCCAAGCTGGTTTGATGGGTTGAAGGAATTCAAGTTGCTTCAATTGCGAATAGTATTTTTTTACGAGACTCTTCATGCAGCACCCTTTTTTTGTAATTGTTCAGAAGGGGCCCATGGCATGGTTACTAGACGAGATGGAATATTCAGGGGGCATTCTGCGCCTAGTTTTGGAAGATGGGTGAACCCCTCATTTTCCAAGTAGGGGCTGTAATAGGGATCACCTGATTTGATGAATGATTCGTAACGATCCATGAATCGTTTTGTATCTGCAGGGTGGGTGCGATCTGCAAGCCTTGATTGTGATTCCAAATGAAATAGCACTGTGTAGGGGGTTTGCAATATCTTGTAGCCTTTGTCTTTTAACCTTAGGCAGAAATCCGTGTCATTGAATCCAATTGCAAAGGATTCATCAAACCCATTTACTGCTTCATACGCAGAACATGGCACAATCATGCAAGCTGCAGTAACCGCAGAATAATCTCTTACTGCAAATAGGCTGCCATTGGTTCCCATAGTGCCATGGGTGTGGAATTTATGTGCATGATCTGCAGGGCCTGCGAGGCCAAAGATAACGCCTGAATGTTGGATGGAATGATCGGGGTAAAGCAGGGTTGCACCAACTGCGCCAACATCTGGGCGTTGTGCAAGGGATGCTAGATGTTCGAGCCAGCCTGGATGTGCTGCGACGGTGTCGTTGTTAAGTAGAAGAAAATGCGTGTGCTTGCCTTTGGGTACCGATCTTGCACCAAGGTTCATCATTGCAGCAAAGTTAAAGGGGCCAGTGTAAGGTGCAATGGTGCAGGATTTTGATTCTTTTTGCAATAGTTCGCGTGTAGCAACATCATCTGATTCGTGATCGATAATAACGATATCCATGAGTTCTGGTGGAACGGTTTTGCGCAAGCTATCTAGGCAGCCCTGCAAAAGATCACTGCGGTTTTTTGTAGGGATTAAAATCGCAACTTTGGTTTTAGGATTCAGTGGGTGATCAATGCGGAAGAAGTTATGGTGTAATGCAGAGGGGCTTACATTTGCATTGATCTCTAGCCTTTTCAGGTGTCTTTCCAGCGCTCCCATGGTCGATTTGGTGATTTCAAAAAGATTAGTGGAATGGCTGGTGCTACTTTGGTGCAATCTCCAGCGATATAAAATATCTGGTATATGAGCAATGGTGTTTGCTTTTTCAATTAGCCTTAGAAACATATCAACATCGTGAGAGACTTTTAGAGAGGTATTTAATCCGCCCGTGGCTTTGGCCAAGCTGGTGCGTGCGCAGATGGGGTGTACCACATACGGATGGCTTAAATAATAATCATGCGAAAATGCAGGGCAGGTTTTAATCTGGTGCACATGGTTTAGATCTTCGCTGGTGAGTGCCTCATCTGCATACAGTAAATCTGCATCGGTCTCGATGATTGCGTTTGCGAAACGATGCAGTGCGTGTGGTTCGAGATAATCATCATGATCCATGAATAAAACATGGGTTCCTGATGCTAGATTTAGTGCAGTGTTGGTGGCTGCGCTTACCCCTTGGTTTTGGTCAAGGATAATAGCATGAATGCGCTTATCTGCTTGTTCTGCATTTTTAAGAACAAAAGGAACTTGCAAATTGCTTGAGTGATCATCGATGCACCAAAGTTCCCAATCCTGATAGGTTTGCGATTTCACCGAATCGATGGCTTGTTGCAACCATTGGGGGTTGGTGTTGTAAACAGGCATGAGGATTGAGAATTTTGGTTTGTTGACAGGCCATTGGGTGTTACGGAATTGTTCGAGTAATTCTTTTTTGGGAAGGTATTGATTGAGCCAGGCAGACCAAGGGCCTGTTGGTCCGAAGAGTGCTTTTCCAAAAGAAGAATGGCGCAGCTTTTTCAGTGCTGATTTTAACAGAGAAAGCGGGCCTCGCTGTTGCAGGGCCCGCATTATTCGTGTTGGCAGTGATGTTTTTTCAGGCATTGAAAGTTATTCCTTGCCAGATCAGAAGGGCATCCATGATGCAATTTTCCTACGCCAAAGTTGCTTTGAACTTGGCTCGCCCGATTTTACTGCAAGCACCAGATCATGCGAGGTTTCCCCCTTGGATCTGCCACACCATTGGCCAGGGAATACAGTGATCTCGTTTCCAAAACCACTCTCTTTGAATAATTGGTGCACGTATTTTTCTTCGTACCCTACTACCTGTTCGGGGCAGTGGGGGTATTCGATTCTTGCGGGCCCACGATGGTGTTGCAGCTTGAAAGCCGATTTACCTTGCCCGATTAATCCTTGTACTTCTGGATTGGTGATGAAGAAGGTGATGAAAGCCTTCCCGCCTGGCCGAAGAACCCGGTGGATTTCTCCTAGATAGTTTTCCATGTCGCGGGGCAGCATGTGGGTGAATACCGAGGTCAAAAACGCAAAATCGAACGAATTATCTTCGTAGGGGAACCGGTACTTCCGGGATACCTGTCTGCCTGGTTCGTTGTAACATTTGTTATAAATGTCGGAATGCTTGAAGTTGAAATTCGGCCAGCGGGTGGTGATATTTCTTTCGCACCAATCGATGCCATGTTTCACAATGTCAAAACCTTCGAAACGGCTCGTGGGTTCGAGATAGTTGACCATTGCAAGGGCCATTCTGCCTATGCCACAGCCTACATCTAAAACATCGTCGGAAGGCTTAAGATGCCCTAACCGGGTGAATAATTGTAGAAAATCATCCCCGATTTCCTTGAAGTTACCCGCTCCAACATACTGTCTTTCCTCTTCGGAAGGCATGGGAAGATCTAGGTGTCTGGCTGTGCTCATAAGGACCTCTGTGCGATAAGTCTGAATTTCACATTATCTGTCATTATTCAGTTAGCTTATTTCGCCAATCCGTGCAAGGCTAACACTTCGCCTATGATGATTTGGTAAATCAGTTAAAATAGGCTTGACGAAATTCCCTATTATCTCTTACTTATGAAGTATTGTTCGTTACAATGTTATTCTGAACACTTTTGAACTTGGGTTTTCTATTTTTCAGGCGATCAGGAGATTCATTACTCGATGGCAAATAGTACCGAACCGGATATGCTCGACCGCTGGAAACTTTCCGATGCCTTCGAAACTTACAGGGTCAACGAGTGGGGTAAGGGCTATTTTGGTATCAACAACCTTGGTAATGTGACGGTCATGCCCACCAAGGAGCCCGAAGCTTCCATCGATCTCAAGGAATTAATCGACCAACTCCAAGCGCGCGGCATCCAGCTTCCCATCCTTGTTCGCTTTACTGATATTCTGCGCCATCGTGTTTCTGAAATTCATGCTGCCTTCCAAAAATCCATCGAAGAGTTTGATTATAAAGGCAAGTACTGTTGCGTCTACCCTATCAAGGTTAACCAGCAAAGGCAGGTCGTTGAAGAGATTCTCGATTTCGGCAAGCCTTTTCAATTCGGTCTTGAAGCTGGCTCTAAGCCAGAACTTCTTGCGGTGATGGCGCTGACCAACGGTGGTAATACCCCCATCATCTGCAACGGCTTTAAGGATGAAGAATTCATCCACATGACGATGCTTGCACGAAAGATAGGTAAGAACATTATCCCGGTGGTTGAAAAATTCACCGAGCTTGAACTCATTGTCAAGCAGGCAGAGATAACAGGTGTCAGGCCAGTGATTGGGATTCGAGCCAAGCTTGCTGCCCGCGGTGCTGGGCGCTGGCGTTCTAGTGCAGGGTATCGTTCCAAGTTCGGCCTAACCCTTACCGAAATGCTTGAAGCGGTCGATTATCTTAAACAGCGTGGCATGGTTGATTGCTTGCAGCTGGTCCATTTTCATCTGGGTAGCCAGATCACCAACATTCGCAGTATTAAAGCTGCTCTTACCGAAGTCGGCAGAGTCTACACCGAAATGCACCGCATTGGTGCCAATGTGAATTACATCGATGTGGGTGGCGGCTTGGGCATTGATTACGATGGTTCCCAATCCGACTTTGAATCTTCCATCAATTACACATTGCAAGAATATGCTAACGATGTGGTGTTCCGTATCAAAAGCGTCTGCGATGAAGCAGGCGTTCCCCATCCAACGATTATCAGTGAATCTGGTAGGGCGATGGTTGGGTATCATAGCCTACTTGTTTTTGATGTGGTGGGTGTTTCTAACTTTGATCGCTACACGGTGCCACCTCAGATTCCAGAAGATGGGCCACAGCAGCTTGCAGATCTCTTTGCGATCTTCCAAGATCTGAAGAAAAAGAATCTTCAGGAAAGTTATCACGATGCCCTGCAGGCGGTTGATGAAGCTGTCAACATGTTCAATCTGGGTACCATTAATATTGAACAACGGGCCCTTATCGAGCGATTGTTCTGGGCTGTTTGCAGTAAGATTCTTCGCATGGTGCGTGAACTTGATTACACGCCCGAAGAACTTCAGGGCTTGGAATCGATGCTTTCCGACACTTACTTCTGCAACTTCTCTATCTTTCAATCCATGCCTGATAGTTGGGCCATCAAGCAACTATTTCCAATCATGCCGATTCATCGGCTTACTGAAAACCCGACTCGCAAAGCTGTTTTAGGTGACATCACTTGCGATTCCGATGGTAAAATTGATCAATTCATCGATCTTCGTGATGTGCGCAATACTTTGCAGCTGCACGAATTCACCGGTCAGCCTTATTACCTGGGGGCTTTTCTTTTGGGCGCCTATCAGGAAATCCTGGGCGATCTTCACAACCTCTTTGGCGACACCAATGCGGTTCATGTTAGCCTCGATGAAAATAATCACCTTAATATTGATGAAGTAATCAAAGGCGATACCGTGCGCGAAGTGCTTGCTTATGTGCAGTACAAAGCGGATGAACTTACCGATCGCATTCGCAAAGATGTCGAAAAAGCTGTGAAGTTAGGTACTATCTCTATTGCAGAGTCACGCGAGTTCCTCGACTTCTACCAGTCCGGGCTCGAAGGTTACACCTACCTCGAAGAGAATTAGGATCATGGCAGACCTGACGGTTCACCTTGGCAGACTTCATCTTGATAACCCCATTCTGGTCGCTTCCGGTACCTATGGGTATGCGAAAGAGATGGAAACCATTGCTGATTTCTCGAAACTCGGGGGGATCGTTCCTAAAACCGTTACACAAAATCCTCGCGCAGGCAACCCGCCACCCCGTACCTGCGAAACTTCTGCTGGCATGCTTAACGCAATCGGTCTTGATAACGATGGCTTGGAATACTTCCTTGCAAATCATCTTCCCTATTTAAGAAATCTGCCGACGAAGATCATAGGCAACATCGCAGGAAAGACAGAAAAAGAATTCTTCGAGATGGCTCAAAGAATCAGCAAAGAAACAGGACTTGCTGCGTTGGAACTGAATCTTTCATGCCCAAATGTTTCGGGCGGAGTCGACTTTGCAATCGACCCTGAAAAAACTGCTAGGGTTATCAAGGGTGTCAAGGAATTCTGCAATCTCCCCATCATTGCGAAGCTTACCCCCAATGTTACGGATGTCTCTGTCATTGCTCAAGCTGCTGCAGAAGCTGGTGCTGATGCGGTTTCTCTCGTTAATACTTTCATGGGCCTTGCAATTGATTGGAAGAAAAAGCGCTTCGTTTTAGGAAACGGTACCGGCGGCCTTAGTGGTCCTGCGATCAAGCCTATTGCGCTTCGTATCGTTTGGCAGGTTGCTAAAAAAGTGAAAATCCCGATCATTGGAATTGGTGGCATTGCATCTGTTGATGATGTGATGGAGTTCATTCTTGCGGGTGCTTCTGCGGTGCAATTGGGAACAGTTAACTTCTACGATCCTACTGCTGCTCAGAGGATTGTTTCGGAAATTCCTGCTGCTCTTAAGTTGTTAAACCTTGATAGTGTTTCATCTGCGATTGGATTGCTCGCCCGCTGATCACTCATGGGGCCCTTATCATGTACCTAAAACGATTTTACTTGGTTGCATTTTTATCTTTAATGGCCTCCCATCTATCCGCTGTAGAACCTTTGGCTAGCAAAGAGGTTCGACACGAACCCGTTGCGCCGAAGCCGGGTGTTCCAGTGTTGGTCACTGCAGTTTTTAAAGCCGGTGTTACTAATGTAAAGATAAAGTTGCAGGGTGTTGCACCCGGTAAGTATGTCCGTAAGTCGGACCCCACTTATGAAAAAGACTGGGCCGAATTGCCTATGCATGATGATGGCAAAGATGGGGATGCCAAGGCAGGTGATGGGATTTTTAGTATTCGTATCCCCGCCTCTTATCAACAACACCGCTGGTTGATCCGGTATCGGATTATTGCAACTGATGAGAAAGGGCAGGGTTTTGTGGTACCTGTTGCTGATGATACATGCCCGAATTTTGCCTGGTGGTGTGATGCTGGCCCTGCAACTTGGATCGGTACCCGTCAGCCTGGTAAAACACCTCCCCTCACTTTCTCATCTGAATTTCTAAATACCCTTCAATCGATTCATCTTGTTGCAAGGGCGGATGATGTTGCTAGCAGCCAGTGGGATGGGAACTCTCACAAACAAAAAAAACTTGGCACGCTCGTCTACCGGGGTATCGTTTACGATCATGTTCAATTCAGTAACCGGGGGCAGGGCAGTGCCCATATCTCAGGTAAAAATAAATGGGGCCTCAAGTTTAATACAGGCCATGATGTGCCTTTTGTTGATCATGATGGCAAACCTTTTCCCGCAGAATGTGGCAGCATTAATCTTAACCCAGGTGGTTCAACGCCTTACCTGCCTATACTTCGGGGTGTCACGGGTTTAGATGAAGTTCTATCTATGCGTGCATATCTTCTTGCGGGTGTACCTAGTCCGGTATCAACTTGGATTCAATGGCGTGTGGTGACAGGGGCTGAAGAGGTTTCCTTGAAGAATCCATATGAGGGAGATCTCTGGGGTGTTTATGTTGCAATGGGTGACATGAAACCAAAGATGCTTGCAGAACATAAACTCCCTGATGGCCTAACCGTTAGTATTCAAAGTGGCATCAAGCATACACCAAAAGAGATGGTAGATGCGGGCAAGGTTTGGGAGAAATTCATCAATGAACTTCGATCCAACCCCAAGGAGGATTGGTGCAGGAAGAACCTTGATCTGAAAGCTTATTATAGTTTTCATGCAATGAACCGTTTGCTTGCGAATGTTGATTTACGGCCTGATGGTAATCATGGTTATTACCGCCATCCTGATGGGCATTGGTCGCCTATCCCTTGGGATAACGATATGATCTTTGTGCCACGCCATCATCAGCCGGGGCATATCGATGCAATGGTTTGCCTTAACCATCCTAATATCGCACTTGAGTACCGTAATCGTGCGCGTGAGATTCTTGATCTTTTTGCAAGTGATGCATCTGAAAAAGGAGGGCAGGTCGGTCAAATGGCTTATGATTTAAGCTCTGCTCTTACACCCAAGGGATATGCGGTTGATTGGCCACGCCTCGATGAAGCGGTGTGGAATCAGCATCCAAGATCAAATCAAAAAGATTCTTACTTTGTGAACCCAGCTAATGCAGATCATTTTGGTGGCCCTTGGAAGCGAACCCTTGTTACCAATGACTTCGCAGGATTTCGAAAGTATATCATCGATTTTTGCACTGACTCACGACCTAATAAAAAATATGCTCCTAACGATGGCGACCAACGCGGTTATGGCTGGGGATATCTTGCGCATGAAGCCAAGGATGATAAAATCCCAGCAAAGCCCACGGTTACTAAAGATCCAACTACGCCTCAGCGCTTTACTGCATCGAAGTTCTTATCTCCTGCGAATCACCAGCAAGCTGCAGTGGAATGGCGAGTAGGCAGGATTGGCCAAAAGGGTTGGTACGAACTTGCTGACCATTGGCGCATGGATGTTGAAGCTTCTACGGATGTTAATATTCCCAAAGAGGTCTTAAATAATAATGGGGAATACCGAGTACGAGCCCGCTGGCGTGATAACACCGGCCGCTGCAGTTATTGGAGCGATCCCGTTCTCATCGTTGTGCCTTGATTGTAATTTCAAATAAGGATATGCATGCGTAAATACATTATCACCGGCGTGCAGGGTTGTGGCAAAGGCACCCAGGCGATCATGCTTGCCAAGGATTTCAATCTTGTTCATATAAGTGTGGGCGATATTTTTCGCTGGCATATTCAATCCCATACCAAGCTTGCTGCCCGTATCCAACGCTTTACTATTGAAGGTAAACTTGTGCCTGATGAATTGGTAGAGGAAGTCGTAAAGCAAAGGCTTGATCAACACGATTGGAATTATGGTTTTATTCTTGATGGGTTTCCTAGAAATGAAATCCAAGCATCCTTCTTCCTTGAAAGCTATGATATCGATGCCGTTATTTTGATTGATGTTCCTGATCAGGTAGTGCTTGATCGTATTATGAATCGCAGACTTTGTTCCAAATGTGGGCTCGATTATAATCTCATCTTCCATCGCCCGAAAGTTGAAGGCGTTTGCGATGTATGTAAAGGTAATCTGGTCGCTCGTGCTGATGACAACCCAGAAGCCGTGCGTTCTAGGCTGAAGGATTACCATCAAAAAACTGCTCCAGTGCTTGAACTATTTAAGCAAAAAGAACTGATTATAAAAGTAGATGGCACCAAAGATGCCAACACAGTCCAGAACGAGATTCGATCAAAACTTTCGCTGATAAAAATAGAGTGAGTATTTTAATAAAGAATCTTGACTATAATACTGTCATTATCTATTAATATATATTATCTAGAGCGATTTGGGCGATCTCTCTTTGATATACAAGGCATCGGGGTAACTCGGTGCCTTGTTTTATTAATACACTTTTTGTAGCACTTATTTATTCTATATAACGAGTTTTTAGAAATCAACTTGGGCTTGAAGGCCCCAAGCATTGGCTTGAGTTTTCACTGAAGGGGTGGTTTGGTCGCCATAGGTTTGTGGTGAATTCAAATAAATTGGAATGTAGTTGAAGGATAATTTGGTGTAGGGGTTCATGTACCAGTTAAAGCCGAAAGTTGGATCCATCAGTGTTCCACCTTTGACGCTACCTGAATCAAGCGTGATGTAATTAAGCCTAGCACAAAGCTCCCAAGCGCCACCAAAGGGATGGCCCTTCCTTGAATTGTTATTTGGAATTACGCGGTCAAAAAGTGCAAGGTTTCGATCATAAACTCTGTGTTCGCCTGTGAGAAACCAAGTCATGAAAAAATAACCGCCAGAAAATATCGGAGTACTTCCATTGTTCAATCTTACTGGAACGATGTCACCTTCAGCTTGAAAAGAGAATGGCCCTCGGACTAATGCAGTTTCAATATGAAAATCTTGATAGTATGCGGTTCCCTCATTTATCGGGCCTTTGGTGGGGTCTAAGTTTCTTGAGAGTTGTGAGCCGGTGTTCACCATGGATTGGTTCTGTTTAAAACTTGCCGTTCCAAATTGCCCCTGAATAAGACCGAGCTCTGGAGAATTACCTCCAAATCTTCCAAACTGTATACCTCCATTGGAAGGCCCTAAAATGGAATAGATCGCACCAAAATGCAATAAATCCTTACCTTCATTTTCGTAATACAGGCAATGGGTGCCACGCGCTGCAAACCCGTATCCGCCAACATCGGTAAGATCATTCCCATAAAAATCATTGAAACCCCGGAAGCCACTTACATACCAAGTTGTTTTTTTATCTTCCGACCAATCAAAGAAACCAACACCTGTTCTGCGAAAGGGATGGAACACAAACAAACTCGAACGATCAAGAAAAGGGTTGAATCGAAAGCTGGTTAATTCTTCCAAGCTGAAAGGTTGCTTAAAGTGACCAATACGCACATGGCCTAAATATGGAACTTCGAGTATATCCATGTAGACATCGGTTACAGTCGGTCTGCCAAATCCGCCTAGATCAAATTGAAAGCGATAATCAACATTCTCAGCAACAGAACCAAATGCAGTTAATCTTGCTCTGCGGATGCCTGTACCATCAGGTTGATCACCCGAGGGGTTATCAGTATTTTTTTGGGTATTGCGATTACTTTGGGTCTGTGAATAGAAAACGGAGTTTACCTGAAAAACGCCACCCATTTGTACATAGGGGTATTTACCTTTTGAACCCATGATGGGAGGAAAAACCATGGGCTCTGCGTACTGGCTTGGCCTTGGTCCTTCAGGTGGTGTTTGAATCGGTCCTTCTTGAAATCGTTCAAACAGAGAAACTGGTTGAACCAGTGTTTCTTTGGGCTCTGCGTATTGGCTTGGCCTTGGCCCCACAGGTGGTGTTTGAATCGGTACTGCTTGAAATCGTTCTAAAAGTGAAACTGGTGGAACTAGTGTTCCTGTAGATAAAGTTGGTTCTTCAACCGTTGGCGCAACTTCTTCTGCGTTGCATTTTCCCAAAATAATAGTTTCAATAAATCCTGTGATTAAAAGGATGTGAAGAAGTCGTACCAAGTTTAATTGAAGGAATGCCATATTTTAAAAAACAACATTTAATGCCATGATAATCATTACAGATGTAATAATCGGCATATTTGCCCCATTTATTCATCCGAATTTAATTATTTATATGGGTAGAGAGTTTGGGAAAGATGGTGTTAAAATAGATAATTAGGCGGTTGATCTGTTGCTTAAGTTGGGAAGTTCTTAGTGGAAATATACAGACTTGGTGATTTGAGTAGATAGATAATTTATTGAAGTAATGTTTAATGACATAATTATTATGGTGAACGATGATCAAAAAGCTTTGTCTTTTATTGTTGGTTATGGTTCTTGGGCAGGGTTGTTCTAAGCCAGGCGGTCAAGGTGTGGGCAGGCCCCGCCCGCCCATGGATGAAGATGAACCATCTCCCGCCAAAGAAAAAGTCATCCCAATTAAATAATGGTTTTATATAAATCAATTCTAGAAGATGGGTTAATAATAATTATTGGTTTAAGAGCGATTCAATTTCATGCAGCATTTGCAATTCTTCCCGCGCTGTTAATACTAAGACTCTGGTTTTTGAGTTAGGTTTCGAAATATCGCAGTCTGGTTGGCACGCCTTGTTTAATGCAGTATCGATTTCTAGTCCTAGAAAACCTAATGGTGCAATAACCTTCTCTCGAATGAGCGCAGCGTTTTCGCCTACCCCTGCGGTAAAAATAACTGCATCTACCCCGCCCATTGTGGTGCTTAGAGCCCCTATCGCTTGTTGCACCCGTTGGCAGTATATTTCGATTGCGAGATTAGCCCGCTCATCGCCTGCTTGTGCTAGTGTAATTACCTGTCGCATGTCTGCGCTTTTGCCTGAAACCCCGAGTAGACCCGAGTCTTTCAATAAAGCTTTCTCAATTTCTTCTATTGAAAGTTTCTGCGTGCGTGCCAGATGAAAGATGATTCCTGCGTCGATGGTTCCGCTTCGTGTTCCCATCATCAGGCCTTCGAGGGGAGTTAGGCCCATCGTAGTGTAAACTGATTTCCCATCGCTAACTGCGCAGGCGGATGCGCCATGGCCCAAGTGGCAGATCACCAGCTTGTTTTTTTCTGGCCCTAGTAACTGTGTTGCCTTAGTGCTGCACCAAGCGTAGTTCAATCCATGAAAGCCGAATCTTCGCAATTTAAAATCAGCAGTCCATGCGTAAGGAATGGGATAGGTATAAGATTTTTTAGGCATGGTGGAATGAAACGCAGTATCGAAACACGCGACTTGTTTTATGTTAGGTAATAGGTTGGTAGCTTCATGGATAAGCTTAATTGCGGGTGGATTGTGCAGCGGAGCAAAAGTACTGGCGTGGGTGATTTCTTCAAGAGTGCTGGTGTTAAGGAGGGTTGCCTTAGAGAGGTTGCCCCCGTGAACGACTCGGTGCCCTATGACCGTAAGTTGATTCATTTCGATTTGGAAACGAGATTGTAAATCATTAAGGAGGTGATGGAAGCAAGACGCTGGGTCTGAGACCGATAGCGTTGATTCGACATTAACACTTTGGGAATGAAGGTTATACTTACAATGCTCGCCCGCCCAATCTGCTAATCCATGGGCAATGATTATTTTGCTCTTTAGATTAGCTAGGTGAAACTTCAGGCTGCTAGAGCCAGAGTTAAGAATCAGGGCGATCACGAGGGTGTCTCGCGATCTTTGGGTTTCCAGCCTGGCCATTTCCAATCTCTGATTGCAGGCATATCATCACCGTTCTTGCGTATGTAATTTGCATGATCAATCAGTTTGTTTTGCAAATCCTGCTTGATGTAGGCAGCTTGGTTGGAAAGGCATTCAACCCTATCTACTACTGCTTCCACTAAGTGAAAGCGATCAAGCTTGTTGAGAACAGTCATATCGAAAGGCGTAGTGGTTGTGCCTTCTTCCCGGTAGCCATGAACATGGAAGTTTTCGTGGTTGTTCCGTTTGTAAGTGAGTCTGTGAATAAGCCATGGGTAGCCATGATAGGCAAAGATCACGGGCTTTGATGTGGTGAAGAGAAAATCGAAATCGCGATCAGCCATACCGTGTGGATGTTCGGAAGGCGATTGTAGTTTCATCAGATCAACTACGTTAACGACACGGATTTTAAGCATTGGCGCAACGGTACGCAGCAGGTCAACCGCTGCAAGGGTTTCAAGGGTGGGAACATCGCCACAACATGCCATGACGACATCGGGTTCAGACCCACGATCATTACTGGCCCAATCCCAGATACCAATGCCCATGCTGCAATGCTTGATCGCAGAATCCATATCGAGCCATTGGGGTGCGGGTTGCTTTCCTGCAACAACAACATTGATGTAATCTTTGCTGCGTAAGCAATGGTCGGTCACGCTAAGAAGAGTGTTGGCATCGGGTGGCAGATAAACCCGGATGATCTCTGCTTTTTTGTTGACCACATGATCGATGAAGCCTGGGTCTTGATGGCTGAAGCCGTTATGATCCTGCCTCCATACATGAGAGCTAAGCAGATAATTAAGCGATGCGATGGGCATGCGCCATGGGATAGAGCGTGAGACTTTAAGCCATTTTGCATACTGATTAAACATGGAATCGATGATATGAATGAAGGCTTCGTAGCAGGAGAAGAAGCCATGCCTACCTGTTAGAAGATAGCCTTCGAGCCAACCTTGGCATAAATGTTCGGAGAGGATTTCCATCACTCTGCCTTCAGGATGAAGCGAATCATCGGTGGGCAGGATCGGCTCCATCCAGGCACGATTTGTGACTTCGAAAATATCGTTCCAGCGATTGGAGTTGGTTTCATCGGGGCTGAAAATCCGGAAGTTATGGGCCTGAGCATTAAGGCTCATGACATCGCGCAGGAAAGACCCTTGTACACGGGTTGATTCAGCGAGTAAGAATCCAGGCTTCTGTACTTCGACTGCGTATTCCCTAAAGTCTGGAAGAATAAGATCACGAAGAAGCGCTCCGCCATTGGCATGGGGGTTGGCGCTCATTCGCAAATTGCCTATAGGTGCGAGATCAGAGATGAGTGGGAGCGGGTGGCCGTTTTCATCGAAGAGATCATTGGGGTTATAACTTCTAAGCCAAGCTTCAAGAGCAGCAAGTTGGCTAGGGTTTTCGCGCGTTTTTGCAAGTGGTACCTGATGAGATCTAAAGGTGCCTTCGAGTTGTTTCCCGTCGAAAGAATCCGGGCAAGTCCAGCCTTTTGGAGTTTTAAGGATGATCATGGGCCAAAGTGGGCGGGTTAAATCGCCATGGTTTCGGGCCTTATCATGAATATTTCGTATCTCAGAATGACACATATCAAGGGTAGCTGCGAAAGCCTGGTGGATCTCCTCTGGGTTTTCTCCTTCAACAAAGAAAGGCAGGTAGCCATAGCCTTGGAAAAGGTGGTTGAGTTCTTCCCGATCAATACGGGAGAGTAGGGTTGGGCCTGCAATTTTGTAGCCATTGAGATGGAGGATGGGGAGTACAACGCCATCGCGCACGGGATTGAGGAATTTGTTGGAATGCCAAGAGGCAGCAAGGGGCCCGGTTTCGGCTTCGCCATCGCCAACTACGCAGGCAACGATGAGATCGGGGTTATCAAAGGCTGCGCCATAGGCATGGGCTAGTGCATAGCCCAATTCCCCGCCTTCATGAATGGAGCCTGGGGTTTCAGGTGCAACATGGCTTGGTATACCACCCGGGAAAGAGAATTGTTTGAAGAGACACATCATGCCTTCTTCATCTCTGCTGATTGCGGGGTAGACTTCGGAATAGGTGCCATCAAGCCAGGCGTTGGCGATGAGGGCAGGCCCGCCATGGCCTGGCCCGGTGACATAAAGCACACTAAGGCTGTGCTTTCGAATTAGGCGGTTGAGATGAGCGTAAATCAGATTAAGGCCAGGGCAGGTACCCCAATGGCCGACTAATCTGGATTTAACTTGCTCGGGTTTTAGTGGTGCATGCAGGAGAGGGTTGGCCAAGAGGTAAATTTGGCCAACGCTGAGATAGTTAGCTGCTCGCCACCATGCATGCAACTGGTTTAGCTCATCAGAAGAAAGAGGTTTCTCATCAACACTGCTAAAAAAAGGAATGCTCATGTTCGCACATCTTTCGGGCAAAAGGAGATTATTTCTTCAACTGGTTCGATAATAGGTATGCCATTAGGTCTGCGAATTCAGCGTTGGTAATCTGATCCACAAAGCCAGCGGGCATAGGCGATACAGGAGAGATTTTTCTCTCTTCAACTTGATCACTCGCGATGCGCACTTCTTTGCCTTGCTGATCTGCAAGAACCAAGAGCACTCCTTCTTCCCGCAGGAGCAAGCCGTTGACAAGTTGGCCGTTCTTTAAGGCGAGAGTGGTTTGGCGGAAAGCCTGATCGACATTACGATTAGGGTCGAGCATATCTTCAAGCAGCCTATCGAGGCCGCGAGATCCGATGCCGTCAAGTTGTGGACCAATCTTGGCACCCTTGTTGGCAATTTGATGACAGGCTGCACAGTGTTTGCCAAAAAGAGCCTCACCTTTGATCTCATCATGTTTGCCCATAAGAAACGCAGTTTTCTTATCTGCAATTTTTTTCTGTAACAGTTGATCAGCGGGTGGTAAGCCTTTTGTCAAGGTGGCAAGCTTCTTATCAAAGTCAGGTAGATTGCGTTGCTTTAATTTGTTCTCGATTGGTTTTTCGAGCAGCAAGCGGGCAGAAGCTTTCCCTTCGCCAATCGCCTTGAGAAAATCGTTGGCCCCTTCAGAGGTAGAAACAATCGCCAAGGCCAGCGATGATTGCAGCCTAGCGGAAGCCCCAGCAAACATGGCTAACAGACTAGCGCGTACTTCGGGGCTAAGGGTTTTCCCAAGGCCAATGATTGCAGCGTCTCTTACTTCGGGGCTGTTGTTGGAGTTTTTAGCAGTTTCTAGGAGCCCACTGGTTGCTTTGGCATTGGGCATGTTTCCTAAGGAAGTAATGCAAGCCAACCGGTTGGCAGTTGGCATGGCTGAATCTTTTGCAATGTTGATGATGGTGTCTAGGTGATCAATCAACTGAAGTGAAGAAGCTAGCTCGGTTCCGATTCGAACATCGTTCTCTTGTTTGGAAGCCAGAAGATAACCACAAAGGTCTGTAGCTTGCGCCAAGAGAATAGTGTCAACTTTCGAGCCTTTTTCTTGGGCAGCAAGGGAAGCAGCACGAATCAGTTCAGCTTGACGTGCTTTGGGACGCTGAGCATTTTTCATGTACGAGACAATGTTGGTTTTATCTGCATCGGTGCCATCGCGGGTGATCATTCGAACGACAGCTATTTCGCGATCTCCCTCAGGCTGGATTAAAGCGAGTTTGTTTGCAAGGAAAGCTGCAGAGCTTGCGCCTGGAAGACCCAAGGCTACATCAGCAAGTGCCTTTAATGCTAAGGGGTCAGAAGATTGAGAGGGCAAACCTTTCCAAGCTTCAGGATTTCGAACTTGTTCCCGCAATGCCAACCTTGAGGCATAGTAAAGATGCGAATCATTTTGGTTAACTTTGGTGCGGAAGGAAAGGATAGCTTTTAAATTCGCTTCGCTAGGATGTTGGGCCAAGCCTTGAACCGCTGCAATTTGCACCCTTCCATCGGTATCTTCCAGCGCCTTTTGTACAAGTGTTGCAAGGCCTTCGTTCAATTGTGGTTTTGAAGTTGCCATCTTGATTCCATGCACCCGAACAAAAGGTGCTGGGTTTGTAATAATAGTTTCGATCGCCTGATCGGGCAGGGCGTTTAATCGCAGTAAAGCCCACATTGCATGAACCTGTTGAAAGTTATCTGCTGGCTTATTGATTGCGGCAAGGAGTGGCTTCGTTGCTTCGCTATCTTCCCTTGCAACTAGTTCGTTACCCGCCATGATGCGCATGGTCTGGTTTTTGCTCCCGAGATTTTTAATCAGTTCTTCGACCGACATTGCAGTAAAGTCGGGCAATGGTGGCGGAGTTTGCTTGCCATCTTTGCCTGTATAAAACACACGCCAGATACGGCCACGATTTCTATCACGCCCTGGGTGAGTAAGGGGCACTTCATAATGCCCGATCACTTTGTTGTAAAAATCAAGGATGTAGAGCGCGCCATCTGGCCCCATCTTGATATCCACGGGCCTGAACCACAAATCTTCGCTGGTCATGAAATCAGGAAGCTCAACAGCACTAGGCGTGGCGCCTTTTCGATCAACACGATCGTGGTTGATTCTGCTTGTGACTACATTGCCGATGATCATGGTTTCTTGATGTTCTTCAGGGAAGGAATCAGAGTTAAGAGCAGTGATACCGCAAATACCAGTGCTGCCATGAGAATGCTTGATCATGTCGGGGCCAAAGCCTAGGCCATCATGAGGCTTGGAAAAGCTAGGGTAGGTTGCTCCTTGAAGCAGTTGGTATATAGGGCTGCTATGGCAATCAGCGGTGTAGAAGTTGCCCCAAGAATCGACGGTCATGCCGAATGGGTTTACTTGGCCTCGGGTGTAGGATTGCAGGCCAGTGCCATCGGGGCGATAGCGGTAGGTGTTGCCTGAATTCATTTTTAGCAACTTGCCTTCGGGGGATTTAACCTCGGAATCGTTTGAGAAGCCATGGGTTGCATGAATCCAACCATCCCAATGAAGCTGGAAACTGTTGGTCATGCCGTGGGTATCGCGGAAGCCAAAGCCAGTGAGGAAAGGTTCTTTAGTGTCGGCTTTATTATCGTTGTTGGTATCCTGCATCTTGTAGACATTAGGGATGCTGTGAACAAGGGCGGTTTGTGGTGCGCCTTTTTTGGAAGGCAGCGGGAGTAAGCCGATAGGGATGTTTAATCCCTTTGCAAAGGTTTCAATCTTTTGGGCTTTACCATCGGGGCCAATGTTGGAAAGAATTTTCACGGAGTCGCGTGGTTTGGTTCCATCCTTGGCAGCGTAAGGGTATTCGAGCGAATCGGTAATCCAGATCCGGCCTTTGTAATCGAACGATAGATTCATGGGTTTGAAAATATCAGGTTCGCTAGCAACTAATTGAACAACATAGCCTTTGGGTAGCTTGAAGCCTTTCATTTCATCTGCGGGGGACCGAGCTTCGGTTGGGGCAACCAAAGGGGGTGCCTGTTGCGCCCATGGAATCGAAGTTGATACAAGAAATAGAAGAAAACTGAAATAAATGATTGGCCTGCGCATGATAACCCTCTATTTACTGACCTTAGACGAACATAACAAATTGTATCCTTGTTTTTTCTAATTGTCAGCAATTGGTTGATAATTTATGTCAGAACAAAGCTTGAGATAATCGTAAGAGGGATAAATTCCCGCATTTTTAAGCAGGCATTTATTGTAAATGGGCAGAAAAGTGCCTTCATGCGCCAGGCACTTTTAATCTCAAAAAATCATAAGAGTAATGATCAGTGAGTGAATACTGATTTAACTATCGAGCCTAGCGGGATTTACCTGCCCAAAACCTCATCAAGGTTCGCAGGTCGGTTGCCAAACTTTTTAACAAACTCATCTCTACTAGGGATCAGCCTTACCTTGATCTTGTTTTCATGGTTGATCAAAATATCAGTAAGCTTATGATCAATGAACGGATTTTTGAATCGTTCGATCACTTGGTCTGCAAATCCCTTAGGGTCATCACAACGGCCCTCAAGAATCGGCACGATCTCGGTGTATAACAGTTTTTCAAGCCATGCGCCCAATTCTTTATCATTCACCGAATCACGCACAATGGTATAGCCCTTGGCCATTGCCTTATGCACCATTCCCGAATGTCCGCCATTGAGAATGCGCACCTTTCTTAAAAAGAAAGGTAGAACATCGTTGGTCCAAATAACTGCGGGATGCTCGATCCAACGCTTAACGCCCGGGACTTCTTGGATTGCAAAAAGAGCATAGGGTTCGCAAACAGCGAGCATCGGATCTTGTGCAAGTAATGGATGCTGGTCTGGTGTGCCTGTAACAATGCGATCAACGAGGGTGTTATGCCAAGAGCAGGATTTTTCCATCCAAGCAATGAAAGCAGCATCTAACTTCCATTCGTGTGCAATTTTGACAAGAATGCTTCGAAGTAGTTCCGCATTATTTTCTCGCAGTTCGCAAGGAATGATCATCAGCCCGGGTTGACCTGCCTTGAATCGTTCTCTTAATACTGCGAGTAGCTTTGCGGGAAAAGATTTAGGGGGTGCACAATTTGCAGTATCAGCAGCGTTCAGATCATAGCCCGATTCTGTGGTGTTAGACAGAATGGTTTTCAAATGTGGACTACGGGCGAGTTCAAGGACTTGGCTCCATTGGGTGTTTGCAGCAAGGGCGCGGGAAACACTTTCGCAAGTTTCAACCCGATCAACGACTTTGCCATTTTCCAACCCGCGCAGCACTACATGGTATTTGCCACCAAGCTTGGCAAGTTCGTTGGCGCGCTCTCCACCAGTGGATTGCACGATTACGATTTTGCCTATGTTCTGGCCTTGCTGATTGGCATGGTGTACGAAAAGGTCTGCGAAGGCCCTTAGGAATTTGCCCGACCCGAACTGCAATACGGTTTCATTCATTGCGATTTTTCCTTTAAGCTTTTTTCAAAGTAATCGTAAGTTCGTGAGTCTCAATTTTCACTTGTGCAACCTGAGCATCTGTAAGTGCAGTAGCACTGTAATTAAGCACCAAGGTTTCGCTGGCAATGTAATCACGATGCCCTGCGATGGATTTGCCAAGTAATTCTGAAGGGGTTTCCAGATGAAGGATGATCCGGTCTTCCATCTCGAGCCCTGACTTTTTACGCAGATCCTGCACCTGCCTGATGATATCGCGGGCCATACCTTCCAAGGCAAGTTCCTCGGTGATCCGGGTATCGAGGGCAACCTGAGTGTCGCGGTCTGCAACACCCGTCCAGCCTTCCTGAGCCTTTAAGCTGATGAATAAATCCGCGGGTTCGAGGTCGAAGGTTTCAGCCCCATGCGCTAGTTGGAAAGGCGCGCCAGCCTGAGAATGCTTTAAAAGTTCTAGAGGATCAGCTTTAAGGATTGCTTGCTGAACATCTTTCAATCGTTGGCCAAACCTCGGCCCCAGATTCTTCGCATTGGCTTTAATTTCAGGAACCAGAAGTGGCCCTGCGCTTGCATCGTGCAAGCTTGCTTTCTTCAAATTAAGCTCTTCACAAAGCTGGTCTGCAAAGCGGAGAATCGCCCTGCGATCCGCATCATTACCAGGCAATACCCGTAACTCTGCAAGCGGTTGCCTAACCTTGATCTTTACGGTATTGCGTGAAGCAGAGCCTAGGGTAACCAGATGAAGCAGAGCTTCCATATCTTCGGAAAGAACTTCGTCGATCATTTTCGGGTCGGGGGCTGGGTAATCTTCCAAATGGATGGAGTGATCACCTGCATCCACCAGGTTGCGATAAATCTTCTCGGCAAGGAAAGGCATGATAGGTGCCAGTAGCTTGGTGAAGGTTAGCAGTACCTGATGCAGGGTTTGATAAGCCGCAAGTTTATCGGTGCCCTGCTCAGCTTTCCAGAAACGCCTTCGATTTCTGCGCACATACCAGTTGCTTACTTTGTCATCGATGAAGCGTTCTGCTTCAAGGCAAAGAGCAGCAAGGTCATGGTTTTCGAAGGATTTGCGTGCAAAGGCAATCAGCTTTTGCAAGTCTGAAAGAATCCAGCGATCGATGTCGGGTCGGTCTTTTAAAGGCACCTGGGGCGCATTAGGGTCGAACTTATCTAACCTTGCATAGTTGCAGAAAAACGCATAGGTGTTCCACAACTTCAGAACAAAGCGGGCTCTCACTTCATCTGCGGTTACAGGCCCAAAGTTGATGTTGGTCGCAGGGTTTGTTCTGCAGAAAATCCAACGGATGAGGTCTGCACCCATTGGGGGGTGCTTTTCCAACACTCCCTTGGAGTTCTTGATTTCGTACCCATCGTTGGCAGCTCCCTCGAAAGGAATACTGTTGCCTTTGGATTTGTGCATCTCTTCGCCATTCTGATCGCGCACCAGTGCATGCCCCAGCAGCACATTAAAGGGTAGGCGATTGCTCATCATGGTGCTCATCGAAAGGATGGCATAGAACCAGTTGCGGAACTGGCCGGGGAAGCACTCGGTGATCAAGTCTGCGGGGAACCATTTTTCCCACTCGGCCCTATCGCGGTTATATCCCATGGTGGAATAAGGAACGATGCCTGCATCAAGCCATGGGTTGCCCACATCTTTGATGCGGGTCATGAGGTTCCCTGTTTTGGGATTACGAATTTTAACTTTATCGATGTAGGGTCGGTGTGGGCTATGCCCTTCAAACTCATCCCAACCTTCGACAGCCCTGTTCTTTAATTCTTCGCGGGAACCGATCACTTCAAATTGAGTCGGGTCGTTGTCATCAACCCAGATCGGAAGCGCAAGGCCCCAGAAGCGCTTTTTCGAAATCATCCAATCGCCCATGTTCTTGAGCCAATCCAGCTCTCGGGCTCTGCCATTGATGGATTCAGGGAGGAAGTTAACCTTCTGTACCAGATCCATGATTTCTTGCCGCCATGACATGCCGATGAACCATTCGTCCACGGGTCTGAAAACGAGTTCAACGCCTGTGCGCCAGCAATGCGGGTAGATGTGTGGGTATTCTTCGACAGCAAGGAGCATTCCTTTTTCGCGGAGGTGCGCAAAGACTTTTTCCGCAGTAGAGCGTTCGGTTGCATCAAGGCCGGTGAAGTCGCCAAAGGCGGGATAGAATTTCGCTTCATCATCAAGCGGAGCAATCGCAACCAAGCCATTAGCCTTGCCCATGACATGATCGATATCGCCACACCCGGGTGCGATATGAACAATGCCAGTACCTTCGCCCGCGACGACATTGGGGTTGCCTTCGATATCGCGACCGCCATCGATCACGCGATGGCAGGAAACGCCACAGCGATCTAAAAGCAATGGGTCTGCAGGTAAACCGCCTGGTTCGTTTTGAGCAGGCAGATGATCAAATGGCCCGATGTATTGGAGTCCTACGAGGGTTGAACCAAGTTGGGTGTCCTCTATTTCGTAGCCACCCTGTTCTTTAAATATTTGTGCGATGGGCTTAAGTTTAGGCACATGCTTGGGCCATGACCATTCGGCTTTGCCAAACCCTTCTTTGAATTCTTTCTCCAGCCTTTGGAATTCGAGGTTGGCCTTGGCGAACCAGTATGCTGCGCCATCCTTCTTAGCGCGAACCTTCACATACTCAAGTTGCGGGTTGACTGCGCAGGCGACATTGCTGGTAAGAGTCCAGGGTGTTGTTGTCCAAACCAGAAGGTATTCGTTATCACGGCCTTTAAGGGGCATGCGTACAAAGGGTGCTGCATGAACGGTAAGCTTTCTGCCTTCGACTACTTCCATCTGACTGTAGGCAGTGCCCCCACGACCACTCCAAGGCATGACATCGGAGCCACGGTAAATCAAACCGCGATCAAAGCACTTTTTCAGAAATGCCCAGATAGTGTAATTGTTTTCCTCAGACATTGTGAAGTAGCTGCGTCTTTCATCCGCAGGCTTGGCCCAGTCTTCTTCTTTGTCCCAATCCATCCAATAGCCTAGGCGGATGGATTGATTGGTTTGCACTCGGGCGAACTTGTTGACTCGATCCTTGCACATTTGCACAAATTTATCGATCGAGCCTTCCTTGTCGCCTGGAATGAGATTTTCGATGTCTCGTTTTGATTTCAGTCCAAGTTCTTTTTCAACTTCGACTTCGACCCACAATCCCTGGCAATCGAACCCGTTCTGGTAGCGTAGTTTTCTGCCTAGCATAGCGTGGTAACGCTGGAAGGCATCTTTATAGGTGCGCCCCCAAGCATGATGCACGCCCATGGGATTGTTGGCGGTGATGGGGCCATCGAGGAAGGACCAGGGTTTGCCATTGTGGTTTTTTGCACGGAGTTTCTCGAACGCTTGGGTGCGATCCCAAAATAACTGTATCTCACGCTCTTGTGCGGGGAAATCAACCTGAGTTTCTACCTTCTCGAACGGCATAATAACCTCAACTATCTGAGTTCATGGAATCTCTGTCTATCTTAGGAATATTCTGTTATCTTTGCATGAGGGAATCGTTCCAAAGATGGTTCCCCCTTCTGAAATGATCGATTTTCACTATCCTTTCCTTAAGAAACATCCTACAAACTTTCTTTCCAAGAGAACCATCATGAAACCATTGCGCGTTGCAGTTCTGCTAAGCGGGTCTGGTACCACCATGCAAAACCTGATCGATCTTTCGAAGGCAGGCAAACTTCCTATCGAAATCGTGCTTGCTGTTTCCGATAGGCCCAACATCAAAGGCCTCGAAAAAGCAGAACTCGCAGGCATCCCTGCTGAAGTTGTTAGGCGCGACCATTGCATCAGCCTTCAGGAATTCAGCCAGCGCATTTTTGGATGGTGCAGGCAATTCAAAGCCGACCTCGTTATTATGGGTGGCTTTCTTCGCCTTATACAGATCCCCGATGATTTTCAAAACAAAGTCATGAACATCCACCCTTCGTTAATCCCTTCTTTTTGTGGCAAGGGGTTTCATGGTTTAAATGTTCATGAAGCAGTAATCAACTCTGGTAATAAAGTTACTGGTTGTACCATTCACTTCGCAGATAATCAGTATGATACCGGCCCGATCATTCTGCAAAAAGTCGTTCCTGTGCTTGATGATGATACGCCTCTATCACTCATGAACAGGGTTTTTGAAGAAGAATGCAAAGCTTACCCCGAAGCTATTCAATTATTTGCCCAAGGCAAACTTCAAGTGAATGGAAGAAGAGTTCGAATCTTAAATTAACTTATTGGAGATGGGCAGATGAGTTCGAGCAACAGGGCTATCGTTAGAATTCATGCCCGCGAGATTTTAGACAGCAGAGGCAGACCTACTGTCGAAGCTGAAGTGCATACCACTTCCGGTTGCATAGGCAGGGCCAGTGTGCCATCGGGTGCAAGCACAGGCACCCACGAAGCCTTGGAGCTTCGCGATAAAGATCCTTCCCGTTATCAGGGTAAAGGCGTTCTCAAAGCAGTAAGAAATATTGTCGAAACCATCTCTCCCTCGCTTCAAGGGTTTGATTGTGCAGAGCAAGAAAAAATCGATCGCAAGATGATCGCAATGGATGGCACAGAAAACAAAGCTAATCTGGGGGCCAATGCGATTCTTGCGGTATCGCTTGCTAGCGCACGGGCAGCTTCAGAAAATCTGCGCATCCCCCTTTGGAAACATCTTGATCAAGATAATGTTGCCCGCATGCCTATGCCCATGGTCAACATGATAAGTGGTGGCTTGCATGCAGGGAAGAACCTCGACTTTCAAGATTTCCTTTTTCAACCATCTAAAGCTACCTCTTATTCCCAAGCGCTTGAGCAAATTGTTGCGATCTATAACAACCTGGGTGCATTGCTCAACAAGCATGGGCACGAAGGCACTCTGGTTGGGGATGAAGGGGGCTATGGCCCAAAGCTTCAAGGAGAAAGCGAGGCACTCGATTTTCTTCTCCTTGCAATGGAACGGACAAATATCAAAGGCACGATCGCACTCGATGTCGCATCGAGCCATTTCTTTCAACTGGGCCAATACCATCTCGAAGGCAGAACTCTATCTCCGGATAAGATGGTGGGCTTGCTTGAAGAACTGGTTGCTAATTATCCGATTGCAAGTATTGAGGATGGTTGTGCGGAAGATGATTGGATAGGCTGGCAGGAACT
>JBIIMS010000013.1:0-120084 GCA_044337875.1 Gemmataceae bacterium
TATTCAAGAAAATATAACCAAACTCTTTCGTTTATAATGACTATATTTAAGGAAGTACCACAATAATCGTTAACAACTAAACAACCCACGAACACTTATGAAACCAATTTACCTTGATTACAATGCTACAACCCCCATCGACCCAAGGGTTTCAAAGATAATCTGCGATTCCCTTAACGGGGACGATTTTGGGAACCCTTCAAGCACCCACGCCTATGGGAAAGCAGCCAAAACTATTGTGGAAACTGCCAGGCAAAAGCTTGCAAAATCCATCAACGCAGAACCCGAAGAAATAATATTTACAGGGGGCGGCACCGAGGCTAGCAACCAAGCAATACTTGCAACAATGATGTCAGATTTGACAGGTTTTTTAAAAAGGCTGTTCGCAAGAAAAGGCCACATGATCCTAAGTGCGATCGAGCACCCCGCGACCTACAAACCAGCAGCGCATCTTGCATCGATGGGTTTTGAAATCACCACCGTGGGGGTAGATCGGCAAGGCTTGGTAGACCCAGATCAAATCAAAAAAGCCATTCGCAAAAACACCAAATTAATTAGCATCATGCATTCAAACAACGAAGTTGGCACATTACAACCCATCGAGAAAATCGCAGAAATCGCCCGATCCAAAAACATTTTATTTCACTCAGATGCAGCACAATCCACAGGAAAAGTTCCATTAAATGTCAAGCAACTAGGGGTTGATTTTCTTACCATTGCAGGGCACAAGCTATATGCACCAAAAGGAATTGGCGCATTGTATATCCGAAAAGGATCAACAATAGGTCCTTACCTTCATGGGGCAGGACACGAGTCCGGACTAAGAGCAGGCACCGAAAATGTACATTACATTGCAGGCCTTGGCGAAGCCGCTTTAATTGCAACAGAAAATATGGCCGAGGAATCCACCCGCTTAACAAACCTCAGAGAACAGCTTTACCAAGGGTTAAAAAAAGAACTAGGCGATAAAATTGTGCTCAATGGCCACCCAATCCTGCGCCTGCCAAATACTCTTAATGTTAGTATCCTTGGTTGCAAAGGCTGGGAAATATTAGAGCAAACACCAGAAATCGCCGCCTCAACGGGGTCAGCATGCCACGAAGGCAAAGTATTGTATTCCGCAGTTTTATGCGCAATGCTCACCCCACGACACCAAGCTGAAGGGGCGCTGCGCCTGACCTTAGGGCGATATTCAACTGCAGATGAAGTAGCACGAGCAACAGATTACATTTGCAAAACTGCACGAAAACTAATGGCTTAAACTAAAACTCCTTGGAACGGAGGTTCTGCGATCCCAACGCCATGGGGATGAGAGCCGCCATCAATCCAATCACTGAACCGCTGGCAATGCCTGCAATAATAAAAAGAATGCCCGTAAACGAGGGGTTGGTATAATTTTCCCCCGTATGATTGAAATGCCAGATTCCAGAAAGCAAACCCATTAAGAGGATGAGAAGAAAAAGCGAAATCACAAGATTAAGAGTGCCCCCGAAGCCCGCAGCAATTTTTGATGGATCAGTTTCCTTAAAGTTGGGAAGGCATGCCCCTAAACCAACACCCAATGCACAAATCCCAAGGCTTGCAACCAAGGTTGTCCAAATATGTACAAGGTGGTAATCAAAAGGCATTTTCAGCATAAAATCACTAAAGATAACTAATAAAATTGCAATAGGCGTGGTACTCCAGAATGCAAAATGAAACTTAGCCCAAAGAATAGATTCCCGCGGCATAGGAACTAGGCCAAGTATCCAAAAATTCTTGCCTTCAAGACTAATCATTGGAAAAACAAACCTTCCAACATAAGTGCATTGAAGCAACGAAACAGCAAACAAATTGAGCATGCTAACGCCATTTTGATAGGGCCAAGTCACCTCACCACGAAAGGATCTGCGAACACTTCCAAAATATAGAAAAAGTAGGAATCCAAAAACTAACACCTGCACCCATTGCCTGGGCTCCCTGCGAAACGCACGAAAATCCTTAAGAATAAGCGCTCTACGCGCAGAGCCTAGAAACCCCAGAGACTTTTCAAATAATCGATCGAGAAAAAAGGCCCTGCTCGATTTCTTAGAGCTTGATCCAAAAGCAATCATCCTGTCGAAAGCCCTGCGATAAAGCACCTTTGAAAGTAATGCTCCACCAAGATAAAGCATCATACCGTTTGACCAAATTAGCAGAAGATTAAAGTTGGCTTTAGAAACATCGCCACGGCCCGCAGCTCGTAGTCCACGCGAAATCCAATAGGAAGGAAGGCCGGACCATCTTGAAAACTCAAACTGCCTTAAAGTTGCGTCAACAAACTCACGATCAATACCATCTTTTTTAACTGAGCTAAAAAATCTTCCCATCATCGAAAGCACGAGAAACACAAACGCAACAACCAAGATACTAAAGAACAGCTTTTTGCCTTTTGGTAAAAGCCCTGCAATCAACAGGCATAGTATCGCCCCAATAGAACCCGGAATCAGCACATATCCAAAAAAGAAAAAAGGCAGGTAAATATAAAAGAGCATTGGTGAATCTGCTACGACCCCAAAAGCAATAAGGATAGGGCTGCCTAATATCACAAAAGCCCAACTGCTAAAACCAATAGCTTCAACAAATCGGTAAGCAAAAATGCGATCAGCCTTGATGGGCTTTGTAAGCAAAAAATTAGTTTCAGGAGAAGAAAATAAACCGCCATACAAAATCATACCGGAAGAAAGCACGAGCAAAGAGCCAAGAGAGAAAAAAAGTAAGTCAAACAAAAGGCCGATAATACCGCCACCCAAGGGAAGCTTTTGATCCTTAAGAAAGTTGAATCCTGCGAGGCTGGTGCCAAAAACCAACCCCCAAATAATGAAACTACAAAACAATAAAACCAAAGGCCTAATAAGCAACACGCCCTTAAGAGCACCAAACACATTCGAAAATGTGCGCATTCGCATCTTGAACAAAGCTAAACCTGAAGCGGGGTAAGCCCCTAGTTCTGGGAACTTAGATAACTCGTTTAAATTAGGAGGATCATTAAAACTTTTCATCCTGCTCCAATTTCTCATGGGTCATTTTTAAGAAGACCTCTTCAAGTGAACCCCCAGTTTCTGATTGATCTCTTAGAGATTCAAGAGAACCACACGCTACTAATCTGCCCTGAAAAATGATGCCGATACGATCTGCAACCTCCTCAACGATATCGAGAGAATGTGAGGAAAGAAAAATGGCTTTGCCCTGATCAGCCTGATTCCTAAGCACATCCTTAAGCTTCCTTACACTTTTAGGATCTAGCCCAACAGTGGGTTCATCAACCACCAGAACCTCAGGCTCATGAAGCAATGCAGAAGCAAATACCATACGCTGCCTCATTCCATGCGAATATCGCTCGGTTAAATCATCAATAAAATCTTCGAGACCAAACAACTTGTTAACCTCAACTATTTTTTGAGCAATCAGATCGCGTTGCATACCATAGACATCGCCGATGAATTCTAAAAACTCTCTACCCGTAAGTTTTTCATAAAGAAAAGGGAGATCGGGAACATAACTGATGAGGCGCCTAGCTTGATCACCCTGAGTTTTAAGATCATATCCGCAAATTTTAATCGACCCGGAACTTGGAAAAAGCAAACCACATAACATCTTGATGGTCGTGGTCTTCCCAGCCCCATTAGGACCAAGAAACGCAAAAAGCTCACCTCTTTTTACAACCAAATCCATATGGTCAACCGCAAGCTTGTCGCCATACTGCTTGCAAACATCAAGGATTTCGATTGCAGGAACCGCGTTGGCAATAATAGTCATTGAACATCCACGAATTAGTTTAAACGAAACAAATCCCACTCCATCGATTCAGATAATCTGTTTTTCTGCCTGATCACCATGCCGTTTTGCGCGCCAACCCATACGGTTGACTCAAGGTCGCTTCCATTATAATCAATCACAAGGCAAGGGATTTTTCTGCCTCCCCACATCACATCAACGGGTTGATTGCGGACCGTAGCAATCACAGACCCCGTGCCCTGATCCAATCCACCTTGAGCAGACCCTGCAGAAAAAGCCAATGATAACGGATCAAAGAAAGGCTGCTTCCAAGTGCGCCCTGGGTACAGGCCAAGAATTCGATGCACAGGCAAAAAAGGCTGAAATACAGCGCCAGAAACTGGCACCTCCATAGCCTCTAGTTTAAAGTTACGATCACCCAAGCTGCTATCAACCTTAACCTCGGGGTTTAAAAAACCCTTGGATACATTTCCACTAATCTCGAGTGTCAAAGGAAAATCAACACCACGGATCGATTCGATCTGCACCTTGGCCTGCAACCCAAGCATATCGCCATCCCTATGAATGCGAAATTCATTCCGCATCAACTTTAGGTTTAAAAAATCCCGTGGGGGTTTCACTGCAGTATTAGTAGGCTGGGTATATTCAGCCCATAACCAGAATTCATCTTCTTGGCCATCTACCAAATTGATGCCCGTGCGAAGTTTCAAAAACTCTTCACCACGCACAACCACTTTCCAGTTTACAACTGGGCGAAGGTTTCCAGCTTCATCGGCCAAATCAACATAAAAGGAGGGTGGTTGCCCAGAACGAATCCGGGGAAGTATTTCAGCATAAAAAAGTGATGTATTAACCAAAACAAATAGCACAACGATCATCACACTTATCAATCTTGGTGGCATGAATCGTTCCTATTTGTTAAATATAACTCCTGAATAATTTTTATTATAGGATGAAACTAACACTTTACAGGCTGATTACTCATAGAATTTCTTCGTTCTTTATTAATCAAGCTTTTTAAGCAAACAGCGTGGAAGCAGGAAACCCGATATGACCGAGAAAAAACTTATTGTCGGTGTGCCCGCGGAAATAAAAAACCACGAGTACAGGGTCGCTCTAACTCCAGTCGGGGTGGATGAACTTTGCAGGGCAGGGCACCAAATCTTAATTCAATCGGGCGCAGGATTGGGCAGCGGCATTTCAGATCAGGATTACCTCAAGCATGGCGCAACTATAATTGCAACACGCGAAGAAATCTGGTCACGAGCAGACCTTATCGTAAAAGTCAAAGAACCCATGGAAGCAGAATGGCCGTTGATGCGAAAAGCTCAGGTTATTTTCACTTACTTCCATTTCGCTGCAGATGAAAAACTCACGCAAGCAGTCATGAAAAGCGGGGCAACCGCTGTTGCTTATGAAACCATCAAAGATTCATCCGGGCACCTACCACTGCTAACCCCAATGAGCGAAGTCGCAGGAAGAATGAGCATTCAAGAAGGTGCAAAATATTTGGAAAGGCCTTTCGAAGGCAGGGGAATACTGTTAGGAGGGGTTCCCGGAGTGGCACCTGCAAATGTTGTAATTTTAGGGGCGGGAGTTGTTGGCGCAAACGCTGCCAAAGTTGCAGCGGGGCTTGGCGCAAATGTAACTTTGCTAGACATTAACCTAGACCGTCTTAGGTACCTGGACGATGTTATGCCTAAAAATGTGACCACCTTGTTTAGCGATAGGCACAGCCTAAGGCAAAGCCTTGCAACTGCAGATCTTTTGATTGGTGCGATTTTAATCCCCGGAGCCAAAGCCCTTCATTTGGTAAAACGAGAAGACCTTAAAATAATGCTCCCCCGTGCTGTGATTATCGATGTTGCAATCGATCAAGGTGGGTGTGTGGAAACTTCGAGGCCCACTACACACCACCAACCAACATTTATTGTTGACGATATTGTTCATTACTGCGTAACAAACATGCCCGGTGCGGTAGGAAGAACCAGCACCTTTGCTCTGACAAATGTTACACTGCCTTTTGTACTTCAACTTGCAAAGATGGGGATTGAAGGTGCTGCTGAAAAAAGCCGCCCCATCGCCTCTGGCATTAATATTTTCGAGGGCAAAATAACCAACAGTGCTGTCGCCCAAACCTTTGGCTTGCCATTCTCTCCGATTGCAGGATCAAACTAATGCCGATTGATGCCCCCAAAGAAGACAACTTTTATATTTCTGTAAGTCAGCTAAACACCTTGGCAAAAGACTTGCTTGAAGGGCAATTCCCACCCCTCTGGATAGCTGGAGAAATATCAAATCTCTCTAAACCTGCATCTGGGCATGTCTATTTTTCGCTTAAAGACGAACAAAGCAGCGTAAGAGCTGTGATATTCAAAGGACATGCACTAAGGCATGGCCGTAATCTGCAAGAAGGAAAAAAAATAATTCTTCGGGGCAAGCCCAGTCTCTACGCTGCGCGAGGTGAGTTTCAAGTCATAGGCGAAGATGTAAAACTCATGGGAGTTGGCGAGCAAGAACTTCTTTTAAGGCAGCTTAAAGAAAAACTGAAAGCCAAAGGGTACTTCAATCAGGAAAGAAAAAGGGCGATCCCTCCTTTTCCGAATAGGATCGGACTAGTCACAAGCGCAACGGGTTCAGCTGTACGCGACATGCTTGAAGTGCTTGGAAAACGATGGCCGATGGCAGAAATCTGGATTTCTCCTGCAAGAGTTCAAGGCGACTCCGCACCCTCTGAAATAGCCAATGCAATAAAACTACTTAACCGCTCCAGCCTGATTGAAGATTTCAAAATAGATGTAATGGTGGTTGGCAGAGGAGGGGGTAGTTCTGAAGATTTATATGCCTTTAATTCCGAAATTGTTGCAGATGCACTTTTCGAATCCTTAATCCCAACCGTTAGTGCGGTGGGCCACGAAGATGATTTTACACTCGCAGATCTTATTGCAGATTTAAGGGCAGTCACCCCCACCGAGGCTGCCACCAGAATATCACCTAACCAACACGAAATTGCTGATCATCTAGAAGCTTCAGCAGAATACATGCATCAGTCCATAGATCTAAAAATCCAGAAGTTTCAACAGCATTTAAAATTACTCTCGACACGAAGATGTTTGCAAAAACCATTGGATTATTTGAATCAAAAATCGCAACGCATTGACGACACGATCGAAAAGTTCAATCGCACTTCAAGCACCTTTATGCGCCAAAAAACAGAAAAAATTGCATTTTTCATTGAAAAGCTGCAATCACTTAGCCCGCTTAATATCCTTACCCGGGGCTACAGCATCACCATGAAGGCAAAACAATTTGAATCTGATAAAGCAACAGTGATTTCTTCTGCAGAATCTTTGGCCCCAGGCGACTTGCTTTGTACTAGGCTGCACAATGGAACTGTGATCAGCGAAGTTAAAAACATCGAAAACTAATCACCATTTGGAGAGTTAAAGCACCATGGCAATTAAAAAAAATACAGCCCAAAAATTCGAAACCTCACTCAAAGATCTTGAAGAAATTGTCAGAGAACTCGAAAACAGTCAGATCGATCTTGATGACCACCTTAAGCTTTACGAAAAAGGTATTCGCTTAATTCAAAGTTGCCAACTTAGCCTCAAAGAAGCTGAACAGAAAATCCAGCTTTTAAGTGGAGTTGATGCTTCAGGGCAACCCCTTTTGCAAAAATTTAACCACGAATCCACTGAAGGAAAAGAGCAACAAGGATTGTTTTCTGTGGAAAAAGACAATCTCCCCAGTTAACTTGATCGACAAAGCTTGCCTGATCGATACTATTTTACAATTGATTGGGCGAAGCTTGCAAAGGTTAACTATACCTGTTGGCGGTAGCCTAGGAACTAATGCTATGATACAGCCCTAACATTTGCCGTTGGTATTTAAGGAAACAAGAGTGTTGCAAAAGATATCCATGGATCAGGATAATTTCCTCAGTGTTTGGAAAACCCTAGCATCCAAAGTTGATACTCATTTAAGTAATTGCCTTCAACAGCAAGAAGGTATGCCTGTTCGTTTGTTGGAAGCAATGCGCTATAGCGTGCTTGCCCCCGGGAAAAGGCTAAGGCCTGTTCTTGTATTACTGGCATCAAACGCTTTTGGTTTTGAAAACACAAACCCATGGCCCGCAGCTTGTGCTGTAGAATTTATCCATGCTTATTCTTTGATTCACGACGATCTGCCTGCTATGGATGATGATGACCTTAGGCGTGGCAGACCGACTTGCCATAAAGTTTATGGTGAAGCCTTGGCAATTCTTGCGGGCGATGCGCTTCTTACAAAAGCCTTCGAAGTGCTAGCAAAAAGTTACCCAGCCCTAGCCGGTGCAGAATGCTGTTTAGAATTAGCAAAAGGGGCAGGGGCCAGCGGAATGGTTGGAGGCCAAGTAGAAGATTTAGCGTGGGAAGGAAAACCCGGAGTTCGTGGCGAAGATCACCCTAAAGAAGCAACTATACAGCACTTAAAGAATTTGCATGACCGAAAAACAGGAGCTTTGATTCGGACAAGTCTAAAATTAGGGGCTATTGTTTCATTTGCTAGCCAAAACCGAACCCCCCCCGAAGATTTGTTGCAGATACTTGATAACTACGGTCAAAACATAGGGCTCGCCTTTCAAGTAACTGACGATCTTCTCGATGTTCTAGGAAAATGCGAATCTGCAGGAAAACGAGTTGGAAAAGATGCGCAAAAGGGTAAACTAACCTATCCCGGTTTATTGGGGATTGAGCAGAGTAAGCTTTTAGCGGTAGACCTTTGTAAAAACGCGCAAAATCTGGCAAGCCAACTTGGCCCCAATGCTGCGCCTTTGATTGATTTAGCGGATTACCTTGTTTCACGCGATCATTAAGTATAATGAAAACACATCTGGCAATCGACGCCGGGTTTTAGGATGCACAAAGGATAGTTGCAATGCATAGAATTCTTCCGAAAATTGAAGGCCCCGAAGATCTTAAACTTCTTGACCATAAGGAGCTTGAGATCCTATGTCAGGAAATGCGAGACGAATTAGTCCGAGTACTAAGTCTAAGACCTGCGCATTTTGCCAGCAATTTGGGCGTGGTTGAATTATGCGTCGCCCTTCACTTAAGCTACGATTTCACCAAAGACCGCATCATCTGGGATACCGGGCATCAGATTTATCCCCATAAATTAATTACCGGCCGTTATCGAAATTTTGATACCATCCGCACCAAGGGTGGCCTCATGGGTTACCCTAATCCCGCTGAAAGTGATTTCGATCTTTTTATGACAGGCCATGCAGGCTGCAGCCTTTCTACCGCTCTTGGATTAAAAGTTGGCGACGACCTGAATGGCAACACCGACAGGCACAGTATCGCAGTTATAGGTGATGGGGCACTTCCTTCGGGGATTGTTTTTGAAGCACTTAATAACGCTGGTGGCCTTGATAAAAACCTACTCGTAATTCTTAACGACAACGAAATGTCGATTTGTCCAAGAGTGGGATCGCTTGCAAAATGCCTTGATCAAGCAAGATTAACCTCGCTTTACCAAGATTCAAAACGACAAATAAAGGACCTTCTGGAAAAGATCCCCTTCGGCAGCGTTGCCAAACAAGCGCTTGAACAACTAAAAGACGGACTCAAAGCGTCTTTAATGGGCGGAAGATTGTTTGAAGAGTTTGGTTTCCGCTATTTTGGCCCGATTGATGGCCATGACTTACCCGGAATGCTCAAATGGTTTGCCGATATCAAAGAACAAAAAGGTCCAATCCTTTTGCATGTGCTCACCCAAAAAGGATGCGGTGTACCTCAGGCAAGTGAAGATCCTGTTACATTCCATACTCCACCGGTTTTTGAAAAAGTCGGCCCTGAACGAACTCTTATTTCAATGAAACGCGGGGGCAGTAAAGGCTACACCGATGCTGTTAGCTCTAGCATTTTTAAAATCATGCAGGAAAACAAAAAAGTTTGCGTGATCACTGCAGCCATGTGCCAAGGAAACAAACTGGAGAAGATCCGAGAGGTATTTCCCGAGCGATTCTTTGATGTGGGCATTTGCGAATCTCATGCTGTCGCATTTGCAGCGGGTCTCGCCAAAACTGGTAATCGCCCAATTGTTGATATTTATTCTACATTCTTACAGCGATCTTTTGATCAGGTTTTCCAAGAAGTATCATTACAGAATCTACCTGTACTCTTTTGCTTGGATCGTGCGGGGATTACCGGCCCTGATGGCCCGACCCATCATGGAGCTTTTGATAACACTTACATGCGGGTTTTTCCCAACATGACCGTTATGGCTCCTGGTGATGAACTTGATGTTGAACCAATGATTCGCCTTTCACTGGCTCACAATGGCCCCACGGTTATTCGATATCCAAAAGCTAATCTCGAGCGTATTAAACGCGATTTTGTCCCCCTTGAAATCGGCCAAGCAGAAGTACTTGAATGGGGCGAAGACATCACCCTTATTGCCTATGGAACCCTGCTTGACGAGTGCTGTAAAGCTGCTGAAGTTTTACGCGAAGAAGGCTTCCAGGTTGGCATTATCAATGCCCGATTCTTAAAACCGTTAGATAAAAACACCTTGTTTAAAGCCATGGAAGAATCTAACTTGGTTGTTACCATCGAGGAAGGATCTTTAGAAGGCGGGTTTGGCAGTGCTCTTCTTGAAGCCGCCAACTTTGCTGGTATTGAAACCCGCAAGCTCATTCGACTTGGGTTACCCGATAGTTTTGTCGAACATGGTGAAAGAACTGAGCTTCTTCATGATTTGGGGCTGGATGCCATCGGCATAGCCAACACTGCAAAGCAATGGTTTGCCAAGGATGTAAGCGCCTCCAGACAAACCCTTGGAAAATAACTTACGGACCTCTACACTTGATGAAAATTTTCATCCTCGGAAATGCCCAACGCCCTGGCGTGACAACCCAGTCAGAAAAACTTCTTCCCCTGCTTAAAAAGCACTTCGAAGTTGTGCTTGTTGATCTTGAGCAAAAAGAAGATCTTTCCAAACACAAAGCTGATCTTACTTTTGTTTTGGGAGGAGATGGCGCAATCCTTCGGGCTGCCAGGCAAATGGGCTATAACCAAATCCCAGTACTTGGCATAAACCTTGGGCGCTTAGGCTTCTTGGCTGACCTGAATATAGCTGAACTAGAAGAGTGCATTCCGGAAATCGCCAAAAGTAATTTCAGGATTACTAACCACCTGATGTTTGAATGTCTTACCAATGTCAAAGATAAATCTGGTCCGTTTCTAGGCCTTAATGAAATTTCAATCCATGCTGGTGCACCTTTCCATATGGTTGAAATTGATTTAATTGTCGATGGGGAAACCGTTTGTACCTATATGGCAGACGGTTTGATTATGAGTACACCGATCGGATCAACCGCCTACAACCTTTCTGCAGGGGGCCCTATTTTAAATCAAGAAATTGAGGCGTTTGTCATCAATCCCATTTGCCCACACGTGCTTACAAGCCGCTGCGTAGTTGATTCTTCTGCAAAAGTTTACAATTTGGTCATGAACCGGGTAACTAAAGGAACTAGCGTTGTTATCGATGGGCAGGAAAAAATCCCCCTTGTTAAAGGCTCCAGCATAACCTTCAAAAAAGCACCTGTAAAATTCCAATTAGCCAAGGTTCCCAATAAGAACTTTTATCGCACTTTACGTGAAAAATTGAATTGGGGCGTACACCCGAACTACCGCATTGAAACCAACTAAACCTATGCAAAACAACAACTTATACTGCATTAAAGCAGTCGTCTCTGGGTTGGTTCAGGGTGTTGGATTTAGGCAAACGGTCCGTCAAATTGCCCAGCATTTCGAACTATGTGGGCGGGTTAAAAACCTCCCAAATGGAACCGTTGAACTCTCGGCCGAAGGAGATAAGGAAAAAGTTGACTCGTTCCTAAAATTGGTACAAAATAGATTTCACGATAACATCATAGATATAGAGGTAAATATTATTCCATCTCTTGGCTATGTCGACTATAACATAGATTATTAAAGTACTGGTTTTACCTATTTGTATGGTGTTTTGCTAATTATTATGGTCGTTTTTCCCGAGGCTTGGATCTTATGAACTTATCGTTTCAACAATGGCTTATCGAATCAGGCTTTATTTGGGCCCAATTTTTAATCGCCATTCCTTGGATGATCACTCTTTTCTTCTCGGAAAATTACTCCAACACCAAACCCAAAACTATTGCATTATTAAGCACCTTGGCAACCATGTTTATTATAGGTGCAATATTTCCCCCGATTTTTCACACCTTCCTTCAAGAAACTAATAGCATCGAAACCGCTGGCAGAGTTTATGGGGGGATCTTTCAAACACAGCTAATACTTGACACCTTTGTTCTTACTTTTTTTGTCCTACTCAAAATCTGGCCTAAAGGTGGCGCTGTTGCTCAAGCCGCTTTTCGTGAAGGCATCAGGCAACCTATGTTTTGGCTCCTTTCCAGCCTCGCCCTTTTTGCTCTGCTGGTTTCCCCTTTTATTCCTTACTTCACCTTCGGCGAAGATCTCATTATGGTTAAAGAACTTGGCTACGACACCATCATGCTAGCAGCAGTGGTGTTCGGAACTTTGGCAGCAAGTATTTCCGTAAGTGAAGAAATCGAAGGTCGCACCGCAGTTACCCTGATGAGTAAACCGATTTCACGCAGGCAATTTCTTCTTGGTAAATTTGTTGGTATCCTTCTTTCCGCTTTTCTCATGTCCTCGATTTTGTTTATCATATTTCAATCCGTTCTTCTTTACAAACATTGGCTAGACAGAATGGATCCTGTATCTAACCCCGAATGGATCAAACTCTTTTTATCCAACTCCACTCTACCATCCGAAACCAAAGATCTTATCAACGGGCTTGCCTTCTGGACACAACACACACTTGAAACATTTCCCGGCCTAATCCTTAGCTTTTGCCAAGTCAGCGTTTTGGTTTCAATTTCCGTCTCGCTTGCAACTCGCTTGCCCATGATTGTAAATCTTAGCACGGTACTCGTAATATACTTCCTTGCACACCTTACCCCCGTACTGGTTGCAATTGGTGAAAAATCTAAAGCAACAGACCCTGATTCTCCAGTTTCGCGACTTCTTGGATTTATGGCGGGCGTCTTCGATTTATTCCTTCCAGGCTTGGAGTTTTTCCGGGTGGGACCAGCCATCGTTGGCGATACACCTCCAGATTTCATACCCTTTGCTATTTATGTTTTGTCGGTCAGTTTCTACGGATTAATTTACACTACAGTTGCGCTTATTGTCGGCCTGATTTTGTTTGAAGATCGAGATCTGGCTTAGTTAGTTTTTTCGCCATGGATTTGGCACTTACACGGGTGGGATATGCCCGAAATTATTGACCATGAACTGTTTTTTTTCAAACTTATCAACTACCAATCCACCCATCGTTGGTTGCGTTATGTTGCTTTTTTTCTATCGTTTCTCAAATACTCAGCAATTTTATTTGTCTTATTTCTTTGTTGGTGCACCTGCTTTTTCCTTTTTTCAGAAGCACTCCCATTCATAAAAAATGATACAGATTTAACCTCAGGGCCTAAAACTTCATCAGCATTTGTTAATCACTTTTGGGCATGGATTTCGCTTCATGGCTGGGGCCCAAACCCACAAATTGCAATTTCAATACTCATCCCCTCTTTCAGTTTTTCGTTTCTTGTAATCCGCTTGTTGGAGCAATCAATCTGTTTTTATGGCAAAGAAAAACAACTCTCCATATTACAAAAAGTTTTTTATCAGAATGAATTTTTAAAGTCCCAACAATCCCTGTTAGACCACACTGGAAAAATCTCGGATGTAGACAAACTCATCGAAAAAACTGGCGAACTACTTTTGCTTTACACCTCAAAAATACAACCAACTATTATTGCAATAATTCTTTTTACCACCGCAGGACTTATTGCAAATACAGCCCTTTTCCTTATATTCTCAGGGTTATTCTTCCTTATTCTTGCCATTCAAACAATTCTTGCAAACAAGATCAACCTATTCCTTCAGGAACAAAATCAATTCTCTGCGATTGAATCAGTCTGGTTTCTTAAACTTTACAATGTCATGTCCTTTTCTAAAGCTTTCGGACTTTCACACATATGGCTCGAAAAACTTTCCCTTGCATCAAACAAACACCTAAACACAAAATTAAGAATCAACCTCTACATCAACCTTGAACAACACCTCGGATATTTTTGCTTCATTTTATGCCTCGGAATTTATCTTCTGTTATCCGAAATATTCATCACCCTTAAAATCATAAGTACACCCGATTTGTTCATCTCAGGCTCGACCGCTTTCTTTACTGCTTTTTATTCAAAACTATTAATTAACTGCAAAAACATAATGACCGAGAATTTCCCAGCAACAACGGAACTATTTAAAAAACTGGAAGACAAATCTGGATTTACCCAACATCATGAAGGCTCACTTGCTTTCCCAATTTTCAAAAGAATACATTTAGATGCGATCTCTATTAAAAATCGTTTAAACAACCCTTTAATCAACGACCTTACTCTTCATATTGATAAAAATAGTCGCATCGGTTTTGCTGGCCTTCAGAAAGAACAGCGCACAGCACTTGGTCTTCTTTTATCTTGCGCTCTTACGCCGGACATGGGCGAAATACGCTTCGACAACATCAACGCAAGAAGTTTAAACATCAATTTAATTCCAAAGGAAATAAATTTCGTTCCAGAACTCTTCCAAATCATGCCTGACACTTTCCAAAACATCATATGCAATTACTCACAAAATCCTGACTGGCCAAGAATGCTTGAGGCAGCAAAGATTACCAACGTTCATGGAGCCATTCTTTCTCACCCTGATAGTTATAATTTTTATTACGACCCCGAAAACAGCTCTTTTGATTCTGTTTTTCAATTTCTTCTGGGCATAACTCGATCCGTTTACCTAGATGCAAAAACACTTATCTTGGAAGAACCTCACAATCTTGATCCAACCCAAAACCAAGATATTATCAATGCTGTTTACGAAAAAGCACTTGGAGGAAAAACTATTGTTTTTCTCCAAGGAAGCGAAGCAACTCTGTCTATTTGCGATAAAGTTTACTTTTTTCAAAATAAAAGGGTAATCGCTTCGGGTACACACAAAACCCTTTCACAAGATTACCCCGGATACCATTTAATCAATAATCTTTAAGAATCGGCACGATACAAGTTTGTGGCTTTCCGCCTGTAACTTGAATTTTCTTGTCCCAATCCACAAAAACATTCACCTCACTCCGAACACCAAACTCTTCAAGATAAATTCCTGGTTCAATGGAAAACAAACTTCCGGGAAGAATCTTCCTAGTATCCAAGGTCTCTAATCCATCAATATTTGCACCATTTCCATGGGTTTCTTTGCCAATCGAGTGACCGGTGCGGTGGCAAAAATATTCCCCATAACCAGCCTTGACTATCACTTCTCGCGTTACATTATCAATTTCCCAGCCTTCGATTGGCGTACCATCCGCAAAAGCTTTTGTTACTTTCTCAATAGCAGCGTCACGCGCACGGGATACAATATCAAAGATTTTTGTGTATTTTTCAGGTACAACAGTTCCTACAAATCCTGTCCGAGTAAGGTCACTATAAATGCCTTCAGGATCGTTTAACTTGGCCCACAAATCAACAAGGATAAAATCACCTTCTTGGATCTTTCGATCTGTTTCGCTGGAAGTAGAATAATGCGGGTCACCGCTATGCGAGTTAACCCCAACAATTGGTGCATGATCCGTAAATAAATTATTGTTGGAAAAATGTTCCATAATAATCCGAATAACATCACTTTCTTTGATTTCTATTTTCTTTCGTATTGATTCTGCAATAAAACGAAAAACAACCTCGTACGCTTCTCGGGTATGAACTGCTGCATCAAGATGGTTTTGAAATTGTTTTTTGTTCAAGCAAGATTCAAAAACTTGAATCAAATCACCGGAAGAAACCACATCGACTCCAAGAGATTTGATGAATTCAATAGTCCCAGCATCAACTCTCGATAAATACGGAATGGCATTATTCGGAGAATATTCCATTGCGATTCTTTTATTACCTGCCAAAACTGTTTTTAAGGATGATTCTAATTCCTGCCATCGGAGATAAATTTTTGAAGTCCCTGGGTAAGAAGCAAGTGCGGCAGGTTCGATCTTATGATTGATTTTTACAGGATTACCGCTTGCAGGAATAAAATAAAACCATCGTCTTGAGAGAAAAAGCTTTTCGGATAACCCAAGCACCCGTCTTGCCAATGGATTGCAAAAACGAAAATCATAAAGCAACCACCCATCAAAACCGAATTCTTTTAATTTTTCTTGTATCTTTTCCAGAGAAAACATTACACACCTGCAATCTTTTAGAAGTAAATTTTCGAACCCTATCAACATAGGTTATAATCTAAAGTAATAGGTCTATTTAACCCTTTAATTTAAATATTGAAATTAGATTATCATGGATATGGATCAATTCAATCTTGAACTTTCAGACCCGAGTCATCAATTCCACATGATGCACATGGAAATTGCACTCGAAGAAGCTCGTCTTGCCGAACAAGAAGATGAAGTCCCTGTGGGGGCTCTAATTGTTTCTGCCAAAGAAGGCATCATTGCCAGGGCACACAACCAACGAGAACTACTTAAAGATCCAACGGCGCATGCGGAGATGATTGCAATAACCCAAGCAGCGCAATTTTTGCAATCATGGCGCCTTGAAAACTGCATTTTATATGTAACCCTTGAGCCTTGCCCCATGTGCGCTGGAGCAATCGTCCAATCGCGTATACCTTGGGTTATATATGGCTGCATGGATCCCAAGGCAGGGGCATGCCATTCCCTTTTTAATCTTTTAAATGACCCTAGGCTAAACCATCGAAGCAGGGTTGTTACCGGCGTACTTGAAAATGAATGTTCCAGCATTCTTTCTGAATTTTTCCAGAAAAAAAGGCATAATCGTAAAGGTTTTCCCAAATTGTGATAATCACAAGGTATTTTGAATTTTAAATTGTCAAACTTATAACGCATTTTTAATCCTGTGGTAGATTTCATTTGATACCATTTTTAAAAGGGATTTTGTAAATGCGAACTTTCTACCTTACCTTAATTTTGTTTATCTGCGGGTATACTGCTGAAGCCGCAGACAACTTTAGGGTTTTTTCACAACCCGAAATCCCCTCCCAAGAAGTTCTTGACAGACTTAACCTTAAAATGATGTGGCGAGCTTTCTCACCCATGGAAGGAAAGCGGGATGGCTACCACGATATTCAAATTTCAGAAAATCAAGTTATAGCCCAAACTCGAAGTGGCACAATTATTGTTTTTAATTCAGAAACAGGCGAAGTCATTTGGAAATCTCACTTTGGTAAACCTTATCAAGTGTTTTTTAACCTTGCTTTCAATGATAAATTTGTTTTTGCAGTCAACGAAAATGATCTTTACGCTCTTGATAGAAAAACCGGTAATATTGCCTGGCAATCCAGTTTTGGAATATCGATTTCTGCACCCCCATCAGTCGATAAGCACCACCTATATTTATCAGGGTCAAACGGCAGAATTTATTGTTATGCACTGCCTTTGTTCAAAAAGAATGGTGAGTTTTCAGGTTATGAAAAATCTGACTTTTTTAATCGTATCACAAAAAAAGCAATTGTTGATGTTCCCGATAACGATGCTGAAGCTGATGCTTTAGCTCCCGCCTTTGGTGCAGGCGCATCTCGTTCGAGAGGCCCCCAACCAAAAATTATCTGGGAATTTCAAACCCGACTTATTTTAAATTACCCACTCTTGGTCACTGATGAAATTGTTTCTGCGGTTGGCATTAAAGGCGACTTGGTTGCCCTTAACAAGCATTCAGATTTAAGCCACACTACCCTTGAAGCAAACCAAGGTTATTCTGCCGACAAACCTGTCATTGTTCCGCCTTCCCTCTATGAATCTATTGCCTATATCGGTTCTATGGATGCTTGTTTACACTCTTTTGATTTACAATCAGGTAAACTTCTATGGCGCTACACGATTGGAAGCACGGTTCATCATCGCCCTTTTGTAACTGATAACGAAATATTTGTAACTGGTGAAAGAAACGGGATGGTAAAATTATCTCGTGAAACGGGCTTACCGATGTGGAACATCAATAATGGAAATAGATTTACACCGTCGCAAGAAAAATCTGATCGCCTAATTGCGGCTAATTCCAAGTTCCTTTACACTCTTGATCGAAGTGGCAGAATGGTGATCATTGATCGAAACAATGGTGCATATTTAACCACCTGGGATATTCACGATTTTGTATTTCCAGTTGTAAATCGGACTACTGACAGGATTTTTCTTGCTGCAAACAATGGGCTATTAATCTCCATGCGTGACAGAGATTTTGTTAAACCCATGCTGCATGTTAAAAAATCTATTGAAAAAGGTTCAGATTCTGTGCCTACGATTGATGCACCAGTCCCAAATGACAACATCAAAAAAATACTCGAAACCAAAATCAAAGAAGATGAAGGGGTAGAAAAGCCTCTTCAAGAATTGCTTGACGAATTAACAAAAAAATACAATGTTAAATTTGAAATCAACAAAAAAGCATTCGCAGCTATGATGATCGACGATGCAGACAAAAAACCTGTAAAAGCTTCAGCCGCTGATAATATTCCTTTTGCAGTATGGCTGACTGGAATTTTAGATCCTATAGGAATTACCTACCAACCAGTTGAAGACACTATTCTTTTGTTTCCCGCAACTAAACCAATGAAAGATAAATAATTACTTGCTGGTTCCAGAAGTTTGAAATATCTTTTGAAAGAACCCTTGATTTTGATCTTTATCTGTTGAGTTATGCAAATATTTTGCCCAGACTTCATAATTAGCTGGCAAGTTCTTACCTGTAATTGTTTGTAGTGAATCTCTACAACAGTTGACCAATGCGACATCCTGTTCACTTTGTAGCACGGATAACAAGCATTCTGATGCTTGATATTCCTTATATTTCCCTAACGCCTTAGCAGCAATAATTCTTTCATCAACTTTTTGTTGGCGATCCTGCTCGGAACCAACAACTGCAGGTTCTTTCAACACTTTAACCAGTAGCTCTAAACCCGATGGTGTTCGTACTTCACCCAGTGAATTCAGCACTTGGCATTTAATAACCGTGGCTGTTTCGGGATTAAAATTTGAAGCCCGGTAGTAAGCATCTTTCAAGACTTCCGAGGTTCGCGAATCTTTGAATGTGCGAAGTGTTGATATTGCTTGAAGTCTGCATATCGCTTGTCGGTCGATTAATGCTGCGTCCGAAAGTATTTTAAAAACCTTTTCTTGTTCTTCGGCAGTGCCTTTATTTGCCAATGGTTCTTTAAGGGAAGCAAGTGCAACAGCTCGCTTATCCCCATCTACACTCTTTTCTAAAACTACCAAAGGCGGATCAGAAGGCATAAACAAATTCTGTATCCTAAATTCTCTACTGGTAACGGAATCCCACAATGATGCACAACCCGGAGCAGCAATTAACAATCCAATCAACATGGATCGCATTATAATTCGTTTGCATACTCGTTTTTGATAAAAAACCATGTTTGTTTACCAGCTTGTTATGTTATTTCACTATCAATGTTAAAATCCCCAACTACAGGCGAACCAAATAGCCTTGATAAGATTTTTCTTCAATACGAGTTTACAACTTTCTTAACAAAATCATTCTCAACCTACTTCACATCTTTCCCCTAAAACACCAGAACTAACAAAACATCAACCTTTTAACGAAAATTTAACGCCTTTCATCGAATTCCTAACAATTACATGCAATAATAATTATTATGGAAATCGACGAATTTATTGGGTTGGTTCATTTAACCCAAAAACTTGGCCTTATCACGCCTCCTATTGCAGAAGAAGTGCTGGCACATACTAGATCAGTGAATGGCAATTTTATTGATCCGAAAATTCTAGTCCAAAACAATCATCTTACCGCTTGGCAGATTGAAAAAATTATAGCAGGCAATGGTACCATGCTTTTGTTTAACGGTTACCAACTTCTTTCACCCATTGGATTAGGCAATTTAGGCCGTACATACAAAGCAAAAAAAATTGATACTGGTGAAATTGTTGCATTAAAAGTATTACGAAAAAGACATAGCAGCAATAATGCAGAGACTTTAAAATTTCTGCGACAAGGAGAAATTCTTAAAGAAATCGAGCACCCCAATATTGTAAAAACCTTGGATTTATTTCCCGGAACTAAAAACATTCCGCCTTACCTTGCACTTGAATGGGTCAAAGGCGGATCCGTTTACGACTGGCTAGAAATCAAAACATTTCTAAGTTGCCCTGAAGCTTGTTTAATAATGGAAGATGTTATTAAGGCTTTTTTATATTTACAAAAAATGGGTATATCACATGGGAATTTCTCGGGGGCAAAAGTCCTACTGGATAATACCTCACACCCAAAAATCAACAATTTTCGTTTTGCTTCAATTTTTGATCCTGCAACAGGGCAGATTAAAAACCAAAACTCTTTGTCCTTTGATTATGCGGGATTAGAAAAACATTCAAGCGCATCTTCAACCCCTACGCAATCGGATATTTTTTTTGCAGGTTGTCTTTTCTACCACCTTCTTACTGGAAAATCTCCGCTTCCAGGATCATTTCAAAAAAGAAAAGAAATGTACAACAGCAATGAATTCAAGTTTTTATTCAACACTGAATTCGAAAAAACATTACCATCAGAAACGTTGCCTATCATCAAGAATATGATTTCAATCGATCCAAAAACGCGCTACAACGATTTCCTACAAGTCCAAATAGCAATTCAATCCATTCGAAAAAAAATCCTATCGGAATATAGTGTTAATCCAGCAGGGAATGGTTCCACGATATTTTTGGTGATCCGCAATGACAAAAAAAGGCAATTGATCAAAGCGTATATGCAAAACAGGGGATTTAGAATTTTGCAGGCAAACAACCTTGAACAGGCGCTTAATGTTTACAGTCGTGAATCTTTCAAGCACCTTATTATTGAATTAGATAGCTATCTTTCCATCAAAGAAACTTTCGCAAAAATGATCACAGAATCAGAGTTACGCAGGCGGTTCCTTCATACTGTTTTCTTAGTGGGCAAAAAAAAACTGATGCATATTCCTGCCAGAAACGGAAACACATTCATCGAAAATCCCATTGATTTCTCATTGGTCATGGAAAAAATAATGCTCCATGAAAAAACATGAATCAGAGGGTTGGAAGCGATCGTCCAAGGTGCGAAATTAAGAACTTCATATCTTCCCAAACTTCTTTTTTCTTTTCAGGATTCCGTATTAAATATAACGGATGATAAGTACATAAAACTTGAATCCCTTTCCAATCGTAAAATTTGCCTCTTAATTTGTTGGTTGGTATTTTCGTATCAAGCAAATTTTCTGCGGCACAAGACCCAAGACAACAAATCACTTTTGGTTTTACCAATGCCAATTGTTTTTCAAGAAACCCTCGACAGTTTGCAACTTCGGTAAGCAATGGCAATCGTTTATCAGGCGGTTTACAACTAATAATATTTAGAAAATAAACCTCGTCCCGCGATAAGCCACAAGCCTTAAGAATTTTGTCTAACAATAAGCCATCTTCGCCAACAAATGGGATTCCTTTTTCATCTTCAATAATACCAGGAGCTTCCCCAACAAAACAAATATCGGGTTCAATTTTACCAATACCAAAGACAGTGTTTTTTCTTGTTTGGGCAAGTTGAGAGCATTTCACACAAGATGCAACTTCATCTTTAAGCTGCATCAATAAAAGCATTTTCTTTTCCAGTGAATGCAGCGCCGGCCTTACTGGGGCAGGGGAGGTAACAACAACATTCTGAGCGACTGCCATACTTGCCAAAGGTAACTGTTCAGGAATTAGGGGCGCACTAGTTAGCGAAGTAGAATTGTTTTCGAGCCATTCAATACCCGATACCTTGAGGCATTCCAGATGCATTCTAATTTGTTTATGTAACTCACTTAAAGAAATATTCTGCACGCATCAACTCCAAGACTTATCAACAGGTTTTTAATAGCCTATTAAGTAATAGTTCATTATTCATTTTATACTTTAGCAGCGGCTTGGTCCTGAATTTCTGGGAAAACGTTATGCAAAAAGATGATATTTTCAATATCGGATTAATCCAGATGGCATGCCAGCAAGATTCTAGTACGAATCTTGAAAAGGCCCTTGGGGGTATTGACGAAGCTGCATCCAAAGGTGCGCAGATTATTTGCCTGCAAGAACTTTTCCTCACACCTTATTTTTGCCAGGTACAAGATCCCGCATTATTCGAGCTAGCAGAACCTATTCCGGGGCCAACCACGGATGCTCTCGCGCTTTGTGCAAAGAAAAACCGTTGCGTTGTTATTGGTTCAGTTTTTGAAAAACGAGCCCCAGGCCTTTATCACAACACTGCGGTAGTTATTGGACCAGATGGAAATATCATTGGTATTTATCGCAAAATGCATATTCCTGATGATCCGCTTTTTTACGAAAAATATTATTTCACCCCGGGAGATCTTGGCTTTAAGTCTTTTAAAACCCCGTTTGCCGAAGTAGGAGTTCTTGTTTGCTGGGACCAATGGTACCCAGAGGCTGCAAGGCTTACCGCTCTTGAAGGCGCAGAAATTATTTTTTATCCCACCGCTATTGGCTGGCATTCTCATGAGAAAGAAATCTACGGTAAAGCACAAGCAGAGGCTTGGCTAACAATGCACCGATCCCATTCGATCGCAAACGGAGTATATGTTGCAGCAGTAAATCGGGTCGGTTTAGAGAAAAATAGTTCTGGTGGGAGTTTAGAGTTTTGGGGAAATTCGCATGTATTAAACACATACGGGGGCTATCTGCATCATTCAAATGAACAGAAAGATGAGGTGATAGTTACAAGTTGTTCTAGGAAGATGATCGAAGAAACGCGCAGGAACTGGCCCTTTTTTCGGGATCGAAGGGTTGATTTTTATAAGGGGATATCAAACCGCTGGAATAGCAAAACTACGCTATAAGTTGGTTTTATCTTAGAAGTATTACTAATCAGTAAAAATTTTTGATATGGAAAAGTTGACGTCTAAATATAGTAGGGGTTTTGGGCGAAAACCCCTACCGAATCAGCATTGAACTCTAAAATGCGCAAAGAAAGTAACGGCTTATGGGCAAAAGACCCTCACCTTAGTATTAGCAATTAAAGATAATCATTGCTACATGTACTGAAGCAAACGCCATGCCAATTAATTAGATAAATCAAATATGTTTATTTGAGTCTATATTTTAAGCAATATCGATTTTGTGGCGAGCGAAAAAACAAAACACCAGCCGGAAAACCCGACTGGTGTCGAAAAAACCGGCTGCTAAGTGAGTAGCTAGTTTCGATTTCCAAAATCCCCCTTGGAAGCCCTCCAGGCACTATGAATGTGGTTTGCTGGGTTTCCGCTTGCATCAGCTTGCATATTTAAAAACTCAATTAAGAAATCAGGGCCTTGAAGCCTGTAGGTGTAGGGGTCACCTGGTTTTGATTTATCCAAGGCATAGCTAAAATCAATTTTTGCAAAATCAGAACCAACAAGCCTGGCTGCTTCTTTTTCAGCGAAATCTTGGGGGAACCGATTAGAATAAGCACGGATCATTTCTTGAACGATTTTTTTCTGTTCAGGATTTAATGCGCCAGATTCCAACCCCTTCGAAAAAGCAGGAGCCACCGATTTTCCTTGTTCTATTTCTGCAAACAACTTATCAGTAAATGCAACTTTTTTTTGTTCATCGGAAAGGGATGCAATCAATTTCTTTGCAAAATCTTCGGTTTCAGGAAGGGTGCGGAGTCCTTTTTTAGCACCATTTAATACCAAAGCTGGGTTAGCACCAAAAAAAGATGGAGTTGCGCTTACCACTTTATTTCCTTCGATAACAAAGTTTAAGGAAAGATGATGGCCTTCAAAACGCCATCCCCATTTTTTCCCTGCGCCAGGGGTTCCAAAAATAGAGACAAAGTACCAGTCAGAGCTTCGAACATTGGTACCGTTTTTCTCGTTTTCCTTTAAAACTTGCTCAAGGCCCATAATGCCACGAACTCTGGAAAAACCTTCTTTGCTGGTACCAGCTTGAACCATACTCAGCGCAAGTTGCTTTTGCTCTCCAGACATTTCTTCCATACGCAGGCCTTTTCGCGTAGGATTTTTAGCTTTATCTTGTAGTGGAACAAAGTTCCAATTAGTTCTCTCCGAGTCCTCAAAAGTAAATAATGCCTTCTTTTTCTGTTCCGCAGAAAGGGTTGCAGAAAATTCATCAACAGCTTTAGCCATTGCACCCGCAGTTTGTAGATTAGTATCCGCATTGGATATATATGCCGCAATAAGCACTATCCCAGTACAAAAAACCAAACCTGTTTTAATCCATAATTTGTTATGCGACGAGGAAGCCATTTGTATTACTCCAGAAAAAAATCAGCTATAAAATCAAACAAAACCGATTTATGGAAACGAAATTTCTTTCACTTCGTAACGAAGCAAGCCTTTGGGAACCTTAAACGAAACCATGTCACCACACTTCTTACCCAATAAGGCCTGACCGCGTGGACTAGAGGACAATATTTTATTATTGTCATAATCTTCATCCCCGGGGCCAACAAGCTCGTATGTTTCATGCTCACCAGAGTCTAAATCTTTGATAACAACTCGGGCGCCAAACACAACTTTATCCGAAGGCAGACTACTCATGTCGACAATAAGTGCACGGGCTAGTTTATCTTTAAGTGCATCAACTCTAGCCTGCAACATACCCTGATCTTCTCGGGCAGCATGGTATTCTGCATTTTCACTGAGATCGCCCAAGGCACGAGCATCAGCAATGCGCGTAGCAATTTCGATCATTTCCGAATTCTGCATTCGGTTTAATTGGACCAACAAATTTTCATAACCCTCTCGGGTCATCGGGACGCGTTCTATTGTCATTTCTTCACCACATACAAATAATTACCATTTACGGAATAACACTCCGTATCATGGTTTAAACAAAAACTTCATTAACTAATTATATTAAATAGCAAAAACGAAGAAATTGCTACCTTTTATTTAAAACCCGACAATATTGTACATCTTGAAATAATTCTGTTCCATGAGGAAAGGACGCAATGCATAGGTATAAAGCCAAAAAACGGTAAAATATTGATAAAATTGAGTATGCGGCATTGATTTTACAAAAAACCATGCGAAACTAAATTTGTAGTTTTATTTCTTAGGATTGAATTACGATGAAGAAAAAATCAAAAAAAGATGAAGCAAAAGTTTTAGGGTTTGTTGGATTGGGCCTAGATAATAAGGACGACCACCAGAGAATAACCAATTGCGAACATTTTTATTTGGTAGGGGGATCTGAAGAAACCCACGAAAGAATGCAAGATACAGCCATTCGTTTTTCTGAATCATTAGAAAAAAAAGGCAAAAGACTCGAAGACACCTGCCCGCAAGAAGCGATTGATTTGCTACGCAACTCGATGCGAGACTAAGAAACCCTCCTTAGACTTATCTCCTTCAAAAAACGAGAATTTTTCATGCAATTAATTAACATTGCAAGGCTTGTATTTTTTATAGCATTACCAACCGGAATCGCATTGTTTCCGACTCACACCTTTTCTCAACAAGATGTCGCAACGAAACAAGGAAAAGAAATAAATCTTAAAGAAGAAATCTCTAATCTTTCGACAAAAAGAACCCTTCTAACAAAAGAACTGGAATCACTTAAAAAAAACAAAGGCTATGAGCATGATTTACCTGATATCGAAATTTATATCAAAGCGATTGATTGGCTTGATAGAACCAAAGATTTTGACCAAAAAGACATATTCAAAAAAGCGAATTTTATAGCAGACCAAGGAATCGCCCGGGCTTTAAAACTTCAAAAAAATCAAAAACCTTGGTTATCTACTTTCAACACACCTCAAGCTAGGGCTTATCGCTCCGCCATTGATAATTCACTGCAAGCGTATGCAATCATTTATCCAAAAGATTTTGGTTCAATTAAAACAAAGAAATACCCTTTACACCTAGTATTACACGGAAAGAACGAAAAGTTAAATGAAGTGAATTTTCTCTATGAAAACAGAGGTGACAAACCGCTTTCAGTTGATCAGGATTTTATCCAGCTTTCGATATATGGAAGGGGAAATAATGCATACCGTTGGGCAGGGGAAACTGATCTCAATGAAGCCATACAAAACTTTACAGAACAAGAAAAACGCCTGGGACGGGATCACTTAATTGATAGTGCCCGTTTTGTTGTTCGAGGCTTTTCCATGGGGGGTGCAGGAACTTGGCACTTAGGCTTACATCAACCAGATCGATGGTGTGTGATGGGGCCGGGGGCCGGCTTTACAACCACTCATGGTTACGCTCCAAATTTGCCTGCAAAACTTCCCGATCAACAGGAAGCATGTTTGAGTATTTACGATGCATATCTTTATGCTGAAAATGCATTCAATATTCCGGTGGTTGCCTATTCAGGCGAGATCGACAAACAAAAACAAGCTGCAGACATCATGGAAAAACATATCAAAAGTTTTGGCTTGCCTATGGAGCACTTAATCGCTCCAGGGTTGGAACATAAATTTCCACCTGAATGGCAACAAAAAGCATTTGCAGCTTATGCGCCACACATTGCCAAGGGCAGGGCACCTTATCCAGAAAAAATCAAATTCGTAACCTACACCCTCAAATATGCAAAATGCGATTGGATTGAGATTTTAGGATTAAAAAAACACTACATTCGATCCAGAGTTGAAGGGTCATTTGACGGCCAAAGCTACCAGTTGAAAAGCGAAAACATTTCAAAAGTTGCGATCAGTTTACCATCAAAGGAAAGTAAATCAGCCCTCCCAAACAAATCAATTGCTATAGTTTTTGATGGGCAAAAAATCTCCGCTACGCCAATATTAGTGGATGGTGCAATGAAAATAATTCTTGAAAAAGACGACAAAAACATCTGGTCTATGCCTGCCTCTAAACCACCCGCAATTAAAGGTAAAGTTCCAGGCCTGCAGGGACCGATCGACGATGCTTTTACCAATGGGTTTTTGTGCGTGACCGGTGGTGGCACTCCATGGAATGAACTTGCGCACAAAGCATCACTTCAAGAACTTGAACGATTCAAAAAAGATTGGGAATTGTTTTTCAGAGCCGAACTTCCCGTAAAAAAAGATTCCATGGTAACTACTAATGATCTTGAATCAAAAAACATCATTCTTTTTGGAGATGGCGGCTCAAATTCATTAATTGCAAAGGTTCTGCCATTAGCACCAATCCAATGGAATAAATCTTCCATACTCTTAAAAAACAAAACCTTTAACAGTGCGGAACATATGCCTGCATTCATTTTCCCAAGCCCATTTTCAAGTAAAAATTATGTTGTCATCAACAGTGGACACACTTTTCGCACAGAAGATTTAAAAGGAACCAATGCGCTTTTATTTCCACGTTGGGGAGATTATGCGATTTTAAAGATCTCGGCTGCAATGCCCATGAAAACCGAATTGCAAGAATCAGGGATTTTTGATGAGTTTTGGAGTTTGACAGAACAACCAAAGTGACAAGCTTAATGATCGTCATGTACAAACCGGGAAGCTGTATATTTGAAAAGACCGGATTAATCGATATTTTGAGACCACTTCAAATTTATTCTTTCACATGATTTTCCCCTCTTAATTCCTATTCCATTAGAATAAGAGGGAGCATTTGTGGTATTAATGCAGGCGATTTAAAATAGTAGGCAATTATAAGTGCTATATTTTAAAAATTGTACGGGCCCCATTTAAAGGAAAACATCAATGGATATGGATAAACTTGTTTCGCTTTGCAAAAGAAGAGGCTTCCTTTTCCAGTCGAGTGAAATTTATGGCGGCCTTAATGGCTTTTGGGATTATGGCCCCTTAGGAGTCGAATTAAAACGAAACATCAAGGAAGCTTGGTGGCAAGATATGATTTCAGGCCACAATGAACTTCTTATCAACAACGGGGCCCCCTGCGAACACCAAATGGTGGGTATTGATTGCAGCATCATCATGCATCCTCAAGTTTGGAAATGTTCGGGCCATTACGATTTATTTCATGACTTCATGGTTGATTGCAAGGAATCAAAAAAACGGTACAGGCATGATCAGGTAAGGGGCCGATGGGCTCTTGCCAAAGAACAGCGGGTATTTATTGCAACCCAATCTGGTGGGGAAGAAGGGCTTCAAGAAACAGAACAAAAAGCCCTAAAGTTTTTTAATCTGCGCGCAAAATCATTAGAGGAAATATCTTGGGACGGGCCTTTGGTTTCACTGATTACTATTAGTGATTTCGACAAAGTTCTTGGGCCGGATGCAAAGGCAATAGGCACACTTACCCCACCGCGCGAATTTAACCTGATGTTCAAGACCATTGTTGGAGCCATGGGAGGCGAGGAAAGCTCGGCGTTTCTAAGGCCCGAAACTGCTCAGGGAATTTTCGTTAACTTTAAAAATGTCGTCGATTCAACCAGAGTAAAAATCCCATTTGGCATTGCCCAGATAGGTAAAAGCTTCCGAAACGAAATTACTCCTCGCAACTTCACATTTAGATCTCGCGAATTCGAACAAATGGAAATCGAGTTTTTCTGTCACCCAAGCCAATCACCAGAATGGTACAAATATTGGCGCGACCGCAGATACAAATGGTATACCGATCTTGGCTTATCTTCTTCCAGATTACAATTACGCGACCACGACAAAGACGAATTAAGCCATTATTCCTGTGGCACCGCTGATATTGAATACGCATTCCCCTTTTTACCTCCAGGCGAATTTGGCGAACTTGAAGGCATTGCTCATCGGGGCGATTTTGATCTTAAGAGCCATATGGAAGGCAAATTAGTTCGTTCTGGCGATGAACTAGTAGTCGAACTTGGTGAAGATGGAAAACCAAAACACCGTGGTTCTGGCAAAGACCTCCGATACTTCAATGACCAAACTCGTGAACGATTTATCCCCCATGTAATTGAACCTTCCGCTGGCGCAGACCGAGGCACTTTGGCTTTCCTTTGCGAAGCCTACTTTGAAGAGGAAATCGAGGGCGAAACCAGAGTTGTCATGCGTTTAAACCCTAGAATCGCCCCTGTCAAAGCAGCTATTTTCCCGCTCGTCAATAAGGATGGTATGCCTGAAAAAGCGAAGGCTATCTATGGCGATCTTAAAAAAGAATTTGCTGTATATTTTGATGATGGCGGAGCCATTGGCAGAAGGTACCGTAGGCAGGACGAAATCGGCACCCCGATTTGCATCACCGTTGATGGCCAAACCAACCAAGACGATACGGTCACCTGGCGAGACCGGGATACTCTCCAACAGAAACGCGTTCCCATCCAAGGCCTGAAGGAAGAGTTGCGAAACTTATTGAAATCCTAGATTTCAGGGCTTTTTGTGTAACCTTAACGCATCCAGCGTCTGCTGGATGTCTGCTGGCACAGGAGCCTTTATTTCCAATAGTTGATTCGTGCGCGGATGCTTAAAACGCAAACGAAATGCATGCAACGCCTGACGCCCAAGAAGTAAGGAATCTTCCTCATCTGGCAGATTCGGAAGGAAGCTTTTCAAGTGAATACTATCGCGCCCGCTATAGATTTTATCCGCTAAAACTGGGTGCCCGATACTTCCCAAATGCACCCGAATCTGATGTGTCCGCCCGGTTCTGGGTTGCACTCGCACATAGGTATAACCTTTGAATCGTTCGATCACCTCATAATAGCTGCAAGCGTCTTTGGCGTCTTCATTTCCCAGGTCATTAGTTACAATCATTTTCACCCGATCGGTCGGGTGATGGGCAATTTTCGCCTCGATGTAATCGGTATCTCTTTCTATAACACCTGAAGTAATTGCTATATATTCCTTAAAAACTTTCCGCTGTTCAAACAACATGGATAATTCACGATGCGTTTGCTCGTGCTTAGCAACAAGAATAACCCCACTCGTATCCCGATCAAGCCTATGAACAATCCCTGGCCTATAATCACCATTTATTGTACTTAAAGTCTCAAAATGATATCGCAAAGCATTTACAAGGGTGCCACTCCAATGGCCTTTAGCTGGATGTACAACCATATTTGGGGGCTTATTGATTACTGCGAGGTATTCATCTTCGTAAACAACATCTAAGGGAATATTTTCGGCCTGAGGTGCTGAACGCGTTGCGACAGGAGGTATAATCTTGATGAAGTCGCCATGCTTGACTCGATAGCTCGACTTGGCTATTTTCTGATTAACAGTAACCCCGCCGCCTTCTATCACCCTTTGAACAACAGCACGGCTATAGTCGGGGAATTGCATGACAAGAAATTGATCTAGTCTAACATTTTCAAGCCTTATTTTAGCATGAACATCGATTTCGCGCGGGGCAGGAGGCTGAGCATCAGCATCAGGGGTTTCGATTTCTGCAAATTCAGTTTCATCTATATCAATATCATCAATTGGTTCAAATTCATCCATTATAATTAATCAAAATTCTTGTAGAAAGTCGCCAAATCAAGCTGGTTATCCTGAAGATTTTTCAGGTATTTAACCGCAAGGGCACCCGCACCAGTTTTGTCGCCCAACAAACTAGCCTGAGTGTAATAATCTTTAGCTTTATCAAAGCGCCTTAGGGCCTCATGACCTTTTCCAGCATTAAGAAGAGACTGGGCCTTTAATTCAGGAATCAACAATGGGTCATTTATAACCAGATCATAAAGTTCGATGGCTTTTTCAATATTGTTAGTTGCTTCTTTTTTAATCTCGAGGTTGGTGCTTGCAAAAAGAGTCATCCCCTGAGCAAGCAAAACTCTAGCAGCTTCAACTCGTGCGATTAAAGCTTGGCTTGTACCTGAATTTTTTTGAGCAAACTCTTGAAGCACTGCAGATTGCTGACTGAACCCCAGACCTGCCCAACGCTTCGATTCTTCTTCAAAAGCATTATTTGAAACCGTGCTGACGGTGAAATAAATTGCGCAAAGCAAGATGATAGAAATAGCAGCAACAATGATTTTCTTTCCATGGATTTCTGCAAAATCCGCAAAGGACATCCTCATGGAATGATGTTCAACTAACTGCTGATGTGGTTGCTCTTGTGTAGTCATTCCTTCTCCAAACAATTTGAACTGATTAAAGTTCTAATGCCTAATTACAATCAAGTTGTTATATGGAAAATATAAAGGGGATTTAATGAAGGGTCAATCGCAAGCATTGCAGAATAGGTTAATTCTTTTCAGGTAACTGAGCTTCATAGCCAATTTTTTTAACTGCTTTTGCGAGCGTGTCTGCTTCCATCATTGCCTTGGAACCGCCTACACCTGCCCGAACAAGTGCAACATACCAAAAGCGCAACCTATCCCTCTGAGGCAATTCAGCAGATTTCAAACCAAGGGTTTCAACATCATCGGGATTCCAACGGCTCTTTTTTAATTTTTCGGAAACTTGCCTAAAAGTTAATCCATTGGAAATTACTTGGCCACTTTCATCCGTAATACGGTATGCAACTAATAAATTCAGCAACCCTAAGAATCTCCCGAGGTGGAGAGATTTGGTTTTTACTGCCAACAAAAATTGATCAATAGAATCCATGAACTTTTCAATTCAGCAAAGTCACCTGTTACAAATCAACCGCCGACGATTCGGAATATAAAAGCAATTTGCAACTATTTATTAGCTTAGCATAAGACCACGATCATAAATATAGGGAATACTGGCAATTTAACCGCTTTGTACTAAATGTGCCGATTTTAACTGAATACCCCATGTTTTCATTCATTTTATCAGCAAAATAAAAACCTTTTTTCTATGTTTTGACAAAATATTTATTCAATTAAGCATAACCTTTGTCAGCTGAACAATTTTTTAAAGGTATGATTTTTCCCCTGCTAAGCTTTTCAATTTACTTTTTAGCATTACCCTACAGTGAGAATTATTGATCACTACTTAGGAGGCCAGGATGGTCCAAGCTAAAAAACACAGTTCATCAAACCTTTATGAACTAGGGTCGAACTTCCCCAAACTCCCAGAAATTCGTAACCATGATAATTCAGAACGGAGTTTGTATCATCTATTCGACACATCAAAAGAAAGCATATTTGGCATTAATTTAGCTAAAAACTGCCCCTTTCAGCCTTCCCACCCGGGTTTAAATACTAACTTTCAAATGCTTGATTACAGTTTGCCTCGGGATGCAGAACAAAAAATGAATTGGGAAATAAAATTCAACAAAACAGTACCAGATGCCATTTTAATAGGCCAGAACTACGAACCCTTTAGTTCATTTGATAAAACCCGAACTCTTGCAATTGCATTGGGGAAGATCTTGGCAAATCAAGGATTCAAGATTTGGTATCAAACCCGAGCAAACCTGGATCTCGAGCTCTTTGAAACTTTGCTTTATTTAGAAGAAAGTGTGCAACTCCTGTTACCTTTTCACACCTTAAACGATCGGATCGCAAAATTAATCGAGCCTTTTTGCCCTGCTCCAAACACTAGGCTGAAACAGGTAGAAACTCTTAAGAACTTGGGGATTCCCTTTGAAATATGCCTTGATTCGCTTATTCCTGGCATAAATGACTCCAAAGCCAACCTTTTTCCATTACTGGAAGCTCTTGCAGAAAAGGGCATAAAAAGAACCACCGTTTCTTACATGCACCTCCCACTAGGATTTCGTTCTAACCTAAACAAACAAAAGCAGCAGATGTTTTCCATGTGGTCGGCTGGAGTTGACTTCGAATTTGCTGGCCTGGGTTTCCGAAAGTTACTCCATGCAAGCTACCGCAAGGCAAAATATGCTGAAATCATGGCATGGGGTAAGGAAATGGGCATTAAAATCGCTGTCGATGGGATTGCAAACCCCGACTTGGCACGAAAATCTCAACCAGATTTTCAAAGTATTACATCAAATCTTAAAGAACGATATTTGGCACTTTCTACCAAGTAGCAAAAAGCTTCTAAAATTTTATCTTATTCAATCTCCAGTCTTGGTATAACTACTCAATTGAATTTGATGAATTAAAGTAATTTTAAAACGGCAATTGAAATGGCAAACGGCATCGAGAAGATTAGTAACGAACAGGTATACCAACCCGCTAACACTCTTTATTCACGGACTTTCATTGCACTATTGATTGCCCAGTTTCTTGCTGCGTTCAATGACCAAGCAATTCATGCTTCCGCAATGTTTTTTGCAATCAACAAATCGATTTTGAATGAAGCCCAAGCTATATCCCTTATGCCCATTCTTTTTTATGCACCTTGGGCAATCTTTTGCACTTTGGCAGGATACCTTGCGGATCGTTACAGCAAGCAAAGTTCTTTAATATTTTGGAAAATGGCTGAAATACTAATCACCGCAATTGCATTACTTGGATTCTGGCTGGGTGATCAGGATTACGATGAAGGCCCATGGATTGTACTTTCCACGGTATTTCTCATGGGCTTGCATAGTGCTTTTTTTGTACCTGCAAAATATGGCATCATGCCCGAAATCCTAAAATCGCACCTGCTTTCCAAGGGCAACGGTTTGCTAGAATCCCTCTCGTTTCTTGCAGTAATTTTGGGCACCGTTTTTGGCGGAGTATTGTCCTACCATTTCAAAGGGCAGGAATATTGGATAGGTATTATCCTTTTCATTCTTGCAGCAATCGGCGCCATCGCTAGCCTTTGGATCGAAAAAATCCCTGCTGCTAATCCCTATTTAAAGTTCCCACCTTATATTTATCAACCTGTTTACGCCAATCTTAAAGAAATGTTCCGCTCGAGACCATTAGCTATTGCAGTCATTGGCATAGCCTTTTTCACGTTTATTGTCGCATTTAGCAGAGCCACCATATACATGCATGGCGAATCTCAACTTCCCAGATGGAGCGAACAGGAAACAAGTGTAATAGTTGGGATGGTTGCACTTGGAATAGGATTTGGCAGCCCTCTCGTGGGATACCTTTCGGGTGGAAAAATTGAAATGGGCCTTATTCCAATTGGAATCATAGGAATGGTTTTTGGCCTAATTGGGGAAGCGCTGTTTCTTGATCACCTTGGATTCCTTATTTCCTTTATCATAATAACAGGGTTCTTTACGGGTTTTTATGTTGTTCCGCTTTTTACCCTATTGCAAGATCGCGCGCCAAAATCGAGCAAAGGCGATGTCATCGCCACAAGCAACCTTATAAATGTTACGGGGGCAATTCTTGCTTCTTTTTTATTCTTTATCATTGTAAAGATGGCTCATTTGTTTGGGGTTTGCCCAGAGATCCAACTCTACAAAATAACTGAGGGCAATCTTAAATCCATTCAATTAAGCCACGGTAGGCCCATCAGTTATGAACTAAGCATTACAACAATTGATGGCAACAAAACCGAAACATCTTTCAAAATCTCTCCGACAACCGCCATTGATAAATTTTCAGAAGATGTAGTGGTTGGTGCTGCTATTGTAGAAAAATCGTATCGCCTTGGGGGTGTTGAACACAGGAAGCTTTATGAACAAAACGAAAGCCAGCCCGCCATGTTCGATAATCATTTTTTACCCAGATACCTTTTTCTTGTCGCTGCTTTTTTCACATTAACCACTCTTATCATTATAAAAATACGCATGCCTGATCTATTTCTTAGAACAATCCTTTGGGGGTTCTTCTTTTCGAAATACATTTTAAGAGCCCATGGTTTACACAATTTAAAAAGCCATGGCCCAGTTTTAATTGTCCATGAGGGAAACAACCTGGAAGATTCTTATTTGATTCTTTCAGCAACCGACCGAACCCCAAGGAATCTATTCCATGCAAATTCTTCTGACGAAAACATCCCTGCCTTAATCAATCGGTTGGCAAAAAAACACAGTCTGGCTTGGTTAAATTCTAACGAATGCTCCACAGAGGAATTAACCAAGATAATTGCAAATTTCCGCAAAAACATTGCAAAACAGCACGCCATTTCACTTTCGGTGAATGGGCCTTGGATTAATGACCTACTCGAAATTATTAACGAATTGAATATTCCTGTGGTCCCTGTACTTATCTCCCGCAAGCTAAATCCAAATGCCAAGTCAAAAAGCCTTGTCTATGTTAATTTCGGCAAAGAAATTAATTCAAAAGTAAATCTGGAATTGCTGGTCTTAGCCTGCAGAGAAATTAAAACCCCTGTTAACGGAGAGACTCCAACGGCTTAATTCTCATTGCAGATATTGCAGGTAAAAAGCCTCCTACCATTCCCATCGCTACCGCAAATAGAATTCCACTAAAGATAAGCTTCATATCTACGGTAAGTCGAAGGAGGATGTTTTTACCACCACCTGCACCACTACTCATAATGCTACTTGCAGTAAAACCATCTGCAAAACTCCCGACAATACAACCCAATACACCGCCAAAAAATGAAAGTAGAATGGCTTCAAGAAAAAACGAAACCAGTATTTGCCAAGGGGCAAATCCTACGATCCGTAACACGCCAATATCTTTGCTTCGCTGGCTAATTGCAGCAAACATCGTGTTCATAATTCCAAAAACACCACCGATGGCAACCACTGCTGCAACAAATAAGATCGCAACAAGAAATTGTTTATTGGTATTGTTTAATTTGTCGTAGTAATCTGTTTCTACAAACGCCTGCAAAGCAGCTTTTTTAAAATTCTTTACAATATCTGTAACGGTGGCATATGCAACTTCTTTGCTATCCGTTTTGATAACAAGAGTGGTGTATGTAACTTTGCCAAACCTTTCTGCAACAGTTTTCCATTTAGCCCAGATTTCAGAATCAAAAGTGGAGCCACCTGAATCCATGATTCCTGCAACAACCCAATACTTATCTCCCATATTAAAAACATCACCAACCTCAAGGCTGGGCTTCATGTAATCAGGGCCGATTTCCTTAGCAATACCCTGACCTAAAACAGCTTCTGTAGCATTAATTTTTCTGGGTTCCTTACCAGGTTCTGAAACAGTAACTTCCCTAACCCCACCGCCAGCATCCCCAGTAGAAAACCAGTCTCCAGACTTCAAAACCAGATGATGAACTTTCCCGGATCTTGCAGGATCTAGAATCCCACGGACCTGAATAAATCTCCTGCGCCTATCGCCTTTACGAGCATGCAAGGGGATAGGCTGATTAACAATCACATAAGTTTCCCAACTGGTAAGGGGTTTCCCCAATTCATCACGGCTCACACCAGGATTAAATTCAATTTCACTAACATCGCTATAACCCAAGTTGCTAAAGATTTCATCGGTGGCCCCATCCGAAAGCACAATGATATTTTCAGGGTGGCCGCTACTCTCTGTCAATTTGTACATTCCATTAACAAATGCAAGCATCACAATAAGAACGCCAATCACCATGGTGAACGCGAGTGCGGTCATAAGAGAAATGGGCCAACGAACAATTAGGTTTCGAATGCTGTAATTGATAGGAACCTTGCCAACCAAAGCCAGCAAAATAGTAATGCCGACAATAGAAATCAGCGAAGTCGCAAGCATAGAAAAAAGACTCATATAAAGGCTCCGATATAACTTAAGAGGTTCTTGCAAATACTTCAGAAACCTTTACCCTGCATGCAGAAAGAGAAGGAAGCAAACTGCCCCCGAGTGCGGTGCTAATTCCAATTGCAGGCCCCCACCAGATTGCATCAATGGGAATCATAAAAATCGGAAAAAACGCGATAGGGAACTTGATGCCACCAACCACATTATTGATAACCATCGTCGTTGCAACGGAACTAATCAACCCGCTAAATCCACCTACCATAACCGCTTCGCCAAGCACCAGAAAAAGAATTTGTATCGGGGTAAACCCAATGACTTTCATAACTGCGATTTCTTTCCTTCGTTCACGCACGCTAATGCTGATTGCAACTGCAATAATCAGTGCCATCGTTGCCAGAATAAATGGAGCCAAAATCCATCGAAGTCCCCAAAGTAGATCGCGATAAGCATCGAGAAATGTAGATATACCCGAGGAAGCCGTCTCCACCTTTACCGCAGGGCTTGTAAAAGAGGGCGAATCAGTAATCTGTCGTTCAACTTTTTGAAAAACATCCTTATCGGGAACCCTGATCCAAACCAGATTTAAATTCCGATTAGTCATGGGATGTTTCGAATTTGGATTTTTTCTGTTGTAGTCATCTAAAGAATCGTTCAGATAATCACGATTCAAAATGGCACTTTGGTTGTAACGACCTTCCGGAAATGAACCAATGATTTCAACTTCAAGATCGATACCTTTATAATTAAAACTGGTTAGCTTGATTCGTTCTCCGACTTTTTTATTGATTGCCTGCAATCTTTCGGTTCCTACAATAATTTTACGTTTATCCTTTACCATTTCTTCGCAAAGCTTGTTGAGTTGATCCAATTGCGAGGCGGTATATTCTTCCATCCCGTCCATCATCTTGGTCATCTTCATGGGCTCCATGCTGAAGAAAAAGATAATGTTATCGCGCGTTTTTTTCTCAGGATCAATGGTCGCCCCATAGAACTGCCAAGTCATCGCATCAATACTTTTATCAATCTTATAATCACCCTCTTGGCTTGGTGCACCTTCTGAAAGACTGGCTTCATATGCATAAGGCATCTGGCTGGGGATCTGCCATTTCTCGGTAATTATCGCCTTGAAATCTTTTGCTTTTTCCGAAGTGACCAGATTTAAAAACCAAAGAACTGTCCATACTAATGTGACAACAAACACCAAAACTATCGAGGCAATTGCAGTAAGGCTGGTACGAATTATATTCCGCCTAAGATTTAAAAACATTAGACGAAAGTAAAACAGGTAGCTGTTAGCAAATACAATTATAGCTAGGAAAGCGATCATTCCAAGAATCAACGCCCCCAACTGCAGTGGGCTATCTAGTAATTCTAAAAGATACTTTTCAACATTATTCATGAATCTAATCCCTAATTGCCAGTATTGCCGGTGACATAAGAAAAGTTTCTGGAATCCTTAACGAGCTTACCTTTTTCAAGTTGCAACACTCGCTGGGCTCGAGCCGCAGACCTTGGATCATGAGTAACCATGATGATGGTTTTACCCAAAGTTTTCTGCAGTACCCCCATTAAATCAAGAATCTCATCCGCTGACTTTGAATCCAAATCCCCGGTGGGTTCATCCGCAACGATTAATTCGGGATCGGTCACAATGGCCCGGGCAATACCGACACGCTGTTGTTGCCCGCCAGAAAGTTGACCAGGAATATGATTTATTCGCCCCGACAAACCAACAAGATCAAGAACATTCATAACTTGAACTTTTCGCTGAGCCCGGGTCATAGGCAAAAGAAGCAGGGGCAATTCAACATTTTCGTATGCGGTTAAAACTGGCAAGAGATGATAGAACTGAAAAACAAAACCCACATGCCGGGTTCGCCATGATGCAAGCATGGATTCACTCATCTTGCTAATCAGATTTTTCCCTACGGTAACAGTTCCACTCGTCGGCGTATCAAGGCCAGCAATGATATTCAGGAGAGTTGTTTTACCAGAACCACTAGGGCCCATAAGAGCCAAGAATTCTCCCGATTCAACCTCGAGTGTCAATTCTTCAAGGACATCAATTTTCTCACTGCCTCTGCTAAAACTTTTGGTAAGGTTTTCGACTCGAACAACAATATTTTCAGCCATGATCATCCTTTTTAAAATTCGTTACTTGGAAGACTGATCTTTCATAAAAGAAACAATCACACCCATATCGGGCTTTAAATAAACGCCCTCTTCTTCAGGGGAAACTTTAATTTTAACACGAACAGGTATCGCACCTTTACCGCGGTCCGCGATTGGCATTAATCTCGAAATTGTACCCTCATAGCCTTTTGGATGAATCTTCAAGAAGGGTGCGTAATTCTGAAAAGCCTCGGGCATGACAAGGCATTTTTGACCTTTAAAAACCGAAGCTACATCCCTTTCTTGAATGGAAAGATCAACTTCAAGATCAGTGAGATCTGCCATTTCACAAAGCGAAGCAGAAATATTAAAAGCAGCAGGGTTGATAATATTTCCTTCTTCAGATTTTTTGGTCAGAATAACACCCGAAACGGGAGCAACTATAACGCAATTATTAAGCCTCCATTGCGCCTTTGCCAAATCTGCAACCGCTTGGTCTACCTCAGCTTCCGCTACTTTGAGCTTCTCTTCCCTTGGCCCCTTGACCATTAAATCATAAGCAGATTTCAGCTTGCTGCACTTACGTTCCACACCTTCAAAGCTAAAAGAAGCAACATCCATTTCGCGCTGCGAAAGTGAGGCAGAACCCGTGAGTCTGCGATTTCGAACTAAATCGGACCGTAATTGCTCAAGGTTTGAAAGGCATTCAAGATACTCTTGTTTCGATTGCTCGATTTCTTCAGGTCGATTACCATTTTTAATCTCCAGCTTTCTTTGATTTGCAGCTTGCAACACAGCTTTAGCCTTATCAAAATCAGCCTTGTAATCTACGGATTCAAGTATGGCAAGAACATCACCTTTTTTAACTCTTTTACCTTCTTCAACATAAAGCTTTTCGATCATCCCCGGAACTTTTGGACTGACTTGAATCTGATGCATTGGGATAATGTAACCTTTGGCCTCAAGAACAATATTCTCTTTTCCGGGAATCGAAGGTGCTGGAGAGGATTTTTCAGAACCTGCTTTCACCGTATCAGTCCCTGACAATTTGTTTATCTGGCTAGGAAGCTTTTGCTGAACTGAATCGGTTCCTGTAGGAGTCATTTTATAACTCCTCCAAGCCATCAATCCTGCAACGATCATCATAATCAGGCAAAGCCCCCAAGCGAAAATTGTTGATTTAGGCATGGATTCGGTTTCTGGAGAAGAACTAATTTTGAGGGATTTAACTCGTTCTTCCAAACTAGCTTGATTTTTTGAAACTGGTTGCGAGCTATTTAGAATGTTCATCGTCGAACTCCTTCAGATCTTTTCTTTTTAATGACTTGTTTATTTAAACCAAACTTGGATTTCATGTAGGTAAATAGAATGTTTAAAACCAGATCAGACATGGTTTTAGGATCAAATGCCTCAGGATCAGCGGCACGCTGCATCGATAAGCCATGCAAAATAGCCTCAATCAAAGTGGCGAGGCTACGCAAATCCAAATCGTTGGTTACTGCTGTAAACTCGTGTTTCAAATCAGCGGTGATCCTGATGCGCCATTCCTCATACAAAGCACTAAGCCTTATGCGAAAGTCGGCTCTATGGGAGATTTGAGAAAGAAAAGTGTATTGAAGAGCATGAAAACCATCTCCCTCAACGGGCCTTGCTAACACATTTTCAATAATTCTTGAAATGCGCTCCCACCCTTCAAGTTGATCTGCAGAAGGTTTTCCGGTGTTTTTATCCTGCACTTGACAATCAATCTGCATCAAGAAAAGGAACCGATCAAAAACAGCCAGCAAAATATCTTCCTTTGCAGGAAAATAATAAGTAAGCTGACCTCGACTCATATGCGCTTTCTTTTCAATTTCAGAAAGCGAAAAATTTTGCAACCCTTGCTGCGCAATCACACACACAGCAGCATCAACAATCTGCTCTTTGCGAATGAACGTAATATCAATGCGACTTTGATTCATGACATAAAGCTCAAACCACGATTAGACCGAACAGTCTATTTATAGTCCAACCAGTTTAGCCCTGTCAAGGATTCTTCCAAATTTAACCAAGCACTTTGATTAAGTACAACGAATAACAACCACGGTTGCATTATCTGTTGCACCCTCAATATTTGCAAGGTTGACCAACCTTCGGGCTGCCATTTGCGCAGATTGCGCCTCATTGGCAAGCATGGTTTTAAGATCTTTATTTGAAATGTGATTGGTTAAACCATCCGAACAAACAAACACCCAGTCCCCAGCAAGAACTCTTGCATGGTAGATACCTACTTCTACATCCGGTTGGCCGCCAATAGCTTGCTGAAGTTCATTTTTTCGAGGGTGATCCTCAGCCTCTTCAGCAGTAATGCTTCCAAGCTCAACAAGTCGATTTACCAAAGTTTGATCTCTCGTAACTTGGATTAACTCACCTTGGGACAGATGATAAACCCTACTGTCGCCGACATGACCAACGACCAGATTTTTGCCATCGATGTAAGCGGCTTCAGCAGTGCAACCCATACCACGCCTTTTGCTACCTGGAGCTCTGGAGGCAGTAAAGATTTGGCGATTTGCATCTTTGAGAGCACCTTTAAATAACATCTTGCAAGCTTCCACATCAAGTTCTGCAGGGGCATGGGTTTCGCCTTTAGGCGGCGGGCTTGCTGCATCATTAGTAAAGGCAGAGCCCCCAGCAAATTGAGCAAACATTTTATTCATGGTAAGGTTTTGTCTAAGAATCTGCATAGTCATCGCAGCAGCAATTTCTCCAGCTTCATAACCACCCATACCATCCGCCAAAAACACCAGGGCAGTATCCGTTAAATCATCCTGACGCGATTCGGTGGCATGCATAAGAGCAAAAGCATCTTCATTGCCCGTACGAACCATACCCGTGGTTGTCCAACTAGCAATTTCAAGCCTGCATCTATCCAAACTACGGCCGACAGAAGCCAGCGTTGCAATGAGTTCTGTAAACCCACTTTTATCATCACGGCCCGCTTCATCAGTAGGGAATCTTGCATGAATTTCGGTTCGAAAAGTTTTTGAAATCAACCTTCCAAACGCGGGATGAATATCAGGGAATCTAGGTATGAAAGGCTTGGGTACCCCTGGTTTTTCAAAATCATTTTCACTTAGTTCACGATGCAATATTTCCAACGAATAAATCAGCGCACCAAAGCTATAAAGAGAAGGCCTAGGTGAAGTGCAACCCTTGCCCGACAACAACTCTGGGGGAGTATATAATGTTCCGCGCACGGGACTGCCAGGGGGAAAAGGTAGGGGCAGAATTTCCAAAACATCTTTTAGCTTTAATTTACCCTCACTGGTTAGCACAACACTTTCAGGTCGTACAAATTCAAGAAATCCACCGACTTTATGAAGCGATACCATTATATGAGCAAGATCCTGCAGATAAGAAAACCTGACACTGGCATTTTGACTTTCATCATCCCATACTTCCCATAGGTCTTTACCAGTTGGAATTTCAAGAACAAGATAGTTTGTGGAATTTTCAGTGCCACCAAAAAGAACCTTAGGCAACCCAACTGAATCAGCAGTATCCAAAGTCGATCTTAACCAGCCCAAATTAGGCCATACCAACAACTTTGGCATTTCACTCGTCGCCTCAATCCCGCTTGAACCAGAAAGCAATGCATCATCAAAGCTTGGCAAAAAATCATCGGACTCATCAGTTTCAGGAGCGACCACTTTAGCGGCCTCAATTTGCTCGCCCAGATCTGCTTGTGAATAAATCAAAACATCAACCGGGCCACCTGAAGCTGCAACATCAACTCCAGCTTGAATTTTTACACCTGCGAATTCCCGTAAAACTTTCGTAGCCTTATATCTTCCCGCAATTACTAATTCCGTACCAACTACAGCACCTGCACCATCCGCAACTAAAACAGCGCCAGCCAGATCAAGTTCAGTGAAATAATAGCCGCAATCCTGACATGAACTATTATCTTGCTCTCTTCGAGATCCACACACCTTGCACAAAATTACCACTGCTTCAGGCTTAGAATCATTATGCGGAACTACCACTTCAGGCAAAACAGTTGGTGAAGAATCATTCAGCTCACTTTGCGCAACAACTACATTCGATGCGCCATCTTCTATCTCAATAGGCAAGGCCATGGGTATAAAACCCTCTGCCAACTGATCATCGTTTTCAACGGGCATTGCCAGAGGAATATCCCCTTGCATATCGGCTTGGGGTTCATGGTTATTGGAGGAAGAAGGATCAGTATGCATCGAAAATCACCTCTAAAGCATTATCAAATAATTTCAGGAACATTGGCTTATCGAAGCCTGTTGCCACAATGAATACAACAACGACTACCCATTCTGTTATTCTTGCCACAGTAGTAACAAGGAGGGGTGGAGTCGGTTAAAGGCTCTGCGCATTTACCACAAAAAGGCTGACGAACTTTGTTCATTGAAGCACATTTTGAACAAGGTACTTCTTTGGTAACCTGTTTTTTTTCTAGATCGGCCTTAATTTCCCGAGCGCTATAATAACGTTCGTTTGGGTCTTCACTTAAATTAACCTTGATCATTTCGAAGAGCCATTGCGACTGCGGGGGAATCGGATTGGCTGTATCTTTCAGCAAAAGATCAATTTCATGAACAGTAATAGAACCTTCTGGAACCTTACCCGTTGCCAATTGGTAAAGAGTGCAAGCAAGTGCAAAAAGATCGCTACGAGGCTCAGGCTTACCTGCAATTTGTTCTAAGGGCGCATAACCTTCAGTATAAACTTTAGTCTTTGCAGCATGCCTGTCTTTTTGATTTTTACCCAAATCTCTGGCTGTTCCAAAGTCGATCATTTTGATTGATTTTTTATCTTCTAAAAGCATTACATTTTCAGGTTTCAAATCGCGATGAACCAAAGGAGGAACTTGAGAATGCATATGCTGAAGCACATCGCAAATACTTCGCCCCCACTCAACTACACTTTCGATCGGGAACGGGGTATGGCCATTCGATTCAAGGATTTTCATCAAATCCTTACCCTTAATAAATTCAAGAACAAGGTAAGCCCGCTCACCTTGTTCAATTAAATCATAAACTTTTGGCACGATGGAAACCGCATCTAATGATTTCAGAATATCTGCTTCACGCCTGAAAAAGTTCAATCGAATGTCAAATTCACCAGGATCTTCGCAAATCATGTCTTTGATTGCTACAGGCCTGTTCGCTTCTTTAATATCCGTTGCAAGATAAACAGCACCAAAACCACCTATAGCTAACTGCTTTTCAATTCGATATCGATTATTAATTAAATGCCCTGCAGCAAATGGAAGAACTTGACCACACCGCTGACAGTTCCGCTCACCGGGAGGGTTAGCAGAACCGCAAACAGGATTAGTACAAATGGCAGGACTTACCCCATCGCCTTCTGCCAAAGTACTTTCAGCCTGCAAAAGGTAACCACAATCCATACAAGAAATCGCACCAGGCAGAAGTTGAGCTGTACAAGCAGGGCAATTAATCGGCCCAATCACAGGGGAACTTGGTTTGGAAGCAACCTGACTGGAATCTGCTTTCGCAACTTTAGGCGTTGCAGCAACTGGCGCAGACCCGGGTGAAACAGCGGGCTTATTTACAACCGGAGCTGGTATATTTACTGAAGGCGCTGAAGGAGCAACTGGAGATGCAGAAGCTGGAACTGTAAACGGAACTTTGCAGGTTGGACACGCAAAAGTTTTACCCACCGAATTGTCGGGGAGCTGCATTTTCATGTTACATTTCGGGCAACCAAAGACTATCGGCATAGCTTAAGACCTTAATTTATGAACCTGTAAAAGAATAAAGATCACTTCTTTTTTCCAGGCTTCTCGTTAAACCTTAAAAGATAACTTCCCAAGCGAATAAGATCCCCCGCCTTTAGTTCGGTGGGTTTGGTAACTTTCTGATCATTCAGAAAAGTTCCTGAAGCACTACCAGCATCTGCAATCAAGTACCGATTTTTTTGCATTAACAATTTCGCATGAATTTTCTCAATCGAATTATCACCAAACAGGCCTATGTCACAGGTTTCGGCCCTTCCAAAAAAGGTTTCAGGCTTAGAAAGAATAAGTTCTTTCCCAATTCTTTTACCCGCCTCAACACGCACCCAAGCTTCCTTTAAAACCACTTGCGCCAAACCAATAAAGAAACCAACAGCAGCGCCTAAAGCAACAAACCCAAGACCGCTGGCACTAAGAAGATTCTCTCTGCCAAAAATGGCCCCTAGGCTTAATTTGAAGAACAAAAAGAATGCACCACCAAGAAAACCGCCCAGTGCGCCACCCATAAGCCCATTTTTAATTTTGTTGTCATGAGGGGCAGGGGACTTTGTTGCAAGTGCAAACGCCAAATCAAAAAGGCCAAGTGACAAGCCAATAAGTAGACCGGAGATCGTCCAACCGATCAGAACAAAAAATTGGATACCAGTAATACGAACAATAAACGAACCGGTAACGCCTCCCAAAATGCCACCAAAAAGACCAACAAAGCCAGCGCCCAAGGAGCGAATTACAAGCCTTTTGATGTCAGACTTTCCCGTGCTCCAAACCGTATCAAGAACACCAACAGCAAAAGAAATAAGCGCGCCTACTAAAGCACCATCGATCACGGACTGCAATAATTCAGAAGTAACACTTTGGGTTACCAATCTGGATATAAATGCAGCGCTAAGGGCCGCATAGGCACCAAATATCGCACAATAATAAAGAAAAAGATTAAAACTCATATGGCTAAATTCCGTTACCTAAACAAACTACTGGAAGCTTCACGAACCTGAACTTTTGTTTGCGAACTAAACTGCCCACTCGCAACCTTTAACGAATAAACCCCAGCCTTTGATGCGCTAACCCTCCACGAAACCTGCGACATCTGGGTTGCTCTATCTACCTCAACAATTGTTTTTTCTTTTGTTTCACCGGATGCAAGGTTAACGCCCTCAGGCAAAGCAATCACAACAGCCTGCCCCTTGGTGGCATCTTTAACCAAAGCGGTAAGGGTGAAAGTTTTACCTGCGTTAGTGTTACCACCGGTGGTTACAGAAAGTTTGCCACCCGAGCTGCCATCGGGTTTTGATATTTCCCCTAAACCATAGCTAAAGGCAAATTCTCTGACTTCACCGGGGTTGGTGTCTCGCTCATTCCAATAAAGGAAGGCAACGGAATCGGTAAAACGGGAGCCATCTTTACCTTTTTTGGGAGCTAATTCAGAAGGCTCAGCGTCATAAGAAAACTCTGTATTTCCCGGATTCTCACCCAAATAAAGTTTATACAAGGCCTCTGGTTCGCAATCAGGAAGTTGAAAGCCCTTCAAACCAAGGTGGGCGATAACACCAGGGGCATCAAGATTCTGAAACTGCATTGCCTCAATAAAATCAGGCATATCTTTTTGGGTAAACTCGGTAAACTTCGTGACAAAACCATCAGTTCCAGGAACAACAAATGGAACCCCATCCTCGCCACCAATAAAGGTGTCAAGCATCATTCTCAGCCCGATTTTATGACTGTTTTTACCTTTGTTTTCAACTGTATAACGAATAATACAAGTATCCAAGTTGCCTGATTGACTGCCGGGAACAATTTGAACAAATTGTGAAACCTTGATTCTTTCACCCGCCAATAGATAATCACAAGAAACACGCCAAACTCGCCTTTTGGAGTCTTCTTTATCTTCGGTAACTCGAACCTCTTTCATTGCATGGGCAAACAAAAAATCACGGCCATCAATCTTAATTCGGGTGTTATTTGAATCACCCTCCTGATCATAAGTAAGTCTAAGATTTTTAGAAGCATCTTTGGGGTCCTTTTTATCAGCAGCAAAAAGACCGAAACGATAATTCCTGGATTTTGCTTTGTGGCTAAAATCCAGCATCAATTCCGCTTTTTTATCAAGGTCGAACGAATAACCAAAGGAACTTTGTGAGCTTTCATTTTTCGCTATCCCTGATCCCCCTTCAGTTTTGCCACCCACCCCAACACCGACAGCATCCGCTATCAACAATATAACCATCAAAGAAACCAAACCCGCAAAGGGAACGAAATGAATCAATGGGATAGAAGAATTAGGCCCTTTGGCTTTCTTTCTTATAGTTGAAACAACCTTAATGGTATCTTCAGCTTCAGGAATGTCGGTTGGGGGCGGGGCACCAGGAATTAAAACTGGCTGCTTAGTAAAAACCAACTCAGGGGATGGCTCTGACCTTGGAGCGACATACTTTCCAGAAACTTGAACATTTACCTGCACTAGAAACTTCTGATTCCCATTGGAAGTGACTGCTATTTTTGAAACCAACAATTCACCGGGTCTATCAGGAATTTGAGGAATAACAAATCCAAGAATCGCACTGCTACCGGTCAACTTGGGGTTTTTCGCAGTAATCCAGGATTGATCTGCAAACCCATGGGCGAAAACAGGCCTCTTTTCTTCGGTGCCAACAGTCAACTCAAATACGAGTTCTTGGCCTGGAGCACCTTCAAGATTGACCACCGTTTGATTAATAAAAGTTTTGGGCGGTGGCGTAAGACCCAGCGCTTCAAAAAACTGCTGAATGGCTCCTACACCTGATGCGCTTGGCCCTTGAACAGGATAAGACCAGCCATTGCTTTCGTACCACTTGGCAACAGAGCCGTTTTCAAAAAGAATGGCAGATTCTTTAGCATTAGCTTTAGCTTTAGAAGCTATTTGCCTTGGGTTAAGAGCACCAGAGAGAGGCATAAGCTGGAATGGAGTTACAGGCACTTCGGCCCGAATTAACACCACCGAACTTCCACCAGAAGAATCAATTTTTAATTTGGCAACCAGTGGCTTATCAGATGCGCGTAATTTTTCAGGAACAACCCTAAGCGGCACCGTTAATTCACCAGTGGTTTGAAAATTCTTAACCGAAGCATTCCCAGTTTCCCCGATGGCAAGCCAGGTACTATCCGAAGTGATGGAACCAAATAGAAGGCGCATACCCCCGTTTTCAATCGTAATTTTAATTTCCCGCTTGGCTGTTCTACTCAGCACCCCAAGATTGATCTCCTGAGAAGAAAGATTAAGCCTTGCTTCAGATAACACAGAAGAAGGAAACTTTCCCAAGAGTTCATCTAAACCACGAGAGGAATCGGGGAATTTCGCAGCTTCCTTTGCTGCCATAGACAAATCGATACGACCAATGCTTGCAAGAAAAGATTCAAGGAACCCTTGTTTCAACATGTCAGCAGCGGGTTTGGATTCTTCATGACAGGCAATGGCAAGGTCGTCAAAATTAAGGCAGGAACGGCCACTCATAAAAACAAATGGACTTGGGAATCTAAGGCTATTGATTGCAAGTGGGCCCGTTCCAGCGGCGGCACCGCCTAAAACAAAGCCATCGAAATAGCAATAAACAGCTTCTTGTGGATTAGCTCTGGAACACTTGGGGCAAGTCATCATCATGATTACTATTACTCACACAATCCAAGTTAGAGATTCAAAAAAAAAGCGCAGCCGTTATTTATCGAACTGCGCCAAGACATCAACTTTGAAGGCGCACTATTAAAGCATAACCTTCATTTGAATATTACCAATTTGCACCATATCGTTAGCCTTGAGTGGCATTTTCTGTCCGGGGTAAATCTTATTTCGGTTTAAGAAAGTACCGTTTGAACTATTAAGATCTTCGATAGTTATTTTGTTATCTTCGAACTCAATAACAGCATGCTGCCTACTTGCCCAAACTCGTTCGGGGTTTTCTTGATCTTCAAGGTCGATATCAACAGGTTTATCATCTGCTCTACCGACAAAGTTAAGGCCGCCAAGAATTGGGAATTCGACCTTAGGCTTCTGGCCACGAACCACATACAAGCGGGGATTCGCAGAATCCGACACAAAATAAGGGTCATCCGAAACAGGTGAGGCAACAGGAGCCGCAGCGATTGGGGCAGGGGCAACTTCTTCAGCAATGGGGGCAGGGGCAACTTCTTCAGCAATTGCCTCCGGCATCGCTTCAGCAACAGGCAAAGGTGGCATCTCTTCTACAGCCATCTCAGCCATTGGAAATGAAGGAACTTCTTCGACGATTTCAATAGCATCCGCCATGGCAAAAGGTATAGCTTCCTCGATTGCTTCGGCAACGGGAAGAGGAGGGGCCTCAGCAGCAACAGGAACTGCTGGAGCAGAATCCACCCCTGTGAGGTCAGATTTACACTGCTCACAAAAAAGGGCACCGTCTTCATTTTCAAAATGGCAAAAAGGACATACGATCATTGAAATACCTCTCTTAAACTCGACTTAAAACTGAATGCTAAATTCCTATTCCAAAGCGGCATCTTGCCTATTAATAACGCCAGATAAACGACTACTCATCAGCAGCACGGGCCGCATCATCTACTGCCAACTGAGTCTTTTTCGAAACTTTACCGCCTTGATTAATTTCAGCAAGCACCTGCTTGGCAAGCATTGTTTTCTTTGCAGCCCTAGCACCCATGACTTCACCTTTTTTCTCAATACTTTGAGCAACTCGAGTGGCTTCCTGGGTATTACCAGTTGAAATGGCATTTTGCAGATTCTTGTTTAATTCAAAAATCTGAACCTCATCAATATGCTTTGCAACTTCAGCATTAATATAACCATTACCTGCAGCGGTATAAGCCATTTCAATAGGAATCAAACCACTGGATTCTTTGACACCTGATCCCGTATCAAAAGTTATTTCAACATCAAGAAGCTTAAACTTTCCATCAGGCCTTTTGGGAAGGCTAAGGTCAAGAATGTAACGGGAAGTCTTATCTTTTTCCAAGGTGCCAAGTTGCGCAACTGAATGCCGATCTTCAACTTCCACCAAAGGCAAATCTTTGATTTCAGGAACAACCATCCGCACTCGCCTGATTTTAATATCTTTCATTAAACGAAAATGAATTTGCACATCTCGAAAACCTACCGCAGCAAGGCTTTGAAACTCGCTTGCAAAAACTTTCTGAGCAGAATCAACCTGATTAACATCAATGTAATGCCATTTGCCGTTGGATAGGGATGCAAGATCTTTGATAAGACCTGAATTCCACTCGGTACCAACACCAATCACACTAAAATTGATTTTCTTTTCAGCAGAAGCTTTAGCGTATTCTTTGCACAACTGCTCGCCTGAAGTTTCGCCATCGGTAAGAACAACCAAATGCGAGATATTTCCGGTACCCGTGCTTTTCTGAAGTTCAGCAAGTGCTAATTCGATACCTTGATCCATAGAAGTGCCGCCCGCATCCACATTGAACATATCAATGCGCATGATGACATCAATAATTTTATCTTTTTGAGAAACCAAAGTCGTAGGCAATACTAATTCAGCATTATTTGCAAAGGCAACAATGGCAATCGAATCATTTGGTCTTAAGAAATTCAAAGCCGAACAAGCGGCTTCTTGAACTCTACTAATACGGCTTTTGCCGGTACCATCTTCTTCATACATTGAACCTGAAACATCCAAAACCATGGCCATGTTAATGCCGATTGAAGCCCCGCCGCCGCCAACTGCAGGAATTAATTTCAATAGTGCGTAACTCGCAATTGATTCACCAGCAACTGCGATACTATTACGGTGCATCATTCTTTCGACATGAATTTTAGCTTTGGAGATTGCTTGGCTCATTGATAACTTCAACCTAATTAAATTCTGAAAAAACCACAATTAATGCATTCGATTTATCCTATGCCAGCACTTTAACCAATACAACAAAGAAACTTCTTGATTTCTTCAGTTTTTTTAGAGCAGAATAAACCCGCCATCATCACCCTCAAACAAGGATATATCTCACTCCCTATCAACTAGCATCACCGTGATACAAATTAGTTCAAAGCCTCTTGTTCTACACAGCGAATTAGAATAAGCAATTTAATTGCTTTCCCGATCCCAGAGACCGGCATTAAATAGGAATCAATCAACTTTATTTAACTTTTGTTAAGCACTTCGCCATCAATAATCACACAATTAATTCGGAATGGCACATCCTTGTTGGAATCAAACAAGATCAGATTCGCCTTGCTGCCCGCCTCAATTTTAATCTCTGGCAATTGAAGCAATCTTCTGGGCGCATTTGTTGCCATTTCAATTGCCTGGCTTTTTGAAACAACTCCAAGAGAAATCAAATGAGCCACACAATCATCAGTGAAAGAGCCCGAACCCGCCAGAAAGGGTGTTCCAGGCACCACGACTTTTCCGGTTGATAATATTTCAATTTCCTGATTCCACATCGAATACTTCCTGGGGGGAAGCCCCGCAAGCCCACTGGCATCGCATGTAATTATTTGTTTTTCGAATGGCTTGACTCGGACGATCGTTTTTATCAGTGCCTCGGGTAGGTGATGCCCATCAGTAATAATACTTGCAGACAACGAATCACAACCGAGTTGTTCCCAAAAATAATTTTCATGCCTAGGCCACATGGCATGAGAACCATTCCCCAAATGCGTGGAAAGGCGGGCACCCGCTGCAATTGCTTCTCTAATAATCATAGGGCTTGCTGCAGTATGCCCAATCGCAACGACAACACCCTCAAGGTTGATTTTCCGAATAAAATCAATTGCCCCCGGAAGCTCTGGCGCAAGTGTCAGCAATTTTATCCGATTACCAGAAGCCTCCTGATACTCCTTAAATTCATCATAAATTGGAGCGCGAACATGTTGCTTCTGATGAGCGCCCCTCGGTCCATCTTCGTTACTTATATAAGGGCCTTCCAGATGAAAGCAGGGCATGGCACAGGCAATCACAGGATCACTTTCACAGGCTTTTCGAAGGGTATTAAAGCCATGAATCAAAACAGTATGTGCGTTTGTTATAATTGTCGGGCAAATTGCCTCGATACCGTGCAGCTTGCAAACCGAAAGAACTTTTCTGATTCCACTTTCATCAAGGTTGATATCGCTAAAAGCAACACCCATAGCGCCATTGATTTGCAAATCAAAAAATGCAGGGGCAATATAAGCTGCCTGATGATCTGGGACAAAGTTTCCTGCTTTTTCTACAGCAACAATTTTGCCATCGTCACAACAAACATCAACCATCTGTTCGGTTTGGTAATGCTTGGCACGAAAAATCATTTTTTACCATCTCCACCCGTTTGATGTGAAGGTGAAGTTTCATGTTCTTTTTTTGAAGACGAAAAGATGGTCAAAGCAACGATGCAACCGATTAAAGTAGCAAGGGCGCCCAACCCAATCCCGGTGCCCAGCAAAAGCAATTCATTTCGAGTGAAACGAGATAGGTTAAAAGTTCCAACCGAGGCAGGCTTTGATTTTTTGATTGCTTTTTTATACACGGGTTCGGGATTATCAAAAGCAAAGGAATCGGTCTCCTTTGGCATACTAGATACAAATGTAACGGAATAATCGTCCTCAATACTTGGATCACTTTCACTATCTTGATCCGCATTATTTTCCGAGGGAGGGTCATAGAGTATGCCCTCTTCTTTTTTATTTTTATTCTTTTCCTTGAGCGCAGTTTTCGAAGTTTCAAGCCAAGTGAGGTATTTTTTAAGTTTGTTTTCGGAATCAGGCACAGTAGGTGCGACAAAAGGCCCCGAATTCAAGAAAATTGCAAGTGCTTGAGCACATTTTTCGGGCGTCTGGTAGCGATCTGATGGCTCCTTCGCAAGCATTGTATTAATGATCTTATTCAATCCCTCAGGGACCTTGGAATTCAATTGACTCGCAGGCTTTGGCGTTTCGGTCTGATGCCTGATAATTTGGTTAATAATATTGGTATCTGGGAAAGGGGGTTGACCCGTCAATAAGTGATAAAGAACACACCCTAGGCCGTAAATATCTGCACGAATATCAATATTTCGAGCATCCCGAGCTTGCTCGGGGGCCATGTAATCAGGGGTACCCAAAATCGCCCCTTCATCGGTCAGGTTCAATGCGGTCACAACCTGATGCGAGGGTTCTTTATTTTTGGTGAGTTTACCCAACCCCATATCAAGAATTTTTAAAGTTTTATCCATCACCTTAGAATTGAGAATTGGCCCTGCAAGCATCATGTTTGCGGGCTTTAAATCTCGATGCACAAGCCCATGTTGAAAAATACAATCAAGCCCTCTAAGCGCCTGATAAACAATATGGCAGGCTTCATCAGGAGGAATTTTACCACTGCGCTTCAAAAATTGATCGAGTGTTTCACCCTCAAGGTAATCCATAACCATGTAGTGAACACCGTTGTAAACTCCCGTTTCAAAAGTTCGAACAATATTTGGGTGAATCAATTCCATATTCATCTGAGCTTCACGGTGGAAGCGCATCAGGAAATTTTTTTCACGCGACTTAGATGGAGGCAGCACTTTTAAAGCAACAATTTGTCCAGTTTCATGCTCTGCTTTGTAAACACCACCCATGCGGCCCGTTCCAAGCTTTTCCGAAATCTTATAACTATTTATAAAATACCCATCCGCATGGCCTTTGATCAAAAGCTTAGCTTGGTATTCGGTCACATACTTTCGGCTCACAAGCCAGTTAGCAAACTTTATCACATCGGATTGTGCAGCTTTGGATTCTTCTTTCCATCGATCTAATACGATTTTCGCCTCATCAAGCTTCATCAGCTTGCTTCGCAAAATCAATCCATAAACATTATTTACAGTTAGTTCCATAATAACCTAAAAATTACTTTTTATGCTGTTCTATCATCTATAATAGCTACATGAATCTAGATAGCGATCTTTTATTACTGGCAGAAAACCCAAATGCCAGTATTTGTTTAGAGACCTTGGCACTCAGTCTTGCCTTGGATGAATATCCTAACTTGGATATTTCAGCCTACAAGTCTGAAATTGCAGCTTTTTCGCATGGATGTAAACTTCCTGGTGGCACCGACCTTGAAGTTCGGGTTCGAGCCTTTGCCCGGTATTTATCCCATGACCTTGGTTTGCATGGTAATAAAAATGACTATTATGACCCCCAAAACAGCTACCTAAACCTTGTCATTGATCGCAGAATGGGTATCCCTATCTCTCTTTCAATTCTCGCAATTTGCATTGGAAAAAAACTTGGCCTTAGACTTTTTGGCGTCGGACTTCCAGGGCACTTTGTGACCATGGCGTGCGAAGGAAACCATTCTGTTTATTTCGATGTTTTTAATGACGGAAAAATCCTTTCACAAAGCGATTGTCAAAGCCTTTCATTCAAAGCCACAGGCGAGCAGATCGATCTTACTGAAAGTCATTTTTCGCCCTTGCCCATGGCTTCGGTCATCATTCGCATGCTTACCAACCTAAAACTAATTTATTTCCGAAAAAATGATGTTCCAAGATCAATTCGTATTTTGAACAGGCTCAGACTAATCGCACCCAATGACCCTTCACATATGCGAGATTTAGGCGTGGCACTATTACAATCTGGCCAACCCAGCAAAGCTCTCTTCAACCTTGAATCTTATATTCAATATGTACCCTCAGCCATTGATGACAATGATATTCAAGCTTGGATTAAACAAGCTAGAAAAGATATTTCAAACAGAAACTAACAACGGGATTTACTATGATTAAGGCTCTTTTGCTTATAGCGCACGGCAGCAGGAACAAGGAAGCCAACGAGGATTTGGTTCACCTTGCAAAAAGGCTTGTTTCTAGCGAACTTCAAATCGTTGAGCCATCCTATTTAGAACTTGCTGAACCAGAAATTGAAACTGGGGGAGACACCTGCGTTGCAAAAGGCGCGCAGTTGGTGATCATGGTACCTTATTTTCTATCAGCAGGGATCCATGTTCGAAAAGACCTAATCGAATCGCTTGAACTATTAACTAAAAAGTATCCCGACGTGCAGTTTAAACTTGCAGGCCACCTCGGGCCACATCCCTTGCTTGAAACAATTATCCGTGAAAGAATCGAGGAGGCGCTTCGTTAGAAATTCAGAGCAATATCATAGACTTCCAGCGCATCCATGACCTGATCATTTCGGGTAAACAATGCTGCTATTGCTGCGCGATGAATTTTCATCTTCAAATCTCCAACGCCAATTGCGCCATAGCAAACAACACCCTCCCGAATCGCGCCTTTGTCCATCACGCTAGTTCCTTCGATACCCATAGGAGGAACAGCATTTAAATCAACAACCATCTTCAGGCTGCTAACGGCCTGCCTAATTTTTTCAGGAAGAAGACAAACGCCAGCGGCCCCTGTGGAGATTACTAACTCCACTCCCTCTAATGCGCTTTTTAATTCAACATCATTGGCAACCTGAATTGCAACCGGGGCAGGGGATTCCCCTATTTTTTTCCCTATCGAAACAATTGCTGATCGTGCTTTTTCAATAGTACGCGACGATAAAAAAACCTTAGCACCAAGCTTGGCCAACAGCAGTGCTGCTCTTTGACCGACAGGGCCCGTGCCTGCAAGAATCAGTACTTTTTTATCTTTCAGATCGAGGGTTTTTGCTGCTATTCGAACCGCTGCTGCTGCAGTCGTATTACAACCATTGGCATCAAATAGCACTGATACCCGCAAGCCATATTCGGGAACCATTGCGGCAAGAGCCTTGGCAAGCAATGCTTCACTTTTGTCAACATTACCGCCCCCGATGAACAGGGCCGAATTTTTCAAATCTTTGGGACCACGGGTAAAAATTGCGCCATGAACAAGATCCCTTACCTGATCGGGTTGCACATTCGCATAGCTAAATAGTTCATCCACGTTGGAATCTATGGCAACGACCCGATCGAATACACTTGCATGAGCATCAGGATCAAGTTGGATTAGTATGGTTTTCTTTTCCATAACGAAATCGCCTTATTTTAAGCCTATAAATAAGTCATGGGGGCCGTTAGCCCCCATGTTTTGAACCTTAAAACCTAAAGTATTACTTAGGGGAGAAAGGATGTTTTACTTTGTCTTTTTGAGCAGTGATGGTTTCAACCTTTGGCTCATTAGCAAGGGCTTTTTTCAAAGCATCTTTGGTAGCAGCATAGTTGTATTCAAAAATCTTGTTATCATCTGCAGCTTGGGGATGAATGAACACACCACAAACGCAAACCATGCTTTCAGCTTGCTGGTTAGTGATAACGCCTTCAGCAACGCTATCTGCAACAGCACGGGCAACACCAGCTTGGGCGGGGCCAAACATCTGAACAGCTTGCTTCAAGCCTTTGATGGTGACTTTGGTAATCATTACAGTTGCGGGTTTGCAGATTAAGTTTGGTGCAACAACTGCAAGCAAGCTATTGTGGCCTGCAGATTGAGTTGCAATCGCATTGGCAAAAGCTACGCCAACTGGGCCTTCTTTTGAACCAATCAAAAGATCGATATGTGCAATTTCATTACCATCGCCTACCAAAGATTCGCCAATAAACATCGACATAATAAAAACTCCATTTGTTCACTAGGACAATTAACTACCTCACTGAATATATATAAAGAGTATCCCTTGGGGAAGCAAACAGATAATTAATGAAATCTTTGAAGAAGTGATGAATTAGCATGATATTTGCATGATTAGTGCTTGCTCTGACAACAAATACAAATAGAATTTCCAAAGCTGGATTTTATACCCTGTTTTAAAAGTGAGGATTTATAGTGATGTCGAACCCAAATTCCCCAATTTCTGTTACCCGGCTTCTTGGCTTAGGCTTAACACCAGGAAAACTTCGTGGTCTTCAGCGAATTAGCAATGACAACGGCACCCTGACCATGGTTGCTACCGACCAAAACAGCTCTATGATCACCATGATCCGTGACAGTCTCAAGAAAAAAGGTATCGATCGCGAACCCACTTTCGACGAAATTGTCGAAGCTAAAATTATTCTTGCTGAATCTCTTTCCAAGAATGCCAGTGGCGTTCTTGTTGATGGTTACTATGGCGTTTGGAACAGCGTTGCCTCTTTTAATATCCCCAAAACGGTTGGTATCTTGGTTCGCGTAGAGCAATCAGGTGGCGGCAAAAACAAGGTCAATGCACCTTTAGGCGGTTTTGAACCAGGTTGGAGCGTGGAAAAAATCAAGGGTATCGGCGCTGATGCGGTTAAGCTTCTTGCTCAATACGAACCCACCGAACCCAATAGTGCTGAACACCAATTCGAATTCATTCAACAAGTTTACGAAGATTGCAAAAAACATGACATCCTTCTGCTTTTGGAAACGGTTGCTTTCCCATTCGGCGACGAAAAGAAAGACAGCAAGAGTTTCATCAATCGCAAGGCTGAAACCGTTATTGAAAGCGCTCATCAATTGAGCAGGTTCTGTGATATTTACAAAGCTGAATTCCCAGGCCACCTCGGAAATGAATCCGATGCTCAGCTTGAGAAAAACCTTAAGGCTCTTGATGCTGTCAGCGAAAGGCCATGGGTTCTTCTTAGCGCAGGCGTTGATTTCCCCGCTTACAAGCAACAAGTTGAGATGGCAATGAAAGCAGGGGCAAGTGGAATTTTAGGCGGAAGAGCATTCTGGAAAGAATACTTCCTGGAAGAAACAGAAGATGCACGCAAGAAATTTGCCAACACTGTTTGCAATGATCGCGTTCTTCAAATTCACGATATTGTCAAAGCCAAAGGTAAGCCTTGGTTTTCACGATACGGCCTCACCATGGATGAACTGCATCGCATTCGGGTTGCTGAGGGCTGGCACTTCCGCTATGGCGGCAATCTTAAAAGTACGGGCAACTCCAAGGCAGGTGCACCTGGCGAAGTTTACTAACAACTTCCACCCATTTCCGCAAAGAAAGCCAGACACTTTTGTCTGGCTTTCTTCTTTTAGCAACCATCAATTTTACTGCTACCAACCCTAATCTATATCGAACACCTTTTTTAGTTTCTCTTCCGCAAGCTTACCCTGATTTTTCTGCACCACCACACTAATACAAGTTTCACTCGTATTGATCATCAGAATGTTGATCCCTGCAGATGCCAATGAACCAAAAATTCTTCGCGCAACACCGGTATGGGTTCGCATGCCGACGCCAAGCACATAAAGAGTTGCAATTTCATTATCCGCAGAAGCCTGAATACCGACATCAATCGATCTGGCAGCTTCAACTGCGAGAGTTAGGGCCGGTTGCAATTGTTCCCGGGGCACACTAAACGAAAGATCAACTTTTTCACCACACAAATTCTGCACGATCATATCGACAACAATGCCACCGCTGGCAACAGCCTGAAAAATTGCAAGGCTATTCCCTGGTTTATCGGGCAGGCCAAACAGCGTGATTCTGCCCTGATCCACCGCTTGATGAATTTCACTCACCAAGATTTCTTCCATACTTGCAAGTTGTTGGGTTATTTCAACAAGATCGCCTGAACTCTGACTGCTTTGCCGGGCCGCTATTTTAGAATGGTTGACATCGCCTACTGATGCACCCGCACCATACCTTGGCTTTTCAAGCGAAAATGCGCTATGCACTGCCTGTAAGGCCTTCTCCGCATCCGCTTTGTCTACCAATACTGAAATCTTGATTTCACCCGTTGTGATCATCTTCATGCTGATTTTTTCAGATGCTAGTGCTGCAAACATTTTTTCTGCTATACCCGTGTTGGTTTTCATTCCTGTACCAACAATCGAAACCTTACTAACCTGTGCATCATGAACCAACCTGGCACCCAATTCCTGAACCAAAGGTTGCAATGCCTCAAGCGTGGCGGTCAAGTCATGAGATGGGACTGTAAACCCAACATTAGCTTTCCCATTACTGCCAACGCTCTGGGCAATCATATCCACAACAATATTTCGGGCAGAAACGGCTTCGAATATCCGATGGCTTATTCCAGGCTGATCAGGCACACCTTCCAATGATATTCGAGCTTCATCCCGCACCAAAGCAGCGCCACATACAGGAATTTTTGTCATCCACTCGGTTTCGGGAACAATCCAAGTGCCTTCGCTATCACTGAAAGAAGATCGCACCTGCAATGGTACATCAAACTTTCTTGCAAATTCTATACTTCGCGAATGCATCACCCCTGCACCAGCGCTTGCAAGCTCCAGCATTTCATCATAGCTGATCGCTTCGATCTTTCGGGCATCAGGGACAACTCTTGGATCGGTTGTATAAACCCCATCCACATCGGTAAATATATCGCAGGCAACTTCCAATTTTGGGCCCGAGGGATCATGCTTCATCACCGCAGCAAGTGCCACCGCAGTAGTATCAGAGCCACCTCGACCTAGGGTTGTAATATTATCATCTTCATCAATACCCTGAAAACCAGCAACGATGACTATGTGGCCATCCTCCAAGGCTTTGCGCATTCTGGCTGTGGAGATACTTTTAATTCTCGCCTTGGTATGGGTGCTATCGGTAACGATTCCTACTTGGGCCCCGGTAAGGCTTATGGCTCGCTCACCCAAAGATTGGATCGCCATCGCCATCAATGAAATTGAAATCTGCTCGCCAGTGGATAAAAGCATATCCATTTCGCGAGCGGGCGGGGTTTCAGTAATTTCTTTGGCAAGCGCAATCAGCTCATCGGTGGTATCACCTCTAGCGCTAACGACAACGATAACTTGATTGCCTGCATGTTTTGCGCGGATGGCTTTGCGTGCTGCGGCCATCACTCTTTGGGCATTGGCAACACTCGAACCACCAAATTTCTGTACTACCAGACTCAATGGAATATCTCCGTAATTAAAGCAAAAGCCTTATTGTGTAAAATCTTAGGTGTATTGAGTGCGTTTGTCTAACAATCAATTCAATTTCTTGCTTTCAACTTCCTCGCAAGGGTAACACCCCTTGCCATTTCAAGAAACATCAAATGAATAATAACAACCATAGATCAGTGAGAGACTCTAACAGATAATGATTCAATTATTAGGCAAATTTCAATCATTCAGCAATAAAAAAACAACTCGAACACCAATGAAACATCAACCCAATCTGGGCATTCACACTACCATCGCCTAAAGGTGCGGGGATAGCAAGTATCTCTCATGGCGCAGCGCGACTTTAAATTGTAATAACACTATTCATTAAATTTTTTAGGATTTGATTTAGACTAACAAAAGAAGACACGGTGGCTGGTTTCAAAAACTCTTACCCGTAAATTTAATAATGCCATGGGCAAAAACTATAACCCCAAAGAGCCCACTTGGAATTACACCTTTACTTTAAATCTTTAGGTTGATCAGCTCTTTATCATTGATCCGCATTGGGCTTTCCAGCGCATCCAATGATCTGCAAGCACCAAGCAAATCATCGCCTCACCCATCGGTACGAATCTAGGCAACAAACAAGGATCATGCCTGCCTTTGGTTAAGATCTCTGTTTCAACGCCATGCTTGTCTACCGTTGGTTGTTTTTGGGGCAAACTACTAGTTGGCTTGATCGCAACCCTGCAAACAATCGGCTGACCACTCGAAATACCGCCAAGCATTCCGCCATGGTTATTGGTTTTGGTTCCAACTTTGCTTGGAAGCTTTTCATCCGAAATAAAATGATCATTGCACTGACTGCCACGCATGCTAGCCACTTTAAACCCCGCACCATATTCGAAACCCAACACAGCAGGGAGAGACAATAACCCCTTGGCAATATCAGCCTTTAGTTTGTCAAATACCGGTTCACCCAAGCCTGCAGGAACGCCTGTTGCTACCATTTCGCAAATGCCACCAATCGAATCTCTTTCCAAACGTACCTGATCAATCAAGGCATACATTTTTTCTGCGATGACAGGGTCTGGGCAACGCACTGCATTACTTTCAACTTGTTCTAAAGTAATTGCAGCGGGGTCTGTGGCTTCAAAACGAATGTCACCAACCTGAGTTACATAACCTAAAACCCTAATACCTTGGGTCGCAAGTAATTTCCGAGCAATCGAACCAGCAGCCACCCTGCAAATAGTTTCTCGCGCACTCGAACGACCGCCGCCTCGATAATCTCTTAACCCATACTTGGCATCAAAAGTATAATCTGCATGGCCCGGTCTGTATTTATCCTTTATATCGCCATAATCATGGCTTCGCTGATCGTTGTTGCGGAATAAAATGCCAATGGAAGTACCATCCGTGACACCTTCAAAAACCCCCGAGAGAATTTCGGGGAAATCATCTTCCTTGCGTTGAGTGGTGATTTTTGACTGCCCAGGCTTTCGCCTTTGCAAGTCCGGAATCAAATCTTCAATTCCGAGCGGTAGTCCGGGTGGACAACCATCAATAATTGCAACATACCCCGGGCCATGGCTTACGCCCGATGTTGTTACTCTGAACAGTTCTCCGAATGAGTTTCCTGGCATGATGGTAGTATAACCGAAAATGAGTACAATGTCCTAGGTTCCAAAGCCAAGTACCTTTTCAAGGCGGGGCAGCAATGAAGAATGTAGTGATTGTTCTTTTTATGCTGGTGGATTGTGCTTACAACCCGGCGGCCCTATTACCTGCCCAGGCGGTTAAAGAAAGCGGCAGGTTTGGCATCCCACTTGATGAGGCTTCTTTCCCTCAAAACAGCCCCGAGAACCTGCGTAAATCATTATTAAATGCCCTTAATTCGGATAAAATCGAGTACATGCTGGCCCACCTAGCAGACCCATCGTTTATCGATAAAAATGTCCGCGAAGTGCATGAAGGCGACTTTGCCAAACAAGTTGCTGAAACCCGTGAAAAACTTAAAAAGGGCCTAAAATCTCCCCTAGAATCCCTTCTAAAAGAAGGAAAACTGAGCGCCTCAGAAAAATCAGCTTCCCTTAAAGATTCTGCCCTAAATGATTTCATCATCAGTATGAAACTCGAAAACAACAAATGGTACATGGAAAACAACAAAAAGTAAGACAGTTGATCTCACCTCAAAAGGATGATTAAATGGCCGATTCATGGATCGATTTAAGAAGTGACACCGTAACCAAGCCTTCGCCGGAAATGCGCGCTGCTATGCATGCCGCTGAAGTGGGCGATGATGTCTTTAAAGAAGATCCAACGGTTATCAAACTAGAGGAACAAACTGCAGCAATGCTGGGTCACGAAGCAGCACTTTTTTGCCCATCGGGCACTATGACCAACCAGATCTGCATCAAAGCCCACACCCAACCAGCAGATGAAATGATCTGCGAGGAATTTTGCCATGTATTCAATTGGGAGGGTGGTGGCCCAGCAGCCCTAAGTAATATTTCGTGTAAAACCATAAGGGGGAATCACGGGTTAATCGAAGTAGAAATGCTACAAGATGCCATTCGCCCGCCCAATGATCATTACCCCAAAACCAGGCTTCTTGCACTGGAAAATACCCATAATCGCTGCGGGGGCAGGGTGCAACCATTCAATGTAGTTAAAGAACTTCATGAGTGGACTCGCAAAAACGGACTTATCTTTCATCTCGATGGCGCAAGGCTATGGAACGCTATCGTTGCAACAGGAATCGAAGCCAAGGCTTGGGGCCAGCTTTTTGATTCGGTCTCGGTATGCTACTCCAAAGGATTGGGAGCCCCGATAGGAAGCGCAATTGTAGGCTCTAATGAATTTATCGCAAGGTGCAGAAGAATTCGCAAACGGTTTGGGGGCGGTATGCGCCAGGCAGGCACCATTGCAGCGGGCGCAATTTACGCCTTGAACAATAACATCCATCGCCTTAAGGAAGACCATGAAAAAGCCAAAGTACTTGGTGAAGCCATCCAAAACACCCCCGGGCTAAAAATGGATCAACCCACTGTTGAAACCAACATCGTTTGGTTTCATGTGGATCCCAAACTTGCGCCAGTTCCTGAGTTCGTTGCTGCTTTAAAAGAAAGAAAAATCCTGATTCATACAAGTGGATTAAATCTGATGCGGGTGGTAACTCACCTCGATGTATCCATGGAACAAGTTAAAAAAACAGCCGAAATCATCTGCGAAGTCACCAATAAGCTAACCAAAGGCAAAATTTAATTTGTAAACTTGGGAAGGCTTGTTTCAAAATGAGAGTGATGCCGAAGTATAGGCAACCATCTGATCATCCTTTTATCGCATCCGCTACACCCCCAACTTACCACTTATAAATTTACTATATTTTTTCTCATCCTTCAGCATCTTGGAGACGATAAGTATGTTAGAATTCAGGTGTTGAGCGTTCGAACAGCAGGGCTCTGAAAAGGGCTCTACGAAGGCAGCCTGAAACCCATCTGCAAAGTGGCCAAGGTTTCTCTTCTTGTCAGGGCCAGCATTAGGGTTGGCACTTCGGTGCCAAAGATTGTAGTATCTTCTTGGAAACTCCGACCCATCTTTCCGGAGAATTCCTAGAGAAAGGACATGTATCATGTTCAAGCACGGACCATCGACTATCAGCGGACCAGTTTCACGAACCGGCAAAAAGTGGAAATCACAACCCAAAGCCGTAGCCAAGCGCAAAAATGAAGGTGCACCTATCAGGCAGGATCTGGTTAGCAGAGTGCGCCAAGAAATTGCTGCAGGCACCTACGATACCCCCGAAAAATTCGAACTTGCCCTCGATAAAATGCTGGGCGAACTCGATTTAGGTTGAAAAACGACTCTCTTTCCGGTTAACCCTTTGAGATCTTCAAGGAATCGATTATCATAATTTATCAGAGGAATTGCCCATTTCCTCTGATTTCCTGATCTGAAAGGACCTCTACCGTGAATCTGCAGTCTGTTATCGTATCCCAATCTCCCGAAGATAAATTCAGGGAATACCTTACCACTGGTAATAAATCCCAGCGCTTCACTGGCCAGCAAAGAGATATGGTTCGGTTTATTTTCAGCCACCATGATCACTTTGATGCAGAAGCTCTCATTTCAGATATGCAGGCCGCTAGCCTTAAAATTAGCAGGGCAACAGCTTATCGAACTCTTAATAAACTTGTCGATGCTGGCCTTCTTCGCAGGCTAGAACTCGGCCCCCGTACCTTCTACGAACACGATTATGGCTACCCTCAGCACGATCACCTTCAATGCACCAAGTGTGGCAAAGTGATCGAGTTTCAAAACCCTTCCATCGAAGAAGCCATCAGGCAGGCTTCCCTTGCCCATGGTTTTCAAAGTGAAGGGCATTCCTTCATTGTTCGAGGGGTTTGCAAAGAATGCAACATCGCCCGCATGCCCAAGCGTCAACTCGACCTCATCTAAAAAAAGGGAGAGAGCAGCTTTTGGCCACTCTCTCCCCTTGAAACACCTCTTTTTTTAAGCCTTAGATCTTCGCAGGAACCTCGTAACCTTTGCGGTAAGGACGGGTAAGCATCAAGTTGGCTTCCGCATCATTGATAAAGGTTTCAGTCTTAGGATCCATAACCAGTTTTCTGCCAATCGTGACTTTCGTCTTGCTAGCATCCAACTTGTTATCAGCAAGATGGGCAGCCATTCTGCCTACAGCTTCGGTAGTCTTTTCATCAAGCCCAGCCACTTTCTCAGAAAGCATTTGATCTTTCCCAAGCCTATAGCTGATATTGCCCAAATGGCATAGTGCGCTGGAAAGATGGCCTTCAAGAATATCCCCGTTTAGCATCTCGGGCTTGCGTGCTCTAACCGCCTTGCAGAAATTCTCGAAGTGGTGATTATCGCCACCACCACTAAACCGAGCTACTTCCTTGTTATCTTTATCAAACACAATACCCGTGGCATAACTTGGACAGACAATATAACCATTGGTACCGTAGAAAATGTTTCCAACCTTCGTTCCCATGAACTCCTTGGTGGGTAAACCGCGGACTTCAAAAATCAGCGCCTTCTCACCATAATCGAAGGAGCAAATCTGGGTATTAGGGGTCTGACCATCATCCTCATAACCAAACCTGCCACCCAAGCTGAATACGCCCTTGGGCAATTCCATAGCTTTAAGCGCCCAACGAGCCTTATCCATTTCATGAATACCCTGATTGCCCAAGTCACCATTGCCGTAATCCCAAATCCAATGCCAATCGTAATGAATTTTATTTCTATGAACGGGATTCATCGGGGCAGGGCCGCACCACAAATCAAAATCCATGGTCGAAGGAATCGGCTTATCTGCAGTAACTTTACCAATGCTACCTCTGGGCTTGTAGCAAAGCCCACGGGTCATCATAATTTCGCCAATCTTGCCACTGTGTGCGTATTCAATCGATTGTCGCATGCCAGGGTTACTACGGCTTTGCGTACCAGATTGGCAAACCCGATTATACTTGCGCGCAGCTTCTACAACCCTTCGGCCTTCGCTAACATTATGGCTCACAGGCTTTTCAACATACACATCTTTTCCCGCCTGCAATGCCCATATCGCCATCAAAGAATGCCAATGATTTGGCGTCGCAATGCTTATTACATCAATCGACTTATCATCGAGAAGTTTTCGAAAATCTTTCTCGAACTTGGGTGCTTTGCCTTGCACCTTCTCAATGGTTTTCATGGCATTGCCAATCACCGCTTCATCGCAATCACAAATGGTGGTAACCACGCAATTGTTCTTGCCTGCAAATCCGCCCACATGGCTCATGCCTCTGCCATTAACCCCAACCACAGCCACCCTGAGTTGCTCGCCAGAGGCGCCCTTTGCATTTGCAGGCTCCTTGGCTTGGGTATCCACTTTAGAAAAATCAAGCCCTGCAGCAGCGATAGCTGCGCCTACAACGCTATCTTTTACGAATTCCCTACGGTCCATAAAAAAGCTCATTGTTTAATTCCTTGAAAAAGTTTTTAGGTGTGCGTGTCTAACAAATTAAAGATACCCTTACTTACACCAGCGGGTCAATCATTTACCCTTGATTTCATGATAAATGTTTTCCATTTTACAAGGTTTTGGTTAACATATATCACCATGCTTGAGCACCCACAGCTTCTGATTTCAACCGTCCAATCGGGACCTGCTTTATTGATTCAAAACCCTGAAAACTCAACCCCGCTGGGCAACGCCTCCTATAAATCTAGCATCCTCAGTCAGAATTGGACTGTACACGAAGATGATGACAACCCGGTCGTATTTACTCTTAACAAGCTAAAAGTTCCGTTTGCCAACTGGACTATCAATGACGCCTGCGATCTTACCGTGGGGTTCCTCTATTCCAACCAACTGCTGATGCCTACTAGCAGGATTTATTGTTACAGAACCATTAAGCCCTCGGGTATTACTGTGTGGGAAGACGAAGTTGGCGGCCAATTGGCCAGCCTTCAACCTCAAAATCCAAAAGCTAACCTGCTGGTTTTTAATGAAAACCAGAGGTGTTTACCTTTTGGCAGGATGCTCATACTTGCAGATTATCTGATTCAATATGGTGCAAAACTGCAGCTTTGATAACTTCCGGCCTCTTTTGGGGGATCTGTCATGATTTCCATAATGATTCAAGTTTAACCCCTTTAAAACCCGATGAAATGAGCTACATTAGTTTGTAGATAGGGCGCTTAGCTCAGTTGGCTAGAGCACCAGCTCGACACGCTGGGGGTCACTGGTTCGAATCCAGTAGCGCCCATTCTTAATTTTACATGATCTTTCACCAAGACTCATAACCCATTAATTGACAACCACTTGCGGGGTTATTTTGTTCTCCGTATTGCTTGATTCATTCCCCAATTTCAGTAGAAAATGAACGGTTCTGCACCCGATTTGCACCGCTTTTTGCATTGCCGATTTTCATGGGTTGCTTTTAAAACCATGTGACTGTTTGCATTTTCTAATAATTGGCAAAGTAACAACCAAGTTTCCTGATGCAGTCTTATAATTTTTGCGAGCGCCAAAATAGCCTTTAATCCCTTTTCTACGGATACATAAATACTGTATGATTGTTTTGTATAGTTTTTTGAACATATGCTGGCGGGCGTTTACCTTAATTACAGGATCAATCCTTTGAAGACTTGTCTACTAATTACCGTTTCTCTGCTTGGATGCTGCTTATGGTGTCACGCATTTGGCGAAGATAAAGTTGGTGGCACGAAAATTGGTCTTCAACCAGCAATAGAACCAGGTTCCCCAACAAATGAAAAACTTAAAAAAGCATCTAACTCACTAGATGCTGAACGACTTTCCAAGAGCCTTGCTAGCTGGACAAAAGCCAAAGTGGATTGCGGAGGCAATTACAGCTACAAGGTAATTATTTCAAGCTTTACCGGCTACCGTGCCGAGACGACGATTGTGGTTAAAGAAAACAAAGTCGTGGAGCGTAAACTCGAAACCGGCACACCAAATTTTCTTGGGAAGCCAGCTCCGCTTAAACTGGAATGGATGGAAACCGGTAAAGACATCGGCTCTCATACGAAAGCTGTAGAGCCACGAACTTTGGATGAACTTTACATGATCGCAAAAAAAATTGTTGAGCAGGATGTCCCAACAAACCATGTTCGAAGCCTTGGAATTGATAAACAAGGATTACTTCAACACTGTTTCATACGAGACAGCCGTATCCAAGATGATGCCCCGCTAGTGGGTGTACCAGCCATCTACCTGACTCTTCAAAAGAAATAGTCAATCTGACTTTAGAAAACAACCAAATAAGCTTTAATTGCAGCATCCAGGGACAATTAAAAATCATTATGCTGTTTCTAATGCATACCAAAACGTATATCCCCATTCCGCTGCCAAGCTTAAACAAACCTTGCCTTTTATTTTCACGAAGTCCTTTTATACGATCTTAGCGATTATCTAAAAAACAAGGCACCCTAGTTTAACAACTAAAACGATAGGCATTACAACAATGGATGCTATATTTATTAAAGTTACTAAAAGGAAATATCAGTAGGGATATCAACATGAGCGAGACACTTAAAGCAGTCGAAGCAGCGGCGTACAGGCTGGCAAAAGCGCAAGCGAAGAGAGATGTAATACAGCGCTCGCTTAATGGGATAATAGCGGAGCAGGAACGCCGAGCAGCGGCGAAAGAAGCAGCAAAGAAAGCCAAGGATGATTAAAGCTGAATTGCACAATACCCTTAAGGCTCATTTCGAGTAAACCTTTTCCCCGGGCAATTCTATCTTCAAAAGCCTACATCACCCGCACTATTTCCAATCCCCCAGTTGAGTACCGATAAAATGCCTGACATGTTCAACAAAATCTGGCCCAAAGGAATTTAGTTGCCATCAGCAACCACCCGGAAGCGCTTGTTATTCAAAACTTGGTCTGGGCGGGGTAGTTGTGATGGTGCAGAATTAGTCGAACCGTGGTAAACAAAAATGGCTGTACAATGCCGTGGCTAGAGACACCACCGTAATCAAAAACAACGTTAAAAACAAAATCAATCTGAACTTCCCAAAATGTTTAAGACCACCCTCCCCATCGACAACAGGTCCGAGCCTTTTCTGCACTTCCCTTGAATTCATCGGATACAGTATTGCGTAATCTTCACTTACGATCGGCCAAAGCTGGACCCAATCAGTGTTATCTTCTAAAGCTAAACTGGATTGACCAAACACGATGAACTCATGCGGAATAACTCGACCAGCACTATCGCAACGCAATTCAGGATCGAGAAATCGTATCCCTACACATTCCACCTTCTTGGATTTCCCAATCCAGACCTGAGTTCTTAAATAGAATCCTTCATCGTCTTTCGAGTTCCCAAAAACTTCCTTGTAAACATCAAGCCACTCGCATTCGAAAATTGTTGGGTGTTGGAGTATCTGAAACCCCCAATCTCTCCCGCGAGACGACCACAAAATGTCTTTGGGATCAATTTTCACAGAGGCTCCTTAGAGGAATAATAAACATTTCTTGTACTTTCATCAGACAGCCTCGCAGCAAGAGCCGCCACAACTGTCTCAACAGCGTCACCTCGTTGACGTGCGGCATTTTCGACGTCTTTTAACTTTTGCAGAATTGACTTGGCCGTATCATCCATTAGCCAAAAAACATTTCCAACAAAGGGTAAATACCTTAGGTAATTTGTTGTAGTTGATTGGAACAGTTCCAAAACGCGATGAATTGATGTTACCGCCCCCTCTTTGATCCGGCTCCAATTAAGCGCTTTCTTGATAGGCATCGCGATCGCAAGCGGCATAATCATATCCAAGCCAACCTGTTGATCGGCATTAAGAACCTTTCCTGTTTCCGAGTCAAACTTTGCGGATGATAATAATAAGTAGTCTTCACCAATCGATTTAAACTGATCACCGCCAATGATTTCTCCTATTACATGACGGAGTTCACTTAACTCATCTGCCGCCGCCTCAGTTACTTGGTCACGAAACCAAAACACATCCTTATCGGGAAATAGGTCGGCCTTAGATAAGCACAAAATCCAGATCCTTGGGAACTGGTTTAGTCGTTCGCCTTCTCGTACAAAAGCCTCCTTTTGGCGTTCGAGTTCCTCACGGAAGCCTCTGATAAGCTCGCGAATATAAATCCCTTTATCTCGCTTTAAACGTGCCCCGTCAATCAAAATCAATGCTACATCAGACTTCAGTAAATCCCGAAAAGTTTCGATCTTACGATTACCCTCTGTTCCGGTCTTCGTCTCAGTCCACCATTCGCCAGGATAGTCGTGCCAGACCAACTTTCCAGCGTTTCCATCTAACCCCCGTGCTCTTATCGTAAATTCGACCGCTTCATGAGCGTATCTAGTTTGGGGTGGCAACAAGCTTTCTGCCATTTTTAGATAGCTTGCACGCAATCGCATGCCAGTAGATGCGTCAACTGCATTTACGCCGTAACCGCTCTTAATTCGAAACTCCGGTTCTTGCTGCCATCCATAAAAAGCACTTAAAAGAGTGGTCTTTCCGCTCCCGGATTGGCCAAAAACGGCAAGATGTTGTTCAATTGTTCGGCGACCACTAAATAGACCGGTTACGGATTCGAACATGTCTTGATTTCTCCAATTTGGAATCGATTCTAAATTCCTTAACGCATGGTTTAACAAATACCGGCTGGGCGATGCCGGTAGCTGGGCATATTTCACCCAACATTGGATATATCGTGGATGCGTAACAAGAAGTGCTAATATTCTGATGCAAACGAATTTAGTTGCTGTCAGTAACCACCCGGAAACCCTGATTATTCAAAACTTGGTCTGGGGCGAGGTAGCCACGGCGAGAAGATCGTAGAAAACTATTCATATCGATGAAACAACCCCCTCGAATAACGCGAAGGGTGCCATTGACTGGCCCCTGAGGAAACTCTTTTTGGGAAAGCAAATAAGCCTTTTCACCATACCAATCAAGGCACCACTCCCGGGCATTCCCTCCCATGTCGAATAAGCCCCAGGGGTTTGGCTGCCGGGTCCCCACCGGCCGCGGACAAACGTTTTTTTTTGTATTCCAAAGAGACCAGCAATAAGAATCCCGAGATTTAATGGGGAAGTGGTAAACATCTTTAGAACCAGCCCGGCAGGCATATTCCCATTCAGCCTCCGTGGGCAGGCGGTAATTTTTGCCATCCCGCCTGCTTAACCATTCACAGAAAGCCAATGCGTCTTCGTAACTCACCATCGTGACAGGGAGATCTGCGGCAACGGGATAGCCTGGCGAAGACCAGTTCAAATCCGGATGTTGAATTCCCCAACTCGAGGCTGTGCTTGCCTTCCATCCCCCCAAACCAGATGACTCCGCTTGAGTTTTGTAACCTTGAGCTTCCACAAATTCCAGAAACTGGGCCACCGTAACCTCATAGACGCCCATTTGAAATGGCTTGGTGAATGTAATAGTTCTGCAAGGCAATTCATCCGGTAAAGCTTCCGAATCCCCGTCACATGCACCCATGACAAAATTACCAGCCGGGATGGCCATCATTTTCATGGGAACCGGACTTTTAAATGCCTGCCTCAGATCCTTGGGGATCTGTGCTCTAGCATTCTCTTTGCCTTCACTCTGAATGCCCCAAGGAGCAGGTATTTGGCTTATGCCTGCGACCAAAAAGCCCACGGCCGCAATCACAATTAAAGCCTTCCAGGAAATATTTCCCTTAGTGCGCACTTTTTTCTGAAGGTTCTCAAGAAGGATGCGAACTTCGGTCACGGATTGATAGCGCTTTTCCGGTGCATCAAGGGTCATACGCTCGGCAATGGTGATTAACTCTTTGGCTTCAGCAGATTTCGCCCCTTGGGAACTTGAATCAAGGCATCCTGTAAGCATAAATTTCAGAAGGCATCCAAGGGAGTAAATATCCACCCGCTGGTCTATAAGGCCGCCCCCAACTTTTTGTTCCGGGGCCATATATCCTTTGGTTCCGTTCCCATTTGGAGAATGAGGCAAAGCCATGTCGATTGCGAGGCCAAAATCAATCAGTTTTATAGACCCATCAGAAAGCCGAATAACATTGGAGGGCTTGATATCGCAATGAACCAATCCCTGATTGTGAAGGTATTCCAGAGCTCGGCAAGTGCCGAGAATCGCATCAAGTGCATCCACGAGAGTGGATGAATTTCCCTTTGCAAAATGGTTCTGAAGCGATTGACCGTCAAGCAATTCGAAAGCCATATAAAGGCAACCATCTGCCTCCCATGCATCATAAGCGCGAACCAGATTTGGATGGTCGAGTTTGCCAGCATTCGCCATTTCCCTAAGGAAGTAGCCCTCGGATGCTGGATACTCTTGGCGATAACCTCGGATGACCTTAAGTGCCACTGGGCGATTGAGGCGAAGATGCTTAGCCTCGTACACTTCTCCCATTCCCCCTTTTGCGATAAGCTTTTGCACTTCGTAGGGGCCAAGTTGACATGGGGGATTAAGAGTTGGCCGATTGCTTTTTAGCTCGGGTAGTTCAGACAGGTAATCACGCGTGCGTTCGGATTCGAATTTGGACTCTAATGCCATTTCCGAGCGGGCCTTGGCCAAGGCTGCTTCAGTTATGCTGGTAAGGGATCGGATAAATCCATCTGGTTCAACTTCAAGCTGGGCTAGCAAACCCTGGCATCTGGTACAAGATTCCACATGGTGACAAATGGAGTCAACATGGTCTGGAGGTAAATTGCCAGTCACCATCAGGGCTAATTCGTCATCAGCAGGGCAAATGTATTGCGGGATCATTGGTTATGACCGACCTAGTTAGCCAATTCGAAACATAAGGGCTTCAACCATACATATCTGCAATGCGTAACATTCATGAGATTTCATGGGCATCGTCACCCATCAATTCACGAAGTCGGCTAAGCACCCTCGCTTTTGCCATCCGCACCGCAGCGGGAGATACATTAAATTTCTTGGCAAGTTCCGAAGTTGCCACACCTTCTACCAGATTCAACCAAAACATTTGCCACGTTTTTTCGGAGGTTGACTGCCGGACCAGTTCCATGGCTCGCGCCTTAAGATCGGTTAGTGCTTGCTCTTCGGTTTGAATGTCGGCCGGATCTTTTTGCGCAGGAACCGGAATCGCTTCCAGCGAGGACTGGCTGACAATTGACTCCGCAGGTTGGGTGCGAAAGTGGTCTACAGCTCTGCGTTTTACAATCGTTCGCAGCCAGCCCCGAAAGGTTCCGCACTGCGAATCTTTTGTGAATTGGCCTATTCCGCTGAAGACAGAACGCAGGGTTTCTTGAAGGACATCGTCCTCGGCTGCTAGGGCAACCCTCTCCTTACGAATCCAGAAACGGAGCAAGGGTGAATAAAGTAAAACAAAGGTTTCCCAACGTTCGCGGGATCCGGCCTGCAAATTCCCCACCAGGCTCGATGTTGTGGAAAGAGGGGAAGACTCACGGTGGTTTCGAATTATCGAATCGTCATTTTGCACTGGGCGCTCCTGCAAACGATCATGTATTGATAAGTAAGTTTAAATAAATAGCTTTGGGTTTTAGGTGTAATTTATCAGGAGATACTCCATTCATTATCTTTTCTTGAGCCAACTAAACGGGTTTAAAAAGCTGTAAGCGAGAATACGATATTTTCTAATAGGAAACAATCAAGTTGAATATAAATAATAGATAATTCTGATCGAGATTATTGGCGGGTTATTATGGTCACGAAAAATTCTGCCTTACAAAAGAACTTGCAACTTCAGTTCATGAAAAAGAACATCAGGCAAACTGATAAACTGTACAAATGGCTTAAAAACCCTTGCAAAACAGAACAAAAGAAACAGGTCTTTTCACACTGTTACCGCCATACAAAAAGAAATCATGCAAAATGTACCACATCTTCAATTGCGAAAAACTAAAAGCCTTGGCCCACAATTAAGAATGGGGTAAGGTACTACCAAAGCAGGGACCTAGCTCTTTTTTATCCCACAGTTGCGCAAACCTAGGCTAGCCTTCGCTCACCCTTGTTTTTTCAAGGCTGGATGCTAGTTTACTAGGTGAGTTAACTATTGGGCGCAAGCAAGAAAAGGGCAATAAAAAGAGACCTGACCCCTTTTATTCTAACTCCTATGGAGCCCGACCTTTGAAAAATGATCTCGATCCACAAGAAGCCCCCATCAACGCAGGAGAGGCAGGCAACGCGGATCAGTTAGCTAGCGAGGCTATTCGTAGGCGAACTTTCGCAATCATTTCGCACCCAGATGCAGGCAAGACCACCCTCACCGAAAAATTCCTACTTTATGCTGGTTGCATCGATGTCGCAGGAACGGTACGAGGCCGCAAGACTCGCAAAACAGTTACCTCCGACTTTATGGAACTCGAACAACAACGAGGCATTTCCGTTTCTTCAACCGCACTTAGCTTCGCTTACAAAGGCTACATCATCAACTTGCTGGACACCCCAGGCCATCAGGATTTCAGCGAAGATACCTACCGTACTCTTGCCGCAGCCGATTCCGCAGTCATGGTGATTGATGCAGCCAAGGGTATCGAAACTCAGACACGAAAACTATTCAAGGTGTGCGCAGTCCGAGAAATCCCCATCCTGACATTCATCAACAAAATGGATCGGCCCAGCTTAAACCCGCTTTCCTTGCTAAGCGAAATCGAGGAAGTGCTGGGAATCGTCGCAGTACCAGTCAACTGGCCCATCGGCAATGGCCCGGAGTTCTGCGGGGTGTACGACCGCCTACAAAAAGAGGTGCTACTTTTCGAACCAACCGATAGCGGTTCGCTGCAAGTGCCTATCCGTAGGGTGAAACTTGAAGACCTCGAACATCACATCGATCCTGCTCTGGCACATCGTTGCCAGGAAGATCTGGAACTTCTCGACGGGGCGGCAGCAGCCTTTGAACAAGACGCTTTCCTCTCTGGCAAAATGACGCCCGTCTTCTTCGGCAGCGCCATGAACAACTTCGGCATGGAGGCATTTCTTGAAGCGTTTCTGAAGCTAGCCCCAGCACCCGGCGCTCGCCGAAGCGACACCGGTATGATACCGCCCGATCGTCCCGACTTTGCAGGCATCGTTTTCAAAATTCAAGCCAACATGGATCCGATGCACCGAGATAAAGTAGCCTTTGTGCGAGTCTGCTCTGGCATATTCACCAAGGATACTAAGCCCAAGAATGCACGCACCGGAGAACGAGTCCGCATCAAAGGTTCCCACCGTGTATTCGCCCGTGAACGAGAAGAAGTCGGCGCAGCATACCCAGGCGACATCGTGGGCCTTGCGATCTCAGGCGGATTACGACTAGGCGACACGGTTCACGAAGGCAAGGCGCTAAATTACGAGGGTTTACCACAATTCAGCCCCGAATGCTTTGCAGTCATTCGCTGCCTCGACACCTCCCGCAGGAAGCAAATGTCTGATGGGTTAGAGCAACTCGCAGACGAGGGGGCGATTCAAGTTTTTGAGGATTCAACAAATATACGCGAGCCTATCCTTGCTGCAGTTGGCGTTCTCCAGTTCGATGTTGTACGATCGCGACTCGATGTGGAATACGGAGTCAAGGTGGAGATCGAACCGCTTAAGTTCAAGGCGGCAGCATGGATCAAAGGCGAACGGGCTAATCTTGAAAAGTTATCGATGACTTACAGTTCCCGGCTCGTCGAGGACCACCGCAGACGACTTGTTGTTCTTGCTGAGGATTCTTGGAACATCACCTACATGGCAAAGTTAAATCCTGGACTGACATTTCGACAATTTAGTGAAGAACTCTTTGTGCCGGAGAAGTAACGAGAGGCCCAAAAAGGGCTGCTGTTGCGATTATTAATGTAGCTTGCGCCATGGTCTTACTTAATCGCTGTTCAATTTTTCCTGCAGCCACACTTTGATAAGTGACTGATAAGGCACATCACGGGCATTTGCTGCAAGTTTGATCGAATCCAGCATGTGCTGAGGCAATCGAAGAAAAATAGTCTTGGTGGTCGGTTTCAGGTTAGGCATTATCACCGTGCGGGCTTTCGACCAATCCAAATGCTGCGTTGAATCGTGCGATTCCCAATACGCACGCTCCTGCGCCTCATTGGCAAACACCGGGATTACTTTAGTTGGCTTGCTCATAAACCGATCGTTCCTTAATGTATATTGCCATCAAATACAAAATCACACAATCAAAATCATTAGTTTCATGACTGGCAAACAATACCCCCGGAAGCCTCAAACCAACTGAACTTGCCTGAATTGATTACTTTTAATTAGTATAAAACAATCATCGCAAATTTAATGCGAACAACTCAGTCAAGGAAGATCAAAATGAATCAATCTTTAATGCGCATTATACTAATCGCGCTTTTCATTTACTCAATTAACGCCTTTATACTTGCACAAGGCCCTACCAAAAGCAGTACCCAAAAAGCAGCAAGCTCTTGGCCAACCAAACACCCCACCAAAATTTATGTTCTTCCTTTCTCCATGGATAAAGCTGTCGCAGATGAACTGGCAAAAGATGACTCTCTAATTCCTAAAGGGCCACTGCGAAAAGCAGCCGATTCCCGACCACGAGTTACCGATGCAGTAACAGGCCATGATCGCAATACACCCATCGGCCAAAGCATTGCGATGCAAGTGGCAAAAAATCTTACTGATGCAGGTTTGCCTGCGGTGTTCTGGAATCAGCCAACTTATCCACAAGGGGAAGGCTGGAGATTGACCGGCCAAATTGTGAGTTTAAACGAGGGCAACAAAGTAGCTCAGAATGCAATCGGATTTGGTGCAGGAAACAAAAAAATAGCAGTTGATGCTGCACTTTCCGACCCAACAATAGGTGGGGGCCAACCATTCTTCCTTATGGACACTTCAGATAGTGGCAGAAAAATGCCAGGCACCGCCCCGGTTGCCATTATTGCAGGGTTCAACCCCATCGCAATTGCATCAAAAACTGTGGTATCCAACTCCGGAATAAAAGATAGCGGCCAGCAACATCGTATCGCTTCTGAAATTTCCAACGAAATTTTGGCCTCAATGAAAACTCATGGGCAGGTAAAAGCTAAATAAGAATTCTTCCTAGGCTAAATTATTCACTAATCTGCTCAAGCAGATGCTCAACGACTGCACCCAGATTCAACCCATTGGCTTGCGTATGGGGCAGGGTACGTTCAGATTCCTTGATTTGACCTCGGTAAAAGCTCATCTTATCTTCATGGATTTGAATGATGCCATTCGGGTTTAGTGCCAAGTATTTTAAACATTCATTCCAAGGCGAAGTGCAGCAGAGCAGGGCCTTAGACCAAAAAAAAGACTGGGCCGGGGCTAAGCCTACAAGATGTTCGGGAAGAAGAATCTTACCCGAAGAACTTAATCCGTAGCGAAGTTGCTGCAGTAATTCAGGTTGGGGGAAAATTTCTGATTCAGGGGCATCTGCGCAAACAATCAACGAATAACAGGAAAGGCCCAATCCTTGATCAATGAATTCATCCCAGCTAAACTCCACCACCAATGCCTTTAAATCTGGATGCTGGCACAATCTCAACACATCTGCCCCTGCACACACAGAGCGTTTCGCAATTTTCATCGTATCCACGAAAAGCCCATCCAACCCAATTAGACCCGTAGCACCAAAGCACTGTTGTGCTTTCCGAAAAACCGACTCCGTAATCGAACTTGATCCCTTGTTAGAAATGATTGCTATCAGAGGAATAAGAGCTTTAGCGGGTTTCGGAAAAAGCATAGATACTATTGCTTTGCCTACAGGCCGCCCTTGACCTTCGGAGGGCTCCAGATGCATGCGAAGGCCAGGCCCAGCGTTAACTTCAACAACTGCGCCATTCGTTTCAGAAAGCGGTTTGGAAATATCGCTGGTAATAATATCAACGCCCGAAATATCTAGCCCCAACTGCCGAGCTGCCGAAATCGCAAGGGTTGCAACCTGAGGATGAACCAAATCGGTAACATCTTTAGCAGTGCCGCCCGTACTCAGGTTGGCATTTTTCCGAATAAGAACTTTAGCGCCCTGATGAGGTATCGAATCCGGTGTAAGTTCCTGCGAAACCAAAACAGCAAGCGAAATAGAATCAAGTGGGATCGGGCTTAAAACCCCCGCATGGCTTTCGGCTCTCCGTGGATCGCAATTCACCGCGGCAACCAGTTGGGCAATAGTGGAAACTCCATCGCCAACAACTTGCGCAGGCTCGCGAAGAGAAGCAGCGATCATTTTTTCGCCAATCACCAATATACGATAATCCGCACCTTCTTTAAAGCTCTCTGTTACAACCGAGCAATTAAAAGCGTTGGCATTATCAAAAGCATCAAGCACTTGCTGTTCCGAATGCAGATTAATGGAAACGCCATTACCCTGACTTCCAAACTGAGGTTTTACAACAACAGGAAGGCCAATTTCTTGAGCTGCGACCCAGGCATCTTCGCGAGATACTACAACTCTGCCTTGAGGAACTGGGACCCCCACGGTTTCAAGCAGTTGGCGGGTCCAATCTTTATCCTGGGCTATATTTTCTGCGAGCAGGGGTGTTTGCCCTGTTTCTGCGGTCCAAACCCGCTGCTGTTGTTTGCCCAACCCCAACTGCAGCAAACTACAATCGCTCAACTTCCACACCGGAATTTGTTGCTCTAAAGCAGCTTCCCAGATTGCATAAGTGCTGGGCCCAAGCCCGACTTTATGCCCCAATTTTCGAATATGATTAGCGATGCCAGCAGAATTATCGCAAGGCAAATGCGTACACACTTGCGCCAAATATAAAGCGCAAAGAAGAGAATCGCAGGCTACTTCTTCTTCCAAATAAGCAAACGCAATGATCAAAGAATTCTCACTGGCCTTTTTTGAAGTAAGAACTCGACAGGAAAAATAATCCCCCTGATAAGAAGCAAACTTCTGCAGGGCGTTCGCCAACTGCGCCAACCATAAACCCAACGAGGTTGAGTTAGCAGGCAAGGGCAAGGCAAGTTCTTTTAACAAAGCAACCCTAGAATCATCAGGTTGTTTGATTTGCTCAGCATCAAGAATAAAGGTGCAAACCTGATGCTTGAACCAAGCGCTGGGGCCTTTGATGAATTTCATATTCTGTGTGATTTTAATGTTCATAATTGTTAAATGTAGTACTCAATAACTTTGCGAGAAAACGAATCCAAACTACCGATCTTCGGTACAAGGTACCTGATTCCCTGAGAATCTTGAATTAAAGCACCATCCTCGGGAAGTCTGCGAATGGCTTCTTCCGAAGAGAAAATAAGCGAAGATTCGCCCCGATCGGTAAGCACTTTCCATTCTGCAGGGGTCCTAAGATTAGTGACCTTGTGAATTTTCAGGAGTTTCAAGATGAACCGATTTCGAAGTAACGCCACTTGAATGTCATTTGCCAGGACTGGTTCTAGTTGCTGCAAATCGTCGATATAAAAAACCTCTTGTTGATTTGCATCAAGAATGACGATGTTTTTGTTGTCCTCTGAAAGTGGAAACAGGCTCATAGGCGTCAAGTTTTTAACAACTGTGCCATCTGCTAGGCGGGCGCAAATATTGCAATCTGGTTCGGCCCACAAATTTCTCTGGTTGCTATTACTAGGCAAAGGCGTCATATGGTGTATCCTGCTGCTAGCATTTGCTGGGCTTTGTGAAGCCTAAAGTAAAGGCCTTCCTTTTGCAAAAGTTCGGCATGAGTGCCTGTTTCTGCTATGGTGCCATTTTCCATCACAATCAAGCGATCTGCGCGCCTCAAAGTGCTAAGCCGATGGGCGATAGCGATAGTAGTACGGCCTTCCACCAGATTTTCGAGAGCTGCTTGAAGTTCTTTTTCGGTTTCCGCATCAAGTGCAGAAGTAGCCTCATCCAAGATAAGAATTCCAGGGTTTACTAAAAGTGCGCGGGCGATGGAAACACGCTGCCTTTCGCCCCCCGAAAGCGATTGCCCCCGCTCCCCGACCAAAGAGTCATATGCTTCGGGCAAATTAAGAATAAAGGGATGAGCCTTGGAAAAGCGTGCAGCATCGATGATTTCTTTGCGTGTTGCTTCTGGTTTACCATAGGAAATATTATCTGCGATCGAGCCAAAAAACAGGAATGGATCTTGAAGTACAATACCGATGTTTCTGCGATAATCAGAAACTGGGAAACTCCTGATATCAGTGCCATCGACAGAAATCGAACCGTGGGAAGGGTCAAAAAATCTGCAAATCAAGTTGATGAGCGTGGTCTTTCCTGCACCACTGGGTCCAACAATTCCAATCATCTCACCCTTGCGAATCGAAAGACTGATGCCATGAAGCACTTCGCGTGAGCCATAGCTGAATCGCAAATTGCGGATATCAATATCACCCCCAAGTTTGTTGGGTGCGATAGGTTTGGAAGGTTCGGGCACGCTAGGTTTTCGATCGAGGATTTCAAACAAACGGCCTGCACTTGCAGAGGCCCTCTGAGCATAAGACATAAACCGTATCATCGATTCACTGCGGGAATAAAACCTGCTGATGTAAGCGAGAAAGGCGGTAAGGACACCTACGGTGATATGGCCCTTAAAAATCTGCCACGCTGCTGCAACCCAAACAATTAAAAGGCCAAGTGTGGTAATGAAGGTAATCAATGGCCAGATAATGGCCCACCAGAGATTGATATAATCATTGGTTGCAACGACAACAGAGTTGGCATGATCAAAGCGCTGTATTTCGCGTTTTTCCTGCGAAAAAGCCTTGACCACCCGAATGCCTGGGATGGTATCCGCAAGCACGCTGGTCATATCAGCCCAAACAATACTGCCTTTACGATAGCCACGCATAAGGTGACCGCGCATTTTGTACGCCAAGAAAGTTACAAAAGGAAAAGGGATAAGGCTGGCTAGAGCAAGAAAAGGATTGATTGCAAAAAGAGTAACCGCAGTGAGCAAAACCATGAGCACATCCGAGGCAAAATCGACCACATGCGAAGAAAGAAAATTACAAAGCTGGTTGGTATCACTCGAAATTCGCGACATAATATCGCCTGTTCTTTTGCTGCCAAAATATTCAACCGAAAGGGTATGTAGGTGGGAATAGGTTTTCATACGCAAACTAGCGCTGATGCGTTCACTAACCCAGCTAGAAAAAAAGGATCTAGCCCATTCAAGTATGCAGGTTGCTGCGCCTGCCAATGCCAACAATCCGATGTAATAAAAAACCGGCGAGAACTCGGTTAACTTGCCCTGTTGCATGGGAATAAGCACATCATCCGTCAAAGGCATGACGAGGTAAGGTGGAATAAGGCCTACGAGGGTGCTAAAAAGGGTCAGGAAAAATCCAAGTACAATAAGAGGCATTTGCGGCTTCGAGAATTCAAAGAGCCGCAGAAGCATTTTCAGCGAGGTCCCTTTTTGCGCAGGCAGCGGGTTGCAAGTCAGGCAAAGTTCATCAGTTTTCAAAATGCCGCCACATCCTGGACAGATGGTGGTAATTGTTTCCAAAACCACACCTAGGGCTTTTTTACAATCTTGGATAAACTGATAAACTTCGGGCTTTTTCTGGGTAGTGAAATTCCAGCGTAGCTCCCCCCTCGAGGCAAGGGTTATTTTGAGAGTACCCAAACCATGTTGGTAGAATGCTTCAAATTGGGAATCGGGCCCAAGTGTCCACTCCTGAAAATCATTGGGATTGGCTTTATTTTTATAACAAACCAGCTTGTTTTCTCGAAGGTTCAAATAAATTGGATGAAAGCAAAGATTATGATCTAAGTCGATTTCCAACTCAATCAATGCAGGTTCTCCAGCAGAGTTTGCATCAGAAGTAAAAAACAAATTGCTGCTCAAAGGTAACCCTATATTTTTAGGCAGTTTCGAATAAGTAATTGTACTTGAAAAACGAACGGAAAAAGTGAAAACCTTTTGCTTACTCCTCGAATTAAAGGCTACTTGCTTTCAGAAAACCAATTAAGCGCAAGGTTCAAACTTTAACGATTTTAACACCCAAAGCCTGACATTCTTTGCAATCTTTTTTGGTTGCAATCAAGTTGTTTTTCAATATTCAGCAATAATCTAGAGAGAAGGCAGAACTTCATTATTTCTTTGGGTTTAAAAGCTTGTTAAATCTGCAGTTATATTTTAGTAGCTCTGTCAGGATTTTGGAGATCGTTACTCCAAGAGGTTATAAAATCTAGTTGGCAAATCGAAAGACGCATCACAATGGAATTTCAGCGAATTTTGGCCCTGCGTGGACCAAATATTTGGGCTACCTTTCCAGTTTTAGAGGCCTGGCTAGACCTGGGAACTTTCAAAGATTCCTCCTCCGCTGAACTTCCGGGCTTTAACGATAGACTCAAACTCTGGATTCCTTCCCTTTTCGAACATCGTTGCAGCGTGGGTGAACCCGGGGGCTTTTTCCAACGACTCGAACGGGGAACCTACCTCGCTCACATCCTCGAACATGTGGTTCTTGAACTCCAATGCCTTGCTGGCATTCAGGTTGGCTATGGCAAAACCCGCCTTACCCATCAAGAAGGGGTTTACAAAGTCGCAATCGAATACGAAGAAGAATACACAGGCAAATTAGCCCTCGAAGCTGCCAGAAACATCTGCCTTGCAGCCATTCATGATACCAATTCAGAACTGGAACTCTGGCTCGAAAAGATCAAACAAAGCTACGAAAAATACAAACTCACCCCGTTACAAGAAGCTCTGCGAAAACAAGCAAAAAAACGAGGTATCCCTTTTCAAATCCTAGCACAAGATATGATTCAACTGGGCCAAGGATTCAAGCAAAGGCGCATCAAAGGTTCGCTTACAGATCATACCAGCGCTGTTGCTTCATGGATCGCATATGATTGGTTCACCGCTTCCAAACTGCTTGCAGATGTCGGCTTGCCTGTTCCCCATAATATTCCCGTTTCAGAACTTCCAGAAGTTGAAGCCTATGCTTCTCAAATGGGCTTTCCTTTTTTATTAAGGCCGCGCTACACCTCACGCAGCAACCCGGCAATTGCCATCGAAAGCGCTGAAATCCTTAGTGAAGTTTTTGCAAAAATTAAAGCAAAAACCCCCTATATTCTATCTGAACCCATGTACAAGGGACAAAGAGTTTACGCCTTGGTCGTTGGCTCGGAAGTCGCTTCCTATCTCGAAGATATCGATGGCGATTGGGTTCCAAAACCCATTTCCGATTACCCCAAAGAGCTAAGCCAAGCTGTTCTAATGGCTGCAAAAGTAGTCGGCCTAGATGTCGCAGAACTCGAATTGGATCTAAATCTTAGTGATTCAAGTTTTACCATTCTTGGAATTAGGGCGAACCCCGATATTTCCTACTATCTCAAGGATGATGAAGACTGGAACCATGCTGCAAGTGCTTTGCTTAATCTGCTATTTACGGAAGGCGATGAAGGTAGAATTCCCGTGGCTGCGGTAACCGGGGTGAATGGCAAAACTACCACCACCCGCTTTATCGCACACCTTTTAGCCCAGGAACATTCCCCTGTTTTAATGACTTGCACCGAAGGCATTTACCTAGCCGACCAGCGCTTGTTTACTGGCGATTGCTCTGGCCCCAAAAGTGCCAAAGTTGCTTTGCAACATGCAATGGCAAAAAGCGCTGCGCTCGAAAATGCGCGAGGCGGCATGCTTCGTGAAGGACTTGGTTTTGATCGCTGCCAAGCTGCGGTCGTTGTTAACATTGGCCAAGGCGACCACCTCGGCTTCAACGATATTGAAACTTTGGAAGAACTCGCTTACGCGAAAAGCACCCTTGTTGCAGCAACCCATTCCAATGGCTATGCGGTATTAAATGCAGACGACCCCTTGGTTGTGGGGATGCAGCAGTATTGCTCAGGAAAAATCATTTTCTTCTCCCAATCTTCAAATAACGAAATTATTGAAAATCATCGCAAGTCTGACGGCAAAGTAGTGTTCCTTAAGGAAGGGATGATTATTCTTGCTGAAGGTAACAATGAACAACAATTGTTAAATATTAACCAAGTGCCAATCACCCATGGTGGCTTGGTGGGGTTTCAAGTTGAAAATACCTTGGCGGCGGTTGCAGGGGCTTGGGCTTGTGGAGTTACAATTCCTGCAATGACAAAAGGCCTGATAAGTTTTGGCGGTGGTATGTTACAAGCACCCGGCCGTTTCAATATGATGGAAATAAATGGTGTAACCGTGGTTTTAGACTACGGGCACAATACATCGGCCCTATCAAGGCTGATTGAGGCAATAAAACATTTGCCCCATTTACGACGAAGTGTGGTTTATTCCGCCGCAGGTGATCGTCGTAATAGTGACATCATAGAACAAGGAAAAATACTGGGCGACCATTTCGACAGGGTCGTACTTTATGAAGATACTTACCTTCGTGGCAGAGAGCCTGGCGAAATATTCGCTTTGTTCCGCGAAGGCTTAAATGACGGGATACGGGTTAAAGATGTGGAAGAGGTGCGTGGCGGTGTAGCTGCGCTAAAGAGCGGCCTCGAAAAATGTCTACCCGGTGATTTGTTGGTGATTCAGCCAGATTCGGTTGATGATGCGGTTGAGTTCCTTTCGACGCGACTAAAGGAAAGCAATGGCAGGGAGATAAAAATGGATAGTGGTGAACGGGTTGAAAATTCTAAAATCAAAATTATTCATGGCCCTTTGGGAAAGGCAATCATTGCCACAGATAATCTTGTTCCGGGCGAAATTATTCTCAAGGCCTGGGGCAAACCCACAAAAATACGCACCATGCACACCATCCAAATTTCTCCTGATGGGCACATCGTTCCTGATCACCCCTTGGGATTATTCAACCACTCATGCGAACCTAATTGCGGCCTTTTGATCAAAGCTGATGAGCAGATCTCCGAAGCTCACGCTCTTAGGCACATCGCTGCAAACGAAGAACTCACTTTCGATTACGCAACTTTTGAATATGAAATCCACCATATGCCCGAAGAATGCCTTTGCAATGCAGAAAAATGCAGGGGAAGCATCTCTGGATACAAAGATATGCCCGAAGAATTACGAGAAATGTATGGCGATTACATTGCATCGTATTTGAAAGTATTCCAGACTGAAGCTGCCCGCTAAATCGGCATACGAAAATATCGAAAGAAGCCCCAAGGATTACACCTTGAGGCTTCTTTCATTAACAAATAGATTTAAATTGATCTCAACCTCTGATGAATTGCATGACTTTCGGTGCCGCGAATCTTGGGCTAGGTTTTACTTACTTTGATTGCAAATCAAATTCAAACTGATTGGGCCCTGGATCTGCCACATCCTTAGTTATTTCACTCTTACTGTGATAACGATCGGGAAGAATATTAAATTCGACCATCTCATCATAACCAGGGCCATCTATTTTCATTTTCTCTTTCATGCTCTGTTTTACTGTGGAAATCAACATGACTTTGTTTTTTCCAATCATCACTGTTCCACTAAATGCACCATTCAAAATATCACAAGTGGTAGGTGGCTCTCCATTCTGAGCATCAAAGGTCACCCTTCCAGCAGCAAGTGGTTTGCCATCGAGTTTTACACTTCCAGAAACTGGAACGCGCTTGGTAGGAACCTTACCTTTAACGCCGCCACACCCCAAGGTAAGCCCGAGGCAAGCTATTAATAAAACAAATGAGGTCAGATTACGGAACATTTAAAACTCCGATTAAACAATGTATGATTAAAAAAACAGGATAACAAAGCTTACTCTAGTATTCTTAAATGCAAGGGTTAATAGTCGTTTGCTAAAGTGGCGCCGTCATCACGAGTGGCCAACCGTGAAAGTGTTAACAAGCTTGCATTATCACTGATGAACTTTACAGAACCATCTGCAAAAAGAGCGTTTACCCCACCAGAATGCGCAGCGTTTAATGGTATATTGGTCCCAATGTTATCACAGACCCCTTGCGTACCGCAGTTGCCGGGAGCATTAGCCCAGCCAGATTTTTGATTGATGGAATACCGAATAGTTGTCATTTGAAATGTTCTGCAGTCACCATTGTTACAGGCATTTGGTGGTGTTCCATTGGTATGCCAACCAATCATAAATCCGTGTAAAAGGCCAGCACCCCATATCACGCGACTGTTGTTAACGGTGGTAAGATAATCATTTTGCTCACTTACGAGGATTACATTGCTGGTTCCATCTGAAATGTTGGACAGGCTTAGGCTAGGAGTACCTGGAACCAATGCCCCGCCTGCAGAGGCTATCCCACCTGAACAGCAGCCTGCGGTTCCGGAGTTTCCCTGATTAGACCTAGCTTCGGTAAATCCGATTCCGGCATTTGGAGCTGCCCCGGTAACAGCTACATAATGATTACTAGAAATATTTGTTCCTGAAAACGGACTAGGCGCAACATTACCAACCGGACTGGAAGGGCAAAGGAAGGTGGGGATTTTGATATTGGAAGACGCTGTGTAATTATTAGCGTTTCCCCAACCAGATCCACCCGTGAATACAAATTTGTTAAAAAGGCTTTGTTGCTCAATGTAAGGCAGAATCCAAACAGTCCACGCACTTCCCCAACCACCACCTGTACCAACTGGCGGGGTATCAGAAACTCCACCCGCGGGTAAAGTACCGTTTGTATTATGAAACGCATGTACAGCTAAACCGATTTGTTTTAAGTTATTGCTACAAGACATTTTGTTAGATGCTTCACGCACTTTTTGGATTGCGGGCAATAACAGCCCAATCAATATGGCAATAATAGCAATAACAACAAGTAATTCAATCAATGTAAAACCCATTCGCTTTTGTCTGTTACAACTTAAAAACATGGTGGGGATCCTTGAAATAAAATAAAACACAAGCAGCACATTATAAATCCTACTTTTAACACAAACAATTAACAAGCGAATCTTTGGCTAAACCACTTCTAAACATGGACAATCAAAAAAAGATACGACTCAGCCTATTACAGAACCGTAGTTCTACCTCTCAAAACCATGCCAAGATGCGGATTGCATCCAATTTGCTATATTAGACCTCTAATCCAAGGCAAATTTAAAATTATTAGGACCAGCCAAGGTGACATTTGCCTTTAAGTTTGATTTTTCACTTACTGCGTAATGGGGTGGGAACATATCAACCAATGGAGGGGGTTGTTTGTCTATTGGCACCATTTCGCCAGTTTCACCAGCTTTTTTTGCAGCAGATGCGAGCTTTTCGTATTGAGCCATGGTCATATTTGGAGGAGGCATATACTTTGATACAGTTACTCTGTACTCGCCAGGGATTACGCCTGGTTTGCTTGCCTGGCCACCAAAATGTGAGATCATCTCAAAACGACCGTTACTATCCGTCGTGCTAATTGCAATTTCTCCCAATTGCACCGAACGAGAACCACGCCCAAAAACAACTTTTGCCCCTTCAACCGGAGCACCTTTGTATGTGACTTCACCTGTTACAGCAACCGTTGCAGGCAATCCCTGCCCGCAACCAGCCACAACCATCACCATAAACATAAATACCGTTTTACAAACCCAATTCAATGGCTCAAAAATATTCTGTTTCATCACAATGGCTTTCATTTAAATGACTACAAAATTACAGTTCGTTTGAAACCTCATTGCTGCTTTTAGTACCCATTGCGCCCCATACTCCATAAGGACTCATTGCACCAGAGGCAGGTTCTGCAGAGCTTAAATTTCCGGTACCGATTGCATCGCTGATAAATCGAACGGAACCATCGCCCATCAAGCCGTTTACTCCGCCAGTATGGAAACTGCTGGCGCTAAAGATCCCCCAACTATCGCCCCAGTTTTCCGAAGCGCAAGACGGGCTATTGGGTGGCAAAATGGTACAAACTCCTGTAAATGCAGGATAACCATCAAACCATTGTACCCCTGAAGGGCGGTCAGTCATTACTGATTGAGTCGTAAGAAATGTGCCATTGCTTGCTGTGCTCAAACAATTAATAGGCATGGTATTTAAGCCCGCAACATTGTTGGCAAAATACCCCTTGATGCTTCTATTATTTGAACTTCCGAATGCTCGTTCTGCCATAAAAAGCGTATTTGAAAGGCCATCAGAAATATCGGAAATTCGAGTGGGATTTCGCGAAAAAGCACCACGATTACTGGTATTCCAATGATTGTTGACGATCGTGTCACCCACAGAAACGGCATAACTTCGAGGGCCCCAAGCGGCAGTGCCCCAAATAGGGTTTGGTGGCGGATTGGAAGGGCAGACAAAAACCTTAACTTGAGTTACATATGGGGGGTAATTAGATCGGTCTCGAATCGGACCAAATGGAAAAACACTTACTCCACCAAAAGTTCCTGAATCGCTCATGATAGTGTATGCTGCGTTTTGCTCAATAAAAGGTAAAAGGTGCATCAAACCTGAATTGCGGCCTTCGTTCCCTTGTGGAGTCGTACCTCGCGTTCCGTTATTGGTTTCGTTAAGGGCAGGGAACTCGCCTTTTAACTGCAATACGCCGTGCAGGGCCAAACCCATTTGCTTAAGGTTATTGGTACAGGTCATCTTAGCCGCCGCTTCGCGCACTTTTTGAACTGCGGGCAATAACAGACCAATTAATATGGCAATAATCGCAATCACCACCAATAATTCAATTAGGGTAAAACCTTTTCTTAATTTATAAAGAGTCATATTAGCCTCATAAATAAGGGATAAGTTTCAATCTAGGATAATTTACCACAATAATTGTCTGATACTAACAAAAAAGGCCTAGGGTCATTTAAGCACCTAGGCCTTTGAGTTAGTAAACAACGGGTATTGTTAGTTAAAATCAGAACCTAGGGCTTGGCCATCAGCAGGGTTGATCAAGAAAGCCCAAGTCAAAATAGTAATACCGCTTGAAACCGCTTTAACACTGCCATCACCCATAGTAACCGGACTGCTACCGGTATGCTGGGGATTGATGATGCCGCCACCACCAACCACTCGAACACACTCATTTTGCGTTACAATTCTAAAAGGATGATTATATCTATTGAGGATACCACCTGTAATAGAAATTGATGGCCTTGGGGGCAACCCAGTTGGGGTTACGGTGCCTGTAGTCCAATTAGCTGTGCTATAAGTAACAGAATTTACTTGCCCATTGTTCTGAACCAATGGATAAGCTACAGAAGTAGGTGAACCAGTTGCACCAGCTAAAGCGGGTGTGCCACCGGGCCCAACAGTAGCATAAGTTGGCATAACCCAAGCATTCTCACCATTAACGCCAGCTGAACCACAAGAAGCATACTGTTCAAAAAAAGTAATAGTGTTGGAGGTACCATCCCTAGATGTCAACCTACCCATATTATAGGTAGAAGAAAGCCTATCCGTGGTGGCAGTTAATGCAGCACCAGCGGGATTACTGTTACCAAAAACTTCGGAATTTGGAACATAGCTGGTTCCACCTAACTTACCAGTAGGTGTTAAACCATCTACAGGGCTTTGATCTGCTGGGCAAAGTAAAATCTTGATTACCGTACCACGGTAATCAATACCAGTAGCTGGTGCGGTGTAAGTGAATAAATTCCCAGCTATAAGTTGCTTGAACAATGCTTCTTGTTCAACAAAGGGTAAAAGCTGGGTAAAAAGACTAAGACTTTGTTTATCAGGGTTGGTAGTCATAAGGTGATTAGTGCTCAATCCCGGAAACTTCTGGAAAGTTCCTTCATAGTTCGCAACTGCCAAGCCCAGCTGCTTCATTTGATTAACGCAAGTGGTACGGGCCGCAGCCTCGCGCACCTTTTGTACTGCAGGCAAAAGCAAGCCAATCAATACAGCAATGATCGCAATCACCACCAGCAACTCAATCAGGGTGAAACCTGATTTTCTTTGTTTTATCATACGATACAACATTTTAACCATCCTTCCAAGAATAAGAAATGAATAAAAAATGAAGACAATTCCTACAATTGTATAGGTTATGATAAGTTTATTAGAGTTGTCAACAACAATTAAAAAAAAAGTAAAATAAATACAAAAGAGGCTGAAAGGTAATTACCCATTTCAGCCTCTTTAATTTTAATTATGAACAGACCTTAGTTAAAATCAGAACCAAGTGCTTGGCCATCTTCTGGGTTAATAAGGAAAGCCCAAGTCGCGATAGTAATACCGCTTGAAACAGCTTTCACACTACCGTCACCCATAGCAAGCGGGCTACTGCCAGTATGCTGAGGATGAATAATACCGCCACCGGTGCTCTTAACGCACTCATTTTGAGTTACATTACGAAAAGGGTGAAAATATCGATTGGCAAGCGCTGGGATAGCACCGACTGCAGGAATTGAAATTTGTGGCCTTGCTGGCAGGGAACCGCCTGGGGACAATGTTCCAGGAGCAGTCCAAGCGCTATATGCTGCAGTAGGAACTTGGCCGTTATTTGAAACAAACGGATAAGCTACAGAATGAATACCACCTGCAACCGCAAACCCACCAGCGGTAGCACCTGTAGGCCCTGTGGTAGCATACGTTGGCACAACCCAAGCATTTTCACCAGCTACACCAGCTGAACCACAACTAGCATACTGTTCAAAAAAGATGGCTGTGTTGGAAGTACCATCCTTTGATGTAAGCCTGCCCATATTGTAGGTAGAAGAAAGCCTATCCGTGGTGGCAGTTAATGCAGCACCAGCGGGATTACTGTTACCAAAAACCTCAGAATTTGGCACATAACTGGTACCGCCAAATTTACTAATCGCTGTTAATCCATCCAAGGGGCTTTGATCAGCGGGGCAAAGAAAAATCTTAATTACCGTACCGCGATAATCAACCCCCGAAGCTGGCGCATTGAAAGTTATTGCATTTCCAGATGTGAGCTGCTTTTGCAATGCTTCTTGCTCAACAAAGGGCAAAAGCTGTGTAAAGAGACTCTGACTAAATTTATCAGGATTTACCGTCATGGTGCTATTGGTGCTTAGACCAGGAAACTTCTGAAAAGTTCCTTCATAGTTTGCAACAGCAAGGCCAAGTTGCTTCATTTGATTAACGCAAGTGGTACGGGCCGCAGCCTCGCGCACCTTCTGTACTGCAGGCAAAAGCAAGCCAATCAAAACGGCGATGATCGCAATCACCACCAACAATTCAATCAGGGTAAAACCTGATTTCTTCTGCTTCATTAAGCGTGCCAACATGACAACCATCCTTTCAAAGAAAAAAAATAATAACGCTAGAACCTAACCATAAAAAAACCAATCCTTTGGTGCGTGTACGCAAAAAACCAATGATATGTACGCAAAAAGCCAATGATGCGTACGCTAAAAACAAGATTTAAAATAAGAAAATCAACACACACAAGGAGGGATTTCTGAGCGCCTCGAGCAAAAGCTAGATTCTCTATTTACTTTTATAACAAGTGAAAAGAACTAAAGCAATGCTTGTTTTGCATTTGGCCTTTTATTTCATAAAAATCATTACTGCATGCCAAATCATCTTCTAATCCGAATCTTTTACCTACCCAAATGAGGAGTTAACCCTACACAACGTCCTTACGGTATTTTGCAACACTAATCACTAAACATGGGTATACTTCACCTCTGAGGTAAGTTTATTGACCACTTATGTTTATTAAAATGCAGGAAAAACTCATGGCTAGCGGACAAAAATCCCAAGTTATAGGCAACTTCTTTGACTCCCGCTGGAACGCCTACCGCGACTTCCTCAACCTCGACCTCTTAAACCACAAAAAACTCTTCCAACAACTCGCTACCCACATCCAAAAGTACCTTCCCACAGACTACGCCTTCTTAGACCTCGCCTGTGGCGACTGCGAACCGGCAGGCAATTTACTCAAACTCCACCCAGCAAAATCCTATGTCGGGGTCGATATCGCAGATGAAGTACTTAAACTCAGCTTACCCAACCTTAAACACTTCCATGGTCAAAAAACCCTCATCCCCCTAGATTTCACTGTCTACCTTGAGCAACCAGGCGAATCTTTTGACCTCATCCTTTTAAGCTACTCCCTCCATCACCTTAAAACCGAAGACAAAAAACGCTGCATCGAAAACGCCCGCAAAAAACTCAAACCCGGGGGCTTCCTCGCTATCATCGATGGCATGCGCCTTAATGGCCAATCCCGCGAAGATTGGCTCGACCTCTGCTACAACTACATGGAAAACAAATCCGCAGGCAAATGCCCCGAATCCTGCAAAATCGTAAAGGCACATATGATCGAAGCAGATATCCCCGAAGAAGGCAGCGAATATGTGCGCATGGCTACCGAAGCAGGCTTCTCACAAACAGAACTTTCCCTAGAAGAGATCAGCGGCTTAGGCATCCTCTTTGCCCATGCGTAATGTTACTTGCCCCATCCTTATTAATTTGAGCTTTCCTCGCTCTTTCTATTTTTTGTTTTTCTCCCAACTCCCAACCCTCTTCCCTCCGGGAAAAGGGCCCTTTCGCTTCGCTAGCATGGGTTCCAGTTAGCCCGCCGTCGCCTTTGTCAACTTCGCGTATGCGGAGTTCCATTCTTGGCTTTCCTTTTACTTCCCATTGATTGATGGGGCGTGTTTAAAGACAGAGCGGTTGCGATGGGGAAGCCCCACTGCAACCGCTCCATTTGCACCTTTAAACTTTGCACTTCAAGTTTGGATAATACACCTTCCCGCATGCGGGTTTTGATCACTCCGGCTATTTATGCCCTGAAAGAGCAACCTCAAACAGCCTAGGGCAGCGCCCTAGGTTGATTTCCATGGGTAGAATCTCAAAGAACAGCGAGCGGGGTTTTGCCTGCTTCCGCTTTATATCTACTAACTTTAACAAATACATTTTTGAAGGAAGGAGTACGCGATACAGGATCGATATCTTTCGAAACCAACACATTCGCCTCGGGAAAATACATCAGCGCATTGCCCTGCCTAATATCAAAAGGGCGCACTTTTAATGGCCCCATTTTTGCAATAGCACTACTTACTGTTACTTCATCATCTTCCTTAAAACCAAGGTTTTTGATGTCTTCAGGATTTAAAAGGACGACATCCCTGCGTTCCTGTCCACGATAGATGTCTTGTTCTTCGTACACCACGGTATTGAATTGGCCTTCGCTTCGCACTGTCATTAGGCGTAATTCCCCCTCTGGAACATCCTGCGAGGTAAGGGCATCGGTCGAGAAAGAAGCTTTCCCTGATTGGGTGGGAAAATGGCCTTCATGAAAGATACGACCTTTAACCGGGAACTCAGCTTTGCTAACATCCGCCTTGGAAATATCTTCATACCCAGGAACGATTTGGCTAATCATTTCGCGGATGGTGCGATGCATTCTTAAAGCACGCCAATCGAGGTTGGGCAGGTCGCCCACAACCCGGCTTCCCAAGGTAGCAAGGATTTCTACTTCACTTTTTAAGCCGCTATATCTTGCGGGCCCACCATCGCTTACACGCACAAAGTTAAACATCGATTCCTGAGTTGTAAGCTGGGGCTCTTCATCCCGTGCCAACACTGGGAGAATCAGGGTTTCTTTGGCCAGGCCCCATGCATGGCCGGTATTTAAAGTGGTGTTCAGATAAGTAATGAGGTCAAGTTTTGCGATAGAATCAGCAGCGAAATTAGAATCGGGGTTACTGCCGAATAGGTTGCCACCTAAGCAAAAAGCGGCTTTCATCTGGCCATCATACGTTGCCTGCATGCAAGCCATGGTATCTAAACCGGGCGAGCGGGGCAGGGTGGTTTTCAAATACCCTTCCAAGTTGTTGAGGAATTTCTCTTTTAGATTGGGCACGACCCCCATCGATCCAATTCCCTGCACATTTGAATGCCCACGGATAGGTAGTAAACCTGAAGAAGGTTTCCCCACCATGCCACGCAATAGGGCAAGGTTAACAATGGCACGAACATTACTGGTGCCGTTCAGGTGATGGGTGATACCCATGGTCCAGCCAAAGACAGCATTTTTAGACTTGGCATAAACATCAGCGACCTCTTGAATTTGGGCTTTGGAAATACCCGAATCTTTTTCGATGGTGTCCCAAGAAAGCTCATCAAGCATGGTTTTGAATTCTTGCACCCCTTCGGTGGAAGCTTCAAGAAAGGCTTGATCAACCTGATTTTGCTCTATTAGCAGTTTGGCGATGCCGTAAAGAAGGGCGAGATCACCCCCAATATGAGGTTGCAGATAATGCGTTGCGATATTGGTACCAAAGAATAGACTTAGCACGTCACTGGGAACACTAAAGTTAACCAAGCCTATTTCTTTGACTGGATTAATCACAATAACCTTGCCGCCACGCCTGCGGATTTGCATCAGGGTGCGCATAAGCCTAGGATGGTTGGATGCGGGGTTACCCCCGATAAGAAAAAAGAGATCTGTTTTATCTAAATCATGCAGGTCTACAGTTGCGGTGCCCGTTCCCAAAGAGGCTGCCAGCCCCGAACCGCTGGCTTGATGGCAGTAAAACGAGCAGTTGTTAACATAGTTGGTGCCATAAAGTCGCGAAAACAACTGCAGCAGGAATCCAGCCTCATTGGAGGATCTTCCAGAAGCGTAAAAGAAATGTTGTTCGGGTTGATGATCTTTCATCTGTTTGACAATGCGGTTGAAAGCAAAATCCCAATCGACAATGCGGTAATGGGTATCACCAGGGCCTGCATAAAGAGGGTTAACGAGCCTGCCGCACCATTCGAGTTCGCGGGATGATAGCGCTTGAAGCTCTTTGATAGAGTACTTGGCAAAGAATTCTGGAGTGATTCCTTTCTGCATATCTGCAACCATGGCTTGGAAGGATTTTTTACAAACCTCGGGCCAGTGCCCCGCTTCGTTACGCATGCCGCCAGCCTGCCCACCCATGCCAAGGGCGCAAGTTTTACAGGCATTTTTGGTAGTCATTGCTTTCCAGAGTCGCATCCAGCCCACTTTGTTGGCCATGCGAAAGCTATAAAAGATTGCGCGCCATCCGCCTGCAGTTTTTGGTATTTTTAACATTGATCAACTCTTATCCCATAGAACATCAAAGGGTGTATTTTGCAATAAGAAAGCACAAAATGCAAGGCTATTAAGGTGTTCTTGATTGACTTCAACTTCACGGGTAAACACATGCGGATTTTTCTTGGCCTTGATGACACCGATATTCTGGGAAGCCCGGGCACCAATCAAATAGCCATGGCGCTTGCTATAAAATTCAAAGAAATCAAAATCGAAACAACGATGATTTTAAGGCACCAGCTTTGGTATGATCCTAGGGTACCTTACACATCTAAAAATGGTTCTGCATCGATGCAACTTGAATGCAAAGGCCTAATTGATTTTCAAACCCTTGCAGGTTTTTGCAAAGAGTTTCTTTTGAGTCATTTTGTTGAGGGGAGCGACCCTGGCCTTTGCCTTGCTACGGAAGATCAGGCAAAATCTCTGATTTCGCATGGCTGGCGCACCACTAGTGAATGGGTTAATCCAGCGGAAGCTATCGAAAAAGCTAAGGTTTCGGGGTGTTTATTGTGGTCTATTGCAGGGAGAGACCATGGAATCGTGGGGGCCTTAGCTGCGGTAGGCTTGGCTGCAAGTGGAGAGCAGGGACGGGTTGTGTTTCATCAGATTGGCTACGGCGAAATACGGGGCCTAATTAGCGTAGAAAAGTTGCATGAATTTGGCGTCTTGGTCATCGAGGAATCTTCGCAAATGCTGGTTTCGAATGGCATTGTGGATTTGGTGAAGAAACTAAGGCCCAACATCAGGGAGCAAAAAGTAGTGCTTTATGTGGAAAAGGGGCTGGAACTTAACTCTTGGACGGCTTTAAAGCGCAATTAGTTAGAAAATTTACAAAAAGAGTATTATTTCTATGTTTGACTAGGGCTTTTAGACGAATTAAGATATAAGCTTAAGTTAGTAATTACCTGCCTGATATCGGAGTATACCATGGATCAATCAGAACTTAAAAAATGTATCGGGCCTCAATCCCGCAGACAGTTCATAAAAATAGGAACCGCAGGCTTGGGCGGAATGCTTCTGAACAACCTCCACTCCGCAAGGGCTCAAGAAAAAACCTTAGGCAAACAGACCCCTGATACGCAAGTAATATTCATTTGGCTTCCCGGTGGCCCACCGCATATGGAAACCTATGACATGAAGCCCGATGCCCCCTCCGAATACAAGGGCGAGTTTAAACCTGTTCGCTCAACAGTTCCTGGTTTAGATGTTTGCGAACTTTTGCCACTTCATGCTCAAACTGCAAAACGCTTCAGCATTATTCGCTCGATCGCGCATAATTTCTCGGATCATGGTGGCGGGCACAAAAAGTTCCTCACCGGCCGTGATCCCGTTTCCCCCGTCGGATTTGTCAACGATTACCCCATGGTTGGCTCGATGTTCGCCAAGGTTCGCGAAAACTTCATCGCAAAAATCCCCAACTATATCGCAGGCATGGATGGCGGCAGGCAAGGTATCGACACTTTCAGCTTTGGTTCGGCTTATCTAGATCGTAGTAGCCATCCTTTTATGGTGCCAGGCGATCCGAGCACCCCAACATTTAAAATCCAGAATCTGGGAATCGAAGAAAAAAAACTGGTGCAGGTGAAAGAGCGAATGGATTTGCTAACCAGCATTGATGGGAACAATACCTCGCCAGAAATGAAAGCTATTCGTGCCCGTGCAATTCAATTGCTTTCTGATGATACGACTCAGGTGGCCTTTGATTTAAACAAGGAACCCGATTCCGTACGCCAGAAGTATGGTATGCATACTTATGGCCAACGCTGCCTGCTTGCACGAAGGCTTGTCGAAGCAGGTTCTAGTTTTGTAACCATGGTGCTAGAAAGCCCAAATATGCCGGGCAAGCAATGGCCCAAGGGTGTGCTTTACAACTGGGATTCGCACGCAGTGAATGGGCATATTTTTGATGATGCCCGTTGGCGTTTCCCCATGTATGACCAAGCTATCACCTCGCTGATCAATGATCTTTACGACCGGGGCCTTGATAAAAAAGTTCTCCTGATTGTGACCGGTGAATTTGGCCGTACCCCTAGGATCAGCTATTCCGTTGGCACTCAAACAGGAGTGAAACAACCCGGTCGCGACCATTGGCCACAAGCGATGTCTGTGCTTGTATCTGGTGGTGGATTGAAAATGGGTCAGATTGTAGGCTCTACCAACCAAAAGGGCGAACACCCCAAAGATAGACCACTTAGCCCAAATGACCTTTGGGCCACCATGTTCAACCACCTAGGAGTTGATTACAAAAACATTGCATTCAATGATCATTCGGGCAGACCAATGCCATTGCTAACAGGTGGCGATCCGATTTCTGAGTTGATCTAACTTTGTTAAAGCAATGTTGTGAAACAAGAAAAGCCAGCCTTTTAAAGGGCTGGCTTTTTGCTTTGATAGTCCGCGCTTAAAACAGTTCGTGAATAGGTTCGGGATCATCCAGAACGGGGGTCGGCCTTCCACTTGGATCAAGCAGATGAAGCTTAGGATCCATGCCAAGAACCTGATAAATGGTTGCATGAATATTGCTGGGGGTAACAGGCCTGCTGTTTGGTGCGGTACCAAGTTTATCGGTAGAACCAATGATACGGCCACCCTTAACGCCGCCACCACCCATAAGACAAAACATCGAATTACCCCAGTGATCACGGCCTGGAGTGCCTTTGCTACCTGCTGGGCCACCGTTACCACCGTCATTCATTTTCGGGGTTCGACCAAACTCGCCACAGAGGACTACAAGTGTGGAATCGAGTAAGCCTCGTTCCTCGAGGTCGATAAAAAGGGTGCTGACCAAGGCGTCAACCTTAGGCAGATAAGTTTCATAACCAGCTTTAAGATCCCAGTGGTGATCCCAGCCACCAAGGTGAACGGTAACAAAAGTAGAACCAGCCTCTACAAGTCTGCGTGCAAGGAGGGTGCTTTGGCCGTAAGTATTTCTACCATAGCGATCACGCAGTTTTGGATCTTCGCGCGAAATATCAAACGCCTGTCTTGCAGAGGCGCCGCTAACAAACTCAAAGGCCTGTTTGTTAAAGCGATCCATAGCGTCCAATGTCTTGGAAGTCTCTAGAGTCCTGTTCATTGCATCGAAGCTGGAACTAAGGCTTTTACGATCTTCAAGGCGATCAATGGAAAGGCCAGTTGCAAGGTGAAGGTTTTTAACCTGGAAGTTAGCAGCATTAGGGTCACCACCTGAAGCAAACGGATCATGCTGAACACCAAGCATATGGCCACCAAAATAGCCTGGATTAAGGCCAATACTGGCAGCATAGGGCAAGGCGACATAGCCTGGCATACCGGTTTTCCTAGCCCCGACTTCGCGATTGGTGATGGCACCAATCCCAGGAAACTTCTGCATGTTATTCGCACCACTTACGCCCATATCCTTGGCGGTAAGCATTCGATGCCCGCCGGCAAAGTGATCGCCTGTGTTATGGTAAAGCGAGCGAACCATGGAAAACTTATCAGTGACCATGGCTTGTTTGGGATAAAGTTCGGTAACATCAAAGCCTGGAACTTTAGAATGAATGGGCTTCCACAAGCCGCGATATTCTACCGGGGCATCAGGCTTCATGTCGTACATATCCATGTGGCCTGGGCCACCATCGAGCCAAATAAGAATCACTGAAGTATCTTTTGAGGTGATACCTTCGGCCTTGGATGCCGCTTTGGCTTTATAAAGATCAGAAAGGCCAGCAGAAGCCATGCCTGCGATACCAAGTTGAAGGAAGCTACGACGGTTGACACCATCACAATAACCTTTTTGGGATTTTCCAGCATCGACTCGAAACATGGGGGGACTCCGTTCTGGGGAGTAATCAGGTAAGCAATAAAGGAAGGATACCATTAGAAATCGGCAAATAACAGAACAAAAAATGGTAAAAGGGAAAAAGTTTATTTATCTAGTTCCTCTAAATCAAACACAACCGTAATGGCAATAAACACTTAAGGCCATAGCCCCCATTTTAACAACCGGATTTTCGAAACTTTTTGAGTGTTTTGAAGTTAGCTTCACGAAAAAATAGTTTCAAGAAACTATCAAAAATATTGATATCGAATTCTTTTGAGTGCCCGCACTTCGTAATCTAGAATAATGAAACATGATTGGTGCAGTCATGAACTTACAACTCCGATTGGCAAGCAGGCCTAAAGAATTCTATGGACGAACTTCAACACGAGTGTGGCATAGCAGCGATCTATCATCTACCAGAATTACCGACTTCAAAATTGGTGCCTCTTGCGGGGCCTGATCAGGTCTCCAGGTTAATGCCTAGGATGTTGCTGGATTTGCAAAATCGGGGGCAGTTGGCTGCGGGCATGAGCACCTTCCACCCGCGCAGGCAAAAAATACTTGATACCCACAGACAAATCGGCACTGTCATAGAGGCCTTTAGATTAAGCCATCAAGATCGATACGAAGCTTTGATGAAAGAATATGCGGGCATGGCTGCGATTGGCCACACCCGTTATGCAACCTGCGGCGCCAACGACAAAAGTTACGCTCAGCCTTTCGAAAGGCATCATGGTTGCAGATGGAAATGGTTTAGCTTTGCCTTCAACGGCCAACTTGCCAACTACACTCAGCTCCGCGAAGAACTTTTAAGCCAGACCGATTACCACCTCACCCGCGATACAGACACCGAGGTAATCATGCATTACCTCAGCCATGAATTAAGCAATCATGTTGATAAAGCCCCCGACCTTGTAGAGGTTTTCTCGAAGCTTTGCAGCAAGTTTGATGGCGCCTACAATATTGTGTTTTTAAATGCGATGGGCGACATGGTAGTGCTGCGAGACCCCAACGGGTTCAGGCCGTTATGCGTGGCACAAGATGGCCCGATGTTTGCAGCGGCAAGTGAAAGCGTAGCATTGCTGAACCTTGGGTTCAAAGATGTGCGCTCGCTTCCCCCTGGCGAAATGATTGTAATTCAGGATGGAAAAATGCGGCAGGAAAGGTTTGCCCCAAAGCGCACAACCACCCATTGTTTCTTCGAATGGATATACTTCGCCAATGTTGCAAGTAATCTTGATGACCGCAGCGTTTATCTTGCACGAGCATCGCTAGGGCAAAGGCTTGCAGCACAGGAGCGACTTTTAAACATCGTTCCTTTGGATAAGGATACTGTGATAGTTCCCGTACCTGACACAGGCAAGGCTGCTGCAGACGCTATGGCCCATGAACTTGGCCTTCCTTCGGTGGAAGGGTTGATGCGCAATCGCTATGTAGGTCGTACTTTCATCGAAGGGCAAAATCGAGCAGAACGAGTTCAGCTTAAATACACACCCTTGAAAGAAGTCATCGCAGGAAAAAGAGTGCTGCTAATTGAAGATACCATTGTAAGAAGCACCACCATGAAGGTATTGCTTGCCGACATGAAAACCCGCGGTCAAGCCAAGGAGATCCATGTTCGAGTGGCGTGTCCGCCCATTATTGCCCCGTGCTTTTATGGTATCGACATGTCAACCGTAAAAGAATTGTTCGCACCTAGGTTCTTAAAAGGCAACCCCATCAGCACCCAGATACAAGAAGACATGGCAAAAGAACTGGGCGCAGATAGTTTAAGATATCTTCCCTATGAGGATATATCTAGAAGTATAGGGCTTGATGAATCCCAACTCTGCCAAGCCTGCATCAACGGAAAATATCCTACAAAAACAGGGGAACAGCTATACCAACTCTCCGTGAACCAAAAATCAACAACCGCTGGGGGTAGAACCTACGAGCTACCTTCAAAGTCTTGATATTCCTGATTCTAGCGTTCCCAAAAAGGAAAACGCCTGTTAGAATACTGTTTTGCAATGGTTCAAATTAGGGGCTTTGGGAATTTCATGGCGGACAGCAAGAAATCAGAAGGCCCCGAGTACATCAATATCTGCCAAAACCGCAAGGCTTCGTTCCAATACGAATTGGAAGAGCGCTTGGAATGTGGCATCATGCTGAAGGGCAGTGAAGTAAAAAGCCTAAGAACCGGGCAAGCTAATTTGGAGGGCGCTTACGCCCGTATTTTAAATGGCGAAATATGGCTTTACGGTTGCGATATCCCAGAATATACGATGGCCAACCAGTTAAATCATGAACCCAAGCGAGCGCGTAAACTTCTTTTGCACAAGAACGAAATCGCCAAGTTTGCAGAAAAATCCGAACAGCGTGGCTTAACTTTGATCCCCACCAAGATGTATTTTAAGGAAGGCAAAGCCAAGGTTGAAATTGCGATAGGCAAGGGCAAGAAGCTTCAGGATAAGCGGCAGGCCCAAAAGAAAAACGAAGCCAAGCGCGACATTGGTAGAGAAATGTCGAAAAGGCGAAAACTTTAATACCCGATCGCCATGGAGGGCTTTTTGGAAATCGTTGCACTGGTGGAATCTGAAGACCATGTCTGCACTCGCTATCGCTTAAGTGCCTACAAAGAGCATTTCGGTAAATCAGGCTATTCATTGCGGTATCTCGCCTGGCCAAAAACCTTATTAGGCTTATTAAGCCTGGCAGCAAAACTTCAAAACAAAACCGTGATATTGCAACGCAAGTTGCCCCCAACATGGCTCACATGGCTTATCAGGCGAAGTTGCAAGCATTTGATATTTGACTTCGATGACGCCATTTTCTTACGCGACTCCTACTCAAAAAAGGGCATGGACGACCGCTCCAAACTTGCAAGATTTATCGCAATATCCAAAGCTACAGATGCCATGGTTGCAGGCAATCGATTCTTAGCAGACGCCTCCGCCGAACATACCAGCGCCTCAAAGATTTTTGTAATCCCGACAGTAATTGAAACTTCCAAATATCAACTTGCGCCTTCTGCCACCTTAAGCGATTCCCTCGAAATGGTCTGGATAGGATCAAAAAGCACCCTGCAGTCGCTTGAAATCATTCGCCCCATTCTTGAAGAACTGGGTAAAACCTTCCCCAATCTCTCTCTTAAAATCATTTGCGATTCTTTTCCAACCTTTGATCATCTCAAGGTTTCTCCTGTTCAATGGCAGGAAAGCAATGAGGTTGCAGAAATCCGAAGCGCAAATCTCGGAATCTGCTTCATGCCTGATGATCGATGGAGTCGAGGAAAGTGTGGCCTGAAACTTTTGCAATACATGGCTGCAGGCCTGCCCGTGATCGCCAATCCTGTTGGGGTTCATGGCGAAATAATAAGGCATGGATACAACGGATTTCTTGCAACCACTTACGAAGATTGGTCGAATGCAATAGCGCTTATTTACAAAAACAAAGAGCAGCAAAAACTTATGGGCGGGCGAGGCCGGGAAATCGTTGACTCGCTCTACAGCGTCCATTCAAATGCAGAACACTGGATCGCAGTATTGAATAATCTTGATCAGCAAAAACTTCAGGCGGGGTAGGGTGATGACGAAATCAACCGCTGACGCAATGGCTCAAGTGAAATGGATTCTTGCCCCGGAAGTTGCAGATTCCAAAACCATTAGGGAAGCATTATTTTGTGAAGGCGTACTTCGTTTCCCTCAATGGCTTGATGCAAATTTAATCAAGACCATCAAAAGTGGAGTGCACAGATCTGTCTACCAAATCTCACTTCCCGGGTTTGATATCCATTTAAAACACAATCGGATCTCAGGGCCGAGGGCTTTTATCAGAGAATGCTTCCGCGCAACCAAGGCGAAGAATGAATTCCTCATTGCATTGAATTTATTATCTCTGGGGATTCCTACTATTGCGCCCCTAGCTTTTGGGACATCAGCAGGTTTTTTGCCCGATAGCTTTATCATCACGCATACACTTGAAAACGCCATACCGTTAAACGATTATTGGGAATCATTGGAATGCCAAAGCTGGGAAGAATCATGGGATCATAGGCACCAGCTAACCAAAGCACTTGCGACTTTTCTTGCTGCAATGCACCGCAAAGGAATCGTTCATACTGATTTACATCCAGGCAACCTCATGGTTGAAACTCTACAACAAAAGCCCTCAAGAATCATCATGTTGGATTTGCACCCCGTGAAAATTCATAGCACCGCAGTGCCTTGGGAAATTAGGTTGGAAAATCTTGCCATGCTTGACAGATGGGCAGCTTTGCATGCCAGTCTCGCAGATCGGATGCGCCTTTGGGACTATTACATTAAAGAAGTAACCGAATTTGAAGGGGCTAACGCCTTTGCTTTTCATGATAAATACTGGCTAAAAAAACAGGTCTTCATCATGAAGGCGTTGGAATCAAATGCCAACTTGAAACTTTGGTCTAGTTTCGACCTGCGCTGCATGGGTAATAACCGTAGATTTAAAAAGTTCAAGCAGAACACAATCAAAGGCCATCATGTTTCAGACTTAGGTAAAGCTTGCTTAAACGATCTTGTCAATCTTCAAACCAATTCTGGGATTACCCCACGCTTAAAGATTCTCAAAAAATCCAAAAGCTCTGAAGTGATTGCCTTAACGATCAAAGATGGTGCAATCGAAAGAAAGATCATCTACAAAAAAATATTTGCAACCAAAATGATTGATCCACTCCTATCCCTTTTCAGGCCAGATGGCACTTCCAAATCTTGGACCATGGGCCATGCGCTGATCATCAGACAATTACCAACACCTAGGCCTCTTGCAATGTGGCACACGCATTCTGTTGGTTTAAAAGTGGACGGGGTGATAATCACCGAAGAGATACCAGATGCGATGGATCTCCCCAAGTATCTTTTAAAAATCGACCAACTTAATGAACCAAAAAAAACTGAGTCGCTACAAATACTTGTAAACAAAGTTGCACATTTAATTAGAAAAATGCATGATCTTTCGGTTTCGCATCGCGACTTAAAATCTCCCAATCTCATGGTTTCTGAGAATGGGGGCGATATTAAAATATGGCTGGTAGATCTAGTCGGCGTACGCACTCACACCTACCTTTCTGATGAAAAGAAAGCACAGAACCTAGCCCGATTAAACTCGAGCTTTGTTAATTCCAAGCAAATCACCAATACAGAGAAGTTGCGCTTTTTAAGGCAATACTTAAGATGGGGGACCGAAGGGCCTTTTGCATGGAAAGTATGGTGGCGCAAAATAGGCAAACTCACAGGCTTAAAGATAGCTAAAAACCAGCGTTCAGGCAGACCACTTGCCTAACTTTTACCCACCGACTAGCCTTGCTTTAAACTCAATTCCTGCTTATGCTTCCTGCCCGTTGAGAGAGATTTTCTTTTGCGAAAAGGGTTCGAAAAGTTGATTTTTGCAAGGTTGTTAAGCATACTCCTGATGTTCATCGTGATTTCTAGTGGTTGCTCCACCTTTAATTTCAATCCCAATCAACCAGTGGGAAAAGAAAACAGTGAAGCAAACCAATTGGCCGCTCCAATTTTGCCAGGCAAATTCTTGATCCGTGTTGCTCCCTATGTATTTCTCAGCGACTTTGAAATCCAAAAAGATCTTCCTCTTTTTGATGAACTCGCCAAGCTTAGGGATCAAGTTTATAGCGATTTAAAACTGCCTGAATCCTCAACCATGATTCAAGTTTATTTATTCGAAGATCGCGAAAAGTACGACAAATTCATGGTTTCAAAATACCCCAAGCTACCCTCGCGAAGGGCATTCTTTGTCGCCCAAACCCGAGGCGTTGGCAGGTCCGAAGACTTACTTATTTACACCTATTGGGGAGAACGCGTTCAACAGGATTTAAGGCATGAACTTACCCATGCTCTTCTTCATAGTGTTTTAAAAGATGTCCCGTTATGGCTCGACGAAGGCCTTGCAGAATACTACGAATTATCCCCAGACAAAAAAGGAATTAACCGCCAGCATGTTGAACATTTAAGAAAAGATCTTAACAATGATTTCAGACCCGATTTAATCAGGCTTGAACTCATGGACGAAGTGGGAAAAATGAATCGTGCCGAGTATCGCGAATCTTGGGCTTGGGTGCATTACTTCTTGCATTCAACTCCAGAAAACAAGAAGGTGCTGCTGGCTTTCATGCAAACCCTTAGGGAAAACCCCAGCCCAGGAAGCTTGCGCGAAAAACTTATTGAAGTCATTCAGCTTCCGGAATCCGAACTGCAAAACCACATCATGAAACTAAATCTACCTTCTGCGGAAAAAGTTCGCATCCCTGCTGGTTCCTAATTCCCTAGGCCAATATTGACCACTTTCTGTAAAATATTACATATCATAGGATCCAAGAAGGGCACCTTTGCATTATGCCTCGTTTCCTTATCACCGCTGGTGCAACCTCTGTCGCTATTGATACCGCACGCAAAATCACAAACTCAGCCAAAGGCGTTACAGGCCACACTCTTGCGCTTGAAGCTGCAAAACGAGGCCATCAGGTTTGCCTCTTAACAAGCAACCAAAACCTGGTAACCAACCAGCAAAACATTGAAACAATTCTTTTTGATTCCTTCGATGATCTACTTTTTCTACTCGAAAAAGAAACTTGCAAAAACATTTACGATGCCATCATCATGACCGCAGCAGTAAGCGATTACAGTTGTGCAGGTATATTCCAGACGCCTGATTTCAACACCCCGATTGCAACCTCGGGCAATGAAAAGTTATCAGGGACTCATCCAGAATTATGGCTAAAGCTAAAACCTTTGCCTAAACTGATCGACCAATTCAGAACCTTCTGGAATTTTAAAGGTGTCCTCGTTAAGTTTAAACTCGAATCCAATATTGATGAGCAAAAACTAATTCAAATTGCTGAACAATCAAGGGCGCATTCTAACGCCAACCTGATGGTTGCAAACCGGGTAGAAGATGCACCAATCAAAGCGTGGATCGGGCCAATTAAGTCAAAATACCAATGCGTTACTAGGCACGATCTACCCACAAGCCTTATCGATGCAATCGAGAAAATTTGGGAAGCACAATAATGGCAAAAATCCTTCTGGGCGTCACGGGTTCTGTTGCAGCAATCAAAATGGAAGAACTTGCAACCCGGTTGACCAATGAAAAACACGAACTCAAAATCGTAATGACCAACCATGCAAAGTATTTTGTTTCATCTGAAAAACTTGAATCAATTTGCGGAAGCGATTCCGTTTTTACCGATGCCAGCGAATGGCCAAATCAACTCTATTCCCGCGAAGACAATGTATTGCATATCGAACTAAGAAAATGGGCAGGGCTATTCATCATTGCGCCTTTGGATGCCAACACTCTTGGAAAAATAGCACTAGGGTTGGCAGATAATTGCCTGACTTCCATCTGGCGGGCCCGCGACATTGCAACTCCCGTAATTTTGGCACCCGCAATGAACACCCTGATGTGGCAAAAACCTGCAACCTCAAGGCATTTGGTACTCATTGCGGAAGAAAATGGCTTGCTGAATCTTGCACCCAGTAATCCGGATCATGCCTGCGAAATCATTAATCTCTCTGCTAAAAACCTAAGGGTTCTGCAACCCGAAGAAAAGCTTCTGGCGTGTGGCGACCATGGAGTTGGCGCAATGTCTTCCATCGAAAAAATTGTCGAAGCATCAAGGCAATTACTATCTTAATGAGATATCCTTTACACATTCATCATTTTTTAATGATCCCTTTCGTATTTTCTGTTTAAATGAAACGTAATTGATTAGTGGAAATTCACTCCAAACCGAGGTCCTTTATGCGTCAACTTGCACCATTGTTTATTTTCCTAATTACCTCTGTAGTTTTCGCTCAGGATAAAACTCTCTCATCAGGGTTGATGTTTTCAGCAAACACGAAAGTGGAAAAAGTCTGGACAGGCGGAGAATTCACCGAAGGCCCAGCCTATGGAAAAGATCACTGCGTTTACTTCTCTGATATCGGAAATCGAATCATGAAGTTTGATCCTGCAACCAAGTTAACCACTGAATTCCGCAATCCAGGGGGAAGATCAAACGGACTCGATTTTGATTCCATGGGCAGGCTTGTTGCTGCTGAAGGGGCAAATACCGGGGGCAATCGAAGAATCACCAGAACTGAAAAGGATGGAAAAATCACCATCATTGCGGACAACTTTGAAGGTAAAAAATTCAACAGCCCCAACGATCTCGTAATCGATTCAAAAAACCGCATCTACTTTACAGACCCGCGCTATGTGGGCAAAGAACCACGCGAACTTGATCACGAAAGCGTGTTCATGATCTCTAGCACAGGAAAAGTCTCTATCGCAACCAAAGAATGCAAGAAACCCAACGGCATCGTTATTTCCCCCGATGGAAAAACTATCTACATCGCAGAGAACGACCCCCAAGGAAACAAACAATTAGTGTGCTTCAACATTGCAGAGGATGGCACACTTGACACAAAAAAAGTCCTTCATGATTTTGGAAAATCCCGGGGCATCGATGGAATGTGTGTGGACGAAAAAGGTAATATTTTTGCTACAGCAGGCACAGGAAACGAAACTGGGATTTATGTATTCAACCCAGCGGGCAAAATTATCGATTTTGTAAACACCCCTGAAACCTCATCGAATTGCATTTTCGCAGGCAAGGACCGAAATATTCTCTATATTACCGCAGGGGTTTCGCTCTACCGTATTCAAGTTAATACCAAGGGATACCACCTTTGCTGGCCTGATTAAGTATTGTTTATGATTCTATGTTCTGATTTCTGGAGGCTTTTAGATGATTCGCTTAAGTAGTTTGATGGGTATCATTTTGTTTTTTGGGGCAATCTTAACAACCATAAACGTCAAAGGTGCGGATGCGCCTTTAAAGTTGACGCCCATGCCAATCAACACTGAAATGGATGAAGACGACCCACTTTTAGTGCCTTCATTAAGCACGATTTATCCTCCACGGTTTTATTTCTCCCGCAAGAATGAAAAAGGGAAGTATTCTATTTACTACTCCAAGTTCTTAAAAAAAACCAACAAGTGGGGAACCCCTGAAACTATTGGTGCTTATGTAGAAACCGAGTCTGATGATCGTAGCTGCTTTCTTACCGATGAAGGTAAATTCCCGCAAACTATCATCTACGCCACAAAAAAAGACAAACTAAATAACAACTTCGATTTATTCCGATCTTTTAGAGATCAACCAGGCAAAGACATGGAAGACCGCGCCTTCAACCCAGGCAAACCTCTTCTTGCTCTAGATACTGAAGCTGATGAAATGCATCCTTGGCTTACCAAGGATCAATCTACCCTTTACTTCAGTAGAAAAACCAAAGATGGCTGGCAACAAATGGTCGCAAAGCGTGTCAAAGGCAGTGGAACCGAAGGCAACTTTGATGCCCCAGAACCGCTTAAGGATCTCCCGATTGGATTTCACCACGCCACCATCACCCCATTGGGAAACCTAATGTTCCTTGAAGGAATTTCTGATGATGGACGCTCGGAAATTTTCTCTTGCACCAAGAACTTAAGCGGTGGTTGGTCAAAACCAATCGCTGTTTCTAATCTTAAAGATTCAACAGGTAAAATCGGAACAAAATCGCCTTCGCTAAGCAGGGATGGCTTAAAGTTATATTTTGCTTCCGACAGGGCAGGGGGGCAGGGCGGGCTTGATATTTACAGTGCCACGGTTTTAGAACTTAAGTTAAAATAAATCCTATGATCAAGGCTTTAATGGAACCAATCCCAGAGATTCTTTTACCTCAAGAACCATCTGGGAATCTTTAGTTTCAAGTTGAGCCAAAAACTTTTCAATCTGCGGATCTTTAGGAGCGGTCAGTGCATAGCGAAGAAATGCCCGCTTCATTACAGGTGCGGTGTACCCCTTGGTTCCATAAATATTTAGTATCTCTTGGGTAAAGCCCCAGTACTTCATTTTCCGTAGTTCTTCAATTGCAAGATCCGCAAGTTCCCCTTGCTTCAATGCAATATTCAATGCTTTGAAAATTTCAGCCTTGTCTGATTTATCTTGCATTATTTCATTGGCAACTTTGATAGACCGAATGCATGAAAGCCTAGTTTGCAATGGCGTGTCATCAGCCTTTAAAAATCCATCCAGTGCCTTCCAACCCTTATCGGGGTGCAACCGTATCAATGCGACCATTGCCCCATCAAAAGTTGCCTGCGCTCTAGAATCCTGTAACTTAAGCATCTCAAGCAAAAAACTAATATCTGCATCACGACCGCAACCACCTAAAAGAAAAGCATACAAACCTAATCGCTCTTCAGGTACCTTGGGATCGAGAATCCAACTTTTTAAAAGAGCTGGGTTCATTTTTTTTGAAAACTCAACAAGTGTAGAATCAGAAGCTTTTGCAAATTCTAAAAAGGCATCAGAGGCTATTTCTCTGGAAGGGGATTGCAAAAAAGGAAGGTAAAAATCAAGTAGAGCAGGGCCCCTTAAAGTTGTCGCCCCAAGTGCCCCTGCTGCATAATTAGAAACTTCTTTTGATGGAATAGAAACACCACGAAACACATCTAACTGCCCTTTGGAGTTGTCCGCAAACAGCAAAATCCCATTGTAAGCATTTGCATCAAAAGGCAAATATTGCTTGATGGAAATAGAAGGCTGTAGCTGAAAATCGGATGGCAATATGAAGCTTTTTTGAACTGCGATTTCAGTTTTGCCAGTCCCAACTAGGTCAAGTGTTGACTTTGTGATGATGCCGAAAAGGACAATCTTGGAATTTGATTTTAATGCCTGCTCCCGAAGAGAAAGCGACTGCCCATAGCCGGCACAAATACTGCAGGCAATAGTTGCCCCCGCAGAAATTGCAGTAAGCAATAAAACAACAAAAAAGAGCAGAGCAGTTCGCAACAAAATCGTCCTTCCTTGGACTAAGTAATTAACAAGCCAAAATAATTATTTCGCAGGGGGAGTTGGTTGCTCTAATTTCAGCAATTCCTCAGCATCCATAACCCCTTGGGCATCCGCAAGCCTTTGCTTTTTAACAAAATCATCGGCAGCGGTGCTTCCTTTGCAAGACAATGCGTAGCGCAGCACGGCCCTACGCACAATTGGGATTTTCTTATACGCATCTTTTTCTTGCAAGCCCAGAACCTTGTCTGCCTGATCCCAGACTTTCCATTTCCGCAGGTCCTCAATTGCGAGGTCGGAGATGTCTTCTTGATCAAGCAACAAAACAATTGCTTCAATAAGTTTTTGCTTGGGAATTAGATCTGGAGCAAATTCCAGAAAGAATCTCACTGCCCGTAGGCCAGCATAACGAAACAAAAACTCTTTCTTGGGATTCTTCATCACAGCAAGAAGATACTCCCAACCCTCTTTGGGGTTGAGCATTGCATAAGCAGCAAAAACGCCATCGATGCCGCTTGCAGATTGTTTTTCGGGATCTTCCAACAACTGTTTAAGAATTTGCGCATCTTCGGGCTTGCCACAATGCCCAAGAATCGAGGCGTAGAGGCCCATTTTAAAGGATGGGGTAGCGGAATTTTTAACCCAAGAAATCACTTTGTCTCGGGAAAAGAGTTTTGCTGCCAGTTCAAATTCTTTGTAGCCCGCATTCCCAAACTCTTTATAAGCATCGTTTGAAATTTCAGTATCTGTGTTTTCCAGATAGTTAAAATAAAATCCAAGCTTTTTTGGAAGGGCGCTATCTTTAAGAGCTAGGGCCCCTTGAAGGTATGCAACAATCTCACTTTCTGGGGGAACTGCAACGCCTCGATAGGGGTCGAGTTTATCCTTATAAACTTCACAAAACAGGAGAAACTTATATTTCCCATCTTTGTCTGGCGGAACATAACGGGGAAGGGTTAGTGTTTTTTTACCACCACGAATGGCATGATCTTTGATAACTTTTTCGACTTCAAAATCGGTACTTCCATCGGCACCATCAGCATTACCAATCTTGGCGTTTTTCAAAGTACCAAAAAGAACCATACTAGCTTGATTGACTTCCCCTACAAGGGTTTGGCCCTGCATGGTGCAAAATGGACAGGATAAAAGCCTGCCCGATACTGCGATAAAACTAAAAAGCAAAACGAACACCAAGTTCTTAAGGTTCATAAAAACTCCGAAAGTGCTGAAATTTCAACTATGCAAGCAAATCTGATCGCAAACTAATTAGCGTAGGGGTTGGAATCTTGCGGTACCACTTTGACCAAATCATCGTTAAGTTTATGTTCTGTATCGGGGTATAAAACCAAGGCAGTCATGTATTGTTCATTGTCTTTTCGTTTGAGAAAATGTACCCGCCCTGTCACTTGAACCCATTTGTTTGCATACTTTTTCCATGCAAGTTTTTCAGGGGAGTTCCCGTCAACCATCATCACCGCATTAAGGGGTACCGCATCGGCAGCACAGCAATTAATTTTAAAACGGATGAGTGAAAAACGCTTTTCTTCTTCACCCACATACTTACCTATCAATCTTACCGTTTTCCCTTCGTAATGGTTTCGACTTTCTTGCGTCATAGAGGCCATTTCCAATTGCAAAAAACCAACATTAAAGTCAACTCCTTTTTCAGCTACAGAACCGACCTCACCAAATTGCGAAAGGTCTACGCCCTTAACATTGCTAAATACTTCATTGGGAACATTGAGAAAAAATAAAACGATTGGAAGCAATAGCACAATGAATCGAACTGGTGCAGAACCATGGCTATGATCGTGACCACAATCCTCATGGCCTGAAGATTCAACCTTATGTTCGTGGTTACAATCGGGGCCATGCACATGGTTATGATCATGCCCATGTTCGTGTTCATGACCGTGGTTGCAATCGGGGCCATGCACATGGTTGTGATCATGCTTGTGTTCATGTTCATGCTTGTGTTCATGTTCATGCTTGTGTTCATGACCGTGGCTACAATCGGGGCCATGCACATGCTTAGTATTTGATTTTAATTTTCCCGATTCGAGCCAAAGAGCGATTATTCGGACCGAAATAAATCCCAAAAGAATAATGCTGCCTGTCAAAACCCAGAAATGAAACTTGGGATGCAAGATGATCGATAATTTCCTGCCATAGGAAATTATTTGCCCATCACCACCATAGATGGGAAAGGGCCACCAAAGCATGATACAAACATAGGCAATTGAAAGTGAAATACCAATGCCGATCAATTGCTCGATGTAATATTCGGTCGCATTATCGTGGTGGTGATGTTCATTAGCCACAGGTTCACCTTGAGGTTGAAGTTATAGAATCTGTTTTGGGAAAGAAGAACTTTGGTCCAAAGTTTTCCCAAAGGCCATGCAAAAGCATGGTGTAAACAAAAACCTGAATTACCACTGAAATAATTATAGTCCAAATTAGTCTGGGCTTAAACACCCTTGTGTACATCATGTAAAGTTTAAGATCGAGCATGGGGCCAAGTACAAGGAAACCAGCTTTAGCTGCAGGCCTTAAAGTGACAAAGCTTGCGGCAACAAAGGCATCGGCTTCGCTACATAAGCAAAGGACAACTGAAAGGGCCATCATTAAAAGCACGGCAAGAATAATATGGGAACGGGAAAGTTCAGAAATCGCATCGTGAGTTAGCCAAATGCGCGTAAAAGCAGCAAGAAGCGCCCCAATGGTAAGGAAAACCGTGATATCGATGAAGTCGTGGAGTGCGGTTTCCGAAATTCTGGAAGCACGGGCAAACCAGTTCATGCTGCCTTTGTTATCAACCTCTTCACCCTCAACGACATCAAGCGACAATTTACTTTTAGCGGGGGGTTTTGCCAAAGGAAGAAGAAGGTCATCACCATATTTTTGATGAAGACGATCAACAATCAGACTGGTTCCAACCGCAACAAGATAAGCCATACCTGTACGGGCTAAGACCATAGCAATCCCACCCATTTGAAAAGCAAGAGTTCCGTTTTCGGTGGCATTCTCCATGCCATCAAAAGCAACATAAGTACTAAGTAAAACTAGGGGATTAATGATTGGGCCCGCAAGAAGATAAGCAATGCAACAACTTAAAGGCAAGCCTTTGCGTAATAATCTGCGCATTACCGGGATAATGCCACACTCGCACATGGGAAAAATCAACCCCAGAAGACCACCAATTAAAATCGCAAAGAATCTGTTTCGAGGAAGAAGCCTTGCGATCAATTTTTGAGGCAGCAACTCTTCAAGAAGTCCTGCAAGCAAAGATCCAATAACAATGAAGGGCAAAGCTTCATAAAAGATACTGGTAAAAATCAGAATGAAGTCTTTGATTTTATCGAGCGCTTGAGAACTATCCACAGTTTCTTTTATCCCGTGTATAATATAAAAATTAATATGGCAGGAAACTTTTCCCAACCATTGTCGTATCTATTGTCAATTAGATCGGTGCTAGAATCAAGGAGTTGATTGAATTAATATCAAATTATTAAGAGGCAGACTTTAATTTCCCGATTATCATCGAGCAAAAAAACAACCCAACGCCTAGCATTACGATCGTACCTGAAACCCCAAACTTAACGCCTGAACGAACTTGCAACTCCCAACTGGCACCCAACCCTGCAAGGCACACAAAAACACTCAATAGAACCGTGATCCAGAAAACTTCACGCAAATTTCTTCCAAGGTTGAAGGCTGTTGCTGCGGGAACAATTAATAGGGCATTGATCAAAAGCACACCTACATACCTTAAGCAAAGATTCACAATCAACGCTAACAAAATCACAAACAGGTAATAGAGAAGATTGACGGGGTAACGCCTTGACAATGCTAGGCTGCTATTGAAACTACTAAAGACCATACGGTTATAAAAAAAGAACAAGAAAACCCATGTGAAAATAGCCAACCCAGCCATGTATAAAATCTCGGGTGCGCTTACAAACAGCGGGTCGCCGAATAGAAAATCTTCCAAACTAAAAACGCTACGATCATTGATAATATTTTTAAGCATGGCGGCGAAGCCTAGAGAAAAAGCAAAGAAAACACCAATCACGGTGTCGCTAGCCAACCCGGTTTGGCCCCGGACATAGGCGATACCAGCGCCTACCGCGATACCAAAAAAAACCATGATAGGGGTGACCCATTCCCAGAATTCTTCCTTAGGTCGGGCACCAAGAATAAACAGTTCAAAAATAACATAGCCCAAACTTACACCAGCAAACGCACAATGAGCCAAGGCGTCGCTAAAAAAAGCCATCCTACTACCAACGACCATGGAACCTACTGCACCACAAGTTAAACTAACAAGCGCAAGCGCAAGCATCGCCCTAAGGTTGAACACTTGATTAAAGAAAGACCCTTCAGAAAAATTGGTTGCGAAGGAATTAAGAATCTGGTCAAGCCAATGCACACCTCCACTACCAAACAATGGACTAAGAATTAATTCAACTGGCATGCAAAAATTCCATGGAGGTCGTGAACTAAATTAAAGCCCGCCCGCAATGGCGGCGCCGTGATCAACATTATTTTTAACCAACGGCGCAAGAAGTTTATGTAACAATTTCATCGAGGCTGCTGCCTCTGCCAGCGAAAGAGTAAGTGGGGGAGAAATCCTGACCACTTTCCGAGCTAACGGCCCAAGAATATGAATTCCATCGCCGTTGGTATCCCCACGGTAACAAGCTTCAACCATGGCGCAAGCCCATGCATGGGAATTTTTCCCGCCCCAATCCGCCATCTCAACACCCCACACCATGCCACCTTTTTCGCCACGCACATTCGCAACAAAAGGCAGATCCTTTTTAAGGGCAATCAAACCTTCTTCAATAATGGCAGAAACTTTGCGAGAATGTTCGAGGACTTTACCATTTTCAAATTCTTCAAGGGTTGCGATCACCGCAGCACAACAAAGCGGATTGGCACTCCAAGTATCAGATGCTTCACCATAATCCAAACAATCAAACAAATCTTTCCTGCCTACCACCGCAGCCACAGGAACACCATTGCCCAAGCCTTTACCCAGAACAACAATATCGGGCTCAATGCCATAGCTTTCGTAGGCAAAGTTCTGACTAGTGCGACCAAAATTCGCCTGCACTTCATCAAGAATAAAGACGATATCCTTTTCTCTGCAAAAACGAACGAGCATCTGAAGATATTCTTTGGGGGGATGATAAGAACCACCACCACCCAGATAAGGCTCGGTAATTAACACGCCCAACTTGCGTCCATATTGATGCCAAAGTGAATCTAATTCTTTTTGGTAATGCGCAAAATCAAACGGATTATCCCGCATTGAAAGATCATTACATTCACACATCGGAAATGAAATAAATTTAACCCTAGGGTCACGTTCCTTATCATTTTCGGTACCGGTGATGGCGTTGGACAAACCTTTTTTACCATGAAACCCATAGCGGGTTGCAATGATCATGTCGCGATTTTTATCCTTTGCCATCGCTGCCCACAAAGCCTTTTGAATTCCTTCCGACCCCGAAGCCGCCCAAAGAACCTGTTGCATTCTGGAACCAACAGGGTGAACCCGCATCAAGGCAAGCAATTTTTCACTAGCCTGAATTTCAATTGGAGTTGCAGCATTGTATGCGGTCATGGTGACAGCAGGAAAATAATCATCAGAGTCCTTTGCAACATCAAGATTACTCCAGCCCATCAATTCAAAAAACCTTTTGGTCCATCGAACTGGGTTATGCCCAAGATTCGCCACCAGTACACCGGAGGTGAAGTCGTAAAGTTTTCTTCCTTCAGGAGTCCAATGAAATGAACCAGCACTTTTAGCTAAAATCGCCTGACTTGGGGTGAAGGTTCGTAACGATCTTGGTTCAAAACTCACCAATTGATCACGAATTTCATTTGAGCCGTTTTCACCCGGATGATGAATTGGTTTAATCATGAACAATTTCCTTTGGAAGCAATTAATATAGCTATTACAGAATAGCTTTAATTCCTTTGCAAGTACAGATGTAAACAATATACCATTAAGGCTTAAACTTTCGAAGCATGCAAAATCAAATGCTCGGATTTACCAGGCCGATATAACACCAATCCACCATCAGGGCCATTTACCAAAACCTGGGCTCCGGGATTTCCCAAAACATGCTCAGACAAGATCGCCTCCATCGCTTGAACAATCGCAACCGTATTTCTATCAGCACTAAGATCATTGTAAGAAAGTTCTTTCATTGATTGCAATCTTTCATCTCGACTAAGAGCAGAGCCTGCAAACTCAACAAAAGCCACCTCTTCAAAAAACCTATGAATAACTTCCAAACCATAACCACGCTGACCACGTTTATCCCAAGGCTCTAAAAAAGAACCATTGTAATGATAATTGGGAGTGTTCTTAAGTTCATTGGGAGTAAGATCTTCGATCGCCATTTCGACCCCGCGTTTTCGTTGATGAGCATTCCAAATAGCATTATCAAAACGAAATTGAACCTCTTGCTCCACATACCCAGGAAAATTATCAGGCATCACCCAACTAGTATGAATATCAAAAGTAGCTTCACGATTATCTGGATGCCTATAGGTGATTTGAAGCTGGCAAGAATCCCAAGTTGGCCCATCGGAATTTCCGACCAAACCCCTCTGGCCTGTTGCATTGATACGGATCAACTCCCAACCTGGTTGAACGCTTGCAGGCCCAAATGTAAAATCAATTAACTTGATATAGTGGACCGCAACGTAGGTACCCGGATTCCTCCCGACTATCCATTCTGCGAATTGTTTTCCACTGATTGATTTGGGTTCGAGCAAAGAGCAGTAGCCATTATTAACATGCCGAAAAACAGAATCCGCATAGTGAGTGCGCAATTTTTTATGATCGGGGTCGGCAAGCTTGTGATAAACAACCTTGGCGAGAACTTTCTTTCGATCAGCAATCTCTTGAAGTTGCTCCAATTCTTTAAGCGTTAAAACTGATGGCTTTTCGATTAAGACATGTTTGCCCGCAAGGAGAGCCATTTTAGCAGCTTCAAAATGCCGGTCATCAGGCGTTGCAACACAGACCACATCAACATTGGATGCGAGCAGTTTTTGGATAGCATCTTCGCCATGGCAATTTTCAAAAGGAGGAATAAGGTGCTTCAACTGCTGCAGGTAATTTTGCCCCCTGGTTCCGGTTCGGGTTGCAGCCGCTGTCCAACAAATATCGACAGGCCCGGTAGCAGGGGAGTAAAGAGGCGAGTTCGCGAACTCCAGAAAAACTGGCTTGTAGGTTTCATCAAAAATCATCCCGAGGCCGATCATACCAACGCGTAAAACTTTGTGATCTTCGTTAGGATTTTGGTTTGGATTCATGTTGATCGGATCCTAAGGAAGGTAGAAAAAAACGGTGGCGATCAGTCCACAATATACCCACAAGAGTAGCCTGGGCCAACAAGAATATATTCTTGTTGATATCGCTTAAAAAGGCTGAAAACAAAGGGCGGGAGGGCCAAAAAGGCTTTATAGCTTAAATGAAACATAACAGCCGTTATCGGACGTTGCTATTATAAGATTCCGGCAAATCCTGCCTTCCTGCAGCGTCCGATAACGGATCTTATGTTTCATTCGTGGTATAGCTTCAAATTCTTTTATGAATCAGATAAGAACGAAAGATATCACGCAGAGCCAACAGATTGCTCTAGTGAATTGCCTTCCAACAAGACACCCATGTTGCGGAATTTTTGGTACCGCTTTTCAAGCAACTCATCAACGGGAAGTTGTAGTAACTCTCCAAGGTATCGAAGTAAATATGACTTCAAGGTGTTCGACATTTCTTTGGGGTCTCGATGCGCACCGCCCAATGGTTCTGGAATAACTGCATCTACGATCCCCAACTTTGACAACTCTTTCGAGGTCAACTTTAAAGCATCAGCGGCGATTGGTTTGGTGATCTCGGTGGCAGCTTTCCAAAGAATACCCGCACACCCTTCTGGGCTGATCACTGAGTAATACGAAAACTCAAGCATACAAACCTTGTCGCCAACCCCAATACCCAACGCACCGCCCGAACCACCTTCCCCAATGACCACACAAATTACCGGAATCTTGAGGCATGACATTTCAAGAATGTTGGCAGCGATCAACGAAGACTGGCCGCGCTCCTCGGCACCTATGCCAGGGAAAGCCCCGGGAGTATCAATAAGGCAAATGATCGGCAGACCAAACTTTTCTGCCAACTTCATATTCTTCAAAGCTTTTCTATAACCTTCGGGATGGGCACAACCGTACATGCATTCTCTGCGCTCTTGCAAGGTATGGCCTTTTTGATGACCAACCAACAAAACACGATGCTCTCCGATTCTTGCGAATCCGGTTCGAAGCGCACGATCATCACCAAAGGCACGATCGCCATGCAATTCAACAAAGTCGTCAAAAATCATTTCCACATAATCCATCATCTGAGGTCGGTCAGGATGGCGGGAAACTAAAACCGTTTCCCAAGAAGTCAGATTCCCAAATTTTACTTTTTTAAGGCTGGCAACTTCTTTGCGAATACGACGGATCTCTTCACTGTTTGCAATATCTGAACCTTCCTTAACTTCCAATGATGAAAGAAGATCCTCCAGCGCGTATATTTCTTTTTCAAATGGTAATCTAGCTTGCGAACTCATTGACCCCTCAAAAAATCATTATGACTAATTCCGTCCAAACCAATAACTGCTTATATCCTATCAAGTAAAAAACATCAAACAACTTATGACATTCATTCTATTGCTAGATTTTTCAATTTATTGTATTTGAATACAAGACCAAAAACGACTTCCTCAAGGAAGCCCCAATAAACCGGATGGTTTGGATGTCAACTATTATACCGACCCATTCGAATCACAATACTGTGCCTTTAAAAAGAAGAATCGTACTTTTTTCCATCAGTATGATTCTGCTTATTGCTGCAGCGTCCCCCATATTTCTTCGCACCAACTCCGAGTTCGACCTCGTTTTTAAAACTTACGCCAAGCTTTTACTCCAAGGCGAAGATATTTATCATGAAGGTTCCGTCTTCATGTATCCACCTTGGATGGCTTTTATTTGCATCCCATTCAACTCGCTACCCCAATGGCTCTCCAGACTAAGCTGGGGAACCATCAATATTTTTTTCTTTTATCTGGCCATCGATAGTGCTTGGAAAATCAGTAAGTCTGTTTTTGCATCAAACGAAAAATTCGGTTGGATCGCTTTTATCATAGGCTTAATTTGCGTTACGACCTACTTTCTCAACTGCCTTTCCCACCAGCAATTCGATGTAATCATTGCTGGCACAATCCTGTTCGGATGCCTGCAACTATCAAAAGCCAAAGACATTAATGGTGGCATATTATTAGGAGTAGCTGCAGCCTGCAAACTGACTCCACTTTTATTTCTCCCCTATCTGATCTACAGATTCCGGTGGAAAGCTACTCTGGCGTTTGCAGCGGGTTTCTTGTTTTGCAACTTCATCCCAGACATTATTCTTGGCCTTCCGCCTGAAGGAAAACCAAGACCGATAATTTTCGTCGAGCGGTTTTTAGCCCCGATGACCAAACCTGACTTTGTACCAGGAACATGGGGCAGCGAAATCATTTACAATCAATCGCTGGCAGGTACAGGAAAAAGATTCACTCAAACCCATATCGAAACAAAAGAAGGTAAATACTCTGTCATCATTGAGCCCGATAACGCACAATCCACGAAAGTAAAACCTATCCTCATGGGCCTTGTACTCTTTGGCACGGCAATGACTTTATTTTGCTGGGGATGGCCAGGAAATCCTAGCAACTTAAACACCACATGCTCGCCACAATTTGCACTTGAAGCTTCGATGATCCTTTGCGCAATGCTTTTGCTTTCTCCCATGTCGAGCAAAGCACATTTCGGAATTTTGATCCTGCCTGCTTTTTGCCTTGCAAGAATGCTGGAGTCCAGACAAAAAGCTCTCGCTATTTTCTTTCTCGCCATACCACTCTTGATGGGGATTCTGCTAAACAAAGATCTTAGCGGCGCCAACACCTACACATTGCTACTGTGGGTTGCCGGGGTGACTTGGTCAACCATTTCATTATTCCTAGGCATTGCAATTCTTCGCTATTTCGCAAAGCAGCAACAATCCAATAGCCAGCCTCTGGATTAAGACCAATACTCTTCGAAATGAATATTGCCTGGGGCATGACCGTGGCCTAAATCTGCGTTAAAACCGCGGGATTCTAAAAGCTCGATGATCCCTTCAGGCTGGGGATAAGTTCGCACACCTGTTTCCAGATGTTTGAACGGGGCCCCAATCATTGCGGGATTACCACACAAATAAACATGAGTCTTTGCGGGATTGAGTTTTGAACCGAGTATCGATTCAAGTTCACCAGACCTGACTAAATCTTGCAAATAACGCTTCTTGGAAGGGTCGCCTTCACGCGTTGTAAGTTGAATGTATTTGTAATTGGGGGCTTTCTTCATAACTACATCATGAACTTCGCGGTACCCAAGATCTTTCCCAAAGCGAACACAGCAAGCAGAAATAATTTTCCCTTGGTGATTATTTCGTAGCATCTCAAGTGCCATGTAGTTATGAGGGGCCTCACCTGTTCCGGTCGAAAAAAAGATCACATCATCATCAGGCTTTACATGAGAAAGATTGTAATGCCCGGTTATTTTTTCACCCATGAAAAGTCTGGAACCAACTTCAAGATTAAACAGCCTAGGGGTCAGCGCAGGCGCAATCTCCCGCCCAGTTTCCCGAACCAAAACAATATAAAACTCGTTCCAATCATTTTCTTCGGCCTTGATGTATGAACCATCAGGCGCAAGAATTGAACTTGAAAGAGAATAGGCCCGCCTTGCAAGTTTCGTCACCTCTTCTTCAGGAATGGATTCTTCTTGGCAACCAGGATATCTACCTTCCCAGTAACCCAAACCAAGCAAAGTATACTGACCAGCACGATGCGGCCTTATGGCCTTATCCGGTTTCACCCGAACAATCATCAAGTCAGAATGAGCTTTTTTTAATTCAACAACTGTAGCGTTGTACTTGGTATTCCTAAGTTCTTCTATCTGTTCAACAGGCAAGTTAATGGCCATATTCTCTTTCCAAATGGTTTATCAAGAAATCTTTTTTACCGCGGTGTTAAAGATATCAATGCACGCCTTAAGATCTGGGGATGGGTCTTGAGGATTGGCTTCATATTCGATGCTAATCATGCCATTGAATCCTACATCACTCAAGGCCTTAAGCACAGAATCTACATCCAGAACACCCTTGCCAAAAACCACATCGGTGTGTTTTTTATTGTCGTGATCTTTAAGGTGCATTCCAAAGTTTCGTTTGCCCATGGTTCGAACTTCAGTTGCTGGATCAAGATTTTTTCCCAATTGGGCAGACCGGATAAGGTGACCGGTATCTAAACATGAGCCAATTAATGGATGATGATCTTTTACCCCTGCCATGATTAATTCAGCACTATACCAGCGATGAAGTTGCCCCTTGCCTGCAGGACCATGCGGGTGAATTGCGACAGCAATTTTATATTCAGCGCAAAGCTTGTCGAGGCTTTCGAAACTATCTGGATCGGGGTCTGCGCTAATCGCAGTAAGGCCAATAGCCTTGCCAAAATCAAACATTTTCTTGTTGGCATCATGATCTTTGGTGAATTTTTGCACGCCAAAGGCAACTGGCTTAACACCATATTCATTGCAAAGATTTAAGATAGCTTTGAGTTGCTCAGGGGTGCTGGTTGCAGGAATGTGCTTTTGATAAAACTCAGCTTGCGTAACACCAAGCTCCTTCATTTTTTTCAAAGCAGTTTCGAGATCAAAGTTTCTGTAAGTGTAAGTTTGAACACCCAAGATAATTTTAGGGGTGGGCTGCTTTTTACCCAAGAACTCTTGCGCCTTTAAAATTGAAGTAGTAGCAAGGCTGGTTCCAAGCAAAGCCAGTGATGCGTGTTTAACAAATATTCTACGCGAATTCTTACTTACACAATCGCTCATGGCAATCTCCACAAAGATGGAAAAAACAAAATCTCAAACCTATGTTAAACATAGTCTAGAGATTAAGGCCATGAAAATTTCGATAATAAGCAAAAGTTCTGATCTTCACTCTCAGAGCCTGTTATTTGTTTGGAGCAAACATCTGCTCAATTTCCTGATCAGAAATCGTGTTTTTACCTTCCTGCGTATCAATTACTAAGGCGGTATTTCCGGGGGTTACCCAAATCAAATAGTTGCCCAGACCAAATAGTTTTCTTAACTGGGGCTGTTTTTCTAATAATCGGAAATACGCATCGCTTTGAGCCTGAATAACCATTGTGGGCATTGTCTTAAGAAACCCCTCGTCAATCCAAACCCCGCCCACCTCGATCATGCTG
>JBIIMS010000030.1:0-3397 GCA_044337875.1 Gemmataceae bacterium
TAACGGGCTGGATCACTTCGGGTTCATGGGCAAACATTTGCGCCTTGAAACCTGGTGGCAGCTTGATGCTCTTCAACGCTTCTGCAGGGGTGGAAAGTTTATCTTTGGGGTTTTGCGTATCGGGGATTGCGGTTTGTGCATTTGCACTCTTTGCAACGACCAACACCAGCAATAATTGGCACATAAAACTGATGAATCGCAACATGATGAATTTCCCTAGAAAACCATTAAAACTTTATGCGTTGATCATAAGGGAAAATGAGATGCGGGTGAAGAAAATTAAAGCCTTCATGGCATAATGATTAATTAACCTTCAGGGTTATCGAGAATAGCTTGAAGGCGCTGAGCAAGCAAAGGGGGCATTTTAGAAACCAAGTTGGCATCCACTAAGCCCACACCAATAAAATCCCGTATATGAGTTCGGTCTTTATCCCTATAGGAAACCAGCTTCATTCGAACCAATGGCTCCAATGCAATCACCCTAAGTAAACCTGCAGCCTTGGAATCATCAACATCCGGACTAGGATACTCGTGCTCCTGTCTAATCTTTTCGTTGGCAAAAAGAATATGAACAGCGTCCCGGGCCTTAGCGCCAGGCCCATCTAAAAACATATCCAAACCCGAAGTGTACATGTAAACAAAACCACTGGATTCAAGTGCAGCTTTGGCTTTGGGAAGGTCTTCCCGCCTTAACATGATATGGACATCCTGAGTATTTCGCACCGCAGCCTCATCCACTTCACTCACCAATGACGCAACAGCATTATCCCCCACAACTGCGTAAGGAATACCCGCCTCGGCCAAGGCTCGGGTTGATCGCAATAATCGGTCGCGTACTTTTTGCACTGCCGTAACCATCCTTTCCAAGGCTAACTCACTAACAAGATGCGTGTTCACGATGTCGCCCTGAGTTTTAAGAAAGGATAATAAGATGATCTAAAAGATTATCTTATCAAACTAGATCATAATCTGAAATAGCCGAATCCATAGCTTAGCGGTTTAGCTTAACTGGCTGACAGTGCGGGCGTCACCAGTGATAATAGGCCGTGGCCTACCTGTAGGATCCATCCAACTGGATTGCAGATTGATATCAAGATGATCGAACACGGAAGCTGCGAGGTTGGAAGAAGCGATCGGGTTTTCTTTGATGCCATAACCTTTCGAATCAGTTGCACCTATCACTTTGCCCTTGGGCATTTCGCCACCATAGGCAAGCATGGACATGACATTCGTCCAGTGATCACGGCCTGCATTTTTATTGATTGTGGGGCCCCTGCGAAACTCACCCATCATGTAAACAAGCGTGGAATCTGATAACCCACGGGCTTCAAGATCAGAAATAAATGTGTGCAATACCCGGTCAACCCTAGGTAGCAAAGGCTTAAGGCCTTTAACTATGCCGCCCCATTTTACTTCATCACCATGGTGATCGAAATAGCCCCATGCGCCACTAACCACCACAAATGTGACTCCAGCCTCAACAAGTCTGCGGGCAAGCAAAGCTTTTTCACCAATGCTATCGCGCCCATAGGTATCACGCAGCTTTTCCGATTCCTTGTCCAGATCAAACGCCTGCTTGGCTTTGCCTGTAAGCACAAGATCCATGGCTTGAGCATTGGATTGATCCATCTTTTCGAGCGTGCCATTGGCATCGAAGGTGCGTTGTAATTTATCAAAGCCCTGCCTTAGGCCATCCCGATCGCGCAACGATTCTATATTTAACCCTTCAGGAAGATTAAGCCTTCCTGCAAGTGTTGAACCTTGTATTGGTTCGAATGCGCCGCCCATATGCCCCGCCCCCCATACATCCGCTTTTAACGAATCTGCAAGTGCAACAAAGGGTGGCAACGAAGGATCGTTCGATCCATGAAACTTGGCAGCAATCGAACCCATCGAAGGCCAGCCATCGCCATCACGATTGCTATCCACCCTGCGGGCAAGATTGTTTCCTGCCTGCATGGTAATTGGGGTATGGTTACTGGCTTTGCAATCTACAGAACGAAGTATTGAAAGTTTATGTGCGATGGAAGCCTGCAAAGGAAGATGCTCTGAAAACCTAACGCCTGGTATGGTGGTCTGAATGGTGGAAAAGGGGCCACGCACTTCCGAAGGGGCATCGGGTTTAGGATCCCACATATCAATATGGCTAGGGCCACCCGAAAGCCAGAATAGTACAACAGCTTTCTTTTTATTGCCCGGAGCAACATTAGCAGCGGGCGAAAAACCTGCCAGGGGTAAAGCTGCCAAGCTTCCCAACCCAGTCTGCAAAAACCACCTACGCGAACCAACCCTTATGCCTGTATTGGGAAACTTGGTGATCGACATAAGTAATTCCTCTTGCAGTTGCTTTATACGCGTTGGAACTTGCTTGCAGGCAGGATAACTATACATCCAGTGTAACTATACAGAATAAGTATGCCCCGTCGGGGCGACTTACGCAAGCTAATATCGGCAAAAAGAGAAGAACAAGATCAATGATTAGAGAGAATTAGAAGCGCTTCGATCGGGCAATAAAAGTAATCGCAAAACAGACCAATCCGAAAATGGAAAGGAACACAGCAAATTCAGTAAAGATAAGCCTGAGTGTTTCCGATCCAAAAAGCTTTGGAGTTGCCAAGGAATACAGGGTCATAAACAACCCGGTAAAAGAAACCAGCAGGGCTAAAATCGAATTCAAAAGTGGTGATTTGTTCATAACGTAATATTATAGGAGTGATTATCCAAGGTCTAGGGCCTTATTTTCCCACCTTAATACGAGATGATTTTTCAACCATCTCTCAACGGTTAAACCCATTTTAAGCAGGGGGATTAACAAATAAACACTCAGTTAATTTGGCAACACCTGTGAAGCGCCCTGATAATCAAACTTGATTAATGCACAATCCTTGGCAGCCTTGTTAAATCCTTCACCCCGATACCTTCTAACGCAAGTGCATTCAGATAATTCGAATTCATCTCTTCCAAACCGCTTACGCTCAATCCTAAATCCTTCAAAACCCCATCCGTTAGTCCATAAATGCATGCATGCACGGTTAAATTCTGGCCCCGCACCCAAGCATCCTGCACTATCGTAGTCTGACACACATTAATCGCCTGCTCGATCGCATTTAGCTCACACATACAATCTTCCTTCTGTTTTTGATCTTTTAGCAAACTGATATGATGCCCATGCCTTTCGCGTACATCCTTCACATGGCGCAACCAATTATCAATCAAGCCATACCTATTGTCGTTAAGCGCAGCTATCACCCCCCCGCATCCATAATGCCCACATACAATCACATGCTCTACCTTCAGAACCTCGATCGCATACTGCATAACTGAAAGACAATTTAAATCGGTATGAATCACCACATTGGCAACATTGCGATGTACAAACAATTCGCCAGGCAATAAT
>JBIIMS010000026.1:0-11125 GCA_044337875.1 Gemmataceae bacterium
ACTAAGGTTGACCTCGATGGCCAACCCCGTTAAGATACCCCAATTAATAAGGCCCCTTCGCCAAGTGGTAAGGCCGCGGATTGCAAATCCGCTATCCCCGGTTCGAATCCGGGAGGGGCCTCTTAAGTTATTGAGAACTTTTTTCTTCGGATCGTTCTATTCAAATCAAGACAGCAATATGCAACTTCTAGTTTAATCAAATTAATAAACTGCTCGCAGAGGTTAAGGTTATAATCACAGGCACTGTGGTTTTTCTTTATCTGCCGTTACGAGGCTATGCCATGCATCCTTTTTTTTATCATTTTTAATTCTTACCGGGGCAAGTGAAACTGTAGTTGCCGATAACCCAAAAGTAGTGTTCGAAAAAAGAATTCTGCCAATATTTAAATCGCCAAATCCATCTAGTTGCACAGAATGCCATCTGGCTAACCTAGACATAAAAAATTACATTCTATCGACTTCAGAAAAAACCTTTCTTTCGATGCGGGATCAAGGCTTGGTGAATATAAAGGAACCTGAAAAGTCGCGTATCCTTAAATTCATTTCAATGAAGGATACTAATTCTAAGCCTAACATAATTTTGGCAAAGACCCGAGACGAAGAACTGAATGCATTTTCGGAATGGATCAAAGCCTGCTGCAAAGACGAAGCATTACTAAAAATGCCAAAGCTAACACAAGAAGAACTAGGCGGGCCAGAAAAGCCCGTGGAAATTGTGCGACATGCCCGCAAAGACCGTTTATTAGAATCGTTTGAACAAAACATTTGGGCTATGCGTTTTCGCTGCATGAACTGCCATACTGCAGGGCATCCTGATTCTGTTAAATTGCAAAAAGAGCATGGCGACCGAGTTACTTGGTTCAAAAAGACGTCTGCAGAAACCATGGATTATATACTTGCGAAGACGAAGCTTATTGATTTAGATAATATTGATTTAGATAATCCTGAAAAAAGCTTGCTGCTTTTAAAGCCCTTGAATGAAGTGAAGCATGGTGGCGGAAAGAAATTTTTAATAGGGGACCTTGGTTATCAGTCATTTAGAAATTGGATTGAAGACTACGCCCGAATCAAAGGTGGCAAATACAAGATGGCAACAGACCTACCCAAGCAAAGCAACAATCAAACACAGTTTGGAACAGAATTCTGGTTCAAGATTACGAATACGCCTGCGGATTGGGGCGATAAGTTACTTTTCACCACCATTTATATGTGGGATGAAAAACTTGAAAATTGGGAGAAAGATCCAATTGCAGTATCTGATCGATTGGTTTGGGGAAAAGGAAAAACATGGCAGCACACCATAACGGTAATGGCCCCCAGAGGTTCTGAAAGGGAAGCTGCTTGGAGAAAATCAGGGCCATCACTTCCTTCTGGAAAATACAAAGTGGTGGTGCAAGTAGACAAAGAAGGCGTATTGGCAAAAACATGGGATGCGAAATTGGATGATAAAACCACGATCGTGGGAACAGGTGATTTCAATGCAAGTTGGAAACCTGGTTACGGCCAGATGACATCGATTGATGCCGCCAACATCACGCGCAAATAAATTTTACAAAGATAGAATGCCGGGCGAAGTTTGGTATGCTAGGCCTGACATGTCAAAATTTTATTGCCACACCTCGGCTTCATTTACGAAGAAGACCTACACATGGACGCCAGCAATCGAAGAGCATTACTGGCTAGGCCATCATTACCAAATATTCAGAATGGCGGATGTATTTTTAGAAATGTTAAGAACAAGGGTAGAACCATTGCCGCATCCAGAGATTTTAAAAGTAACTGCGACTATTTGCGCTGCTACAAAATCATTAAATGAAAAGAGCAGACTGGTGAATCTTGAAAAAGTAATTGGTTAAATTCAAACAAGTATGGGCTTTATAACTTCGCCATGCACATCGGTAAGTCTGCGATCAATTCCATTATGGCGAACAGAAAGTTTTTCGTGATCAACCCCCATTAGATGAAGGATGGTTGCGTAAAGATCGTAGCAATTAGTTTTATTAATAGCGGCCTTATAAGAAAACTCATCACTTTCGCCGTGAGAAACGCCCCCTTTAACACCGGCGCCAGCAAGCCAAGTAACAAAAGTGCTGCCATTATGATCACGGCCAACTCCACTTTGAGTAAAGGGCATACGGCCAAACTCGGTTGTGAAAACAAGAAGTGTATCAGCAAACAAGCCTCGCGCTTTGAGATCCATTAAAAGCGCAGCAACAGGTTGATCAACTTGCTTAGCGATGGGAGGCAGTTCGGTTGGAATATTAGTATGGTTATCCCAGTTATTCTTGGGACCACCCGCACCGCTCCAAACCTGAACAAACCTGACGCCTCGTTCAGCAAACCTTCTGGCCAAAAGGCAGTTGCGCGAAAAAGCACCATCAGAACCGGGGCGGGATGTGCCATAGCGCTCATGAATAAAAGCAGTCTCACGGGAAAGATCAAACACCTCGGGAGCTGCAAGTTGCATCTTTGCAGCAAGTTCATAACTTTCAACGCGTGCTTGAAGTCTAGAATCGCCCAACCGATCTGCAGCAAAGTTTTGGTTCATATTATTAAGCAATTTCAATCCATCCACACTTGCTGCGGGGGTGATAAATTTACTGCTGGCTGGGGGTTGGAGATCTGGAATAGGAGCAGGGGATGCAGGGTTGACAGAGGTGCCCTGATGAGAAATAGGAAGGAAGCCTGAAGAAAAATTACCCATGCCGTTGTAAGGTAATCCGCGCATATCAGGCATTACGATGAAAGCTGGGAGATCATCAGTCAACCTACCTAAAGCGTAACTAATCCATGAACCTGCGGAAGGAAAGCCTGGCAATAGGAATCCGGTATTTTGAAGATAGCTTGCGGGGCCATGAACATTCGACTTGGATTGCATCGCCATTAAAAACGCCATATCGTCAACATGTTCGGCCATGTGTGGAAAAACATCGGTAACCCAACGGCCTGATTTTCCAAACTGTTTCCATTTGAAAGGCGACTTCATCAAAGGGCCGGGTGTGCCTGTTGCAGTGGCCTTAAGCCCGACATCCACGGTTTGGCCATGGCGCTTTTCCAACTCTGGCTTGAAATCAAAAGTATCCATCTGGCTCATGCCGCCATTCAGAAAAATCTGAATAACCCTGCGCACTTTAGCCTTATGATGAAGCCCTCCATTAAAAAGAGGATTAGATTTTTCGGCATCGGTTGATGCAAGAAGCTGGGACAATGCAAGCCCGCTAAAACCTGTGCCGAGAAAATTGCGACGATCGAAATTAATGGCAAGCTCCCTGCTAATCAATGAAAAGGAATTCGCTGCTGTTAAGTAACACTCTAGAAAAGTTTGCTAATCCATGTTTCTGTGAATAATCGATCCAGGCAATTTCTTCAGCCGGGGTGGGCAATCGGCAAAGCAATCGCTGTGCAATAAATCGGATTCGTTGCGAGGGTGTTGAACAAGTTTCGGCCAAAGCTGCAAGGTGCTCTGCATGGCGTAGGATAAATTTATTGTTCCAAAGAACCAAGGCTTGAGGAGCACTAACCGAGGTTGATCGTACCGGAGCAGACTGAGAAGCGTCTGGGCAATCGAGTGCTTCCAGCAAGGGATCTGGGCGAGTGCGGAATATATAACGATATACACTTCGCCTGCGGGCTTCGGGGGCATCTACATCGTAACGATCGTAATCAGCCTCGGGCGTCACATGAATACCAGGCTTCATGATAAAATGTTTAGTAGGTGGTCCAAACATGGAGTCATCCAATCTACCACTGGCAAGAAGAACGGTATCGCGCAAAGTTTCAGCATCAAGCCTGCTGCGGTTCATGCGCCACAACAATCTGTTGTCTGCATCCTTGGCAAATGCGATTGGATCGTGGTGAACTGCCTGCCTGAAAGTACTACTAGTAACAATCAGGCGATGAAGGTTTTTAAAAGATCCGCCAGTATTAATAAAGTCAGCAGCCAGCCAATCGAGAAGTTCAGGATGGGAAAGGATGCCCCCCATTTTTCCAAAATCATTAGGAGTATCAACGATGCCTTTGCCAAAATGGTAATGCCAGATGCGATTAACAATAACGCGCCAAGTAAGCATATTTGCAGGATTAGCGAGCCAATCCGCAAGGGCAATTCTGCGCTGGCCTTCATCATTTAGATCACGAATTTGAAAATCCGCCTTCAACCCTGGTACAGCCATAACCGCACCGGGTGCAACAAGTGCGCCTGGCTTTGAAATCTCACCACGGGCAAGAATATTAATAGGGCGTGGGGTAATGGTGGGACGAAAACTTCCCTCAGGTGTGTACTGATTGGTTCCACAGTAGACCATTGATTGAGGGGGCAACATTACCAACTCTTTTCCAATTCGATTTTCCCAAAGCCATTGCGCAACTTCAGCCCGCTGGGGATCAGTTCGTTTTTCTTGAGGTGTTTCCAAAATCGTAGCGATATTAGCAGGAATGATTTTGTTGGCATCGTTTACAGAAACGGCGGTGGTCAACGCAAGCCGAAATCTGCCTATCAAATGCATACGGCCATGCAACTGATCAAGTTCAACATTAATGACAGATCCCTCTTCAAACCCAACAGTTTTTTCAAATTCAAAAACAGCTTGGTGAGGTTTACCTTCTTCAGGATGTATTCCCCATGCTGTTTCAGGGTTACCATCGATGGTCCGAGCAATCCCCCAACCTTCCTGATTAAAATCAGCAGTTGCAGACTTTAACTTTACTAGAATCGATTTGTCAGGTTTACCTTTGGGATGGATACGAACTCTAACTTCAGAAAGATGCAAGTTGCCATTGATGGCACGACCGGGGCCTTTGAAAGGCAAGTTTTCATCCGTTAAAACTTCAAGCCTTAAACCAGTAAGAGAAATTTTTGGAGTAGAAACAGTCACCGAGTAGGTGTCTTTTTCGGGCGAAACACCAGAGGCAACAATCGAGTTATCTGGTAAAAGCTGCAAGAGTGAACCATTTTTAGAAACAAACAATTCTGGTTTCAAAATGGACCAGGAACCTGACCCAGTGCGCCAATCTTTTTCAAAGATTGTAGCCTCGTTTTGTATTTCTTTGGAAAGAAGGCGGGGATCTACCCTGCCCTTTAATCCGCGAATCATTTGCAAGTCCGATTGCAAAGATGATCGCTTTTTTGCAATAACAGGATCAGGGTCATAAGCTCGTTGCGCTTTATCGATACCTGCAAAAACCGCTTGAAGGGAATAATAATCTGCTTGGGTTATGGGATCGAATTTATGATCATGACAACGAGCGCAATGAACAGTTAGCCCTGCGAATGTGGTCATGGTCGAAGCGACGATGTCATCCCGATCAAGATTTCGTGCGATCTGGCGGTCAATGGAATTCTCATTTATGTCTCGAAGTCCGCTTTCATCCCAAGGGCCTGCTGCAAGAAATCCGGTTGCAACCACTGCCATGGGGTCTTCAGGATATAAAACATCGCCTGCGATTTGTTCCCTAAGAAAACGCGCATATGGTTTATCATCATTAAATGATCGAATCAGATAATCACGATAAGGCCATGCATTAGGCCGGAAACGATCCTGATCTTGCCCGTGTGAATCTGCATAGTGGGCCACATCAAGCCAATGCCTGGCCCAGCGTTCTCCATACCGGGTAGAAGCAAGCAATCGATCAACCAACTTTTCATACGCATTTGGATCAGCATCATCAAGAAACGCAAGCATTTCGGAAGGAGTTGGAGAAAGCCCGGTTAGAGTGATAAAAACCCTTCGTGCAAGGACTCGTTTATCAGCCTCCGGGGATGGCTTTAAACCATTCGCTCGAAGTTTTTCAAGAACAAAGGAGTCGATTGGATTTCGAACCCATGGCATTACTTCTTTTGGTTGTAGTGGAACCGAAGGACTTTTAATTGGAACAAAAGACCATCCGCCAAGAGTTTCAGAAACTGATTTAGAATTAACAATTTCCGAAGGTATAACTGCGCCTTGAATGATCCATGAAAGTAGTTTTTGAATTTGAATCGCAGTCAACGGGTCGCCCTTTGGCGGCATTCGCTCAAAATCTTTTGCACCCTTTATATGAAGGATAATCGAGCTATCTTCAGGTGTTTTCAGATTAACAATCGGCCCGGACAAACCTCCCTTTTTTATCCCTGATGATGTATCCAACCTTAGGCTGCCACGCTGCTTCGCAGAATCATGGCACTCAAAGCATCGCGCCTTAAGAATGGGTTGCACATCGAGGGCAAAATTAATTTTCGGCAGATTCGCAACAGGTTCATCAAAAGAAAAAGCCGCAGAGGAGAAGGAAAAGCCTAGGAGGAAAACAATCGCACCCGCAAAAAAAGACGGACTAATTAAACAGGAGTCGGAATTGCAACAACTCATGGTGTTCCTTAAAACCAACTAAAAAAACCTGAACTTTTAAACGACTATTTTGAAAACAAAAGATGCGACCCTAGGCAGAGATCTCTTAATTTGCAAATAAATAGTGGACTAAAAATCATCAATCCAATAGCAAACCTTAAAAATTTAAGTTTACCTTTAAGAATGGTCATGTCAAGGATGGAATCATTGAAAGGGAATCGGAACGAATTGGTATCAAAAAAAACGCCAACAATCGTAATGATTGCTGGCGCAATATTTAAACTAAGCTGTTTCCACTAGGGAAACAGAAAGTTCTAGCGATTCCTAAGATTAGAAAGGAAACCACTGGAGGTACGATTGCCAAGCTTATCGCTGATGCGATCGGAAAGCTTAGGTGATTCAGAATCACGGCGAAAACGGCTAAGCATACGCTTTTCTTCAACAACGGTTGTGGTGGTCTTAGCTTCAGGTACAACCTTGGTTGCTGGTGCTTTTTCTTGTGCGAAAGCTGGCAGGGTCATAGCTGCAAAGGTAAACGCCAAAACATAAAACTTCTTCATATCTGCTCCTTGAAAATAAAATCCTAAAATCCCACTGCTTAATATGACCGACCCTAAACAAGAATCAGAAAATACCATACAGAAGGAAAACCGGGAAAACTTAGATCGAAGTATCATTCGTGAAAACTTCAAAACAATCTACAGCCCCCGATTCATATAGTTTCAGAGTCTAACAGGTAAATCAAGAAATTAAACAATAAAATAATAATTATTTTTGTTCACCGAGAACCAGCTAAATACCTGAGTTCGATGCCTTTTATTTATAATATTCGAACAAGTTGTTAACTGAAACAACTTAAGGCACCTTGCGCTTTTGGGTAAACTTTTCCTCATTGCCAGCACCATCTATGGCCTTGACTTCCACCTCTGCCCCAGAAGGCAGATCATCCAACGAAATTTTCCAGGTGACGAAACCGGGAGTCAGCATGCTTGCTTCCTTGCCATTAATCAAAACTTTTGCGACCGTGCCATTATCAGAGGCAACACCTTCCACCAAAATTTTAGCCCCTTCTTTTTGAATTCGGGTAATAACCGAAAATGGTGGCAGATCATCAACAAGCTTGGGGAAGTTCGGAAATGGTACATCCGTAACTTCTTTAGCCTGAGATTCATCCCCTGTAAAGAAGCTTACCTTTTTAAAATCTTTCTCATTCGATTTATAATCCTGGGTTCGAGTGCTGGCGACCAATGCAGTCTTGCCCACACCAAACCAATCATGAACATAAACATCAACGCCATGAGGGAACTCGGGTTTCAATCTGGGTCCACCGCCAAGATTAACAACAGCTCTAGCGCCACTTTTATCATTCCAATTCACCACCTTCAGATTTTTGAAGTGCGATTGAGCTTTTCCAGTAGGGTTTTGATCGGAAATCTGGATTAAAGGCATGCCCCCAGATCTGCAATCATCAAAGGTAAGCCCATCCACTGCAAGCAAACCATATTGAACGCTAAGGTCATCATGGCCACGATTAAAAGGCTCGGTATTGGTTTTACTGATGGAAACATTCCTGTAAAAGTGATTGTCAAAATTAGGATGATAAACTCCGTAAGACGCCTGATGGATATCAAGATTTTCAACCACAAGAGAAGGAACCTGAGGCCTGAAAGCATAGTGGATATCCCAGATTTTCAAGTTGCGCACCACAAAAGGATGGCTAATATCCGGCCCCACTCGGTTAACTCCCTCGCCTAGGTTAACGCCATAAAGCCCATGGCTACTATGAACCTCGTTGCCATCAAATTTAACAAAGGGAAGCGTTCGTATATCCGTCGTTTTGTAGGTACCATCGGGTTGCAGGATTTTGAAATCGAGTTTCTGCGCACTTGTGGGAGTTGCTTCATATCGGAACCCATAAAGGCCGCACTCTGCAGCGATATTATTGGTAAAGGTGTTAAGGCTATTAGCCCACCAAAACCCAGCGCCTTCGTTTTGATCAAAGCCCAAAACCTGCTTGGGGAGTTTCTTCCCCGCTTTCGCCATGATTGCAAGATTGCGATCAAGAATATTATTTACTTCCGTGCCATCTTCAAGAAAGAACCCATGGCCAATACTTTGATAACCTACATTGTCATTAACATAAAGATAATTGGTTCCATGAATGGTTACCCAACGATTATGGCTATCCCAAATCGAATTACCTTTAACAAATCCGCCACGCATGGTTTCGCCTGCAAGATGAAAGTGAATGCTGTAACGACCGAGAGTATTTTTCTTACCCAAGTGCCTGAACTCGGTATAGGCAAGCGAACCTGTTGAATCGCGGTGATACATAGTATGGCCTCGTTCGCCATCGGGACTTGCAGATTCGATCACTATATTTCGACTAAGATTGGCAACTTCAGCACGATAATTTCCCTCACCCGAATGATTCATGGTAAGCGGGGTGTCTATAGTAATTTCCTGGCCTTTGATGGCAGAGATGATGCGTTCTTCTGCATCAGATTTATCTTTTTTAGTACCATGGGTTCGAGAACCGGTGACTACTATTTTGTCGCCCACCTTCCAACCATTGATACCTTCTGCAACATTCAGGGTTTTATCTTCAACAATTGCATTTTTCGCCAACTTGACCCATGATCGATCAAGTATTGCGCCATGGGTTTCCCATCTACCCCCGCAACAAACGATCGCAGGGCAGGAATCTTTCTTCATGCCTTCTTGATAATGAAGCCGAATGATTGCTTTTTTATCTGCATGAACAGGGTTGGATGCGCTACCAATTTCGAACACAGGCATATTCGCAACTTTATCTGGCGCAACAAAATGCCCATCACATTCAAAACCTTCTTCGCTGTATTCATCGCCCGGTTGAACTCGGATGAGGCCTATTTCTAGGCGGGTATCTTTGGTGGTGTCAAAAGTCAATTCTCCGCCAATTTGCATACCGCGAATTATTTCTGTGGAAGCGACATCATAAAGCACCTTGTGCCCGGTCCGGATAATTACTTTATCTCCTGCCTTGGGTATTTTTTTTGATTCCCAAGTTGCGGGATCAGACCAAGCGCCACTTTTTATAGTGCGAACCGGAACGGTATCTGCCCCCGGAAAAAACGAAATGGCGAAAATCGCAGCGATATAAAGTGCGTTCATTTTGATTTCCAATTTAAGTACAAGGCGGGAGTTAATCACATAACTTAAAAGAATTATGGCACAATACCCCAAGAGTTTAAACACTAAACTTTTCCTCTACAGGTAAAAACCAAATGAAAGTATTCCATCAGACATCACGAATCTTTTTGCTAGTTTTTGAATGACACGAGTCAAAAAGAAAACCCCACCCACTTCAAAGAGGAGATGGGGAAAGGGTTGTTCGAAATTTACATCAGTGGTTAGCTGACGAAGACGCCGCCTGGGTTGGTTTGTTCACCGCTGTAGAACTGAAACAGTATATCCAAAGCAGGGAAGCTGAAGGCTTTAACATGAGGGCCACCGCTTGGGCCAGCGCCGGTGAGGATATCTGCAATTCCATCGCCATTGCCATCGTTGATTGCAACGCGAGCGCCGCCTGTGAAGTCTTCTGCGTAGGCATAAAACTGAGAAAGTAATGCGCCGGTGAAGGGATCCCAGACTGCAACGACGGGAGCACCGCCTTGGCCCGCGCCGGTGACGACTTCGAAGGTGCCATCGTTGCCGATGTCGCCTACTGCGACGAAGACACCTCCGGTAAAGGTTTCGGGATAGGCGTACCATTGGCTGATGATTGCATTGGTAGTGCCATCATAGACTTTAACATGGGGTGCGCCACCGGGCCCTGCGCCGGTAACTAGATCTAAGATTCCATCGTTGTTGAAGTCGACGGATGCAACGCTAACACCGCCGGTAAAATCTTCTGCATAAGCGTAGAAGGATCGAAGAAGATTGAGGTTTGCTCCATTGAAGATACGAACTTCTGGGCCACCGCCAGGGCCTGCAGATGCGATGATATCTAAGATTCCATCACCGTTTGTATCTTGTACTGCGACGAACACACCACCGGTAAAGGCTGGATCGAAAGCGAAGAAGCTTTCCATGATTTCGCCGGTTTGGGAGTTAAGGATAGCGATAGCTGGACCGCCTCCGAAGCCTGCGCCTGCGACGATGTCTGCCACTCCATCGTTGTTGAAGTCGCCTGAAGCAACTTTTACAGGGCCTTCAAATCCGGGGAATGGGACTGCGGTGCCTGTGGGTTGGCCGGTTGCAGGGTTATAAAGGTTGACCGTACTAGAACCACTAGAAGAGGGAGGCGTTGGCGTTCCTGTGATTAGCGGCGCTGTTGGAGTAGGTGTTGGCGTTGGTGTTGGGCTAGGTGTAGGCGTTGGTGTAGGAGTAGGTGTTGGGGCAGTGCCAACATTAGCGGTCTGCCCAGTGAATGCAAGGCTATTTAAGAGCACGCTAACGTTGTTGGAGGAGGAACCAGAATTTGCAGTGATGATATCTAATCTACCATCGCCGTTCACATCGCCCAAGGTCACCGAGCTTGGTTGATCTCCCGCGGCGTAGGTTTGCTGGCCTTGGAAGGTCCCATTGCCATTGCCCAAAAGAACACTGATATCGTAAGAGACAAGATTCGCAGTGATGATGTCTAATCTGCCATCGCCGTTCACATCGCCCAAGCTCACGGAGCGTGGACGATTTCCCGTGGCGAAGGTTTGCTGGCCTTGAAAGGTACCATTGCCATTGCCCAAGAGAACGCTGGCGTTGCTGTCGTTAAAATTCGCAGTGATGATATCAAGTTTACCATCGCCGTTCACATCGCCCAA